>CAJOND010000228.1 GCA_905236675.1 Candidatus Rifleibacteriota bacterium | reverse complement strand
ATAACATATATCTGCGTCAGATTTGGACATTCTCGTTACATAAGAAAATAATATGCTAAAAAACTAATTATATCAACTTTATTAACTGATTTTGTAGAATGTGTTCGACTGATATTTTGTTGACTACATTCTACAATTTTCCCATGGGCATTAGGAAAATACAGAATGAACTTGGAAGAAAATTGAAAGCTTTGAGGTTAGACAGAGGTCTAACCCAAGAAAATGTTGCCTTTGAAGTGGATATTTCACGTGACCATTTATCTAATATAGAACTTGGCAAACACCCCGTTAATATCAAAACTCTTTATAAACTTGCTCAATTTTTTGAAGTTGATATGAAATACTTCTTTTAATTTTTATTGATACAAAATGTGTCTTTGTTGCTTGTAAATACTTGAGATAATTCGCTTTGAGAGCGATTTATGTAAGTACAAGTAATTAAGGATTTTATCAATGAAAAAAAATCTGCCAACTAAAGAAAACTTCCAAAGTCTTACACAAAAAGAGCTTCAGGCAATGTATTATGGATATTTTAATACGGAAGCTCCAGAAGGGTTTACAAAATCTTTTCTTATAAAAGATATTTTATGGAAGCTTGAATTTGGTGAAAATTCAGATATATTGCAGAAAAGAATAGATAAATTAGTTAACGAATATTCTAAAAGTAAATCAGTAAACATAAACAAGGTTAAGCAATTTGGAGTAACAGCCGGAACGAAATTCATAAGGGAATTTAAAGGCGAAAAACATGAAGTTATCGCTATTGAAAACGGCTTTAAATATAAAAATAATACATACAAAAGCCTGTCAGCTATTGCAAATGTAATAACGGGTACACATTGGAACGGGAAGAAATTTTTCGGGGTAGCAAATGGATAAAAAGAAAATCAGATGCGCTATTTATACTAGAAAATCATCAGAGGAAGGATTAGAACAGGACTTCAACTCTCTTGATGCTCAAAGAGAGGCTTGCGAGGCTTATATAAAATCACAAATGCACGAGGGTTGGGTACTTATTAAAAAGGAATATAATGACGGCGGTTATTCCGGAGGTACAATGAATCGTCCTGCATTTCAAGAGCTGCTATTAGATATAGAGGATAGTAAAATAGATATTGTTGTAGTTTATAAAGTTGATAGATTAACACGTTCTTTGATGGATTTTTCAAAAATAATAGATGTTTTTGATAAGCATGGAACGTCCTTTGTATCAATAACACAGCAATTCAATACCACAACTTCTATGGGAAGATTGACCTTAAATATATTATTGTCATTCGCCCAATTTGAACGAGAAGTTACCGGAGAAAGAATTCGGGATAAAATCGCAGCATCAAAGAAAAAAGGAATGTGGATGGGTGGATGCACTCCGCTTGGATATGAAAAAGTTGGTACAACACTTGCCATTAAAGAAGATGATGCGCAGAAAGTTAAATTGATTTTTGATAAATATTTGGAACTGCAAAGCGTTCCAAAGTTAAAAGATTGGCTTGAAAAAGAGGATATTAAAACTAAAAAGGGACGAGAATTTTTTAAAGGTCAGCTTTATCATATGCTCTCCAACAAAGTCTATATTGGTAAAATCGTACATAAAGACAATGTTTATGAAGGCGAGCATGACGGAATTATTGATGATACAACTTTTAATAAGGTACAAAAACTTTTATATGAAAATAAAATTGATAAAGTTTGCGGAACAAGATGTTCATCAAATTCTCTGCTGACAGGCTTAATATTTGATGATAAAAACAATAAAATGACTCCATCACATAGCAGCTGCCATGGAAGAAGATACAGATACTATATTAGTCAGGCTATTAAGAAATACAAAAAATCAAAAGCCGGTTCAGTTTCAAAAATCCCTGCCGGAGAAATTGAAAAATTTGTTATTGAAAATGTGAAAGAATTTCTGCAAAATAGAAAAGAAATTCAAAGAATTTTATCAGCCTATGATATAAAAGAACAAGAACAATTACTGCATACTGCTAAACATATTGAAGATTTTGCAGAGCCAAAATTAAT
>CAJOND010000227.1 GCA_905236675.1 Candidatus Rifleibacteriota bacterium | reverse complement strand
TTCTTCTTATCGCGTTTTAAAATCAATGGGAGCTATTTCCATGAGAAAAGTAAGCGACTATTGTATGAAAATGAGGAGTAGCCATAGACTATTAAAAGAAATACAGGAAATGATATGAATAAAACCATAAAAGAATATATCGAAAGTTACATCACTAAAGGGTTCACACTAGCGCAAGCAAGAAATTTAACCGCACAGTTAATTATCCTTTCAAAAATAGAAAAATCTAAATATGTGGATTCTATTCTTCTTAAAGGTGGTGTCGTTATGTATAACATGACCAAAGAGCAAAGAAGAACAACAACCGATTTAGATTTTGATTTTATTCGGTATAGCATTTCTAATGATAGCGATATTGAATTATTTGTTAATATTTTAAATAAAAAAGATCCTGAATACAAAGTATTAATCAATGGGAAAATAGAAGAATTACACCAGCAAGATTACCACGGCAAAAGGGTTGGATTAATTATTAAAGACAAAACAGAATCAATAAAATTTAAGTTAGATATTGGGGTTCACACTTTGCTAGCGATTAATCAAGATAAAATGTGTTTTACATTTGAGAATAGTAAAGACATAACTTTATTAGTAAACCCTCCAGAACAAATGTTCGCGGAGAAATTATTATCTTTGGCAAAAATAGGAGCGGCAAGTACTAGGTTTAAAGATATTGACGATATGTATTATCTTATTAAAAATAAGTCAATTAATGTTGATATAGTAAGAAAATGTTTAGAATTATTAACACTTAATCCCATAAAAGATATTAAAGACACACAAGATGTAATAAATAATGTTATTGATACATTGGAAAATCAGTTCTTTATTGATGGATATATTAATTCAAGTGGGTCCTGGCTTAATAAAGACTACGAAGATATAAAATCTTGCATAATCAATTATCTTTATAAAATTTAAATCACAGATATTTTGGAAGGAAAAATATTGAAATATTCCTTCCGAAATTTATGTAAATATAAGTTCAGCGAATAATAAAAAATAGATAATCATCGTTGTTTCATGAATTGAATGGCAATTTATCTTTATAAAATAACTGGATTATTATCAAGGCAGAAGTACCGTGGTATTTAACACAGCTGGGAACGGATACATTATTAATATCCAAATGGCACACATTGGATTTCTGACAATGGTAGAAGAGGAGATTTTGTAAAATTTGTTCCAGAAAACATGGAAGAAAATAAATATATTTGCCCAAAATGTGGTACCGAAATGATTGCTGTTTATGAGAAGCCAGCTTTGAATCTTACCTGCCCAAAATGTGGTTGCAAAATTGCCACTACAAAATGGGAAGACATTGATTTAGATGACACTGATTATGAGGTTGTTTTAAAACCATCGATTAATCTTTCAATGGAACAAATAAAATTTATATCTCATTTGACTGGTCTAAATTTTATCGCTTCAAAGAATCTTTTTGAAAATGGTGGCATTTTGCTTAAGGCTAGGGCTGTTGAACTAAAAGAAAAAATGAATTCGTTGGTTGCAAATGGTATTGACTTTTCAGTCACACCTGATTTTCCTTATTGATTGTTCGCTTATTAGTTAAATAAGCTCTAATCTTAAATTACAAAAAACCAGGCTACGAAATATGCCTGGTTTTATATAGTGCTCGTGTTTAAATCTCTTGCCATTCAGTTTTTTCTAATGTGTATAATTTGCCATTAAAAAATCAAAATTTTGGGTCAAGTTGCAACTGATATGTACCCTGTTTCCTGGACAAGTTAATTGGATTATATTGAATTAGACCATCTATTCCTAAATCATCAATATAGACTCTAGCAAATTCCTATTCTGGCTTCATCATAATTAGTTCGGTGCAGGCCTCAATTTGAGCCTATAATGAATCCCTTTTTTATCGCTTTTAGAAGCTTAATGATAGAACTTTATAATATTCTCCTATTGAACATTAAATATTGTGGTTAAATCAATTAAATGTAAATTTGAATCCTCTTTTTCTAATAAATCGTTTTCAAAACCACTCGCACCAAAAAGATATATTTCTTTGGTTTTAAAACTAGTAAATGGAGGAACGGATATGTCTTCTAAAATATCGTAATAATCTTTAACTGTTCTTTTATTTTTTGTTAGTTTTGATTCTCCAATTAATAGGCAATCATTCGTGGAGGCGATAATATCAATTTCTATGCTTCTTCCTAATGATGAATTTTCAACTTAAATCGTAATATAAATCAAGTAGTTGGCCTTTTTTATTTAAATATGATAAATATTCAATGCATTCATTTTCAAAATAGTGATGAATAAAATCATCTATTGCGTTTTCTTGTTTTTTTCTTATTAATTTTCCATATCCTAATTTAATCATTTCTACATTATCTCTAATAAATCGATAATAGAAGGCTAACATTGGGTCGTTAATAACATAATATGTTTGTCTTGATGACATAAATACTGTCTTTTTTCTTACTACACTTGCCTTCATTAATTCATCCATGTACTTGGAAACCTTACCAGTTTCCGTTTTTAATCTTTCTGCAATGGCACTAATCGTGTTAATCCCATTTGCAATAGAATCAAGTATAGAAGCGTAAAAGCCACTTTCAACAATCGCGGAAGTAAATAATTTATTTGGATCATCAATAAATACAGATTCTCTACTATAGAATAGATTATTTAAATTCTCATCAAAATTAAGGTTATCATCTATAAGTGATAGATATAGAGGATAGGTGTTAGTTAAAGCAATTATTTTTGCTTTTTCATAATTATCTATCTTTTTTAAAGGAATAAGGGCTTCATCCCAATTGAATTTAAATAATTGTAATTGGAAAGTATGCCTTTCATATAAAGGCGCTTTTGTATCCTTTATCTCTTTCTCCATAAAGGTAACATTACTTCCAGTTAACAATAATGTGAATTGTTGATATTTATATTGATAATCTATGGCTTTTTGTAATTTAGAAACAAAGTCTGTCTTTTTCCTTTTGCCATCTCTAGTTAATAAGATATTTGGATATTCATCGATAACAACGATTCCTTTTTCTTCACCGAAATAATCTCCAATTACTTTTAAAAAACTATCCCAGTCACTATAAAAACCTTGTATACCTGTTTGGTCCGCTAACTGATTGCAAAAAGATTCACGAATTTTAATATCTTCACTATCGGTAGCAAAAAGAATGATTGATTTATGATTCTTTCTAAACATTTCTATTAGTGATGTTTTACCAATTCTTCTCTGGCCATACAAATATCCAAATTCAAATTTGGCGCTTTGATATTTAGATTCCAAAATGTTTAATTCTTCTTTTCTACCATAATATTCCATCATAAATCCTCCTAGTAACCACGTAGTTAGTAACCACGTAGTTAGTATAGCTAAGATGTATTTATTATTCAAGAATTAATTGTTTGTGCATGGAGAAACGATGGAAGTTCATATCTATCCCTGGGTGAGAGGGTTGAGTTTCAACCATCTTATTCTTGTATCTTGTATATAAGATAAAACAAAAAGATACATACAATTTGTACGTGTCTCGACATTCAATCGTGCCTTTAAATGTCCACGCACACGACCTATTTTGAGGTCAATTGTCATGACACTGGCATAAAATTATAAAAAATAGGAAGGAAAAATATTGAAATATTCCTTCCGAAATCTTAAAATAAAAACATGGTTTATACTTGGGAAGAAATTGTTAAAATTGAAGGAAATATCAATAAAGCCTACAAGAGTGTAGATGACAGAAAATATAAAAAAGTTTCTCACGGAGTTTATGTAGATGATGGCGAACTAATAAGTGAGCTTGAACAAATATTTGTTAGATATCCTCGTGCAA
>CAJOND010000226.1 GCA_905236675.1 Candidatus Rifleibacteriota bacterium | reverse complement strand
GCTTCTGTAGGAAGGTCAAATTTAAAACCAGACGGAATGGAAGAAGAAAACTTTGTATTCAGCTTTTCGCAGAACTCTTTTGCATCATTCCAATTAACTAGTTCAACTGGCTGAGAATCATTTTTGAATTTTGATGGATTTTTGCCCATTACAGCTTTGTATTGCTTTTGAGTTACTTCATATTTGCCAATCATAAAGGAATCGCTAAGAATTACTTTATGTTGTATTTCTTTCAAGTCTCTGCCCATTTCACCCTTAGGACTACCCATTAAGAATTCTCCAGCAGGGCATTTAATCATTTCAAGCTCAATATCTTTCAAAGTCCAGGTATCTTGGGCAAGCAATATATTAGTTGTAAGTAAAAATCCAAATAAAAAACAAAACCTTCTCATACCAGCTCCGTATCGTTAATTTCTGCTATAACAATCTTTGTTAGCAACCATAAACTCTGTAATAATCAGTTTTTTTAGAGATTAGAGAAAAGAGGTTAGAGATAAGGGAATTGTTTAGAACTCAAACTAACGATAATTAGCAATAATTCGTTAGGTTACAAACTAAACAATCCTCTAATCTCTTGCCTCTCATCTCTCATCTCTTTTATTTTGCCAGATAGAAATCTCTAACAGCTCTGTCTCTACTGTCAGATTTAGAACCAATTGTGTCTTTACCTTCTTTGAAGCCTTTAGCAGTTACTTTAAAGCTTCCGTCTTGGCTCAATGGAGCATTAAGAATATAATCACCCTTTTCATCAGTAGTAGCAGACAACTTAGTTCCATCTTTAGCAGTATATTCTACAGTAGCACCAGATACAGGTTTTTTATCCTTATCATTAAATACTCTGCCTACGATAGTATAAGTATCTTGTGCTTTCTTAATATCATAATTATATACAACAAAATCATCTGACCCTCTGTAGGTTTCACCTTCTCTTCTCGGAGTATAACCTTCACAAGTTATAGCTATTTTGCCTTTTTTATTATTTTCAGGTGTTATTTTATAATAACCATTTTCATCAGTAGTACAATCAATTTGGCTACCATCTTCATAATAGAAGGTAAGAGTTGCGTCTTTTACACCATCGCCAGTTTTATAATCAACTACTTTTCCTGTTTGAGTCCAGTAATTATGATAAAGAGTGCAATTTTCTGTTGCCTGATCTTTAGTATCGTTTCTTCTGATAGAACCTGTTTTGTAAGTAATATAACTGTCTTTTGAAACAATTACTTTACCTGGTTTATTGATTAAAGGATAAAGAGTATAATTACCTAGTTTGTCTGTTTCAGTAGCTACTTCTCCACCATCATCATAAGTAAAGGATACTTTTGCTCCTTCAATATAATATTTAGTAAAATAGTCTCCAACTTTTCCTGTTAAAGTAAAGGTTTCATCTGTTTTATGCAGATCGTGTTTCCAATATGCAAAATCATCACTACCGCGAGCACCGTTATTTTCTTTTTTTGTAACCCAGCCATCGCCGCTAAATTCTATAGCACCGGCCCTATCTGCGTCTATATTAAATTGATAAAAACCTTTTTCGTCTGTTTTAACTTCAGGAGTCTTGTCTGAAGATTTATCATAAATCCAGCAGACACTAACACCTACGGCAGGTTCTAAGGTCTTATAATCAACAACAGTTCCGCTAACTGTCCAATAATTGTGATACATTCTGAAAGAATTCTGATAAACGTCTCTTCCACTACTACGAGCACCAAAAGAATCTATATATGTTTTGATATAAGCTTACCTGGTTTATTTATTAATGGCTTAATTTGGAAGTTTCCAAGAGCGTCCGTAGTTACAGAAGCTACTTGTCCACCCTCATCATATTTGAAACCTACTTCAGCCCCTGCAATAGGGAACCAGGTTTTATTTTCCTGAACTTTTCCATTTATTGTCCAGCATTCGTTAACAGGTCTGATTTCATAAATATATATTTAGAACCGCACCTGCTCCTTGAGCGCTGAATTTTTCTTTTTTATCAATATATCCTTCTTTAATTACCTGTAATGTACCATTTTTACCAAGTGCAGGATTAATTGAATATCTGCCAGTTTCATCTGTTTTAACAGTGTCAGATTGACCTTCACCGTATTCGTAAACAAAGGTAATTTCTGCATCTTTTACAGGTGCTAAAGTAACATAATCAAAAACACGACCGTTAATAGTAAAATAATCGAATTCAAGATCTATATTGTTAATTCTATAGTCTCTATCATAGGAAGTAGCACCATAGCTTGTTTTATACTCTTTATAGTTTTCTGCTTTTACAATAAGATTACCTGATTTATTTAATTCTGG
>CAJOND010000225.1 GCA_905236675.1 Candidatus Rifleibacteriota bacterium | reverse complement strand
GAGAGTTTTATAGCCAAGTTGGGTTCAAAATCAAACTGACAAATTTTGACTTTTTTAAAGAAAAGTATGGGAAAATTCCATTAAGTGCTTAATAAATTTTACATCAAATTTGTTATAGTTAAATTTTTGTTAAAAATTATTCTAAAAATTGCCAAATCTAAAATAAGGACAAATAAACGCCCAATTTCAAACGATTTTAATTTTTTAATATATTTTTACTAGCCATACTAAAAAAATTGAAATTTGGGTCATTTATGCTTAAGTGTCAAAAATTTTTCATAGAGGTACAAAAACAGACAAACAAACTGAAGATTGGTTTTAGTTAAATTTTATGTACAAAGTTAAAGATTTCTCTTGTTTGTAGTATTTTAGTACTTTTAATAGTTTTAAATATTTTAGCGCTTCTGTAAATAGCATAAAAAGAGGTGTCTTGAAAGCTAAATATAACAATTTTGATGTTAAATATAACAATTTTGATGTTAAGTATAACAATTTTGATGTTAAATATAACAATTTTGATGTTAAGTATAACAATTTTGATGTTAAATATAACAATTTTGATGTTTTGTTATATTTTTAAAATAAAAGAACCTAATTTGTTATTTTTATTGTTTATGTTTTTGCTAAATGTTATATTATATCATATTTTTTGAGGCATATTTTGAAAAAAGATTTGATAGTTCAATCTAATGCTTTGGTTGAAGCTTGCTACAAACTTACTTTGCAGGAAGCACGCATTATATTGTTTCTTGCTTCAAGAATAGAACCAGATGATTCTGATTTTAAAGATTATGAAATACCTGTTAAAGAATTGGCTGAAATCGCTCAAATAGATTCAAGTTCTTTATATTCAACTATGATAGGTGTTACAGACACTTTATTGAAGAAAGTTTTTAAAGTAAAAAAAGAAAATGGACAAACAGAACAATTTGCTTGGTTGTGTGCTGCTATACATAATCCAAGATCTGGTTCTATAACTTTACGTTTCGATAAAGAACTTAAACCATACTTGCTTAAATTAAAGAAAAACTTTACTAGTTTCAGCTTAAGCGTAGCTATAAAGTTTAAAAATATCTTTTCTTTTAGAATTTATGAACTTCTAAAACAATATGAATCAATAGGGAAACGAGAGATTTCTATTGATGATCTTAGATGGATGCTCGACTTAGATGAAAATACTTATCCTCTATATGGAAATTTCAAGCAAAGAGTTATTAAGCCTATCCAAAAGGAATTAAAAGAAAAGAGTGATATTTATTTTGACTTTGATGAAATAAAAAGAGGTCGTAGTATTTATGCAATCCGTTTTATTATTCATAAACAAGCTTTTCCGTCAAATCAAAAGTCAAACGATATAAAATCAAAACCTGAAGATGAAGTTGATGTTTTTATAAATGAACTGGTTGAACTTTTGCCGGAAAAATATCAGAAATTAGCTTCTTATAGAAAATTGATTACCAAGTATTTTGAGCAAAAAGGTAAAAACTACGTTATCCGTAATATTTTGTATTCAAATGATAAGTCAAATGATATTAATTACAGAGCCTATTTGAGCAAGTCTTTAGAAAATGATTATGGTTTGGCATATCAGGAAGATCAGGAACTCAAAAAGGAAGAAGCCGATCGTCAAAAGCAGACAGCAATTAGAGAAGCAAAACAGAAAGAGTTGGAATACGTCCAGATCCAAAAAGAAAAAGAAAACCGCACAAAAGCCAGAGAAATAATTTCTAAACTTTCCGAAGAAGAACAATCTTTACTAAAATTAGAATCTTTAAATCAATTAGCAGATATTTATAAAGAAAGATATAATCGAAACCATAACGATACAATAGCAAATATGCAAATTCGTATCGGTATGGAAAGCATTATAATGAAACGCCACCCAGAAGACTTTAAATAAGTCCTTTGTCTTTTGTCATTTGTCTTAAAAGATTTGTCTAAAGTCTAAATTTCAAAGTTTTCTATCGTCATTGCGAGCAGTCTTTAGACTGCGTGGCAATCCAGAGGTTAGTCGTAACAAGTTTATTAAATAGTAGAATGTTTCTTATAGCTAAATCTTTCATAAGCTAAAACAATCCTCTTATCTCTCTTCCCTAATCTCTTATCTCTAAAAAGGCGTAAGCCTTAGCGGTGTTTTTGCTCCTATTTTCACAGTCGCAAAACCTCTTTTTTTATATCGGCTCGGGGGTTCGCCCAGCTTCAGGGGATATGCCTAACTACACCGCACGAGGCTGCGCCGACGAGTTTCGGCTCTAGTTGCAGACTTTCACCCTGCAACTAGAGCATCGGGGCCATCCGATAATGGGCCTATTATCCGACGTCCCCTCTCCACTCGTCGTCTTGGGCTACGCCTTTACATAACAAAACGTTATGCAAACCTCGTGCTAGTGTTTTTGAGCCTTCGGCAACTGGCGACTTCCATTACAACCTCCTGTTGTAATTCCAACCGCCGCTGCCTCAGACCTCAAAAACTGTTTCAAAAGAGGGGTTTAACTATCGTAACTCTCTGCTTTCCCCAACTTCTTCTATTCCTAATTGCTCATTACTAATTGATAATTGCTTTGAACCCCCTCGCCTCT
>CAJOND010000224.1 GCA_905236675.1 Candidatus Rifleibacteriota bacterium | reverse complement strand
AAGTTCATCCGTATTAACACCAACTATTAAAATATCACCCAAAGCTCGTGCATACTCAATCATTTTAAGGTGATTGATATGTAACATATCAAAAGTTCCTGATGTATATACTACTGTTTTATTTCCTATCATTATTTACCTCTTTTTAATATCCAGTATTGTGCATTGGTTTCTTTTCTTGCTCCTGAATGTTCATGTAATAATAAACCTTTGTCTAATGTTCTATATTCAGGAAGGTAATTTTTAATGTATTTTTCATAATCCTCAGGAACTCTGTATATTGTACTGTAATCTTTTTGAAGTTCTTGTGAATAAAATTTATTTAAAGTTAGTCTTTCGTTTATTACGCTTGTTGATTCTTGCAAATATATATTATCTGGATTTAGTGTTTTAATAATTTCGAAAACTTTGTATAAAGAATCATCATTAATGTACATTAAAACACCATTTATTATTATAAGATTATATGTTTTATCAAGAAGCGACAAATCAAGGTTTTCTGCATCCATAGTGTAAAACTTCATGTTTTTATAAGTTTTTTTATTGAAGTTTGTAAAATCTTCCGAAAAATCAACACCTGTATAATTACAGTTTCTATCTTTGAGATTATTTGCCCATCTTCCCATTCCACAACCTATATCAAGAATTGAAATATTTTCTAATCTTCCTAGAAAATTTTCAACGAGTTCAAATTCTTCTTTATTTCTTAAATCCCCTTCTTCGCTGGTTTTTTGGTTGCCTAATAAAACCGTATTTAAATCTTTTGCATTTTTTGCTCTTTCACTCCAAAAATCTTTAACTTGTGTTTTATCTATATCAATTTTGTCTCCGTAACAACGAGTGTTATTTACTTGCATAAAGCCTCCTTGTTTTTTACTCTTTCTATAGCTAATTGCAACTTTTCTACTAAATCATCTATATCATCAATTGACGTATTTCCGATATGCGAAACTCTAAACATTTTATCTGCCATATCGCCCCCGCAAGGATTTACACATAATTTATACTTATCTCTCAGATGTTTTACTAATTCTCCTGCTTTAACATTTTCGCAAATGACAGGGGTTATCATATTTGACAAACTGTAACTGTCAGGAATTTTTAAACCATTTTCTTTTGCAAGTTTTCTAAAATGCAAACATTTTTCTTTAACTTGATTTAATAGAACACTCTTTCCTCCGATTGAGTCAATATAATCAAGCATTGCTTTTAATTCATACATTATAAAAACAGCGGGAGTGTAGGGTGTTTGACCTCTTGTTATATTTTTAAAATAATCTTTAAAATCAAAATACATACTTCCTCTAAAATCGTTTTTATTGATTTTATCAATCATTTTTTGGCTGAATGAAACAAAAGAAAGTCCGGGCGATAAGCAAAAACCTTTTTGGGAGCTTATTATTGTAACATCAATTCCCCACTCTTGCATTTTGTATTCATCCGCTAAAAATGTCGATATAGCGTCAACGATTAAAAACATATTGTTTCTTTTGCAAAAGTCTGAAAGCAATTTAATATCGTATAATTGTCCTGTGGAAGTTTCATGGAGATTAACAAAAAGAGCAGTGTAGCCTTTATTTTCAAATTGTTCAAGATGAGAATATTTAAGTTGTTCATTCCAATTAAGATTTATAGAATTAAACGGAATATTATGATATTCAAGTAACTCACAAAATCTATGTCCGAATGTGCCTCCGTTAATGACAAGAGCTTTGTCATTTTTATTCATGCAATTTTCAACACTTGCTTCCATTGCGGCAGTTCCTGAAGCGGTTAAATATATTAAGGAGTTTTCAACATTATTACCTATCAATTGATTTGCTCTTTTTAAGCAATCTTTGACCATTGTGCCAAATTCTTCGGTTCTAAAGTATAAATAATCATTTTTATAAATTTCTTTTGTAAAAGGGTATAATTCAACGGGTCCCACTATAAAATGTTTCATTTAATTACCTCTAAAACAGAATCATGTATTTTCTTTGCAACGGTTTCTTGAGTATTCATAATTCCTTTTATTAACGCTTTTCTGGATTCCAA
>CAJOND010000223.1 GCA_905236675.1 Candidatus Rifleibacteriota bacterium | reverse complement strand
CCTGTTACCGCTTGCACGCCGCCATCCTTGGCGGCAGTCTTTAAAAAAGAGGGTATTATTTGGATAATATCAGCATTTTATGCAATTAAAGCAAAGCCTCATCAATAAATGGAAAAGTTTGCGTTTGCCCTGATTTATTTTCCAAAAAATATTGATAAAAGACTATTGTTTTGTTAAAATTAAAATCGATAGGACAGCTAGAAATTTACTTTTGATTTTTTTTATATTTACCTTTGAGAGCTGTTTCAAATTCAAATAATATTTATGCTATTTGAGTAATTTAATTATTGCTCAAAATAAAGAGAGGGAACTATGTTTCAAAAAGTCGTTGCAATCCAGCTCTTTTCTTTATTTAATTGTTGTATAGTTGAAAGGTTTAACGCATGAATGAATTCAAGTTCCAGACAGATATAACTTTAAAATCTATCCATTACACGGGCAAAACAATAGGCAGAGAATTTGCTATCGAGATTACAATTAACGGTGAAACAAAATTATTCAATAAAAGACTTGTGCCTAATTCTGTCAATATTGTTGACGATTTAATCTATAGAAAAAGTTTTAAATCTCCTGTTAAGTGCAATATTCTTGTAAATGTACTAGAAAAAGACAGTAATCCTGATGAGGGTTCAGCTAATTTGTCGCTGAATTTATCTCAAAATACAAAAGGTAAATTTCCAGTAGATGTTTCTATTATAGAAAATGGTTCTGCTAATAATAATGGGAATGAATGTAAGCTGAGGTTTATTTTTGAAGTAAGCACTATAGAACTTGGCAGAAAGACACTAGTCGAAGTTGACGAAAAGGGTTGGATAAAAGGTAGACTTGTAAATAACGATGGAATCGAGGGGAAAGAAGTTACTTTACATTACGGTACATTGGTTGATCATTATAGATCAGAATATGACAAGAATAGTGGCAGTCAATATTCTGGAAAAGAATACTTTAAAATCTTGGAAGGAAAAAACAAGGGAGATAAAGCTAGGTTACTTATCCCTAAAGATAAAAAAACAAGATTGAAAAGTAATTTTAAATATAAAGCACCTTGTTCTGTAGGGTATACATACAAAGAAGTTATAAAAAATAAAAATGGCACATTTGTTATTGGTAATGTAAAAGTAAAAGGCATATCGACTGTTTTCAAGGCTTTCAGTCTTTACGATGATTGTTTGCCTGTAGGTGAGTATTATCTTGAAGTTCCAGATGAACCACATCCTGGTGGTGCAAATTACGAAAAAATATGTTTATTATCCAAATCCTGGTTTAGAATAATATTCCCCGCAAAACCAAAATCAGCATATTATTTCCATTTAGGCACAGCATCTAATGGTTGTATCACTGTTTATACACCAGATGTTAATCCAGCAGATACTTGGACAAAAATCTATAATCATATTGTTACCTGTAGATTAGAAGGTAAGTTAGGAATAATAGGAAAGGTAAAAGTAATAAATGAAATTAAATAAAATAGTTTTCGTATTTTTTTTCTTTTTTTGTTCAGTTTTTTCAATAATGGCAGAAACTATGAATTTTACACAGTATTATGCTATTGAAACAAATGTTAAGGATGATAAAGAGCTGGAAAAAGTCATAGAACAGACACATAATGAATTAAACGGCAAGACTTTTGAGTATACAGACACATTCTTTCATCCCACAGGAATTACCACTAATACAAAATTTATCAAAGTTGATGGCGAAATAAAGAACTTTAATAAAATTTTAATAGATACGATAAAAAGAGATGCCAAAGGAGTGTATTCGGCAAAAGTTTGTGTTTATAATATTAAAGATGGCAAAAGAACAAAACTAGAGAAAGCTATGTCTCATTTGCGCAAGTATGTTAATGAAAACGACAAAAATAATATTAAAACTATTCCATTAGAAATTTATGAATTTAAAGAAAATATTATAGACACAATAATTCCCTATTCAAGTGTCTTCTGTGTTGTAGATTATGAATATGAAGAGTGGCTTAAAGAAGAAAAATTAAAGAAAAAGAAAGGTAATAAGAAGTAGTTATAGTATTTTTTAGGTTATAATCGGTGTG
>CAJOND010000222.1 GCA_905236675.1 Candidatus Rifleibacteriota bacterium | reverse complement strand
GAAATTCTGCTTAGAAATCGAGCTGAATTGGCTTAGTAATTGAATTATTATTTTGTGATTTCATACATCACCCTTTCTTTTAGGCATAACAAAAAGGTGCACTTTCTCAAAAAACGAGAAAGATGCCTGTTAATTAAAATTACACCTTCTGTCGAAAGTGTGATAAAATAAAACCAAGCGAAGGTGTTTTTTATCACACTGTTAAGTTCATTCAGCTATTGCAGTAGCTGAATGAACACTGACATTATACATATTTGGGTTCTTTTTATAATCTTTTATAGACTGAAACAAGATTTTTGTAATCTTCATCTGAATAAACAAGAATGTATTCATCGTTAAATCTTACATATTTACATTCAATCTTGTAGTCCAGCTCTTCACATTTTTTCTTGGTATCTTTCCAGTCTAGTGCTATTCCAGGTTCCATCTCTATGATATACTCCCAAGTGATGTCATCGAATAAAACACCTTCTATAGCATTACTAATTTCTATATTTTTTGGAATATTGCTTAATGGTTCATAAGCTCCATGTATTCTAACAACAGAGTTTCTTTCATGTAAATGTAAGGTTCCACATTTAAAGCATTTCCATATAATATAGTTATCTTCTGTACCATCGTCATTGTTATACAAGACAAGTAAAACATCACTCTTAATCAGTCTATTCCATTCCTTTTTTTCAAAAATAACTAATTGAGTTCCGTTTGGTTCATCGTGATAACGAATACCATAACCACATTTTGAACATCCTAAACTTCCCATAATATTCCTCCTAGTTTAGTTTAATTATTTCGTCTCTTACCCAGATTTCAATTTTACCAGATATTTCACCTTTACGTTTGGCTATTTCGTAACCTTTCTTCATAGCTTTGACTATTTTTTCTTTACTAACACTTTTATCATGATTAGAAAGAAGAATAACTTTCCCCTCCCTTCTTTTTTCTGGTGGATACTTGTAATCGTCACCATGTATCTTATGAAGGCATCTTTTATTTTGCCCTCAATATTATCTGAATTTAAAGATGTAAGTCCTTTTACTTCTGTATGAACTCCGTCAACAGATAAATCGGCTCTATGCTGGTTTGGTTTTTCTTGAAGAAAAACAACATACTTTCCTTCTTTAATATACTTTTCGGCGACAGCTATTGCGTTCTTGTCAGTTACTTTATGGTTTCCAGAATCGTAATAGCATTTGTCTTTGACTCTGCCACTGGCGGCACCATATCCACCCATTATAAATCACCTCGCTTAGTTTAAAATTCTGATTTATGTATAAACAAATCATTTTATACTTTCATTATACATATAATTTTAAAATATGCAACGTTATAAGATGAATTTTTGTAAAATTTATACATTAATAAATTCTATTTTGTTTAATATTGTCGTTCAAATAGACATTGTTGTAATTAGTTATTGTTGCTTTTGTCTCTAACGTTATGTGCTAAAACAATCCTCTTGTCTCTTTTACTCTCTTTTTTTTTATATATTCTGTACATACCGGCATAAGCACATACATCAGCAAACTTCCTCAACCCATCAAAGTTAGTATTAGCTCCATTATTTTTAACCGAAATGGGCAGTATCTAAAGCGTGGATTGCAACGCAAGGAAGTGGCTCTAAAACGCTCTAGTATATATACTAGACTTGATAAACTCGTTGACTTTATCAAGTCTTAATATGTTTTTATGTAAGAAAGGAGCATTTTATGGAAAGCGTAACTACAGTAGGACAAGGATATTACAATTATTATCATGTGAAAAATAGATATGAAACAGAAAATGGAAAAGCAATAGAATGTTGGTATGATAAAGATGTGTCTAAATTGGAAATACAGAAAGACAATCTTTTAAATAGAGAATATGAAAATGCAGACCTTATGCGTAAGGCTAGAGATAAATATGCTGAGGTGGCAGAAGTAAATAGGAAAAAGTATAAAAATGTCGATGATTTAAAAAATGCTGTTTACGCAAAATACACACAAGGAACTGAATATCAGAAATATTCTATTTATCAAAATGGGCAAATTAAGCTAAATGGGAATAAACAACGTTTTGAGACTGCTGCTTAATTTTGTTGGACTAATCCATTAATAAAGCTAGTTGATAATTCTTGTTTTGGAGGAGCATTAA
>CAJOND010000221.1 GCA_905236675.1 Candidatus Rifleibacteriota bacterium | reverse complement strand
GAGTTCTGTGCCTTCTTCCATAATGGTAAGGTCGGCAGAATATACTGTATCGTAGACTTTCTTGAATCCGAGCTTTCTTAAAGCAGCAACCATCTTACCAGTGGTTTCTTCATTAGATGGAAGACCGAATTCTTCGCCGATTTGTTTTTTATTTTATTATTTTTTTGTTTTAGGGAAAAGGCAAACGAAACTTTCAATATATTAGATTGTTTCAAGAGCCATTTCTTACTTTTTTGTTAAGCTAGTCTTGATGTAATAAACCTTTCTCAATATAATTGAATGAAACAAGCAAAAAAAGGTAAATTAGGTGTTTTTATGGTCAAAATTGAAGATTTGATAACAATAAAAGAACATATTACCATTATTTTTAATTATAAAAACTAATGCAGAAGGTATATGTTTTGAATTTGAAACAAAATTACTCGAAGATATATTTGATTGGGTAGCTTTTAAAGAAAAAGTAGTATATTCCAAACCAACAAGAGAGCATAAAGCTTATGAATTTCTAAAAATTAATAAATATAACAAATTGTCAGAAAGAGTAAAAAAATCAAGGTGTCCCTTAAGATAGTAAAAAGGCTTTTATGCAAAAAAAAACTAATTAATTAAATCAAATATTTATATTATAACGTTTTAAAACTTCTTTTATTTCAGAAATTATTTCTTAATCAGATTTTTTATAACATTTGTCGTGCCAGATAGGATTAAAAATATTATCAAAAGCACCGTTAAGGAATTCATTATAAGCCTTTATTTCAAGTTCAATATAATTATGGTATAAGTTATAAAAATCAGGATATTTAGACAATTCTTCAAAAGAAAAATCATTTATTGATTTTGGTATTTTTATGTTTTTTATAATATCGGTGCATCCTTCTTCAAAACCAATCTGTTTATAAGTTGAATAAAGTGCAAGTTTATAAGAATATCTCCAAAAACAACGTGTTTCAAAACAATCACTAAATGTAGGTATTTTTAATTTTGAAAAACTATATTTTCCCCACATTTTAAAAATTTCATTAAAATCATTTTCACTATAAGAGGATAAAAACAAGGGAAGCTTTACATTATTAGTCCATGAATAATTTTTAGGATTAAATTCATCATATTTAGAAACTTTTCCACAACATTTACGAGTATAATCAAAAAGTGAAAGAAATGATGGATACTCAGAAAAATAAAAAAAGTTTTCTTCGATTAATTCTTTCGTTGCTTGTGCTAAATTACCTTCTACAAAATATAAATTAGGATATAATCCAGTATCAAAATTACTAACCCAGCTATATTCTAAATTTATGTCCCCTTCTTCAATTACTTTATGAAATTCATCTTTAAACCCGATTTACAAATTCTGACTTCATCGTTTACGATATAACTATTAAAAAAATAGAATAATTCCAAATATCCTTCTGCTTTTCTTTTTTTGCTTTTTGACGTTTTCTTAATAATTCATAAGTCTTTTTATCAAATTCAGGCATTTCATAAAACTTAAGTTCAGGTTCATTAACTGTTATGTTTTCACCCTCAATCATACTATTTAAGATTTTGCCATTTATTAACTCTAGGTTTTTGCCTTTGGCAAAGTTCTTGGCTTAGGTAATAAAATCAGATGTTGTAATAAGAATACCTTTATTGGCACTTTCGCTCATTACCACCCCATAGAGGCGGTCTAAAAACTCGAAATTTGCTAAATAATAAATATTGATTTTTTTGTAGTCTACACATTGTCATAACCGTAATTCTTTCAGGGTTTATCCATACGAATTACTTTTTATGACAAATGTGTAGACAATTAGCACAATCTAATTTTGGACTGAAACTTTAGTTTTTAGACAGTCTCCATAAAGGTCTCTCAATTCAGGTTGCCCACCAAATTATTAGTATATTTCTTACATTGAACAATATATTTTCCCGAAAAAAGTGGTTGGTTATACTCGGCAATAAGGTCAACACCACCATCGTTAGAGTAATCTGTCTGTGTTACCTTAAAACCTTTTTGCCTAAGCAAATTTGCTATGAAATCCTCAAATTCATATCCACTCATTTTGGAAAAGTTCATGTTTAGCTCCTATACCAGCAAAAACAACCTTAATTCACGCTGTTTTAAGCTGTGCTTTGAGATTTTTTACCATTTCTTCTAATTCTTTTATACGAAGCATTGCTGCTTTGTTCTTTGCTTTTTCAGCTTTAGTCTTTTCT
>CAJOND010000220.1 GCA_905236675.1 Candidatus Rifleibacteriota bacterium | reverse complement strand
ATTAAAGAATTTGGTTTGAATCGTGACGAAATAGTTGTAGCAACAAAGGTTCATTTTGCTATGCGTGAAGGCAGACCAAATGGTGCTGGTTCTTCTAGAAAAAATATTATGGCAGAAATCGACCATTCTTTAAAAAGACTTGGCTTGGACTATGTTGATTTGTATCAAATTCACAGATTAGACCACGAAACACCTTGGGAAGAAATAATGGAAGCTTTACACGATGTTGTTAAAAGTGGAAAAGCTAGATATATCGGTGCTTCTACTATGTTTGCATGGGAATTTGAAAGATTGAACAATATTGCTGAAAAGCACAACTGGACTAAGTTTGTTTCAATGCAGAACCAGTATAATCTGATTTATCGTGAAGAAGAACGTGAAATGATGCCTCTTTGCCAAGACAGAAAAATAGCAGTAGTTCCTTGGAGCCCATTAGCTGGTGGTAGATGTACGCATCCATGGGGAACTGTGACTGAAAGAAATAAAGTAGATGCAGTTTCTCCTATGGTCTGGGGAGCAACAGATGCTCAAGATAAAGTTGTTGTTGATAACCTTGAAAAAATATCAAAAGAATTAGGTTATACTATGGCTCAGACTTCACTTGCCTGGATGCTTTCTAAACCTTTTGTTACTGCTCCAATAGTAGGAACAACTTCTGTAAAACACGTAGAAGAAGCTGTTTCCGCACTTGATATTAAATTAAGTGAAGAAACAATAAAAGCTCTTGAAGCTCCTTATGTTCCTCATATTAAAACAGGTGCATTTTAATTATTATTAAAAACTAGAGCATTTAAAATGCTCTAGTTATAGAACAAAGGAGTAAAAAATGGGTGTGTTTGAAGATTTGCGAAATGGTATTTCTTATGATATTAGAGATGAAAAGTATTTGAAAGAAGCTCATGGTGAGATGAAACGCTGTCGTCATCTTTGTTATAAAATAAATTCTACAGATCCAGACAACACAGAAGAAATTATAAAACTAGAAAATGAACTTTTAAACAATCAGATGAAAGACGGAACATTTTTTACACCTCCATTTCAGATTGATGTTGCTTGTTGTATGCGTTTAGGAAAAAATGTGTTCGCAAATCATGGACTTACTGTCATGTCTATTGGAACAGTAACAATAGAAGATGGCGTCATGATGGGACCAGAAGTTGGTATTTTTACGGTAAACCATGAACCTAAAAACATTAGAGTAATAAAAACAAAAGAAGTTCATATAAAGAAAAATGCCTGGATAGGTGCTAGAGTAAATATTCTACCTGGTGTTACAATAGGTGAAAATGCTATTGTGGGGACGGGGAGTATTGTAACAAAAGATGTTCCTGATAATGCTATTGTTGTGGGAAATCCAGCAAAAGTTATCAAGCAGTTATAAAGATATTGGTGAATTAATTGATCTTGAAATATTACTTAGTGATTTTTTGTATAGCTTTTATTGTTTGTTTTTTATCTACTACAAACTGTATAGGAGTAAACAATATGGTTTACGCACAAAATATAATTAAAGAAAATAATTGCATTCTAAGTGATGAAGAACAAATATGTAACTGTTATAAAGAAATGTATAGGGCTATGACTGCTAAAGAGGCATCTGCTTTATCTGAAGTTTTAGATGATTCTTTTGTTTTAATACATATGACAGGATTGAGGCAAACGAAAGAACAATTTATAAACGCTGTTTTAGACGGAACATTGAACTATTATTCTTATTCACACGAAAATATGCTCGTCGGAATCTATGGTGAAACAGCAACATTAAAAGGTCAAACTAAAGTATTGGCAGCCGTTTTTGGTGGTGGAAAACATACCTGGCAACTTCAACAGGAGTGTACAATAAAAAAGATTAACGGAGTTTGGAAGATAACACTTAGTAAAGCTTCTGTTTATTGACAACAGGACAAATTTTATTAAAAGCTTGTTTACATTAATTAATTAAAAAATAATTAATTAATGATATTCTTAAAGTTTTAGATAATATAATCTAAATGTTAATGAGATACCAACTATGAATAAAAATTTGCTTAAAGATGCTTTTGAAGTAACTCATAATCTGTAATTAATATAGGGTGAAATCATGGAATGTAAAGAATTTAGAGTAGATATGCGGAAAAGAACGAATGAAGATATGATTAAATGGAAAAGACAAAATGAGCTACTTTTCAAACTTAGTCATACTCTTCCAATGACAGAAGAATATAATAAAGTT
>CAJOND010000219.1 GCA_905236675.1 Candidatus Rifleibacteriota bacterium | reverse complement strand
TTAAAACGTGATAAAAACGAAACATTTATCTTCAAAAATAGTGATGATAACTCTTATTATGAGCAGATGGACGGTGAAACAGTCTGCATCGATGATGACTTACCATTTGAAATCCCCGACTCTTGGAGATGGTGCAGATTAAGAGACATTTATAACGTTTGTTCAAGCAAAAGAGTATTACAATCCGATTGGAAAGCAGAAGGGGTGCCTTTTTATAGAGCACGTGAGATTGTAAAATTGTCCCAGCAAGGCTTTGTAGAAAATGAACTATATATAACAAACGAGCATTATGAAACATTAAAAGCAAATTATGGTATCCCAATAGAAGGGGATGTTATGGTATCCGGCGTTGGTACAATCGGTAAAGCATATGTAGTAAAATCTTCAGATAAATTCTATTATAAAGATGCAAGCGTTTTGTGTTTTAAACGATATTCAAAGTTTATTAATTCCAATTTATTTAAATATCTAATAGAGTCATATTTTATGCAAAAACAATTAAATGCAAACTCTAATGGTACAACAGTAGATACTATAACAATTTCATCAGCCGGAGATTATTTGTATCCATTAGCATCATATAAAGAGCAAGATAGAATTTTGTTAAAAGTCGAAAGTATTTTTTCATATTTAGATAATTTAGAATCAATAATAAAAGGCTCATAGGTAAAACCCAGAGCCTTTAAAATTTTACCAAGTTACAACTTTATCGACTATTGCTCGCTGTTCACTAGCCGTTCGTCGCAAATAAATTCTTGTTGTTTCAATACTTTCGTGCCCCATTAAGTCAGCAAGAAGAGCAATATCATTGAATTTATCCAAGAAGTTTTTTGCAAATCTATGCCGGAATGAATGCGGGTAAACAACTTTTGTGCTTAAGCCATACTTTATTGCATAGTTTTTAAGCTGTTGAGAAATTCCCCGAGCAGTAATTTTTTCTCCGAAACGATTTTTAAACAGCCAACCTGAATCCATATTGTTTTCTTGTAACCATTTTTCTGTTTGCTCTTTTAGTAATTTAGGAATGTACAATCGCCTTAGTTTCCCTCCCTTTGTATATAAATCAAAGTATCCAATATGGACATGTTCAACTTTAATTTGAATTAATTCGCTAACTCTTGCGCCTGTCGCAGCCAAATACCAGACAACAAAATACCATTCCATATTATTGTCTTTTTTGAGTTGATTTTTAAGATACTTGTAATCAGCATTACTGATAACGTTTTCTAAAAAATTTTTCTGCTGCACTTTAATAAATTTAAGTTTCAGCCTATCTTTTTTTAAGAATTCCAGATATTTGTTAATAGCTTGAAGTCTTAAATTTACGGTTTTGGGTTTAAATGTTTCCATTAAATACCCTTTGTAAGCAAGTAGATTTGCTTTGTTTACTTCAGAGTAAGTGGTAATGAAATAGTTAATAGTCCACAAGTACGAAGTGATTGTTTTTTCTGAAAGATTTTCTTTCAATAAATAGTTTTTAAATTTTTCGTTCATCTTGAACCTCCTTTTCATTACAATTAAAGAAGATTCAAGTTTTATAATCTTTTATTGAAGAAAAATCTCTTGCATTGTATCAAGTTGAGTAAAAATAGATTTAATTTTTTCTACAATTCTATATTGTTCTTGTATAGGTGGTATTAACATATTAACATCTCTTATTGCATCAATTGAAATGCTATCTTGGGCGGTAGCTTTTTTATGTTTTTTTAATTCAGCTTTTCCAATACTGCTTCTTAGAAAATACAATACATACTCTTCCAAAATATTGATATTTAATGAATTGAATAGTTCTATTTTTCCAACATTTGACCCCAAATGAAATTTCCCTTTTTTATCATGGATTGCAACGTTACCAATCGTACCAACATATGGCAGTAAAATACATTTTTTATTAATTTGACTCCTCGCTAAATTATCTGAAACTTCATTTGGGATGTAGTGTTCAAATTTATATATTATTTCACCATCTTGTATGTTTTTACCTTTAAATAATGGAACTCCCTCTGAACATAAATTATTTGCAATATATTTTGTATATTCAAATCCAGCTAGTTTGGTAACAAAAGCGATTGAATTAATTTTAGCGATTCTCCAGGAATCTGGGATTTCAAATGGTAGGTCATCATCGATGCAGACTGTTTCACCGTCCATCTGCTCATAATAAGAGTTATCATCACTATTTTTGAAGATAAATGTTTCGTTTTTATCACGTTTTAA
>CAJOND010000218.1 GCA_905236675.1 Candidatus Rifleibacteriota bacterium | reverse complement strand
GTAGCTTTTAAAGTAAGTAATCTATCAACAGAAAAGTATTTTAAAACATCTAAGAAAATACCTTCAAATTATGTTTTTTACAGAGATATAAAAGTAGATTTACCATCTAAAACTCCTTTCAATATTCAAGATTACACTTTTGAAATTAAGAACAAAAAAACAGGTGAAATTAAAGAAATATCATTAACCCTAAGTTGGGCTAGTAACTTAAGTTCAGAAGATAAATTTGAAGCACAGGGCAGAGCTTTACCTTATGAAACTCACAAAGAAAATATTTCTGACAAAAAAGCATTAAGACCAGAAGAAATAGAAGATGATAAGCTTTATAGTCATGTTTGGAAAAGAGTAAATGCACACTTAGGAACTAATGCTTTTTCTATTCCTGAACTAATCAATGAACTAGGAATTGCAAGATTTGGTCATAATCCAAAAGTAGCAGATACATTCTGTGGAAGTGGTCAAATACCCTTTGAAGCTGCAAGACTTGGCTGTGATGTTTATGCCTCTGACCTTAATCCAATAGCCTGTATGCTTACTTGGGGAGCTTTCAATATTGTTGGAGCAAATAAAGAAAAACAAAAACATAATAGAAATCGTCTTGATCAAATATTAAATCTTATAAAAGAAGATATTGTAAAATTAAACATTGATACAGATGGAAATGATTGGCAAGCTAAAATATTTATTTATTGTACCGAAGTAAAATGTCCTGAAACAGGTTTTAAAGTCCCTTTAATTCCTACTCGTATCGTTAGTGTTGCTCATTTATCCGTTGTGGAATTGATTCCAGATTATAATACAAAAACTTATTCTATAGAAATACATAAAGTAAAATCAGAAAGAGAATTAGTGAATTATAAACAAGGAACGATTCGAGACGGATTTTTAGTTCATAGCCCTGATGGAGTAAACACTCATAGAACAAGCATAAGCACTATTAGAGGTGATTATAAAGACGAAAATGGTATAAATCATAATAAATTGAGACTTTGGGAAAAGACTGATTTTATGCCTAGACCTGATGATATTTTCCAGGAACGGTTATACTGTATTCAATGGATGAAACAAAGAGAAAATTCCAGCCTTTATGATTATGAGTTCCGTTCTGTTACTAAAGATGATTTAAAACGTGAAGAAAAAGTAAATAATTATGTAAGAGAACATTTGTCAGAATGGCAAGAAAAAGGCATAATTCCAGATATGGTGATAGAAGAAGGTGCAAAAACCAGTGAACCAATAAGGACAAGAGGCTGGACTCACTGGCATCATCTGTTTAACCCTAGGCAATTGTTATATTCTGCTTTGATTAGGCAATATGCAAACGCACTTATGTATGTTGAACTAGCCTCTTTGCTTAATGTAAATGCTAAGCTAAGTCGATGGATTGAGTCTAGAGAATGTGTTAGCCAAGTCTTTTATAATCAGGCTTTAAATACTTTGTATAATTATGGCACAAGAAGTGGTTTATATTCATTAGCTTATTTAGATGATAAAACCAAAAAATATGAAATATCAAATCAAACAACTATTCATGCTTGTCTATCCAAAGAAATCTCAACCACCAACGACATCTACGTAACAGACCCGCCTTATGGTGACGCTGTTAAATACGAAGAAATACTAGAATTTTTCATAGCTTGGTTAAGAAAGAACCCACCTAAAGAATTTTCCAACTGGGTTTGGGATAGCCGTAGAGCACTAGCTATAAAGGGCGAAGGCGATGAGTTCAAGCGAGAAATGATTGCTGCTTATAAAGCTATGAAAGACCATAGTCCTGATAATGGCATTCATATTTTGATGTTTACACACCAAAGCGGTTCTATCTGGGCTGAAATGGCTAATATTATCTGGGCTTCAGGTCTAAGAGTTACAGCAGCTTGGTATGTGGTTACAGAAACAGATTCTGCTCTTAGACAGGGTGCTAACGTAAAAGGCACAATAATTTTGGTTTTGCGTAAAAGAATTGAAGAAGAATCAGCTTTTAGAGAAGATTTGGCGGAAGACATAGAAAAAGAAGTAGAAAATCAAATCAAAAGTATGTCTGGTTTAGATAAAGAAATTCAAAGTCAAGGTGCTGAAGCACTTTATAACGATGCTGACCTGCAAATGGCTGGTTATGCAGCAGCTTTAAAAGTTCTTACTCGTTATTCAAATATTGACGGTAAAGATATGGTAGCAGAAGCAGAAGCTCCAAGAATTGAAGGACGTAAAACCTTTGTAGATGAGCTTATAGAATTTGCTGTTCAACTAGCTGTTAAGTTCTTAGTTCCTGTTGGTTTTGAGTCTGATGAATGGATGAAGTTT
>CAJOND010000217.1 GCA_905236675.1 Candidatus Rifleibacteriota bacterium | reverse complement strand
AAGCAACACCAGATTAGTTCTCATTCTTGTTAATTATCTTAGTTCTTTGATGTTTTAACTGCATAATTCTGCCACAGGATTAATTTCCCGTGGCAGACAAAATAATTTTATATTATTTCGGCAATGAAATATTGTGAATTTGTATCTTAGAATTCCTCATTGCGAGCCTCTGAAAGAGGCGTGGTATTTTAGCTGAACAATCCCATTATCTCTCATCTCTATGCACTAAAATGGCTGCGAAGCTGAAACGTTAGTTGCGAATTATGAACAAAATAAAAAATTGGAGTCTCACAATATGAATTTCTTCAAAATTAAGGTTGAAGTTGATGCTGAACAACTTGCTCAAAGAAAAAGAATTATTAATGATAATAATTCTAGAAATATTAAGGGTAAATCTTTAAAAAGAAGGTTTGTTCAAAATAAAGAAACAGATGAAATAGAAATACAAAGTGATTTATACAATATTGAAGACGAGCTTAGAAATCTTTGTGAAGAATATAATAATGAATTAAAATCATCTGGTTATTTTGAAATAGTCGAAGCAAAAGGGAAAAAGCTTTCGATATATTCTATAATAAAAGAAAATTTGTCTTTTAATTCACTTTTTAATAATTTGTTTCATAAATTAGATTTAAAATCTCTTAATATATCTTAATATAGAAATAGAAGAAGTTACTTTTAAAGAATTTGAAGATAGAGTTAATTTTCATAGAAAAAGTGAATTGTGTGAAAGCTTTGGAATAGATTCACTTAGATGTGGTAATGACAATTATATTGAAAAAATAATAGATTGTTCAAATAATGATGATTTTATTAATGAAGAAAATAATTATATTGGAAGAGATAACCTTTATAAAGAATTAATAAGGATTAATTCTTTACCAGCAAAAAACAAGTTTTATGGACACCCTGTTCATTATTTTATTAATACCGATGATTATGAAGATTCCCAGGAAAACTGTGAAATACTCTTAAAAGCTCTTTATCTGAAAAAAAGAATAAACAGCAAAAGGTTTTGTGTGGTTAATTTTGAAGAAGAAATAAGAGAAGACCTGATTGAGTCGTTATATAGAATAGGCTGTGGTGGTGTAATAATTATTGATGCTACTTCATATAATTCTAATGAAGATAGAATGCGTTTCAAAAGAGGTATTTATTTAAAATTGGCAGGTTTATGTAGATTAATAAATAAATATAAAAATAAAGTATTAACTATATTCTGTTTCCCTTTAAACAATAAAGAAGTCAAAAATGAATTTTTAAATTATTTTAGTGAAATGGCTATGGTGGATATTTCTGAAAATGTTGTCTCTCATTCTCAAGCTTGTGATTACTTGAAATTCCTTGCTAAAAGGAATAAAGCAAGATTTAAGAAATCGTTAACAGCTAATCTTGAGCAAACTGAACCTCTTACTCCAAAATCATTAAAAGAATTATTTACCGCATGGTATGAGCATGATCTTAGACATTCTGTTTTCCCTCAATATAAAGATATTCAAACCGTCCAAAAATCATTATATAAAGATGCAAACTATTCAGCTTTAAATGAATTAAATGATTTGATAGGGCTCTCCAAGGCTAAGCAACTTATTAACAGAATTATTAATTATAATAAAATTCAAAAATTAATAAGTGAAAAAAGCGAAAGTGGAACTCATTGTTCAATGCACATGGTTTTTTCTGGTAATCCTGGAAGTGCTAAAACAACAGTTGCTAGATTGTTTGCAAAAATAATGAAAGAAAAGGGAGTTCTTTCAACAGGCGTGTTTATAGAAGCAGGACGAAGTGATTTGATTGGAAAATATGTAGGCCATACTGCGCCTCTTGTTAAAAGTAAATTTGCTGCTGCAAAGGGTGGGGTGCTGTTTATTGATGAAGCTTATTCTCTTCTTGATGATAGAAAAGGCTGTTTTGGTGATGAAGCTATAAATACTATTGTTCAGGAAATGGAAAATAATCGTGATGATATTATTGTAATTTTTGCTGGATATAAAGATGAAATGAAAAGCTTTATTGAAAGGAATCCCGGGCTTCAATCACGCATTGCGCATCAGGTTGAGTTTGAAGACTATTCTTCTGATGAACTTTGTAAAATAGCTGAATATATTGCTGGAAAAGAAAAATTTACTTTTTCTGACGAAGCTCTTAAAAAACTCAATTTGATTTTTGAAAAAGCTAAGAACACTTTAAATTTTGGAAATGGTCGTTTTGCTCGAAACATATTTGAAAAAGCCAGAATGATTCAGGCTGAACGATTATCTACCTATTCATTTGATTCTTTGTCTGATAAAGACTTATTTACTCTAACCGCCGATGACATAGAATTCCCAGATTATATCTCTTCTGACAAAAAACACATCGGTTTTAATATTCATGTTAATGATGAATAAAAAGCGACTGGAAGTCGCAACATTAATAACCTAGGGCGTTGAAAACGCCCTAGGTAGAGTAACTGTATACAATGCGTCTGGAAGACGCTACTAAAAGTTAGTCTTAAAAACTAATTATTATTAGTAGAAAAAAAAGTAATAATAAAAACAATATTTGCTAAAACAATCCCCTCATCTCTCTATCTCTTATCTCTAATCTCTTCTTAAAGGAGCAAAATATGCATCATTTAACAAATAAAATTTTATTATTAAGTATCGGATTAGTCTTATTCTCTATCTCATTTGCTCTTAATGCCTATTTAAAATATTTTATTCTATTTCAATTAATACTCGCTTTTTTTACATTTCTATATGAAAATAAAAAAGAAGATTTTTCTTTGATAAATTATGGTTTAATAGTCTTTTTTATTATAGATTATTTACTCAGTTTCATTGCTAGTCATTATCTGCTAGACTGCCGTAAAGACTTTTTACAATTAATGGATAATTCTAGTATTTTTCAAAATGAATTTATTATAATTATACAAATTCTATCTTTGTCTATTATGCTGTATTTTCAAAATAGGTTGTC
>CAJOND010000216.1 GCA_905236675.1 Candidatus Rifleibacteriota bacterium | reverse complement strand
TCTTTAAAAATTTTAGAAGTTCTCATATATAAGATTTTTTAGATTTTTGATTTTATGATATTTTAATTAATTGTATACTTTAAATCAAGAATCTATTTTCAGTTAAAGATATACTCACTTTAATCTATTTTTGCCATGGCTTTCTTGAAAGCGATCAAGTTTAGTATTTCATGCTGGTCTTTGTCGTCTAGCCATTATAGCTTGCTGACGCAAGCGGTGTGATTGGTGTTAGGTGATGGGTGGTGATTGATTTAACTAAGTTAAAATAGCTAAAAATGTGCCACAAATCTTGAAAATTTTTAAAATTGTGGTATGTTTTTATTAAGAAAATTTAAAAAGGTGAGAAAAATGTTTGTAAAGAGAGAAAGATATCTTGCTAAAATAAGACCTTTCTATGATACCGATTTGATAAAAGTGATTACAGGAGTTCGGCGTTGTGGAAAATCTGTTTTATTAGAACAGATTGAAAATGATTTTATAGAGAAGGGTTATAATAATGACCATATTATAAGAATAAACTTTGAAGATTTTCGCTATGAAAAAATTAGAAATGCAGAACGACTTAATAAATACATTGTTAGCCATATAAAAGATAATAATAAATATATAATATTTCTTGATGAAATACAGCATGTTAGAAGTTTTGAAAAAGTTCTAGCTTCTCTCAGAGCAACCATTAACTGTTCAATATTTATTACTGGAAGCAATTCTAAGCTACTTTCAGGGAAAATGGCGACTTTATTGGTTGGTAGGTGTATCGAATTCCGAATAATGCCATTTTCTTTTTCGGAAAGTTATGAATATGTTAAATTATTAGGTTTAAATATCACTCCTGATGAATTATTTATAGATTATATTAATTGGGGTGGCTTACCACTTCGTTTTACTTTTAAACGTGATAAGGATATTAAAAAATATATAGAACAGACTTATAACGGCATACTAGACAAAGATATTATTACCGATAAATCAAAAATAAATCGGCAGAGTTTTGAAAAAATATCTGGATATATTATGGCAAATGCAGGTAAAGAGTTCTCTTGTAAATCAATAGAACAATATTATTCTAGTAAAAAATTTGATGAAATAGACAAAAAAACTATATATAGATATCTTGAAAAAATGGAAAAAGCCTGCCTGATTGATAGAGTTAAACGTTTTGATATTTCTGGGAAAAAATATATGGCTTATGTGGAAAAACAGTATGCTATTGACACTGGTTTCCGAACAATAAATACTAATTTTGTAAATATTGAAGATACTTTTTTCTTGGAAAATATAATTTATAACGAGTTGATTTCAAGAGATTATGTTGTGTTTATTGGTAAAACTTATAAAGGTGAAGTAGATTTTGTAGTTATTGATGGAAAAAAGAAATGTTTTATTCAGGTTGCTTATTATTTATTCAATCCATCAACTTTAGAAAGAGAATTTGGGGCTTTTAGCCCAATACGAGATGCTTCTCCAAAGTATGTTCTATCAATGGATAGAATAGATTTTTCTAGAAATGGTATTTCTCATATAAATATTTTAGACTTTCTTCTTGGTAAAAAGGAAATATTGTTAACTTAATTGAATATTAGTTGTTTGCATTTCCTTAGATAACTGTTAATTAGAAATGTGCCACAAAATTAGAATAATTTTAAATTTGTGGCACATTATTTATAGCTATTCTGTGTTAACGTTGGCGTTTTTGACTTTTTTGCAAAATCGCTAACGTTAAAATCTTCTATGTCATAGGCTTTCGCTTTGCCATGGCTTTCTTGAAAGCGATTAAATTAAGAATTTCTTGCTAGGCTTTGTCGTCTAATCCGTTAAAGCCTCTTGCGAAGACTATAAGACAATTTATTTGCTTAGTTGTTCGTTTATATTTCTTCCGCCATACATTATGCGAAGAACGGTTACTATAGCCTTTTTCTTGTCTGGAATATATAAAACTACATATTTATCTACTGGCATAATATGTAATCCTTTAGATTTCCATGGTTCTTCATCATATCTCCTAAACCTGAAAGGCATTATTTCTAGACCAAATATATTTTCTTCGAGTCTATCAATTTGATTCACAGCAGTTTGTGGAGAAAGTAATTCATTGGCTATATAGCTATAAATGTTTCGGAGATCGGTCTTAGCTTGTAATGAAATATCTATAGTATAATTCATAAGCCAAAGTCTTTCCGTAAATCAGAAAAAACTTTTTTTGCGGGTTCAACTCTTCCTTCTAGCATATCTTCATAACCTTTTTCTATTTCAGCATTTAATTCATCCTTAGAAAGATTATTCATTTCTAACGGTTTTGTTGAAGGTAGTTTTAC
>CAJOND010000215.1 GCA_905236675.1 Candidatus Rifleibacteriota bacterium | reverse complement strand
AGTGTTTTTTTATTTTTTATACTGAAATCATTGGATTAGTGCGAATTTCTTTTCATGAATATTCTTATTATAAGCATAAATACTGTAATTATATAAAAACAGGCATAAAAAAGAGCCTCATAACAGGCTCTAATAAATAATTTCAGCTTAACTTAATGACATTGCTTGAGGGGAGGTGATTGCGTACCAATCGGAGGGGTGACCGAACTAGAGTAATTTTTGTTTAGCGTAAGCGTATTATTATCCATAGAATTAAGTTTTACTATTGCTACGTCACCACTCCGTCAGCCTACGGCTGCCACCCCTCCTCAAGGAGGGGCTTTAGAAAAGGCTAAGCATTGAAATCTGGAGCGAAAAAATGAATCAATATCAAAAATTGTTAGAAAAAGAAGAATACGCTTTCTTAAAAAATAACGATAGATTGGGCAAGAGAATTATACTGCTCGGCCTCGCTGGAAGCTTTTCCTATGGCACAAATAACGAAAACAGCGACGGCTCTTTTAAAAAAGAATTTTTCGACCTTGTGTCAGAATATGAAGAGAAGTTCAATCGAGCATCTCAAAGAACTTCTCTTCCCGATGAACCTGATTTTGATAAGGTTCAAGACTTGGTTATGGAAATAAACGAGGAAGTAATTACTAGGGAGTAGGGATAAGGGAGAAAGCTAGCAAATAGATCAAAAGAGCAAAAGAGCAAAAGAGCAAAAGAGCGAAAGAGTAAAAGGGATGAGAGATGTAAATTGTAAATTGAGAATTGAGAAATGAGATAGAGAGCAATAGAGCAATAGAGCAATAGAGCAATAGAGTAATAGAGTAGAGGGAAGAGTAGTTATTATCTCCAACAGTGTTTTAACTAAACAGAATCTTTTGTCCTAAGACCTTTGTCTGTAGTCATTTTTTAGAAAATAGAGCTGAGAGCTGACAAGGATGACGCCTTTTAGAGCAGTAGAGCGGAAAACTGAGAATTGAGAAATGAGAAACTGAGAGGTGAGATTTGTAAACTGAGAGTTTAAAAAACGTCATTTTTAGCCTCTGAAAGAGGCGTGGCGTTGTTGATAGCAAAACGAAGTCCATCTAGAAAAGAAATATTAATGCACTTTTCCTGTAATAGGCGGATTAGTTGAAAGATGTAAAAGTAATTATGCTTTATAAAGATTTGCCTGCTTTATGAGAAAATGTTAGAATATAAATAGTTGGAGGCAATTTTATGGAAGAGTTTCGCGAAAAGTATATAAATCCTTTTACGGATTTTGGATTCAAGAAAATTTTTGGTCAAGAATACAATAAAGACCTTCTTCTAGATTTTCTCAATACAATTCTTCTGCGTGGCAACGATCCTATAAAAGATATAAAATACAAGCCGACGGAACAGTATACATTTACAATTGAAGACAGAAAAAGTATTTTTGATATTTTCTGCGAATCAGAATCTGGAGAAAGATTTATCGTAGAAATGCAGAAGAACAAACAGACTCATTTTTTAGACAGAACCCTTTATTATTCAACTCTTCCTATAATAGATCAGGCTCAAAAAGGTGCAGAATGGGACTATAAACTTTCTGCCGTTTACGTTGTTGCAGTTATGGATTTTAATCTTAATATGGATGGCGTTCATGATGGCTGTCTTCACCATGTTAAGCTAGTTGAACTAGAATCAAACAAAGTTTTTCATGACAAATTGACATTTGTATATTTAGAAATGCCAAAATTCACCAAAAATCTTGAAGAATTAGATGATAATATTGATAAATGGCTTTATGTTTTGAAAAATATCAGCAAATTGCAGGAACTTCCAGAAAAATTACAGAACAGAATCTTTGAAAAACTGTTTAAAGTAGCAGAAATAGCAAAATATACTCATGATGAATGGATAGCATACCAGTTGAGCTTGAAAGATTATCGTGACAACAGAGCAGCTTGGCAAACTGCTATAGAAGAAGGCAGAAAAGAAGGCAGAGATGAAGAACGCAGGATTCAGGAAGAAAAAATAAAACAGATTGAAGAAAAGCATAATAAAGAGCTTCAAGAAAAAGATTCTATACTTCAAGAATTGGCAAATATTCTTTTAGAGCAGGGTTTTACCAAAGAGCAGATTTTTGCCAAGACAGGTGTGAAGCTATAAAAGGCAAAAGCCTTTTGGTTATTATTGTCGTTGGTTTTTATTGTTTTATCGAAGGCTTGAGAGTTAATGGTTATCTAAAATATTATTAGCTTGCTAACTTTCTAAAAACAATAAAAACAGAAGAAGCGTAAGCTTCTAAAAACTGACTACAATAACAACTGTTTTAAAGAGTTCAAAGTGTTAGAATATTTATTTTTTAGCCTCTCCT
>CAJOND010000214.1 GCA_905236675.1 Candidatus Rifleibacteriota bacterium | reverse complement strand
TCCTAATGCAGAAAGGATTTTTTCTGCTTGTTCTTTTACATCTGGTTCTATTCTTGCATAAAGGTTAGCTGTTTTCACTGCCATGAATTATTCTCCTAAAGGTTATTTTAATTAATTATAATAATTTGTAGATACAAAAGCAATACTTTATCTGTTTAGATGAAATTGTATTTCTTGAAAGCGATTAAGTTTAGAATTTCTTGCTGGCCTTTGTCGTCTAATTCGCTAAAGATTTCGGGGAACAAGGATTTTTTAGAAGTTATAATTTCTCTCTCCTAATTCTTTATTCTAAAAGAACCCTTTAGTCACTTTGTGGAAGCTCACTAAACTGTGGGGCATCTGAGGGGGGGGTGCTTCATGACCAGCTCTAGTTGGCAAACAGTGGTAGCACTTAAAATAAAAGCAATGCCTTGAGGGGTACTAACTATTTTACGCTTTTTTCTAATTCTAAAAGATACTTGTCGTAATCAGACATAAAGAGCTTATCTTGAACTATTCTAAATTTCTCAAATTCTGTTTCGGCTTTTGATTTAGCTATTTCCATGGTGATTTTACCTGCGTTTTGTAAGATTTCTCTGTCGTCAGCCATAAGAAACAAATCTAAGCGTTTTGCCCAATCTTCCATAGTCATAGGAATATGGCGTTCTGCACGGTCTTCTGCTAAATCGAGATAAGCTGATACGATACGTTCAAGGGAACGCATTTCTTTTTTGCTAAGATAATTTTTTGCGACACTTACATCGCTTTTTACTATTTTCCCTTCGGGAGCGGCTGCCCAAGTGGTAAGCCCCATATTGGGCTTTTCTGAATCGGCTCTTTCATAAATCAATTCTGCAGCAGTATGACCATGAACAGCATAATGCATTTTATTTTGAACTTTGGCAAAGAATAATTTTGTTGTTTTCGCCGTTTTGTCATAGTCTAATGCAGTAGCGTATATATCTGTGATTTTTTGATAGAACCTTCGTTCGGACAATCGTATTTCTCGAATTTGTTCAAGTAATCTATCAAAGTATTCGGTAGTTAAAACAGAACCGCCATTTTTTAAGCGTTCGTTATCAGTTACCCAACCTTTGATCGTATAATCTTTAACGATTCTATTTGCCCATTTGCGGAATTGAACAGCTCTATCGTTGTTTACTTTAAAACCAACTGCTATAATCATTTGTAGATTATAGTGGGTAACTTCTCGGCTAACCTGCCTAGAACCTTCGTTTTGAACTATTAAGTATTTCTTAATAGTTGAATTTGGCTCTAATTCAGAATCTTCATAAATCTTTTTTATATGTTGATTTATAGCAGCAGTACTTACATCATAAAGGGTTGCCATCATCTTTTGCGTAAGCCAGATGTTTTCATCTTCGTAACGCATTTCTATGCTATCACGATGGTTGCCAAAAGAAGCAACATAAGTTAAATACTCTGCTGCACTGGAACGGATAATTATTTCATTTTCTTTCTTTTTCATTAATTTTTATATATCAAATAGATTTTTTTCAGTCAATGGTAATTTGTAAATATAGGTAAATTGAAAGCAATCAGGGTTAGGATTTTTTGCTGGTCTTTGTCGATTTGGACTGTTTATAGAATTTAGAGATTAGAGATAACATATAAAAATCATTACGAAAAGTGTTGACTTTTCATCGTTTTTCGTAATTACCAAAAACAATAAAAACCAATTAAAATACGCTAACGCTAATGATGAGTTGACACTGGTTAGGTCATTTTCGTCTACGCAAAGCTTCGCTTTGCTACCCATTACGACTCGCTTGCCCTCCTAGCGCTTGCATGTACTCCCAACATCCTGTTGGTCGTCAGTCTTTGGCTTAGCCAAATCCAGCTTTCCCGCTAAGCGGGGAAGCATCTTCAAGAAGATACCCTCTAGTTGAGGCTTTAGAAAACGATATGACAATTTATTGGCTTAGTTGTTCGTTTATATTTCTTCCGCCATACATTACACGAAGAATGGTTACTATAGCTCTTTTCTTATTTGGAATATATAAAACTACATATTTATCTACTGGCATAATATGTAATCCTCTAGATTTCCAGGGTTCTTCATCATATTTCTTAAATCTGAATGGCATTACTTCTAGACCAAATATATTTTCTTCGAGTCTATCAATTTGATTTGCAGCAGTTTGTGGAGAAAGTAACTCATTGGCTATATAGCTATAAATATTGCGGAGATCAGTCTTGGCTTGTAATGAAATATCTATAGTATAATTCATAAGCCAAAGTCTTTACGAATATCTGAAAATACTTTTTTTGCTGGTTCAACTCGTCCTTCTAGCATATCTTCATAACCTTTTTCTATTTCAGCATTTAATTCATCCTTAGAAAGATTATTCATTTCTAACGGTTTTGTTGAAGGTAGTTTTAC
>CAJOND010000213.1 GCA_905236675.1 Candidatus Rifleibacteriota bacterium | reverse complement strand
TCGTCTCTGATATCTTCAGTTAAACATATATCATGTTTATCGAATAAAATTTCAAAGCGTTTATCAGTATCTTGAAGATGTTTTTCTATTGTTCTAAATGCATCAGCTACCGGATCAGGGAGTTTATCATGGTCAAGGTCAACTTTCTCTTTACGAACACCTTTACGCTTAACTATGCGGCCGGGAACTCCAACACAGGTAGATTCTGGAGGAACATCCTTTAATACAACTGCACCGGTACCTATTTTAGAATATTTGCCAATAGTAATGTTACCCATTACCTTGGCACCGGCTCCAATAATCACCCCTTCCTCTATGGTTGGATGTCTTTTTGTTTTTTCTGTACTGGTTCCACCAAGAATTACACCCTGATATATCAGTACATCATCACCAACAATTGCTGTTTCGCCAACAACAACACCCATCCCGTGATCGATAAAAACTCTTTTACCAAATGTAGCGCCAGGATGAATTTCAATTCCTGTAATAAAACGAGCCAAATTAGAATTCATACGTGCAAGAAGTTTAAGAGAATGATTCCACAGCCAATGACTTACTCTATGGAATAATAAAGCATAAAAACCCGGATAGCATAAAAATATTTCTAATGTAGAACGTGCTGCAGGGTCTTTATCTTTAATAGCTTGAATTTCTCTTCTTAAACCATCGAACATTCGAAATCTCCAAGTTTCTATATTATAATATAATATAACATATAATATAAATAGTTATTCTTATACGAATAACCAGTCTACAGAGAGATATCTTCCCATTATCAGATAAAATTAAAAAAAAATAATATAAATAGTTATTCTTATTCGAATAACCAGTCTACAGAGAGATATCTTTCTCCATTATCAGGTAAAATTGCAATAATTCTTTTACCTTTGTTTTCTTCTTTTTTAGCTAAGTCTAATGCAGCCCAAGTTGCTGCACCTGATGAAATACCAGAAAATATACCTTCTTCTTTAGCAAGTGCCAGTAAAGTGTTACCGGCATCCTCGTTTGCAACAGGAATAATTTCATCAATTACGTCAGCATCATAAATGGATGGTACAAATCCTGCACCGATACCTTGAATTTTATGTGGTCCTTTTTCTCCTTTACCTAAAGTTTGAGAGTCTTTTGGTTCTACTGCAACAATTTTAACATCTGGAACTTCTTTTTTTAAGACCTGTCCAATACCTGTAATTGTTCCACCAGTACCAACACCACCAACTACAATATCAACATTACCTTCAGTATCCCTTAAAATTTCCTGAGCAGTAGTTTCAGCATGTATTTTTACATTGGCAGGGTTATCGAATTGACCTAAAATAATGGAGTTTTCATTTTCATCAGCAAGTTCATTTGCTTTAGCAATAGCTCCACCCATACCGTCAGCACCAGGAGTTAATACAAGTTCAGCACCTAAAACACTTAAGAATTTTCTTCTTTCAATGGACATGGTTTCAGGCATGGTTAATATTAACCTGTAACCTTTAGCTGCTGCGGCAAAAGCAAGACCTATACCAGTATTACCACTTGTTGGTTCAATAATAATAGAGTCTTCATTCAACAAACCTTTTTCTTCTGCATCTTCGATCATTGCAACTGCAACACGGTCTTTTACACTGCCTGTTGGGTTGAATGATTCAAGTTTTACATCAACTTCTGCATCTAAATCTTCTGTTAAATTATTTAATTTTACAATAGGAGTGTTTCCGATAGCATCAGTAATACTATCAAGCACACCTCTTTTTAATTCTGGAATATTTGCCATGATTTTTTCTCCTTTCTAATTAATATGTTTTTAATGGTATATTAAAAGGGTTATCTTCAAAGTTAATATAACATCTGTTATAATAACTATTGTTATATAACATTGTTTTACCTTATAAATGTTTTGGTAAAACTAAAAAAAAATTAAATATTTTCGCAAAAATAATCACAAATCTCAGTGCAGGGACAAATCTCACATTGCGGACCAATTGGTTTACATATATTTTGCCCAAACTGAACCATCAAATCATTCAATTTAATCCATAATTCTTCAGGTGCAATTTTACATAATTCCGCTTCAGTATCTTCAGGATCTTTTGTATCTACCAAACCTAAACGATTTGAAATCCTGTGAACATGTGTATCAACCGGAATTGCGGGAAGTTCAAAGGCAAATACCATGACACAGTTTGCAGTTTTTCTGCCAACACCCGGCAACTTAACAAGTTCCTCCACAGTATCAGGAACTTCTCCACCATACTGGTCAATTAAAATCTGAGAAACTTCCTGAATACGGGCAGCTTTAACATTATAAAAACCTGCAGGCTTAATTAGCTCTTTAACATCATCAATCGGAGCTTCAGCAACTTCATAAATATCCTTATATTTGGAAAACAGGTTTTCAGTAGCTTGATCAGTGTTCTCATCCCTTGTTCTTTGAGA
>CAJOND010000212.1 GCA_905236675.1 Candidatus Rifleibacteriota bacterium | reverse complement strand
CCCCAATCCCCAATCCCCAGAAAAAAAATGAAATTAATTCATTTTAATTGAAATAAAAAAATAATAATTTAAAAATAATTATTTTTAAAAACAAAAAAGATAAATTTTTACATGTAGCTTTTAAGAAAGGTTTATTTCCTTAACACGTAAAATAAATATTATTTAATTTTTAGAAATTACTTTAAAAGTAGAATCCATGTTAGGATCAGTAACAGCTGCTTGTTTAGTTTTTCTGCAATATGAATATACTCCAATTATAATAGCAATGAGAGCAACAATAATAATAACTAAAGCAGCAATAACTCCACCAGATAAACCATTTTTCGATTTACTAAACCTAAAGAAATTGTTTGCAGTTTTTTCACTATCTTCATCAGTAGAATTTGGAACAGAACTAGGGATAGAATTAGAATTAGGAACAGAATCAGAATTAGTGGGGCCAGAACTTGGAATAGAATGGGAACTAGAATTATTTTGGGGATTTTCGTTAATATCAACTGTACTACTAACACTAATAGAACAGCCAAAAGATTTTTGAATGGAGCTTCTAAGTATAAATCTATTTTCAGCTTCTAAATCTTTGATTGTAGTTTGCTTGATAATTATAGGAGAAGCTTCAAAACTTTCTTTATTATGACAATACATGGTAACATATTCTCCTTTTATTTCAACATCACATAGGCCACTAGAATGAGGGGTACTAAGTGGAATTATAACTTTATCATTAATTTCTTCTAGATTTCCCTCAATTTTTCCATAAATAGTAAAATTACCAAATTCTTCACAATCTGAGCCATCAATTCCATTATCTTTATTGATACTAATTTTAGCCAAACTATCTAATTGTTTAATATTAGCATGATTTGAATAATCTGTTGTAACCTCTATTTTATCAGGATCAGCCGGATAAGGCAAACCATCAATGGGTGTATCTGGACTTAATTCCATGCCTAAAGGTTTACTCTTTGCTGGAATAACACTTAGGCAGTTAAGGCCATAGGTTGTATCTTCTGAATTTGAATCTTCCTTTAAACCACAAGAAACAGGAAGATCTTCTGAATCAGATGTATCTGCTAATTGTCTTAAGCTTGCTTGTGTTCTGATAGAAATAGTAACATTCAAACTTTCTAATTTAGCATCATTTGTTCTCATTAATGCCATGAAAAAGCTAGCATAATTTTTTTCATCTGTTAAGAATTTAGACAATTGCAAGAATGAATAATCCGCATTTTGTCTTCGTTTTGCTTTTTCATATATTATTGTATTATAATCTTCACAAGCAATTAGCTCGTTTAATTCAAATTTATTCATTTTTAAAAATAATACTTCTTTATACTTTTTCTTAACTAATCTTGGTTCAAATAAGAAAAAGTTTACAAGTTTGAATTTTTGTTGAATTTAAATCAAAAATAGTTTCTTGTCTTATTTCAGAGGAGACCAGTAGAACATTTATTAATAGTTCCAATCGATACAATTTCTAATAAAGGTAGTTCTCTGTTTATATTTTCTTCTAAAGAATAATCCAGACATTCCGCTAAATCAGTAAGTATTTCACTTGCTGCTTTTTTTTCATTTGTTTCATTAATTGTTTTATCTGTTGCTAAGGGGCTGAGATTTCCATCTACATCAAAAATTCCTGCAATATCTTCGTTATTTGTTGATATTTTAATTGCTTCAGTATTACTGAATTGAATTTCTTTATATTCACTTTCTTCTAATGATACCTCATAATCGAAGCTTGCTTAGACTTTTTTGCCTTCTTGAACTTGAATATTATTCCTCAAAGTACGCTTTGTTTCTTTTTCTTTTTTGACTCCTCCTACTAAGACAGATACTTTTATTGACATTGTTTGACCAGCATTCATATCCTTATTAGCAAATGTAGCAAGGAAGAACGTAAATCCATTAACTCCATTTTTGATAAATGTGATACTTGTCTAAATGATACTTTAACATTTTCTATTTTTTCTTGGGTTGCTGATAATAAACCATTTGAACAAGAGATAATTTCTTTTGAGGAAAAACCTCCTAAATTTAAAATTTCTTCTGCTCCATCTTTTGGGGTGGTTTTTTCGAAAACTACAATAGAATCTTCAATGCTTCTATCAACTTGACAAGAAATCTGGCTTGCTCCTTTCTTTCTGTCTAAAAAATTACAATATGCTTTAATTCCATCTGGAAAAATAAGAGGAATACTAAAGCTTAAATCATTTTCAATATCCTTCTTTGGATAATATACCTTCAATTATGAATTTTCCATTAGTTCTGCATGTTTCTTCTTTAACATTGCTTGGAGTGAAGGATGCTGGGATTTTATCAACTGATTGAGGAATAGTCTAATACTTTATTTTTTTATAGCTTCACTTGTTAATACAGGGTCGAGAACAACTTCATCATCTGGGATATCAAAGATATAATTTGAACTACTCTAAAAGGCAAGGCTATCCTGATTTGAAACTCAAGATTGAATTTCTATTCTATCTGTTTTTTAAATCCAAATTTTTTGGTCTTCTTTATAAAATTTCAATCCAAATAATATTTAATAATCTCAAAGAATAATATTCTTCTCCTAAGTTTGATAGGATACATTTAAAATTAACTTGGATTGATTGATCTAAATATACCACATTTTGTTGAAGTTCACAAGTAATTTTAGTAGTACGATCCTCTCTTTCACAACTAGTTTTTATTAAATTTACTAATAAATTTATTTGTTGTCCTTTAAGATTTGACCTGAAACATTTTCAACTTTATATAATCTTTTTTAAAAATATCAAAATTTGCATTTTGATCTGGCTGGATCATCATCAAATATTCTCATTTTATATCTTTTAGGATTTGGGTTTTTTTCAGTAGGGGCATGTCTTCCTACAACTAAATAATGATGAACATTATGTTCTTTTTCAACTTTTTTGACCATTTTATA
>CAJOND010000211.1 GCA_905236675.1 Candidatus Rifleibacteriota bacterium | reverse complement strand
GGCTGATGTTTCTGATTTTCAATGTGATCCAGAAGCTATTGAATCACGTGATCAGGCTCTTGCATTACTGGTCCACCTTGGTTATCTTGCTTATGATGAGGAAAATGAAGAAGTGTTTATTCCTAACCGTGAAATCAAGGGTGAATTTGACAAATCAATAAAATTAAGTGAATGGGAAGAAGTTATCAGAGCTTTGAACAATTCTGATAAACTTTTAAAGGCCACTTGGAATTGTGATGAAAAAGCCGTTTCAGGATATATTGAGCAGGCTCATCAGTCAGGATATTTCTTCTATTCTAGGTTATAACAATGAGGAAACTTTGCGAAGTGTTGTTTCAATAGCTTATTATACCGCAATACGTTTTTATCAGTTTATTAAAGAATTTCCATCGGGCAAAGGCTTTGCTGATATAGTATTTCTGCCTTACAAGCACGTAAACAAGCCTCTTATTGTTGTTGAATTAAAAAAGAACGATACGGCAGAATCTGCTATAGCACAAATTAAAGAAAAGAAATATTCCGAATCTCTACAAAAATACTCAGGTGACATACTGTTAGTTGGTATTACTTACGATGATGATAAGAAACATTATTGTAAAATAGAGAGACTCACAAAAATCTGAAAGAGTTTCGTGAGTCTCTTAATGGCAAATGTTAATTTCTCTACAAATCAAGAAAGCTTCTAATAAATATAAAAATTTATTTGTTATCTAAGAATGGTTTAATATTAGCCCAAACAGCTTCAAAATTTGTTATAAAAGCTTGGTGTGGTGCATTGGCTATAATTGCAAGCTGTGCATTAGGAATCATTTTATATGCATTTATTATTGTATCTAACGGTGCGTTAGCATCTAATTCACCACCTATAACTAAAACTGGGCATTTTATACTGTTAAACAATTCTTTGCTTATTAATTCACTATTAAAAAAATCAAAATATTTATTTAAGAAATCTTGCAGTTTTTCTGGTTCAGGACACAAAGCTATTTTTTCATCAACAAATCTTTTGTCAAATTTAGCGATATCTTCTAACTTTACTTGAATAAATTTTCTTGTCGCAGGAATATTTTCACCAGCCCCAATCGAAATAATTTTCTTAACCCTATCTGGATAGAGAGAAGCAATTTTATAAGCGGTATAACCTCCGTCAGAAAATCCTAGAATAATAATAGATTTATCTGTAACTTTATTTACAACAGTCATCATATCATCAGCTTTTTGCTTATAAGTTATTGGTTTGGTGCCTATTTCTGATTTCCCTTGTCCTCTTGTGGAAGGTGCTATAACTTGATATTTTTTAGAAAGCAAATCTATAAATCTTCCCATTTCATAAGTGCATCCAAAACCACCACCATGTAAAACAAGAATTGGTTCTCCATTACCATAAACTTCATAATAAATATTAGCGTCATCAGATTTTACATAATCACCAACTTCTTTATTATTGCCATAAGAAATTTGGCTAACAATGTCATTTCCTGTTTGCCCAAAATAATGCACATTGCTAGCAAAAGAAGAAATACTTATTGAAAGAAGTAGAGGCAACAAACATAATGATTTTTTCATATTAAACTCCTTGATTAAATTTTAATAATTATTTGACTTTTACAATTGTAAGAGGCAAGGCATTGCTGAAAACAAAACAAATTCCATCCAGAAATTATCAATATTTAACAGTCGAATTAATATTGTTATTAAAATACTCAGCAGAATTCTCCATCACCCATACCGAATTGGGATAAAGAACCGTCTTTTGCCTGAACACAAATATATTGCATAAGTTCATCGCTAGTATTTTCCAAAGTTCTGATTGCTGTCAGAGCAACTTTTATTACTGTTCCTTCTTTTACTTTAATAGCATTACCATCAACTGTAAAAATGCCTTTGCCTTTTAAGAAAATATAAACTTCTTCATTTTGTTTGTGCTTGTGGTTAAACGGTAATTTCCCTTTAGGCATAACACAAACTGAAATTTCACAGGAAGTTAATTCTAATTCGTCATGAAGAAAGGCTTTACCATTTTCACGATTAATAATACTTTCTAATGAACCTAAATCTAATGTCTTTTAATTTGCCATTTTTTTCTCCTATATTTTTATTAGTTTAAATAATAATATAATTATTTAATAGACAGATTTTTAACCATTTTAACAAGTAGCGAATCTAATAATTGAGCTTCTTCTTCTGTGAAATTATTATAAAGTAAATCATTTAACTCTTTTGAAATTTGTTCAAAAATAGGTTTCAAATTTTTACTTTTATCAGTTAAGGCTATAAGTGTATTTCTACTATCTTGAGAAGATTTTTCACGAGTTACAAAGCCACTTTCTTCAAGTTTATCTATTAAAACGGTAAGGGTTGCTTTAGTTCGATGTATTTTATCGGCAATGTCTATCATTGTCGAATTATCTTGTTTATATAAAACAAAAAGAACATCACCATGGGATGGAGCTAGGTTGGTAAAGCCATGTTCTTTTAGTTTTCTTATAATAAAAGCATTCCCTATTTCTCTAATTTTTGACGTTAGTGATAAAGCAGATTTTTTTCCCATAAACTCATTATAGTTAGATATCTAACTAAAGTCAAATAGTTTATTTTTTAATAAAGGTTTTTGATTTTATAGCATAATTGCATAATTGCAAACTATTACCTCTTATTGCCTATAAAACAGGAATATGCTAAACTTATAAATGAGGTAAGCAAGATGGGTATATATGTAAATCCGAACAACGATGGTTTAAAACAATCTTTAAATTCTAAGATTTATGTTGATAAATCTGGAATGATAGAAATTACTAATAGTTTACTTGATACTCGTCAAAACTGTATGTGTATCAGCAGACCTAGACGATTTGGCAAGTCTATGAACATAGATTTG
>CAJOND010000210.1 GCA_905236675.1 Candidatus Rifleibacteriota bacterium | reverse complement strand
AACTTGGCGTTATTACAGAGCTTATGCAGAAGATAATCATTGGAAATATATCGAATACAAAAAATATGATTATAATGCAATAGAAGATTCCAGACTACAGGGTTTTGAACAGTATCTGGCACTTGTAAAAATAGGTTTTCCACCAGATCGATGGGAAAAAGAAGTAAAAATTCATATTGATTTGATGAACTATTTGAAAAAACGCCTGTATTCAGTCGTTTTTGGTTTTATTACTAAAAAAATAATGACAGTTGCTTGCTCAACCTTATTCTTCTCCGCGAAATCGCAAGTTATACGTCATTATGTTGTTTATCGCTGACACTATGTCACTTTCTTAATCGGTTTATAATCAACCATCACATAATATTTTATCAGTAAATTATTCACAATAGCAAATTATATTGTTGTTTGCCCTGGGGCAAAAGAGAAAGTTACTTGCAATAGAACCTCATTTTGTCTATTATAAACAAATATATAACTATGATTTACACGATTACACTAAACCCAAGTCTAGACTATACTGTTACTATTCCCGAATTTGAAATAGGGAAAATAAATCGAAGCAGCTCTGAGAAAATTGAAGCTGGCGGCAAAGGAATCAATGTTTCCAAAGTCTTAAAAAAATTAGGCATAAAAAGCACTATCTGCGGCTTTTATGCTGGTTCTATCGGAAAAATGATTTTGCAGGAGACAGACAAACTTGGTTTAAAAAGCATTTGGGTTGGGGTTAAAGGCTGTTCAAGAATTAACGTTAAGCTTTTAACCACAGAAGAAACTGCTATAAACGGAAAGGGTTGTGAAGCTTCTTTTGACGATGTAGACAAACTTTGCAATCTTATTAATACAAATGAAAATTCTTATGTGATTTTGTCTGGCTCTGTTTGCCAAGGTCTAGATTCCAATACCTACGCTTATATTATGAGCAAGCTTCAAGGCAAGTTTTTTGTCGATGCCGAAAAAGACCTGCTGGTTAATTCACTAAAATACCGACCATTTCTAATAAAACCGAATAATTTAGAGCTTGGCGAAATATTCAACACAAATATAGATTCTTTTGAAAAAGCTGTTTTTTATGGGAAAAAGCTATGTGAGATGGGTGCTGAAAATGTAATTGTTTCAATGGGTAGTCTTGGTTCTGTTTTCGTTAATAAAGACATAGAGCATATTGTAAAAGCCAATAAAATAGAAATAAAAAATACCGTTGGAGCAGGTGACACAATGTTAGCTGGTTTCATTTATGGTTTAATAAATAAAAAAAGCTATGAAGAAAGCCTGAAATTTGCCTCTAACTTAGTTGAAAAAAAACTAAAGCTTTGGTCTAACATATAGTAAAATATTGCTGTTGTGATTGGTGTTGGGTGATGAGTGGTATGACTGTTCAAAAAAAGCAATTATTGTTTTATTATAGATAATAAATAATAAAAAGACGGAGAAAACCATGTTTAATTTTCCAAAAGACTTTTATTCAGATGTAAGAATTGAGCATAATTATAGTTCGTATATTAGAATAAAAGATGGGCGCTTAGAAGAAATAAAGGAGTCTACTAATACTGGCGCGTTTATTAGACTGTTTGATGGGGAAAAATGGTATTATACTTCCACAACAGATTTAAAATCTATCGATAAAGAATTAGCTAATTTAGCTTCTTTTGCAACACCAAATCCAGATATAAACAACCACCCAGTTGTTTTAAAATTTCAAAAAAATACTGGTGACCATTGCCGCTTTGAAAAGAATAGTCTTAAAAATATTTCTTTGCATGATAAACTGGTTACAACTAAGGAATATTGTAAAATTGTTGAAACAGACCCAGAAATAAACTATTGGAAAGTTTCTTATTTTGATTTCAATACAGTTAAGGAATTTTCATCAAGTATAGGTTGTAATATCAAATTTGATACCCAAAATTCAGGGATTTTTATACTTTAAGGTTCTGTTTATGATATTTTTGGCAAAAATTTTATTGGCATGAGTAAAGATAAATTATTCCTAAGATGCGACCATAGTATGTTTGTAACCAGAATGGATATAAAGCCATTATAGCTTGCTAGCTCAAGCAGTTATTATACCTTGATTAATTGTCATTGTGAGATGCTGTGCTAAAACACAAAATTTGCTTAAGAATTAGTATTTGTTTGTAGTCTATACTTGTCATAATCGTATAGCTTTCAAGGCTAAAGCCCATACGCTATACGATTATGACAAGGTGTATCATATGTTTAATAGCCTAAGTTATATTGTTGCAACAACGTTCCTACTTCTCTTGGGTCGACAACATAGCCTAAGAAATCACCTCGAATTTGCCCATCAAGCGGATCGCCCAAAACTTCGGAACGGTTATATTCATCTTCGCCTTTGAGTTTGAACTTAGCAAAGCCTATAACCTGAACAGAATTTTTCAGGCCTTCCATATAAACGTCTGAAGGAGAATACTTAGAATCCAAATCATCATAGCCAGCGGCACCAAAGTTTTGTCCTCCGACTTTCAAGTCATAGATAGTGTAATCGCCGGTTTCAATTGTTGGCAACTTCTTTCTGATATGACTGAACAGTATCGGGAACACCGACTATCGGCACAACAACAATTGTATTTGGAGTATAACTGGCAAGTTCTGTTTTTCCTGTAATAACATTCATATTTTCTGCAGATTCATCAGCATATATACTGTTATCTGTAGAAACAATATCAGCAAAGTTTACAGGTGAATCGAAGCCGTAAAGCATATATTTTGAGTAATCAGCGCTGTTTCTGTTTCCATCGTTGTCTAAATCTACACAGCCAAACTGGTATTTTGTTCTGCCTACATAATGTGTACCTACGCTTGTTTCCTTATCTGAAGTCGAACCGTAAAGAATGTTATTTAGAACAAGACGCTTTGTATCTACGCTATTATTTAATTCATTGTCCAGCAGGCTGAAATGCCCTTTCCATTCACCTAAAGCATTCTTAACCTTACCGCCTAGATATTTCCATATACCAGCCTGATTGCTAATTGCCATTTTTTTAATAGGATTATCAGTATAATTCTTTATATACTCTTCTCTGAAAGCACTTGTAGCACCAGTGTTTACATTTGGTTTATTGGAAACCTGACAGAAAGCACTATATGTAAAAGCGTTTTGAATAGTGATTAGACCACTTACACCCCAGCAGTCTATGCTTGAATAATTTCTTTTATATGGCAAATGCACGTAGGTGAAATTTTCAAAACACAAACAGTTCTTATAAGAATCTGTAAGGTTTTTGGTTTTGTAATAAGCACCTTGCTGTAAAGAAAGTTCCAGGGTTTCAGCGGCGAAACACTGAGTATACATAAAACCGCCTTTTGCAATATGCTCTTTTATTTTTTCGGAAACAGCCCACTTCATTTTCTGGTAAGCTGTGGCTTTATTAAACCATTTAGACATTAAAGCTTCAGCAGATAGGTTACAGTCAGCTTCTGTGAATACATAAGGAATTAGTTCGTCATCTGTAAAACCGTAAGTATCCCTAAGATAATTATAAAACTTACAACCTTTGAAATTTGCCTGATTGCCTAGATTATTTGGGTCACAGTTTCCGCAATTGCCACATCGGTGATCTGGTGTAGTAGTAGATGTAGTTTTTTTACAAGTAGTTTTCATTACATCTTCCGATTTCTTCCATCTCTGAACCATAACTTTTACTCTCATACCATTAATATACTGTGTAGTACCACTTGTTTTAAAATAACCTTCATAATCTACAGCATAACCTAATTCTGCGTTTGCAAGACAATTAGCACAAAGTTTTGCCTTGAATTTATTCATTGCATCATTAATGTTATTTTGATGCCAGGTATTGTAT
>CAJOND010000209.1 GCA_905236675.1 Candidatus Rifleibacteriota bacterium | reverse complement strand
AAAAGACGACGATAATACAGATGAAGACAACACAATTAAAACAGATTCAGAAAAAAAAATAAATAATTTAGAATTATTACAAGACAAAATAGAAAATAATAAAAAAGACGAAGAAAATATTTTAGAAGAAGAAAAAGACGATAATGAATTAAATAAAAAGGAAGAAGATAAAGAAAATTTAATAGAATTAGAAGCAATAGAAAACGAAGATATGTCAGAAACCTTCAAGCAATTAGAAATATTTGGAGAAATTGAAAAAAGGAGAAAAAATAACAAAAATAGTATATTTTGTACTCAAACCAAAGCTTTAATGAAGAAATCAATCATTGTCTTTCTTCGTCATTATAAAACAACAATTTTAATTCTAAGTTCTCCAATATTAATCTGTATAATTTTAATGCTTCTTCAACTTGCTTTAGAAAAATGGTCAGTTGCTTTCATAGAGAAAAACCCACCTATTCAATACCTCAAAAAAGTTCCAAAATGCCCCAGCCCGAGAGGGTGTATCACTATTATGGCTCTTGTTCTAGATAGGTCTGAAAAAGAAGAAAATAGGGAAGAAGCCGAAAGAATAATGAAGTATGTTGCTGAAAAAAATGGCTTAGAATATGGAAAAGATATACAAATATCCAAAACTATGAGGAATTATACACAATTTAGTGAGTATTTAGATAAGAATAAAAATAAGACTTATTTTGGAGTTATATTTTGTTATGACTTTTTAGATACAGAGTTTTATGGGACAAAAATTAATATTCCTTGTAAGCCACAGTTTACTAAAGAAGGAGAAATTTATAAAATGTATACTATAGTATACAATATGACAAATGGCCCTAATGATTTCCTGCAAATGCCATATGAAGCAAGACAAAAAGATCCGAAATTAATGAAATTAAAATTAGATATAGATAATGCTTATTTAGAGATATTTCATAATAATACAGAAACTGAGCCTCCAAAAATAAACCTAGAATATTCTAATTATCCCCGTACGGAACATCGTTTTTTCGCCGAAACAAGTGTGGTTAATAATTTTGGATCTCCTTTCTTCTTTTTAATACCAATAACTCTATTTATATTAACTCTTATTGATGTAGTAAGAGAAAAGCAATTAAAATTGAGAAAAAGTTTATTAATTATAGGCTTAACAAATAAAGCTTTTTGGACAAGTTGGCTATTGGTTGCATTTCTTTTCTCAGTTATTATTAATTTATTATTTTTAGGAGTAGTATATGCACTTCAATGGGAATTATTCATTAATACTCCCTTTATAATAATGTTCGTTTTATTCTTTATGTTTACATTTGATTTACAATTATTTGCCTTTTTCATGAGTACTCTACTTACTAATGTAAAAACAGCATATGCAGCAGCTTTCTGTTTTATAGTTGTTGCAGGTGTAATAGTAATAGTTTTCACAGTTCCTTTTATATATCAGATTATTTATGCTGAAAATGTAGACTGGACAGTTTTATTATTTAGAGCATTTTTACTATGTTTTTGCCCATATAGTTTTGCTAAAATATACATTGAAGTAGCAACAATTGCATCAACAAAACTAAACGAAATTACTTGGATGAATGAAATTGGAAGAAAATATAAATGGAGTGATTTATTCCATGTAAATGAAAACGACATGATATTGTTTACAGCCCACTATAAAATACCAGCTACCTATGAAAGTTTTATTGTTTTGCTTTTAGATGGCCTTCTCTATTTAATTCTTATATTTTACTTTGATAATGTAATTGAAAGCAATAGAGGAAAAGCCAAATCCCCAATTTTTTTTCTTTATTCAATAGGAAAATTATTAGGGTGCTGCAAACCAAAGAAAAAATTAGGAGAATATGATGATAGACAATATTTTGATGATTTAAATAAAAGTATAAGAGATACCACTTTAGGTGGGTTTAATACATCTATGGAACAGAATATAGATCAAATGATGGATAATAAAAATATAATATCTAGTGCTAGATCAACTGGAATAAATTCAGATAAAAAAGACAAAATGAAAATATCAATAGCTAAAGGATATCAGACAGTATTAGACGAATATAACAAAATTAAAGAAGCTGAAAGAAAAAATGAATTTTTAGATGGATTAAGAATTGTAGGAGCATCAAAAACATATAATTTAGCCCATGGAAAAAAATTAAAAGCATTAGAAAATATATATATGGATGTGTCCCGTGGAGAATTATTAGGTTTACTGGGACATAATGGTGCAGGAAAAACTACATTAATTAATGCCTTAGTTGGAAATATATCAATAACAGATGGATACGCAATAATAAATGATATAAATATCACGGATGATAATATAAAGAGTGAATATAAAAGGCAATTAATAGGATTATGTCCACAACATGATATATTATGGGATGAATTAACACCATATGAACATATTAGATTATATGCTGAAATAAGAAATTATGTCAAAAGTGACATTGATCAAATTGTTAAAATTAAAATGAAAGAAGTTAATCTAGAACAGGTTACCAATGATAAGGTATCTACTTTCAGTGGAGGGATGAAAAGAAGAATTAGTATTTTATTATCAACAGTAGGTAACCCCAATGTGGTGTTTTTAGATGAACCTTCCACTGGTTTGGACCCTGTCAATAGAAGATTTATATGGAATATGATTAA
>CAJOND010000208.1 GCA_905236675.1 Candidatus Rifleibacteriota bacterium | reverse complement strand
TCTTCAGGGATGTCTCCTCTTTCTCTTAAAATTTGTCTTGCAAGTAACCAGTATACTAAAGCAATAGCTTTTCTACCTTTGTTGTTTACAGGTACAGCAATATCAACAAAACTGAGTAAGTTTTCAGTATCACATAATGCAATTACTGGAATACCATTTTGTTTGGATTCTAAAATTGCCTGAGCATCGGACCTTGGGTCAGTTACTACGATAATTTTAGGTTCAATGAATTTAGCATAATTTGGATTTGTTAAAGTTCCAGGAATAAATCTTCCAGGAATAGTTTTTGCACCAGTAATTTCTCCGAATTTTTTAACAGGAGCCTGACCGTATTGTCTTGTAGCTACTACTAAAATATCTTCAGGGTCATATTTTGCTAAGAGTTTTGCAATTTGTCTGATTCTTTCATCAGTTTTTTGAATATCCAATACGTATAAACCGTCAGATCTTACTCTGCTCTGAATATATATTTTTCCATGTCACTTGTTTTTTGTTGGGTTCCAATATGTAAACCTGCTGCTAAATAATTATCTAAATCAATTAAAAGTTCATTAGCCATTAATAATCACCTTTTTTATAATTAATCTTCATCTTCAATCTCTATACATTCGTTTGGACATACATCCATACACACTTCACAATAACTGCAATCTTCAGGATTGTTAATTGTGATTTTGTCTCCTTTGAGAACTAAAACTTCCATTGGGCAAACATCAGCACATTCTGCACAGTCAGCGCCATCGCATTTGTCATAATCAATAATTACTTTAGACATCTTATCTCTCCTTTAAAATATTATTAGAATTTGCCCATTTGTGAATTTGAAAGTTCTTCTTCAATGCGAATAAGTTCGTTTAATTTTGCTATTCTTTCACCGCCGATAGCTCCTGTTTTGATTAAAGGAGCAGCAAAACCAACAGCCAAATGAGCTATGGTTTCGTCGGTGGTTTCACCAGACCTATGTGATACAACAGGCACAACATTATTTTCTTTTGCTAATTTTACGGTAGCATAAGTTTCAGTTAATGAACCTATCTGATTCGGTTTGATGATAATAGCATTTGCGGCTTTCATTTCAATACCTTTAGCTAATAATTCTTTATTAGTTACAAATAAATCATCACCGCAAATTAAACATTTGCCTCCAACTTTGGAAGTTAATTGAGAAAATCCATCAAAATCTGATTCATCGAATGGGTCTTCTACATAAAACATGTTATATGTATCAATGATTTCTTTTACAAAATCAATCTGATCTCCAGTGTCTCTTTTAACACCATCCTGAGCATAAACATATTTCTGCTCACTAGCATTCCACAATTCAGAAGCTGCCATATCTAAAGAAGGTCTAATTTCAATACCTAACTCATCACCAACTTCTTCACATGCTTTTGATTGTATCTCCAAAGCTGCATCGTTAGTGATATTTGGTACCCAACCCCCTTCATCACCTTTACCGCCAGTAAAATTGGAATCTTTAGTTTGAATTAATTCTTTAAGTCTTTTATGAACAGCAGCATTAGCAAAAACAGCATCTGCTACAGTGGTAGTGCCAACAGGGACAACTAAGAATTCCTGAATATCAGGTGCATTGGTTCCAGCATGTGCTCCGCCATTCATCATGTTTCCTAAAGGAAATGGCAATTCATTTACTAAATTTCCACCAATGTATTTATATAACGGCATGTTGTAAGATTTAGCGGCTGCTTTAGCTACAGCCATGGATACTGCTACAGTAGTGTTACCACCAATAGCTGAGAAGTTTTCAGTACCATCTATTTCTTTTAGCACTTCATCAATAGTAGTTAAATCCTCCGCATCCATACCAATAAGTTCAGAAGCTATAAACTCTTCCATTTCACGGACAACTAAATCAACTCCTCCCTCTGGAAAAGGTATCACTTCTCTGGAACCTGTACTGGCTCCACTTGGTGCAGCGGCTCTACCGAAACCATTCCAAGTGATTACATCCACTTCAATAGTTGGGTTTCCTCTGCTATCCAAAATCTTACGAACCCGGACATCTTCTATTACACTATCCAAAAAAAACACCTCAGTGTCATTTAATTTATTACCATATAATCTATACTCTTTAAAAAATCAGTAAGTTTCTTTATAGAGTTATGTTGGTATTTTTTATTTTTTTTAATAAATTTAAGGAATAAATAGATTAACTATTTATTCATCTCTAATAACATCTAATGGTAAAACTCCGGCTTTCAACTCCTCATAAGCTATATCAATCGGATCAAGAGATTCGGTAATTTCAACTAAAGGTTTAGCACCCATTGAAATTTGAATTGCTCTAGCCCCAAGGAGTCTAGCTCTTTCAAACCTTGTTAATTTTTTTTCAACATCCATAAATATTACTTCCGTCAGGCATATATTTTACCAAGATTATATTTTTCAATAAAATATCCCTACAATTGTAAAATTATTCCCATGTTTCAACATGAGAAATTAACATTCTTCTACAACAGTATCTAGTTAAACCTAAGTCATCTAAAACATCTTTTGACTTTTCTCCAGCAGCCACTCTTTTGTTATATTCATCAAAGTAGGCTGAAACTGGTTTTCCACAACTTAAGCATCTAATAGGAATCATTTATATCATCTTTTTTATTTTATATTAAGTATAATAAAAAAGTACAGTGTAATTACCTGTAACTTTTTTGTTTACGTGCTCTTGCACCAGGACCGCCGTATTTTTTAGGTTCTGAACGTCTTGGGTCACCTACTAACATAGTTCTATCATATTGGATGAATTTTTCTTTTAAATCCATATCCTGTGACCATTGTACGAGTCCTTTTGCAATTACCATACGTGCAGCTTCAGCTTGACCCATTACTCCTCCACCAATAACACGAATGTTAATATCAACTTCATTAGCTAAATCTCCAGCTAAAGTTAATGGTTCTTGTAATTTTAAGTTTGCAAGCTCAGGAGAATAAAGTTCTAAAGGAATCTTGTTAATTCTAACTTTACCTGTTCCTTCCTGAACAGTACCTCTTGCGATAGCTGTTTTACGTTTTCCACTTGTATGAATAACTTTAACCATAATCACACATCCATTTATCTAAAAGGTAGCTCCTAAAAGTTTGGAGATTTCTCCTAATTC
>CAJOND010000207.1 GCA_905236675.1 Candidatus Rifleibacteriota bacterium | reverse complement strand
AGATTAGAGTCAAGGGGATTGTTTTAATCTCAAGCTATAGAAAACTTGCAATAATTCGTTAGCTTGCAATCTGAACAATCCTCTTTTCTCTTTTTCTCTTTTTCTCTAAACTCTAATCTCTAAAAAGGAAGCACAAAAAAAGCACCAGAAAAGGTCAAAAGACCTAATCTGATGCTTTAGGAATATCGAAAATAGAGTTTTTTAAAGTCAGAGAACTGCTCTGCTCTGCTCTGCTCTGCTCTGCTCTGCTCTGCTCTGCTTTAGAGTGTGTCAACTCGTACATTTTGTCAATACCTTTTTTCTTATTCTTTATATATAATTTACAATCTTTTTAAATGTTTTTTATAACATTAATTCTCTTTATTATAGCTTTTGTGAAAAGGATTAACAAGATAATTTTTAGAAAGGACATGGCAAAATTCTTCATTTATTGATAAAAGATTGAATTATGATATAATGTTATTGGTTTATTTATAAAGTAGAGCTAATTATGGATTATTATTTGATAGATTATGAAAATACAAAAGTAGATAGTCTCTATGAAAAATCAAACGTATAATAATTTCAAAACACGGCTATGAGAGAAAAAGTTACGAAATCTACAATAAAAAAACGAGGAAGATATGGGAATATACTTAAATCCAGGTAAAGAAAACTATCAGATGGCAATAAACTCAGAAATATTTGTAGATAAATCTGAAATGCTATTGTTCTTAAATGCAATAGTCAATACCAAGCAAAGATTTGTTTGCATTTCTCGTCCTCGTAGATTCGGAAAGACCATGGCAGCCGACATGACTTGTGCATATTACGATAGTGAAGCTGACAGCAGGGCCATGTTTGAAAAACTCAACTTAGCAACTAATTGCAACCCTTATAATAAACAAGCTTGGGATATTTATCTTGAAAAGTTTGAAGTCTTACGCTTTGTAATAACAGACTTTATGGGAAGCTGTAATTCTGTTTCAGAAATGCTTCAAAACCTGACAGATGAAATATCGGAAGATATCCTAGAAAAATATCCTGAAATAAAGTCAGACAAGCAATTAAATCTTCGTTCGATTCTTAATAAAATATATGGAAAGACAAAACGACAGTTTGTAATCGTTATAGACGAGTGGGACGCTGTATTCAGAATCTGGAAAAACAACAAAGAAGAATATACCAAGTACCTTGATTTTCTAAGAGATTTATTAAAGGATCGTCCTTATGTAGCATTAGCTTACATGACAGGTATTCTTCCGATAAAGAAATACGGTCAACATTCAGCACTGAATATGTTTGACGAATACTCTATGCTGTATCCTCGGCAACTGGCAGAATTTACTGGTTTTACAGAAAAAGAAGTTAAAGATCTTTGTAACAGATTCGGAAGGGATTTTGATGAAATAAAAGCCTGGTATGACGGTTATAAAGTAAGCGGTATAAGACCCTCTGACCCTGATTACAAAATACTGAAAGAAACAGGCTCATCTCCCAAGCCAGAAACTTTTGAGCTTTACAGCCCACTTTCTGTTGTTCAGACAATAATAACAGGTTTTATAAAAAACTACTGGAACAAAACTGAAACCTATGAAGCACTTGCCGAATACATCAGAAGAGACTATGACGGACTAAAAGAAACAATAGCAATTTTAATGGACGGTGGCAAAATTAAAGTAGACACTTCCACCTACCAGAACGATATGGTGACTTTCACAGGAAAAGACGATGTGCTTTCATTGCTTATCCATCTTGGTTATCTTGGTTTTGACGATGAAACCAGCGAAGTTTTCGTTCCAAATAAAGAAATACTAGACGAATTTAAAACCTCTACAAAATCCTCAGAATGGCTATCAACTTTTGAGTCGTTCGAGCTGTCACAGAAGCTAATAAAAGCAACATGGGAAATGAATTCCGATAAAGTAGCGGAATTACTAGAAAAAGCCCACAATAAAGTTGAAAACAAAACTTATAATGACGAGGCCGCTCTAAGCTATGCAGTTCAATATGCATATTACGCCTCTCAAAAATACTATACAACTATACTAGAACTAGATTCTGGGAAAGGATACGCCGATATTATCTACCTACCCTCACCTCAATATTCCGATAAACCAGCTCTTTTAATAGAATTAAAATACAACAAAGAGGTTGATGGAGCAATTTCACAAATCAAAAAGCAGAATTATCCTGAACGACTTGAACATTACAAAGGCAATATTTTGCTAATAGGTATTAATTATAACAAAGACATTCCAAGTCATAACCCAGACTTCAAGCATCATAGCTGTATCATAGAAAAAGCATAGAGTTGAAATACAAAACTTAAGATTTTATAAATCTGTTTAATCGTCATTGCAGAGGCACAAACAGTTTACCCAAACAATTCCCTTATTATCTCTTTTGCTCTTAACACTTTTCCAAAAGGCTTTTAAGCCTTTTGGAAATCCGAAAGCTCATGGAGTTGGAACTTTAACCAAAGCAAGACAAAAACCGACCTTGTCGATAAATCCATTAGAAAAGATCATTATGTCATTAAAGCCAACAATAAAAACAACAAAAACTAATTACAATAATTCCCTAAATACCTTTTTTCTTATTCTTTATATATTATTTACACTTTTTAAATGTTTTTTATAACATTAATTTTCTTTATTATAGCTTTTGTGAAAAGGATTAACAAGATAATTTTTAGAAAAGACAGGGCAAACGCATAATTCTTTCTCTTATTGATGAAGCTTCGCAAATACTCATAAATAAAAGAAAAAGTTTGCGTTTGCCCTGGTCCAATCTTTGTCTTTATTGCCTATAAAACAGGAATATGCTAAACTTATAAATGAGGTAAGCAAGATGGGCGTATATGTAAATCCGAACAACGATCTATTTAAGAAAGCTTTAAATTCCAAGGTTTATGTAGATAAATCAGGAATGATCGAAATATC
>CAJOND010000206.1 GCA_905236675.1 Candidatus Rifleibacteriota bacterium | reverse complement strand
TATACTAAAGGTTATAGAGGCAACGTCCTAAAGCTTTCCTTCAAGAACTTGTCCGAAAACAATAAAAATAACTGTACATATATAATCTTTGAAACTTAGATTGTTGTTGCATTTTTTTTTTTTTTTTGATAAGATTTTATTGCTGATTTGTGTACATTGTCCAACAAAACGTATTTATTAAAAGTTTTGTTTTATAGAAGTGTTTCACATTCAGTAGGAGAATTTGTTTTTTTATCGGAGGTTTAGTTAATGAAAAACAGTTTTTTTAAGTTCTTTATTGCAGTGTTTGTTATGTGTTCCCTTTTTGCTTTAACTGCCTGTGGCGGTGGTGGAAGCAGCAGTGACCCTGTACCTACTACAGCCAATGTTAAAATTGCTGTTCCAGGAGAACTTTTCAATCAGCAGACCCTGTCAACTAGAGCAGTTAAGCTTGCAGATAAATTAATCATTCGTGCTGTTGCCTATAATAAAGGAAGTCAAGTTAGTGGGATTCAAAATATTGATGTAGAAGCTACATATGGAAATAATGATAGTTATATGGCTGAAGTTAGAGGTTTAAATACTAGTTTTGATTATAGATTTTCTGCTATTTATAATAATATACAAATATTAAATAATCATATTGGAAATAGTAATATAACTAATGGGGCTTCATTTGAAGTAAATATTAGAACAAGTTTAAAAGCATTGGCTTATGACGCTTGGGTAGCAAAAAATCCTACAGACAAATCATTCAAGAATTTTGTTCAAAAAGCAGCTGAAGCAGATTATAAAACAGACTCCGATTTTGAAAAAGTATATCCATATGTTGATTACCAAACAAGTCTTTCTACAATAGCTAAAGGTCAGCAAGCTTCTTTGCCAAAAGCTTCTGATGTAGATATAAGCAAGATTCAAACTTCTGGCAGTTCTTCTGGTGATGAACCCAAAGAAATGGTTTTTGAATTGACTTCTGATGAAGGAAATGTTGTATCTGATAATTTGTATAAAATCAATCCAAGCTTTACAATACGCTATTCTGGTAGACAAATTGAAGAATCTGAAAACAAAGCAAAAATTGAAAATTCAATAGTTGTTACTGACCTTGCAAGCGATAAAGTTGTTAAAACATGGAAAGATGACGGAACAATAGGCATTAGCTTTAGCGAAAACCTTGCTTATAATACTCAATATACACTTTCAATGTCAGATGTATCGGATATTAATGGCTATAAAGTTATTTCATTTAAAGCAATATCTTTTACTACTGTTAAAGAAGTCATTGAAATAAATAATAGTTTATCTTTTTCATTACCTGACGGAGCAAGTTTAGAAGTTATCAATTGTCCTACAGGTGCATTCAATATGGGTAGTCTAGAAACAGAATTAGGCAGAAGTGAAAATGAAAACCAGCATTTAGTCCATATAACAAAGGACTTTTATATTGGGAAATACGAAGTAACTCAAGCTCAATATAAAGCTTTAATGGGTAAATATCCTTCTAAATATTCTCAAGATACTTCAAAACCTGCTTATACTATAAGTTATGAAGATGCAAAGGAATATTGTAAAGCTTTGAACACAAGATTTGCTAATTCTTTACCAAATGGTTACACTTTTGATCTTCCAACAGAAGCTCAATGGGAATATGCTTGTAGAGCTGGCACTAGCACTAGTCTGAACAGTGGGAAAAATATTACAACATCAGATGCTGAATGTCAAAATTTGAATGAAGTTGGCTGGTATGCAAAGAATTCTGATGATACTGCTCACCCTGTAGGTCAGAAAAAACCAAATAAATGGGGCATATATGACATGCACGGTAATGTTAATGAATGGTGTAACGATTGGTATGGTGATGATTATGATAATGATAATCAGGGCCAAGAAGGATATCTTTCTAACGATCCTAAAGGACCTAAGACAGGTACATTACGTGTTGTAAAAGGTGGTTGCTATTATAGTCTTCCTGAAGATTGTAGATCAGCCCGCAGATTGGGACTACCCCCAACAATAAATGACAATCAATTCTTAGGCTTCCGTGTGGCTCTAGTACCGATTCAGTAATTTGAAATAAAATGCAAGATAAAAACAACAAAAACTAACTACAATAACTACGCCTAAGCAAACTCTTTCAGAGTTTGCTTAGTTTTTCAATCTTACAATTATGCTTTTTGTCATCATCGTAAGTAATGCCGACTAACAGTATGTCACCTGAATATTTTTGTAAGGATTCAGAATATTTCTTTTCTTTTATCTGTTCAATAGCCGATTCTGGTGATTTATTATGCTTTAATTCTATAACTATCAAAGGTTTATTTACATGCTTGTAAGGCAAGAAGACCGTATCGGCAAAGCCTTTGCCAGATGGGAATTCTTTTATAAACTGATAATAACGTATTGCGGTGTAATAAGCTATAGAAACAACACTTCGCAAAGTTTCCTCATTGTTATAACCAAGAATAGAAGCTATCTTCAAATGGGCTTTTTCTAAATATCCCGCAACAGCTTCTTCATCACTATTCAAGGTTGCTTTAAGCAAATCTTCTGAATTTTGTAGAGCTTCTTCAACTTCGGACCATCCACTAGCTTCTATAGCGTTGTCGAATTCTCCTCTAATTTCACGGTTAGGAATAAATACTTCTCCGTTTTCCTCGTCATACCCTAGGTAGCCTAAATGAACCAGCAAAGTTAGTGCTTCATCTTTGCGTTTTATTGAATTAGTATCATTTTCAAACCTTGAAAC
>CAJOND010000205.1 GCA_905236675.1 Candidatus Rifleibacteriota bacterium | reverse complement strand
GAGAGCAGAAGACCTGATGGAAGAGGGAAGAAAACGGAGAACGCAAGTTTGTAGGCAAAATAGTTAAGTTGAAAAAATATTACCATAATTTTATTATAAATATATAAAAGGAGTTTTTTATGAGTTATAGAGAGTTAATTGTATGGCAAAAATCTAAAAGATTAGCTGTTAATATTTATAAATTTACAGATTATTTACCATCTAAAGCGAAGTTTTCATTGGCAGAACAAATGAATAGAGCTGCAATTTCTATACCTTCTAATATTGCTGAAGGAAATGGTAGAAATTCAACAAAAGATTATATTCATTTTTTATATGTAGCTAAGGGCTCTTTGTTTGAATTATTAACTCAAATAGAAATTTGTTTAGAAGTTTATCCTGAATTGCAAGAATTAATCGAAAAATTATTTTATCAGTGCGAAGAAATTAGAAGAATGCTTATAAAGTTAATAAAACAGTTGAAGTTAAAACTTTAGTTCTCATCCCTCATTCATCATCACTGAGCTCTCCGCTCTTTCGCTCTAAGAAGCGTTTGCTTCGTCCGCTCTTATCTCTCTTAAATCATCCAAATTGGCACAATAAAGTTATTTCTATCTATAAAAGACAAATCAGGTTTCATACAGATAATTGCACCTTTTGAGCAAGGAACAGATGAGTTTTTTAAAAGATTAAACACTTTTGTTAATTCTTTACTTGGATTAGATGTCTTTTTTATTTCTATAGGATTAATAACTCCATCATGCTCTAATATTAAATCTATTTCTTTTGCATCTTTGTCACGGTAATAATAAACGAAAGGCTCTTTCCCTGAATTCAAAAATGTCTTAATAATTTCAGAAACAACATAATTTTCTAAAACAGCACCATTCATAGCACCGCTTTCTAGTGTTTCTGCACTACTCCATTTTGTTAAATAACAAATTAAGCCTGTATCATAGAAATAGAGCTTAGGGGCTTTTACTAACCGCTTTAATAAATTATTTGAAAAAGGATGCAGATAAAAGATTATGCCTAATGATTCTAGCAAACCAAGCCAATTTTTAGCTTGTTTTTGGTTTATATCAGCATCTCTTGCAATATCAGCAACATTTAAAAGCTGACTACACCTAGCAGCAACAGATGTAATAAAACGGAAAAATTTTAAAGAATCAATGTTGTCTGCAAGTTCTTTAACATCTCTTTCTATATGGGTATTTAAATAACTGCTATAAAAAATCTGACTGTTCGTATTTTTATGACTAATTATTGCAGGCATAGAACCAGTAAATATTCTTTTAAAAATATCTATAGTATCAGCTTCTTTCCTTTCGTTTTTTCTAGACAAAAGTAGATCAGTATCCAATATAAAAGGGGTTGAATTTACACCGTTAATTTCTGCCTGTGATAATGAAGATAGTGAAAGAAGAGCCACCCTTCCCGCAAGAGATTCTTGAACACCACGCATTAATTTAAATATTTGCGAACCTGTAAGCCAAAAATCACCTGGATTTCCATTTTTATCAACGTGAATTTTAATATAAGTAAATAACTCTGGGGCATACTGAACTTCATCAATAAGAATAGGTGGCTTATGTAACTGTAAAAACAATTCAGGGTCAGTTTTCGCAAGATTTCTGTCGTTTAAATCATCTAAGGAAATATAGCTTCGGTTGGTTTTCTCCATCAGCTTTTGAAGCATAGTAGTTTTTCCAACCTGTCTTGGACCTGTTACCAAGACAACTGGGTATTCTTTTGATACTTCTAGAACGATTTTTTCTAAACTTCTATGTATATATTTCATATTTTTTCGGCTAATTTGTATTCTTTTTACATTTTAGCCGAAAAAATTAAAAACCGCAACAATAATTACTATAATATAAGATATAAGATATAAGATGGAAGATATAAGAATTCTTACATCTCAAGTCATGGTCTTTATCTCAAGTTATGATCTTATATCTTTTATCTCAGTTTTCACTTAAAAAAGCTGGATTGCCACGCTTACGCTCGCAATGACGGTTATTGCAGAGAATTATGATTGCTAAACAATTCCCTAATCTCTCTTCTCTTATTTCTAATCTCTCTAAAAGAGGCTTTAGCCTCGTAAATACCGACTACAATAAAAACTATTTATTATTTTCTATAACTATTTTTCCGTCTTTAACTTCTTTTACAGTGAATTTTTCACCCTCAGATATATTGTAATCCTCATATAAAGCATAAACATCACCGTCAATAATAGCCACTTTTTTATCTTCTATTAATTTAATTGTTCCTTGATGTCCAGGAAGATTATATACTCCTGCTTTATAAACATCTTTAGCTAACCATACCTAAACAATCACCACTAATTACTAACCACCAATTTTCAGTTTTCAGTTTGAACTAGGGCGACTCGGAAACCTATACCTGATGACACTGCGTTAGGAAAAGCTGTTCCTCTACTAGCAGAGCGGTTCTTAGCTGGTTCATAGAAATAAGCTCCGCCCTTTACAATACACTTGCTGTTGTTGTTGACTTCTTTTGCCATTTCATTGCCGTTATACCCATCCAAACACCATTCGGCAACATTTCCATGCATGTCGAAAATATTCCAGTTATTGGCTTTTTTTGTTCCAACTTCGTGGGTCTTTGTATCAGAATTGGCTTTATACCAAGCTATTTCATTCAATTCTGCGCAGTTACCCTTTTCGGTAGAAATTTGCTTTCCATTATTCAAAGAAGTTTCATAATCTGCTCTACAAGCATATTCCCATTGAGCTTCTGTAGGAAGGTCAAATTTAAAACCAGACGGAATGGAAGAAGAAAACTTTGTATTCAGCTTTTCGCAGAACTCTTTTGCATCATTCCAATTAACT
>CAJOND010000204.1 GCA_905236675.1 Candidatus Rifleibacteriota bacterium | reverse complement strand
GAATTCTGGTTCATATTGTTGCGGCATAATAAATTAACTCCTTACGATAATTTTATCTGTCGGACAACAATGTTACAATTTTAGTTTATCACAACAAACCTACAAAAAGATTAATATTCTTCGCTACCGTGAATCTTGCATTTAACATAAATTTTATTATTATGCTTGCCAACTTCATAAACACATTCTGGAGTTGCTTTTTCTAAAACATCTGGATGGCTTAAAGAGAATCTGCTTTCGGTAGAAAAAATCTGCATATCGTTATATGAGACAGAATAATTTTCTCGTTTATAGATCTTTACAATATATTCCCTAATATTTTTACATATTTTGTTATTATTTTCTTCTTCGTTAGGTCTTTCGATTTTAATATTTTTTAAAGACAATTTGTATTTTTGTTCAAGAGTGAGAAGAGGATTTTTATAATTTTGACTACCATATAAATTTCTCACTAAGCTTTCATATTTTTGATTTATACCATTTAGCCATCTAATAGTTCTATTTATCGCATCATTAATCCATAGTTCTTTATCTGTCTGGTTTATTCCAGCAATGTCTATATTATGTTTTGAATATTCCCTTAAACTTGAATTATCTTGAACAAGGGAATTAAGTTCCATTAAAGCAGGAATTACTATTTTATTATCAAATTCATCAAGATCTGATTTATCCCATTTTTTATTTATTATATTTTCTATATGATTTTCTGCGTATTCTTTAATTTGAAATCTACATATTTCTCTGCGTCTTTCTAATATTTCCTCTAACTGATTTAAACTAAAGTTTCTTGGTGCATCTCTGTCAACTTCAAGTCCTTTTGAATAGAGATTTGTTGAAACAGCCATCAAAATAGTAAGCATAAACAATAAACAAACTACCGAGTTAAAACAATTTCTTGGGATATAAAAGTCATTGCTGTAGAGGTTAAATAATTTACTATTCATCATTCTTTTTGGAACTCAAGATTTCTAGTTGGAAATTCAATAGAATATTTATTATTGCTATCTCCGTTATCTGTTTTAATGCCTTTAATTTTGGCTTTAACTACTAAATCCACATAGCACTTAGCAATATCTTTTATAGCAATTTTAAGATTCTTTTCATAAATTCTAGATTGTTTATAAAATTGGTTCTTTAATTCATGTTCAAAATCATTTTTTACCTTATTTATTTTGACAGTATCAACAATATCTAGTAATAACGCTGGAGCAGTTACATAAAGAGATGGTGGGAAAAAATAAGCAATTATTGCAACAAAAGCAACTTTACTTATTGTATCAATATTTGGATGCTTTAATTTCCAATTATCGTATACACTTCTAATATCACTAACTCTATCTGTATATTTATGTTTATTGCTTAGTGGATCTTTTTTGTTCATTAAATCTATATATATTTGATTACAAATCTCTCTAGCAGTAGGTAATCTTTTCCTGAACTCTTCTACCGTGTCTGTTCCTAAGTCAATAGATATCAAAGCATCATTTAAAGCAGTATTTACAGAATCATAAAACAAATCATCTATTTCTTTTGCTGTATTAACCAAGAAATCTTCTAATGTTTCATTAGACAACAACTCTTTTTCCATTAGTGAAACAATAAGAGAGCTATTGCTTCTTTCTTTATAATGACTATCAACGAATGATGGAATACGCCTAATAGCTTCATCGAAAATATCCTTAGCTTTTTTTGTTCGATTAGGAATAATTTCTGCATTTATTTTTCTTTCAAAATTTCGTTTGAATTTCGCTTGTTCATTTTTATTAAAAAGAAATTCTTCAACATATTCCATTTTTTCTTCTTCAACTACTATTTCAGTATATTCCATTTCTGTAGAAACAGTAGCAATACTTGGATTATATGAAGCAACAGGCGTTTCTGGTGGCAAATCTAAACTGTCTGTAACCTGTTTTTCACCACTAACTATAGTTATTGGTTCTTTTACTACGTCTTTAACCAAATCAACGCCTTTATCTGCAACTTCCTTAGTATTATCACTAACTTTAATAGCAAAATCTGTTGTATTGCTACCAACATTATTAACTAATTCTTTTAAATTATCACTTGCTTTATTAACTACATCTCTAGTATTACTACTAATGTTAGTTCCAACATCTCTAAGATCTTTACTTGCACTTGCAACAAATCCTGAAGTATTTTCAGCGGTCTTAAACAAACTCATTGATGCTCTATATATGCCAGGAATTATGGCAACCATAACAGTAATAATAATTATTATTAAACATACTTCCAAAACTATTTTTGTGGCATCTCCTGGTTGATAAGCTTTTTTAGAATGGTCAGATTCTTCATTGGTAGACTTTGCAGAAGAAAATTCATTGGTTTCTGTATCAACAGTATTATTTGAAAATTCGCTATTAATAGTTTCTTCTTGCTGATTAGATTTTTGAGAATTTACTGATTCTTGATTTAATCTTTCATCATCGCTCATTTTATTTCCTCCATTCTTTCCACAGTAGTTAAGAATTTTTCATAAAGTTCATTCAAATTTTGTAACTCTTTCTCAAAATCATTTGAATTAACTTTTTCTGAAATTAGCTGATGAACGAATTTCTTTTTTAAATCATTTATCTTTAAATCAGAGTTTTCAGGTAAATCTTGGAATTTTAAATAATCAGTTTTCATATCTTGAAAACAATTACCAAAATCGTTAACCAACTTTTTTTCTAAATTTTCTAGAGATAATTTCTTATTAATTATATTTTTAAACTTAGAATTATATATAGCTAAAAAATTGAATAAATCTTCGCAATGAATAATTCTTGTTTTCATATCTAATTCAAATTGAATAGTATTTTTAAGGTATTTTTCAGCAAAAGAATTTCTTCCCATAAATATTTTTTCAAA
>CAJOND010000203.1 GCA_905236675.1 Candidatus Rifleibacteriota bacterium | reverse complement strand
AATAAAAAATTCCGCCGATTCATCAATATTACGCAAATAATGATTTTCTCTAACAATATGGAATATGATGCAGCTGGTGGAATAGTACCGATTCAAGGAGCTTTTTACTGCACAACTGCTCGTAAAAAAGCCTTTTTCAACTGTTTCAGAGAAGAAAATCCTGCAAATTTACTTATAGCACCATATATTGAAAATTACCAATATCAAGATATTTCACATGAAATAGAACACAAAATTTTATCTGATTTTAATTGCCAAGTTATTCGTAGCACACCTGAATATCAAACTAATCTAAATAAAAATACGCCAACAAACCGTATTATTACTTCTATTTGTTCCCGAGAACGTCTGCTTTTTCTGTTGAAATATGGAATAGCCTACGTTAAGAATGAAAAAGAAGATGAAGATGGAAAAATAATTAGTACCGATGAAAAACATATTATGCGTTATCAGCAAATGTTTGCAGCATTGGCAATAAAAGAAAATTTAAAAAAAGGAATAAAGTCAGGTGTTGTCTGGCACACACAAGGTAGTGGTAAAACAGCTTTAGCATATTATTTGAATAATTTGCTTACTGATTTTTTTGCAAAATTTAATAAAGTTGCGAAGTTTTATTTTATAGTAGACCGTTTAGATTTATTGAAACAAGCTACTCAAGAATTTGAGGCAAGAGGCTTAACTGTTAAAACTGCTAATTCAAGAAAAGAGCTTATGGAACAATTTAGAACTCTTCATGCTCTTGAGGGAAATAGCGGTCAGAGAGAAGTTACAGTAATTAATATTCAACGTTTTGCAGAAGACAAAGAAAAAGTTGAATTACCGCCTTATGCCACTAATCTTCAAAGAATTTTTATAGTAGATGAAGCTCATAGGGGCTATAACCCCAAAGGAGCTTTTCTAGCTAATCTTTTCGAGTCAGATAAGAACGCTATAAAAATTGCTTTAACAGGCACTCCGCTATTAAAAGAGGAACGGGCTTCTTGGAAAATATTTGGTAATTATTTTCATACTTATTATTATGACAAATCAGTTCGAGACGGTTACACTCTCAAGATTATTCGTGAAGATATAGAAACTTCTTATAGAGAAAGACTTTCAAAAATCTATGAAAAGTTAGAAACTCTTGTTCAGAAAAAAGATATTAAGAAAGAAGATATTATAGAACATGATTCTTATGTTAAAGAACTGATAAGATTTATAATTACAGATTTCAAGAAATTTAGAATATATAGAAATGACAAAACTCTTGGCGGCATGATCATATGTGAAACTAGCGGTCAGGCACGAAAAATATATGACTTATTCCAAGAAATTCAAAATGAACTAAATTTGATTACCAAAGATAAATCAAATTTTAAAGTTGGGCTTATTCTTTACGATAGCGATGATAAGGAAACCCAAGACAAGATAATAAACAACTTCAAAAAGAATATGACTATTGATATTCTTATAGTCTATAATATGCTTCTTACTGGTTTTGATGCTCCTAGACTCAAAAAGCTTTATTTGGGAAGAAAATTAACAGACCATAATTTATTACAGGCTATAACTCGTGTAAACAGACCATATAAAGATAACAGATATGGATTTGTTGTTGATTTTGCTGATATAAAAAAGAATTTTGAAAAAACCAATGAAGACTATCTAAAAGAATTGAATAGATTTAACGACCCTGATGAAACAGGCGTAGGAAATAACACAGATACATTTGTTCAAATTCTAGAAAATCCTAAAGCCTTAGAAAATAAAATGCGTGATTTAAGGCAAACTCTATTTTCTTATAGTATAGATAATTCAGAGGCTTTCAGTGCTGAAATCGCAAATGAAGAAGACAAAGAAAAACTAATAGAACTGAAAAAAGCTCTATTAATGGTTAGAGACTGCTGTAATCTTGTAAGAACCTTTGGCGACAAAGAATTGAAAGCTAGTTTTGCCAAGTTTGAACTACCTAAAGTATCTGAAATGATTTCTGAAATACAGAATCGTATCAGTAATATAAATTTAAAAGAAGTATTTTATAGAAGTGATGAAACTCTTGAACTAATAAATGATGCCATGAACGACATTTCTTTTGATTTTAGAAAAATCGGAGAAGAAGAAATGAAGCTTGTTTCTGGAGGTTTAGAGTTACAACAAAAATGGTCGGATACAATAAGTTGTTTTACTGCTAATATTGATAAAGAAGACCCAGAATACATAACCTTATGGGAAGCATTCATGAAGCGTTTTAAAGAACATGGCTTTACAATTAAGTCTGTGCTTGAGTTTAATGAACACTCTAAAGCGTTAGATGAAGTATTAAAAAAGCTTGCTGATATTCAAAGAAAAAATAATGCTCTGCTTCACAAATATAATGATGATGAGAAGTATGTTAGAGTTCATAAAAGAATAAGAGAAGAGAATGAGGAAAGGAAAAAGGCGAGCAAACCATTGATTATATCAAAATACGATGAAGATATTTTACACACACTTCTTTCGATTAAATCTGAAATAGACCAGAAGGTTTACGATAGAAACGATATTATTAACAAAGACGCATATTTTGAACAAACTGTGATGACACTAATAAAACAAGGGCTTAATGCAAACAATATCAACTCTGAACGAGATGACAGAGTTTTTATAAAGAATAAAATTTCTCAACAATATCTTAATCAATATAAATCTTTGCAAGTATGTTTTTAACTTCATGATTCTTAGGAAATAAATATGTCAGACAATAAATCAATAAATCAAAAAACATTTGAATTAATAGACAACCTAAAAGCCACCTGTCAAACCTTCGGTCTTGGCAACGATGGTAACGAATATAAGATTATCACTCAAGTTTTTCTTTATAAATTCTTAAACGACAAGTTCGGTCATGAAGTAAAGAAAATAAGCAAAAAACT
>CAJOND010000202.1 GCA_905236675.1 Candidatus Rifleibacteriota bacterium | reverse complement strand
TGTCGCTGAAAGCGACTGAGGGGGGAGCAAAGCAAAGCTTTGCGTAAAGCTTTTTTAAAATCTACGCAATGCTAAAGCATTGCTCCCCCTTCAGTCTCTCTTACGCTCGACAGCTTCCCCGCAAAGCGGGGCAGCTTCTTCGGAAAAATTTCCAGCAAAACTAGGGATAGACCTTAGTAGGTATCCTTGAATTCACGAATAGTTAAACAAGGTTTGTCCTTCAGCCTCCTTCGCTTTGATACGTTTGCTTTTGGGTATTTTCTTCGGAGGCATTTTGATGTTTTCACCATCAGAAAGAGCACAATATAAAGCTTTCCGCCAGCCTCTATTGCGGTCTTCAGCTTTACTACCATATCTTTACAGTCTATATTCGAATAGGAAGTTAAAACTTTTAACGCCGCTGCATAACCTGCCATTTGTAAGTCTGCATTATTATAAAATTATTGGATAATTGTTTTCAAATATGGTTAAACTTTTGTTTCAGAAAATAGTTTTTCTTAGAAAATTAATCTTGAATAAAATAATCTTCTTGTGTATATTGCTTTATTAGAAGCAGCAATTTTTTAAACCTTTGAAAATTTAAATATATTACCTTTTGATTTGTTGTTTATATACCTACAATTACTTTAAAAATTTTATTACTCTTATGCAATAAAATTTGTGTTAGAATATAACTTTTATTTGGAGGCAATTTTGAAAGAAGAATATAAAAAAGCTGCATACAACAAACATTACTGTAATGATGTATTTATAAATCCTTTTTTAGAAATATTAAATTAAGATGTTTCTTTAAGGACTTTAAAATGAAATATGAAGATTTAAAATTTAAAATACCTTTAGAATCTTCAACTTATAAGGAAGATTCAGAATATATTATAGGTAGCATAACAAGTATTTTAGATAAAAGAAAAGCTTCAAACGATAATAAAATTATAATTAACACAAATCTAAAATTAGGTTTGCCTCTAGAAAATATAAATAAAATTGCAGGTCCTATGATTGAGGCATGGGCTGGGGAAGTCTTTTCTGGAATACGTGACATAGAAAATAACGAATACAAATTAATAAATGTTGAAGCTCAAGAACGTTTGGGTATGTCTGATATTATTTTACAATTTAGAAAAGGGAAAAGAGTTCTTACTGGAAATATAGATGTTAAAGCTACAGCAAATGATATACCTAATAGTGGAAAAGGTCCAAATATTACATCATTCGCACGTATAAGAACAGCTTATGTTATTGATCCAGATTTTATGTTTATAATTTTATCTATTAAGCACAAAGTTTATTCTGAACGTAATAAAAAAACTGGATTAGTAGACGGAATCATGGAGATAGTTGATTATAATGCTTACGATTTAAAGTTTATTAGTGATTCTGATATAAGTTATAATCCAGCATTAGGAACAGGACAAATCCAAATCAAAGATATTCATTATGTTGCTTACCAATACCATACGACATGGGAGTTTTGTCAATTATTAGACCATAAATACTTGCATAGTTCTAGAAGAACTATAGAAGACTTTTATAGAGAGGCTGTAAAAAACAAATGGATAAAGAATTAACTATAATCTGTGGTGATGCTCTTGAAGAAATGGCAAAATTACCAGATAAAAGTATAAATTTGATTGCAACAGATCCGCCTTACAATCTTTGTAAAAACTATGGTAATAATTCAGACAATCTAGAATTTGAAGAATATTTAGATTTTACAAGAAAATGGTTGAGAGAAGCTAAGAGATTATTAGCAGATGATGGCTCTCTATATGTCTTCATGGGAATGAGATATATTTCTTATGTATATTCTATACTAGAAAAAGAATTAGGAATGTTTTTTAATTCTTGGATTACTTGGTTTTATACACAAGGAATAGGTAAAATTAAAGGCTTTTCGCCGAGACATGACGATATTTTATTATTTACAAAACATCCTAAAAATTTTGTTTTCAATTTAGATAATGTAAGAATACCACAAAAATATTATCGTTCTATAAATAATATGCGTGGGGCTAATCCAGGCAATGTTTGGGAATTTTCTCATGTTCATTACTGTAATAAAAACAGAAAATGCCACCCAACACAAAAACCTGAAGGTTTATTTGAAAGAATGATTTTAGCTTCTTCAAACGAAGGTGATACGGTTCTCGACCCATTTTTAGGTAGTGGAACTTTACTTCGAGTTTGCCAACAAACAAACAGACAAGGAATAGGGATAGAAATTAATCCCGAATATATAGAAATGACCAAAGAAAGACTGTCAGAAAAGTTTATTGGATTTGATAGTATAGATGAACGAATGAAAAGATTACCTAGTGATTTAAATGATAAGAACATTAGAGAAGAATATATTAAAAATCATATTAAGTGGTTTTTAAAGAATCACCCCGATGTAATAGATGAATTTTTATCACAGGTAAAGACAAAATACAACAACAAGATAGAATATTGTAATAATATTAGAAATGAACAAATGACATTTGCTGACATAATCAAATGAACAATATAAACCTGTTGTTTTACTTTATAGTTAGTTAAGCAATCTTGAATCAAGTTACATAAGACCACGAGTTTGTTTGAACTTTTCATTATATTTGAAAAAAGCAACAATATTTAAAAAAACAATGCATGAATTATAGTAGGTGTATTTAAAACATAACTATATTACGTGGTTATTTTTTACAGCAATTAGTATTCTCATTGTAAAAGGGAAAAACAATGAGAAAATCAGAACGCAAACAGCTTAAAAAGGCCTTAAGAGAAGATTGTTTATATTTATTAGGCGAAACAATAATTGAATTGCGTGAAAAAGAGGACTTAAGTCAAGAAGATTTGGCCTATGACTGTGGCATGGATAGAAGCTTTATGTCAAAAATAGAAACTGGCAAAACTGCTCCAAGTTTATTAACTATAATACGTCTTGCTCA
>CAJOND010000201.1 GCA_905236675.1 Candidatus Rifleibacteriota bacterium | reverse complement strand
AACCAATCATACTCTTCATCAACTACAACAAAAACCAATTACAATAAAAACTCATTCCCCAAAGTAGAGCTGAATGGCTGTTTTGAAGCCTTCAGAGAAGGTTGGATTATATTTTGCGTCACCACGTATTATTTTTAAATTTTTGTAGACTTCGTTGAAATCAATACCAGTATGTGTTTTTGAAAAATCTCCAGCTTGGGAAGTAGCAAAATCTGACACAGCAGACTGCATATCTTTGGCAGACATAAAACCTTCAGCCGTTCCAATAGCAGAAGATATTTTGTGACAAAGCTTTTTAGCAGATTCAAAAACGGCTTTTTCATTATCTAATTTTAAAGTATAAGCTGAAATCGCAAAGTTAGAACAGGTAATGCCTATCATGGCACCAGCGGCAAAGTTACATTCGTTATGAGGTGTAAGCCCGATTACATAACCAGCAAGACCAGAGCGTTCGCCGTTATCAAACATAGAGAGTATAATTCCATTGTCGTTATTTATTTCGAGCCAAGCCCAACATTCTTCCCCATTCCTCGTTCCTGGTGCAGTAGGAACAATAAACTCATAACTATAAAGGCTTTCATTGTTAATTCTATCTATCAGCAGTTTGGGTAAACCTTTGTCTTTTAAATACTCACCTGCTTTTTTTCTGATTTTGTTATCTATGACAAAAATTCCTGCTTCTTCTGGAAGAGAAGCCCAGACATCTAGATAGCTCTGACCTTTACTTCCAAGCAAAACAGAGGCTTCAAGCTGTGAAGCAATAAGTCCGATTATATTATTAAACATTCTTCTCTTGTCACTGCTATTGCAGTTACGATGACCAATATTAACTAAATCAATAGCGATTGTTGCTTCTTTTCCGTCACTCTCACAAATTGCAGCAACAGCAAGTGCCTCTTCATATTTTGTTCTGTTTGTAACAATCTCTAATTTTTCGGATATTTTTTTAGAAGCATCATTATAAGCTTTTAAGAAGCGTGCTATGGCAGCATGAGTTTGCCATTTAACTTTGGCATAATCGGAAGCGTTTTTTAAACCATCTGCTCTTATTTTGACCGCTTCTTCGTAGCTCTTTATTGCTTCATCGGTAAGCTCAGGCAATAAAAGACCGAATGCTATATGCAGATTAGTAAGCTTTGAGTCTTTTTTCAAAAGCCTTGTTGTTTTTATTTTATTATTAACTTTTATCGTAACAGACTGTATTTCATAACAGGAAGTGTCTATCCAAAGCTTTTTATCAAAAAGAATTCCATTAGGAGTATCTAATACAGCACAAATTATATCTCCTTTTCCATCACTGCTTTTCCCAACAGATTGGAAGCTTATATCAAAAATATCTTTACTGAAATCCTTATATGTTATTTTTCTTTTGAATAGAGTGATTGGCTCTATTATGCCATCTTCTTTTTCAGAAGCCTCTCGACCACCTAGTGCTCCGAAAAGATTAGCTGCAATAGCTTGTTGAGCAGTGGCCCCAGCTTCCCCTATAAGTTTTCCTTGAACAACAACCTCTAAGTTTTCTTCTCTATCATATTTTGATAATTTATGCTCTTTTTTATAGTAACATAATCCTTTTAATTCGCTTAAATCCTTGCCAAATGCTGGAACGAACAAAGAACTTTTTCCATCAACTTTATATTCTAAAGCATTTAACTCTTTATCATCATATAATTTGCCAATAACACGAGATTTTATTGCTTCCACACCATTTGGCGTAAAGCTTACTATACGTCTGACAGGGGAAAAACCAAGATTAATCAATATTTCTTCAGCCAAAGCAGATAGTTCGGCTTCGGTGCCCCAACCTTGTGAAATAATGGCTTCAGAAGAATATAAAATTTCTCCACCTGAATCAAGAACAACTTTAAGATTTTCAAACAGGTTCAATAAATCTTTTTTGCTTTTTATTGAGCTTAACTTTTCTGTTCCATAAAGTGTTAAAGAAGGAACCGAAACTGTAACCATAGGTTTATCTTCAGCGTTTAAACCTATGGTTGGCGTTTTATCAATATCTTTATGTGTTGCGTCATATCGTATTTTAGCTTCTCTTACAGCTTCATCAATAAGTCTATCTAAAGAATAATCTATATCAACATTTTTATTTTTAGCTAACAATGCTTTGTTGCTAAATTCTTCTTTAGGCAGTTTGATTCTCAAAGACGGAATATAATCGCTGACCAGTTCCCACTTATCTGAGTCTTCATATTGATTTAATTTGAAGATTAATTACAATTCCACGACGGCTCATACCGTCAAAAACGCCCCATTTTTCATCAATAGCATAAAGGTAGTCTCTATTGGAGCTTGCGTCAAATTCAGCCCTGCCGGGTATTTTGTAGTCTACGGAACCAAAATTGCCAAGCCCTTTGCGAGTAAGAGTTTTTATAATTGTTCCACCATTACCGCTCTTAGTAATATTATCAGGAGTAGCTTCATTGCATTGAAGTGCAAATAACGTAGTTAAACCGCCTGTTCCTAAGCCTTCTTCATCTGCCTTGTCTATTATGGTAAAATCTACTATAGCACGACTTTTGCCATCAAATCTTCCTATATCATTTATAATCAAGTCAAAATACTGATGTGAAAACTTCTGCCCAAGTTTTTTACCGCTCCAAGCTTTTCCATCACTGACATCACACTTAACTTCACCTTTAGCCACATCGCCGCAAATATAGCTAGGAGCACTGGCTAGCTCTTTTCCTACTACAAAAGGCATTCTAACTCTATTAAAAGAACCTGGTGCAAACTTTAATTTACTAACAAAACCAAGAGGCATAGAATAAACAAGATTGTTCATTTTGGTCATCAGCGGTCCGTTGTCTGTCTCTAATGCATAATAAAAACGTTCCATTGGGTTTATATCAAGCAGAGCAGAAACTTTACTGATAAAATCAGCTTCAATAACCCTAAAAACACTTTTATCACCATCATAGAATTTCTTATTTCCTAATTCGTTCTTATCTTCATAACCTTTTATTTTAATGGAAAAAGCATCTGAAATCATTTGAGGTTCTTTGTTTGGCAAACTTTTGATTTTTTCAAGTTTTTCACTTATTTTACCAACTATAGGCAGTTCTATATGGCCGTTTGCTTGGTCAAACATATGCAGAGAAAGCTGTAAAACACCGCTTCTATCATCTGTGTTATAATAAGCAAAAGGCATATCGAATATTAAAAAGCCTTCTGCGGTATTATTTTCATCAACAAAGACAGACACTTTTTCGGGTTCTTTTGTAAAAGGCTCCTCTGTAAGCCATGTTAACTTAGATGGGGCTACAAGAGTAGAATTATTCAATGAAATATAAAAATGATTAAAAATACTAGGAATTTCATAACCTATTTCTTTACCTTCTTTATCTGCTTTTTTGAAGTTCATTTTTATTCTCAATGCTGCAAAAGTATCTTTATTTGGTTTAAAACCTTTGAATTTTCTTAATAAATAGAGTTCTTTAACTTCAATAACTGCAAAGTTGTTTTTTGCAGCAGGTTTGCTTTCATATTTTATATTAGCGAAAACTTCTGTTGATTCTGCGTCTTTAGAGCCAGAAATAAGATTTTCTGCTTTTGCCTTTGGTTTAAAGGCATACATCTCGCCTGTTTTTATGCTTATAACACCAGGCTTTACAACTTCACCCTGTTTTTCTAAAGGTTGAATACTCTCAAATGTTTTAATGGCAGAATAATTCATTCTACTACCATCATCTGTTTTAGAATCTAAAGCCAAACTTAAATTAAGCACTTTTTTTGTTGTAACTGGTTCATCTACTTTTTTAAGTAGCTCATTGAGCTTTTCAGCAATATCCTGGGTTTTGGCTGTAATTATATAATCTCCGCCAGCAAGTTTTGCCGCTTCCTCAAAGGGAGCTTTATATTTTTCAATATATTCATCTCCGCCAAGACCGGCAAAGAGTACTCTTATATTTTCTTTTTTCAGTTCTTTCAAAAGCTCTTCATATTTTACTCTTAAACTTTCTTCTCTTTTACTTTCCAAATCAAGTGCAGCATCTGTAAAAAATACCAATAAACGTTTACTGCTGTTAATGGTTTTTAAATTGTTTAAAGAAAAAGTTAGAGCATCATTTATAGGTGTACCGCCACCAGCTTCACATTCAGATAAGGCTTTTAAAACAGCAGGTTTATTATTGGTGAGAATTTGTTTGGCATCAATATTTCCACTTGTGAAAGTCATAAATGTCATTAAAGATTTAGATGGTAAGCCAATGATAAAATCATGGAATACAGTTTTTACTTTATCCATTCTAAAGCCAACATCTTCTTCGGGGGCATCTTTAGGGTCGTAATCCATAGACCCAGAGCAGTCTAACATTATTGCAATTACAGGAACATCGCTTTTGCTATCTATGCTGGTATAAGGGCGATTGTAGGTAATTTTAAACTGATTGCCAAATTTTGAAGAAACAGCAGCAAAAGCTGATGGCAAAGCTTCTTTATCTGCTGCCGCTACGTACATTCCATTAAGAGTGACTTCGCTCATAGCTTTAAGAGTCTTGGGGTCGTGACCTTTCCCAAAACCGATAGTCAATAAAGTTGCTTTGCTTTTTTTTAGTTTATCTATAATCTGATTTTTTGTCAGATTGCTGCCCTTGCCGTCTACGCCAGGTTCCCGACTGTCTGCACCATCTGAAAATAAAACAATGTATGGTTTTTTCTTTTTTTCAAGCAGTTTCAAAGCCTTGTCTAAAGCATCATACATTGCTGTGGCACCTATGGATTTAACTGTATCAAGAGCTTTGATGATATCTGCTTTTTTCTCACCTTTATGAATGGTTATCTTTTGAGCAAACTGAATAAATCTGATTCCTGTATTGTCTGGCAAACTTTTAACAAAATCTTTTGCTGCCTCTACAGCAGGTTTCATGTTTTCCCCCATAGAACCAGAAGAGTCTAAAACTAACACAACGTCAACAGGTTGAGGCTCTCGTTCTATTTTTGTAACCTTTCCTTCAACTCCGTTTTCTAAAATTTTTATTTCATTATTTTCGGGAAAAACATCTCTTTCCAATGGGTCGTTTATAACCATCTCAATATTACCAATACTGTCTTTTACGCTAAGATTGTTTATCTGTATGTTTCCTAGGTTTTTATTTCTGCTAGAAGAAATATATGCTCTGCGAAGTTCATTAATCGTATTTGAATTTTCTGTTGGAATAGTGATTTCTGTAGCTTCACCAGCACTAACTGGTATATTAT
>CAJOND010000200.1 GCA_905236675.1 Candidatus Rifleibacteriota bacterium | reverse complement strand
CTGAACTAGAAAAAGCTTCTAAAAGCTTAGGAAAAGAAACAAAAGAATTAAGAAACAGTATTGATGTAATTATGCAAACAATAAATGGAATGATGATACTGCATCCGTCTAAAAAGCCACGGATAGGCTTCAAGATGGATAAAAAGCATTAAATATAGTTTTTATTGTAGTTGGTAGTCGTTGTTTTTCCCTATCAGTAAACCAAAAAAGTTTTGTAATTACTTTGAATTATTATTTTTTTCTTCTTGTTGTAAAAAGTCTTATTTATTATAATAAAATTAGAATTTCAGAAATTCAGAAACTTTAACTTTTGGAGAATTACAATGTTAGCAGAATTAAGAACTAGATCTCAGATAACTATTCCGAAACAAATTGTGGTTTCTCTTGGACTTTCTGAAGGTGACCAGCTAGATATTTTCGAAAAAGACGGAATGGTTTGTATGGTTCCAGTTGTAACTTATCCTAAAAAATATGTTGAAGAATTAAAAAAAGAAGTTAAAGCATTAAAGAAAAATATAAAATCAGGAAAGCAAAAAGTTTTTAATAATATTGATGATATGATTGCTTCTTTGGAGAAGGGCTGAATGGAACTTTGTGTATCATATTCAGAGAGATTTAAAAAGCATAAGAAAAAGCCACAGATAGGCTTCAAGACTGATAAGGAATAATACCTTTAGTTATTATTGTATCTAACGAAAGAGTTTCAATCCCAATACCCGAATTCAGCTATGCTAGGCTTTCCACCGCATTTAGGGCATTTGAGGTTTTGAAATTCTTCGAAATTAGCTTTATGCATGATTTTACCACATTTAGAACACTTATGAATACGTCTCTTTAATATGCGATAGTTTCTTCTTAGTTCGCTATTCATTATTGCAGAATATTTATTATATTCTTTTGAAATAATTTCTTTATTTCTAGGGATATAAAGAGATAAACCTCTTTCTTCTTGCCAATTACCACATTTCTTACAAAAATAAACATATGATTCAGCATCAATTGCTACATATTTATTATTTAAGAAAAGCTCTTTCCATTCTGAACCATATTCTCCTTTTTCTAATGCCAATACAGTATCTTCATATTCCTTATAGAAACGGAAACCATTTCCATAAAAAACAGAATATTCTTCTCCGCATTTACCACAGACAAAATTAATCATTTCTCCCATAAAATCACATTCCTTTTAAATTTTCTTATATTATTTATTTAGAAAAATAAATAAAAGAATGCCAAAAACAAATCACGATTGCATATTCTTTTATAATATTACATTTATTAGAGGTTTTAAAACAACTTACTCTTCATCTATCAGCAGGCGCAAGAAAGCCTCGATGCCGAGGAGTAAAGTTATATGTTTGAAACAAGCCAATCTGAAATATCTATAATCTTTATTCCCTCATAAAGATACTGTTCATTTCTAGTTCTTGCTATTAGTATTTTTGGATAAGCATCTTTGATTTGTAAAAGAGGTGATACTTCCCTTTCAAAAGTCTTTTCGTCGCTAATATTGTCAGATACCTGAATATAAATTTTTTCATTTCTTTTAATTGCAACAAAATCAATTTCTTTTTTATAAAGAATACCAGCGTAAACCTCGTAACCTCTTCGCAATAGCTCTATAGCAATAATATTTTCTATTATTCTTCCATAATCAATATTTTTTGTTCCAATTTTAGCAAATCTGAAAGTGTGATCACTTAAATAGTATTTATCACTGCTAGACAGATATTTTTTCCCTTTTATATCGTATCTTCTAATTTTATAGAACGCAAAAGCATTACATAAATATTGAATATAAGAACCTACCGTTGTGTGATGTATATTCTCTTTAATATTCTTTAGGCTATTTGTCATGTTTCTAGCTGAAGATAGATTTGAAATGTTATCCATAAGATAATCAACAATCTTGTCCATTAATTGCATATTTCTTATTTTATATTTTTGTCTAATATCTCTGACAATTAATGTATTAAACACTTCAGCCACGTAATCATATTTTGTTTCTTGCTCTTTATATAAATAGGAACCAGCCATTCCGCCTTCTTTAATATATCTGTCTATAGCCTCATACTTATCTTTCAAATCAAAATACTCCAAATATTCACTAAATGAAAAAGGATAGACTTTTATTCCAAAAGTTCTACCTGTAAATAATGTAGCTAAGTCAGAACTTAATAAAAAAGCATTAGAACCAGTAATGTAAATATCATATTTTTCACTAGCATGAAGTCCGTTAATAGCTCTTTCAAAACCATTACACATCTGAATTTCGTCAATAAGCAAAATATTTAATTTACCCTCTTTATATTTGGAATTAACATAATCGTAGAGAGCCTTGTAAGTTAATAAGTCATCATAATCCAGAAGGTTAAAATTAATATGTATTATATTGGTATTTTCAATTTCTTTCTGTAGGAATTTTCTGAATGCTTCTAGCAAAATAGATTTTCCGCAGCGCCTAACTCCTGTAATAACTTTTATATCAGGTGTTCCCATCACATTAATCAGTTTATTCATATAAAAACTACGATTTATAAGCTTCATAGATTGTCTTCCTCATATTAATATAAACATATTATATACCATTCTATTAGCCAAATTTAAACTTTTTTTGATTTTGGCTAATATATTAAGCCTTTGGATGTTAGTGGAATGACAAGTGGGTTAAATGAATATTAAAAAACTTCTCTGCAAATTGCTTGTCTTCTTGCATCTACAGTTTATTGCTTGAGGCTTCATCAATCAGCAGGCAAAGAAAGGTCTCTATATTCAACAAAATATATTTCAGCTCATCGGAGAGGATGTTGAGGTCGATCTAGGTTCCTTATTTCTCAAATTTGAAATATTATTTTTTTTGAGAAATAGAAACATTCTGATAATCACTAATAATAGATTTGAGTTTTCTATATTAATTTGCTATATTGATTTTATAAACATTGAAAAAACAGCTTTTTTATTAACCTGTGATTATTTTTATCTTAACTGTGATAGCTGTTTTAAAAAC
>CAJOND010000199.1 GCA_905236675.1 Candidatus Rifleibacteriota bacterium | reverse complement strand
TAAATTCTTATTCGTTATCTCCATTTTTACTTAGTCCTTTTTTATTTTATATAACTTCGTAAAAATGTAACTAATTGATTAACATTTACAATTGCGAGCCGAAGGCGTGGCAATCCAGTTTTTTTTTAGAGATAAGACCTTGAGAGCTGAGAGCAAAAGGGGATTGTTTTAGATAATCTTTTAGGTTTTATTGGTGTTAGATGTGGTTGGAAAAGGGGAGCATTTTATGGTTTATTTCATCTTCAAAATGTAACTAATTGAATAACATTTACAGCAATGATAGTTATAATAGAGACTATTATTAGCAACAATAACTACAATAATTACCTACTACAATAAAAACGCCAAAGTCTGAACAATCAGACTTTGGCACGTAATTAGAACTCCTTGCCTACAGCCTGATAGAGGCGTTTAAAAAGTTTTATTTTTTCAGAAGGTTCAAAGCAAGAGATATTTATTCTATTCTTTATTAACATAAAATTTTCATCATCAATTATTGTTCCTGCTTTTAACAGAATGTCAATTGCTTCTATACAGTCGTAATAAAAAGCTTGTGAAATTGCTTTTTCTCCTAACTTAGTTTTGTGATTAACATCAGCACCAGCTTCAATAATAAATTTCAAACATTCAATATTAGACTCATTCCAATGGAATTGAATACTACGGTCTAATAGAGTTAAACCATCATCATCTTCTTGATTTAACAACTTTCTCTCAAAATTAAGCAGTATTTTTAAAGATTTAATATCACCTTTATTTACAGCAATCATCGCAATGTTCCAACCATTTGTTTTATAACGACCAAATTGTAATTTTTGATTAATATTGGCATTTCTAGCTAGAAGAAGTTTCAGAATTTTAATTCTATCTGAATTATTTCTGCTTATTATGCAATCAGATAAAGGGAAAGCAATTACTTTATTTTGTCTGCTTTTAACAATTAAATTTGGATCAGCACCCAAATCAAGAAGACATTTTACTGCTTCAAAATCGTTCCATTTTATAGCTTCGCCTAAAACATGTTTATATGCTGCACTTCCAGAATCTATAATAATTTTATTAATATCAGCACCTTTAGAAATTAAAAGCTTAACAATTTCTTTAAAGCATGGAAAAACCTTATAACCCCTTGTTCCAACTTCAATCAATAATTTAGAATAATAATCATTGTCTTTAATCCGGGTGGGGTCATAATCTATTAATCTTTTTATTACTTCAATATTTTCATTTTGTGACAAAGCAAGACCCAAAGCGCTTTCATTAAAATCATCAAATTCACAGGAGAAAAAATCATCTTTTTGACTATATTCCAATAAAAGATTCAAAATATCTAAATTTGAATTATAAAAAGCGGTACATTGTAAAGCCGTATAACCATCATCGTTTCTAAAACTTGGATCTTCACCACAATCAAGAAGTAATTTAACAATTTCTGGATTATTGCTAGAAGTTGCCGCCGCTGTTAATGGGCTATTCCCCTCATAATATACTTTTTTAGAACTAGCATTTATTTCTTTTAAATTACTTTCGGAAATAAGCCTTTTTATAATTTCAGTTTCTTTATTGTTTTGGAAAGCCTGAACCAAAGTTTCTAATTTATTATTCTTTTTTGAAGCCCAAAATTCTTCACATTCTTTTTCTAATTCTTTGAGTTTCATGCTTTCTTCATAAGTTAAATTAGGAACTAACGCAACTCTGAAACCTATTGCAAGATTTAAACCATCACTTGAAAATAGTTTGTCGTCTTCTTTTACAAAATATCTTGCTGCTGAGCGACATTTTCCAGCAGAATCTTTATAACTGCCACCACGCAAGACTCTCCATTTCCCCTTTTCTAAAATGATAGGGTCTATTACTACACCTGCTTTATAATCGCCTTTTTCTTTAAAAGTATCTCTTACCCATTCGTATACATTACCGTGCATATCAAAAATATTCCAATCATTTGATAGAAGCTGACCTACAGGTTTTGCTAAATTTCTATATTGAACCCAATCATCATCTTTAATATCTTTATATACTTTGGGGAAATCTTTATTCTCATAGTAATTCTTATTTCCTTTGCTCATCAAACATTTTATGTCTGGGGTTATAAAACTGCCAGAATACCAAGCAATTTCTTCCAAAAAGCCTTCTTCATTTGTTAAATTATCATTTGAATTAAATGCTCTAGTTGTTCCCGCACGGCAAGCGTATTCCCATTGTGCTTCTGTTGGAAGATCAAAGTGATAATCTTTTGGATTAATACCATTCGGTATATTTACCTGTTTAATAAGTTTATTAAGCTTTTTACAAAAGGTCTTTGCTTCTTGATAATTCACTTGTGAAGCAGGACTATTAAGCCTTCTTTTGTCATAATAATTAATAGGGTCTTCTTCCATAATAGTTTCATACAAATCTTCTGTTATAAGGAATTTCCCTATCCAAAATGGTTGAGTAATAGCGACTTTGTGTTGAGTTTCAAAGTCGTTGCCTTCTCCGTAAATATACGTTCCAAATTCGTCTTTCGGACTTCCCATCATAAAACTCCCCGCTGGACGTTCAATCATTTCGCTTATTATTTTCATTAAAGCTAGTACTATCTTGGTATCAAGCATGTTAAAACCTCCATTAATTTAAAGATAACAAGAGGTTACGACATAAGTTGTCACGGTAGAAAAAAGCAAAGTATTTGTTCAAGGGGGTAGGGGCAATGTCATTAAGTTAAGCTGAAATTATTTATTAGAGCCTGTTATGAGGCTCTTTTTTATGCCTGTTTTTATATAATTACAGTATTTATGCTTCTAATAAGAAAATTCATGAAAAGAAATTCGCACTAATCCAATGATTTCAGTATAAAAAATAAAAAAACACTTGACATTTAAATTGGGTTGTGCGGTTCTCTTTCGCTGTAATTAACAGCGAAAGAGAACCCTTTGTTAGTTAAAAATTGCTTAGACAGCTAACAAAGGAGACATCTCTTGAAGAACCCATCAAAAAAATGCTCTGTAAGGATATTAAATCCTTGGAGAAAAATATTCAACTATTTGTTAAAAATCCAGAAAAAGATTTTACAAGAAACCGTAAACTTACTTTCCAACAGATAATGAAATTAATTCTCGCATTGGAAAAGGAAACAATATCTAACGAACTGTTCAAGTATTTCGGATACGAAGCATATATTCCTACTGCGTCGTTATTCTGTCAGCAGAGAGCTAAAATATTGCCAGAAGCGTTTCGTGAGTTTTTATACCGGTTCAACCAGCATTTCAAGCCTAGACTGTTCAGGGGCTTACGGATTCTTGCCTGTGACGGTTCAGAATTCAGACTGCCTTTGAACGAAA
>CAJOND010000198.1 GCA_905236675.1 Candidatus Rifleibacteriota bacterium | reverse complement strand
TTTATAGCGAAAACAATTATTTCATAAAAAAACAATAGCATAAGTTTTCCTTATTAATTTTTTTTATTTTCTTTAAATTTCTTAACTTAATGACATTGCTCCACAACCACAGCCAACACCAACCCCGACTCCACAACCTGAGCCTCAACCAGAACCTGAACTTTATGCTCTTGCTGTTAACTCTGGAGCAGGCATTGCAAGCGTTGAAGGAGCAGGTGATTACAAAGCTGGAGAAAGCGTTACCGTTAAATGTAGCATAAAAGATGGCTACGAGTTCGATTCATGGTCAGGCGACAAAACAGGCAGCACCAACGAATTAACCTTCAATATGTCTGAAAGTAATGTAACTATAACCGCTAACGCAAAAGTTATTACTTATAATATTGCTTACAACCTTGACGATGGACAAACGACAGAGGACAACCCTGTTAGTTATGATGTAACCTCTGCTACAATAACTCTTAAAAACCCGACAAAGACAGGTTACACCTTTGTTGGCTGGTCAGGCACAGGCTTAACAGGTAATACAAACACAACAGTCAGCATAGCCCGAGGCTCTACTGGCGACCGTGAATACACTGCTAATTGGAGCATAAACTCCTATAACCTCACAATCAACAAAACCACTGGTATTAATACGGTTACTGGTGATGGTTTGCACGAATACAATTCGTCTATAACCGCAAGCTGTACAATGCTTGCTGGCTACGAGTTCGACAAGTGGACTGGCGATTTTACCACAGAAACGTTCGCAATGCCAGCCAATAACGCAACTATGACCGCAAACGCCAAACCAATAGTTTATAACATAACTTATAGCGGTATCGATGGGGCAACTTTTGCAACCGCCAACCCGACAAGCTATGACATAACTTCTGCAACAATAACTCTGAACAACCCAACGAAAGCTAATCACCTTTTTGTAGGTTGGACAGAAGGAACAGCTACATTCCCTGTGAGGCTTGGTCAGATTACTAATGGTTCAACAGAAGACAAAACCTTTACTGCACATTTTCTTGAAATTTTAACATTTAATCTATCGGGTGGAGTGCCTCTAGTCATGCATAAATGCCCTGCCGGAAGCTTTATGATGGGAAGCCCAGACGATGAACTAGGTCATCAATCTAATGAAACTTATCATAAAGTCACATTAACAAATGATTTCTATATAGGTAAATTTGAAGTAACGCAGGAGCAGTATTATGCGGTTATGGAAAGCAACCCTTCAAATTTTACTGGAGACAACTCAAGACCTGTTGAACAAGTAAGTTATGATGATTTGACAAAAGCAAATGGCTTTTTGGCAATATTGAATGCAAGTTTCTCTTCACAACTGCCTGATGGTTATCACTTCGCTCTACCGACAGAAGCCCAATGGGAGTATGCCTGCCGAGCTGGCACCGGAACAAGTCTAAATAATGGAACCAATATAACCCAAAAAACGGGAATATGTGATAATCTAGATAAGGTTGGTTGGTATGATAAAAACAGTGGTAATACAACAAAACCTGTTGGTCAGAAACTACCTAACGCATGGGGCTTGTATGACATGCACGGCAATGTATATGAATGGTGTCGTGATGGCTTTGCAGATTATACTTCACAAGAAGAAAACCCAATAGGAGTAAATAGCAATGATAACTACGTCAATCGTGGTGGCAGCGGAGAGAATCCAGCATCGAATTGCAGGTCAGCTTTTCGTAATTATCAATGGAAAAGAGTTGCTGTAGGTTTTATAGGCTTTCGAGTCGCCTTAGTCAAAGATTAAACAATAAATATCCACCCGCATAGCGGGTGGTTTTTCTTATACAAAACCGCCTCTGAGGTTAGTTTGAGGCGGTTGTTAGCTAAGTTTTGTTGAAACTTGAAGTGGGAAAGTTGAGAAATTTATTAAGCAATTAACTATATTATCTTTTATATTATTTATGTTAAAATTAAGTAATAACAAACATTGTAAAAGAATATATTTATGACAAATAAGCAAAAAGATATTGATAACATGAAGTGTTGGGTTTTTAGAATGGCTCAAAAAAGTTGGAATAAAAATCCCGAGGAGTGTATACAATTATTTAATGAATATGGTCTCTTCAAATATATTTCTGAGTCTTATGACTATTTACATCTAAATGGTTACAATACCGTTTTAAGTGATTTAGAAAATATATTAAGAGAAAAAGGGGTTTCTATAAGTGCTTGATATAAAAGAATGCATGCATCTATACCATAGCAGTTATATCGAAGTTAAAAACATAGATTTATCATTATGTTTACCTGGTAAAGATTTTGGAAAAGGATTTTATCTGACTTCATCTCTAAATCAAGCTAAAAACTTTATAAAAATAACAGTAAACAGAGCTATTTCCAGAAACCTGATTTCTTCTAATATTGATTTTGGTTATATTTCAACTTTTAGAACAAAAGCTACCAACAATTTAAAAATAAAAAAATTTGATTCTGCAACTAAAGAATGGCTGCATTTTATCGCTGGAAACAGAGACAGTAACCTTTTTCCAGAATTATTTGATGAATATAAAAAATACGATATAATTATTGGAAAAATAGCTAACGACAGAACTGCTGCAACATTACAGTTATACATTGCTGGAGCTTTTGGAGAACCCGGAACCGAAACGGCTGATAGAATAGCTATAGAAACATTATTGCCGAATAGACTAGAAAACCAATTCTGTTTTAAGACGGAAAAAGCAATATCTATTTTGGAGTTTATAAAAAGTGAAAAATACGGGTTTTGAAGAAAATTCTATTACAGATAATCAAAGAGAATCATGTTCGGTTCTTGTTATGCAAAAATTATTAGAGAAATATTCTGAAAAGCATAAGGTTTCTTTTGATGAAGCTTTCAGTATTTTTGCAAAATCCAAAATTTATAATCAGCTATTTAATTATGAAACCCGTCTTTGGACAGAGGGTCCAGATTATCTTTTAAAACTTTTTGAAGATAATATAAATATTTAGTAGCAAGCTAAATAAATATCCACCCGCATAGCGGGTGGTTTTTCATTTTCGGGCATAGCCCTAATACTACTAGCTACGCACAAGTGCGTTTTAGATTGGCCTGCCAG
>CAJOND010000197.1 GCA_905236675.1 Candidatus Rifleibacteriota bacterium | reverse complement strand
GATACAATGTTTATAGCACAGTTCATTGGGGAAAGTGCTGTGTCTGCAGTTGAACTTTTAGAACCAATAATATTAATAGTTACTATTGTTGAGTTGTTATTTGGTCTTGGTGGCCAGATTTTATCTTTGGATGCTAAAGCTGAATTTGATGAAGAAAGAAGTAATAAGTATTTCACAATAGCTGTAGTGGGAACTTTTATATTTTCATTATTTTTGTCTGCCTTTTTTTATTTGGGAAGGGGGCCTGTAGGTGCAGTAATGCATCCTCCAGCAGATGTAGTATCATATCTTAATCAATATACGGCGATTATATTTTTTGTATTCCCGGTGTCTTGTACTTTAGGGGTGCTTTGTGAATTTATTCGTATAGATGGACAACCGAATTTTGCTTCTGTCCTGCTTATTATTGCAAATTTACTAAATGTTGTATTTGATTATGTATTTATAGTATATTTCCATATGGGGATTGCAGGACCTGCTTTAGCTACTTTTATAGGATATGCGGTTGGTTTGTTAATTTCCCTTAAGTATCATTACGATTCAAGAAGAACTTATCAGTATGTTCTTTCAAAATTGCATATTAAAGAATCACTTATGGCCGTTTATGATATTTGTAAAATAGGTTTTCCGGATGCAAGTATAACTGTATATGAAATTATTGTAGTTGGTATTTTCAATACAATTCTTAGCATCAATTTGGGAACAGTTGGTTTAAACTCTTATATGGTATGTATGGATGTATTATTAATTTCAAGTATTATTATTATGGGGTTAATTGAAACATTTACCACGCTTGTTCCTGTTTATTACGCACAACATGACTCTAGAAGTATCAAATTTTTGTATAATAAAACAGTTAAGTATGCATTAGCTTTTTGTATTGCATTTACGATAATATTGGTGGCCGTACCTGATTTATTCTTAATGTTGTATAATTATCATGTTTCCCCTAATGCACCGGAATATAGACATGCTCTTAGATTATTCGCAGCAACAATTATTCCGTCAATATTTGCCACAATTTACCTTATGTATTATGAAGCTATTGAAAGATCACTATTTTCAGGCATATTATCTGCAATATGCATGCTTATAGGACCGCTTCTAACAGTAGGTGCATTAATGCCGGTAATGGGCGCTAATGCTATCTGGTTAGCCTTTGCTGTTGGTAATGTTTTAACAATTATTGGTGCTGTTGTAGGCGTAAAAATAATTGAAAGAAGAGAACCTGAACACAAAGGACTGTTATTGTTTGAAAAGGACTTGGTGCCTCTTACTGAAAACTTCAGTTTATATTCAAAAAGCGATAAAAGCAATGTACTGGATTATTTGAAAAGTTTAAATGTTAATGAAACTCAGTGCAGGGATGTGGAAATAGTATACGACTATCTTTTTGATAATAATGGCGATGGCACTATTGTTGAAGCTTTGATTATCAGTTATGATGATAAGATTACTGTTAATATTAAGGATAATGGGGAGTCAGGTTTCTTTGAAAATATTAAAAAAGAACTTTCTAATCCTGATGCATTAAAATCTATTGGTGTATTGGGTTTTAATAATATGGAATATTCTATAGCTAAATGATGTTTGCTGTAGTAAGTAAAATCCATGACTTTTTTTTAGTCATGGATTTTTTGAAAGTTCAAGGTAAATAAACCTGTTGAACTATAATTTTATCGTTGTCAAATGGCAGTTCAAATTTTCATTTTTTGTATTTCATCTATGCTGATTTTTTTGTGTTTATGATACTTTCATATTCTCTATTGTAGGAGTAATTTTTACCTATATTTAAATCAATCAAAGGGTCGTTAAATTTAACTTATATCTTAACTTCATCATTAAATATAATATCTGTAATCATTTTCTTCTAATGGTTTAAATCAAATAGAATATTTTAAAAGTTTGATGTATATGCTTTATTATATTTTTTAGTTTTTAAAATATTTCTTCTCTTAACGGGTTTGTCCAAACAGATATGTTCATGTTCTGAGTTTTTTTTATCCTGATGGAGTGGCAAAATTATTTCATTTCTGTGGGGATGTTTTTTGGGTTTAAATCCCTATTTTTTTTGAAAAAGTATTTATAATGATGAAAATTTTATATAAACTCATGTATTTTGAGGAAATTGATTTGGAAGAAACGCATATTCGTCTTAAAACTGATTTAAAAAATCAGGAGTTAAAGGAATTTATTTTTAAATTAAGATATGATTTAAAACAATATATTTCAATAAACCAGGATTTTCTATTATCTCTGGAGCCTATTGAATCTTATCCGGAAGTTTTGCCGGGGATTGTTGAAAAAATGTATGAATCATCAAATTATGCAGATGTTGGTCCTATGGCTTGTGTTGCCGGAAGCATTTCAGAGTTATCTTTAAATTATTTAATAGATAACGACTCAAAATACTCTATTGTTGAAAATGGTGGTGATATTGCCCTTATAAATGATGAAACTGTCATCTGTGGAATTTATTCTAACAATAAAATTTTAGAAAATAAGATTGGTTTTGAAATTAAATCCCGGAAAAAACCGTTGGGAATTTGCACATCTTCAGGTAAAATTGGTCATTCGATTAGTTTTGGCCAATCAGACAGTGTTACTGTAATCGGTAAAAGCCCGTCTCTTGCTGACGGTCTTGCAACTAGAATAGCTAACGATGTTTATGGGGAAACATCAGAAGATAAAGTTACCCATGCCGTAGAAACTGCAGAACATTTCAAAGAATTTTTTGAAGGCGTTTTAATCATATCCCAGGATAATGTGGGCACTGTCGGAAAACTTCCAAAGATTGTGAAAACTCCTGAGCTTAAACTCCCATATAAAAAATAAGTTGTGGAGAAAAGCTATTCTCCTTCTAATTCTTTTAATCTCTCAGCAATGGCATTGGCTAAAAATTCTTTGACTTTAACAAGCTCGTCATATTCTCCGATAATTTTCGGACCAAATTCAGTTTGTTCCAATTTAATGTCAAACTTTTCAAATGCATGGGCAAGCATTTGTTCGCCAACACCGTTTGGCAGACCCATTTCAAACTCTTCTTTTTCTTCAACCATTTAATTTTCCTCCATGTATTTTCTGACAGGTTCAAAGAATTCAATTAAGAAGTCTTTAATTCCATTTTTCAAATCCATCG
>CAJOND010000196.1 GCA_905236675.1 Candidatus Rifleibacteriota bacterium | reverse complement strand
ATGTAAATCAAGAATCAAGGACATAACCTATAATAAAGCCTGCGAAATGATGAATAAAGGCGATATTGCTTCATTAGAAAAAGCAATATCTGTTTTTAAAAGCATAATTGACTTTAAAGACTCTAAAAACAAGATTGAAGAATGTAAATCAAGAATCAAGGATATAACCTATGACAAAGCCTGCGAAATGATGAACGAAAGTAGTATAGAGTCAAACGAAGAAGCAATAAAACTTTTTTCTTCACTGATAGATCTGGGAAGTACATTTAAAAACTCGGGCAATAATATTGAAATATGCAGATTAAATATCAAAAAAATCAAATATAACAGTGCCTGCAAAGCCATGGAAGAAAAATTCTATGAAACAGCAATAGAACTTTTTGCTTCTATCAGCGATTACGAAGACTCAAAAGAAAAACAAAAGGAATGCGAAAAGAGACAAAGAATCTCTAATTGTATTCCAATATTCTGCATACTTGCTTTTATTCTATTCATTAAGCTTATTCCCGTATTAAGCCCATATTATTATAGACTGACCTTTTATAAAACAATATCCGAAGGAAAATATGAAAAACTGGAACCTCTGCTCTCAAATTCAGATTTTATTGAGAATGCTACGCCAGAACAAGGGCAGAAGGTTCTGGATTTTGTATTAGAACATAATACTTTCGAAGTAGACAAGAAATTAGCTTTGTTTGATCATGCAAGTTTCAAGAAATATGCAAACAAAAATTCCGGTGAAAAAAACGTTGAATCAATAGTGAACAAAGTTATAAATAGTGATAATGAAACAAAATTCAGAATTCTTGAAGATTCCAGAGTCATAAATAATGCTTCGAAAGAGCAGGTTATAAGGCTTGTTGACTCCATCATAGAAAATATAGCTAAAGATGATAAGAAAAGCAGATATAGACTGCTTGAAAATGAAAAAATCAAACAATTCTGGAATAATGACCAGCCACAGAATTTGTTAAAAGCTATAGCTGATAGTTTTAAACCTTATGATTCTAATGAAATATATGATTTTCTTAGTAAACCATACTTTAAACAATATGCCACAAAGGAGTTAGGTGAATCTATAATTGCCTCTATGACACCAATAATTTTGAATAGTTCTGTTTTTGAAAAAATTAATTTTATGTCCAATGAAAGTATAAAAAAATACATCAGCCCAAAAGACAGACAAACTATCATATACTCTGTTCCTGACTCCTCTGATTTTAATAAAATAGATAATACATCTCTTGATAAGTATTTTTTTGAAATCTGCAATAAGCAAGAGTTAGAAAGCTTATGCAAAATAATAAAAGAGCAAATTAGTTATTTACCTGAATCATTTTTGAGCTGGGGCATAAACAGCAAAATAAAAGAAACACCAGAAATAGTGAAAATTGATGATATATCAGAAAGAAATATTATTTATGAACTAATAAAAAATAAAAAAGATAAAGATCTTGCTAAAATTTATCTACTAGGAGAAGTTGCTAGATCTATCAGGCATTGGTTGGAAAAAGATTATAAAAATAAATTTACTCAAACACAAAATATAATAGACAAGTTTCCTTGGGCATTTGATGAAAAAATAAGAAATATGATGGATAGTTTAAAAGAAGGAATAGAAACAATAGAACAAGTCGATAAAGCTAATGGGAGTAGTGCATATTCGACTATAAATAACCTAAAAAAAGAAAGAGATAATATCCCTAATTTTTTACAGCTTCGAGGGCATATCGTAGACTATCAAGGAACATACCCCAATCCACAATTAGGGGATCTAGAATGTTATTTAATTAGCAGTGCCTCTGTTGGTGGATATTATTATGACTTAGCTCTTTTATATACTTGCGAAACTTCTTTTAAAACCAAAGGTGCATTTGAAATATTTGTTCAGAAAATTAATTTAAATAATGCTCCTCCAAAATATAAAAACCTGGTTGTTTTTGTAGAAGAACCTCTAAAAAATGTTATCCGTTATGAAGATAAGTATGAGCATCTAACTAGTCAAATAGCTAGTTTAGAAAAAGCAGCATCAATATATGAAAAAAACAAAAAGCAAGCTCAAGAAACAGTCAATACTTTAAGGCTTAAAATATCTGATATATTATATAAACAAGCTTCTAATTTAGAATATGAAAAAACATTAGCAGATTATAAAAAAGATAAAAACAATATTACAACCTTAGAAAACCTAGGTGGATATTATTATTCTAAGAGAATATATAATAATAAAAACGATAAAAATTTACAGGAAGCAATAAAATATTATAAACTTGCTGCAGATATGAATTCTGAGATTGCTTGCGGTAGGTTGCTTAATATTTATGGAGAGGAACTAAATGATGATAAAAATTATTTTTATTATTTAAAAAAATATGTTGATTATTTTCATCGCGATGGTTCTGCTGGAGAACTAGGAAGAATTTATTTATTGGGTTTAAGAGGAGTTTCAATAAATAAAAAATTAGCAATAAAATATTTAAAAAAAAGTTATGATCCTTATGATTTATATCTTCTAGGTAATATATATTACGAAGGTGATAGTGTCAAAAAGGATTTAATAATAGCGGCTCGGTATTATAGAGAAGCTCTTTATTATAACAAAACTGGTGAATATTACGGTGGTATTTTAGATGAAAATAACGTAACAGAAAAAGCAACTTCACGTTTGAATAAAATAAATAAGTTCTTAGAAACAAAAACAAAAGAAGAAATATCAGAATTATCTATTAATGAAATAGAACAAAAGCTAAATTCTAATAATGAAGTATATTATGTTTCTACAAAATCAGGTATTAATTTGAGAGACATTCCTTCTACCAAAGGTAATAAAGTAGGAAAACTAGCAAATAAAACAAAAATAACAGTATTAAGCAAAAACGGCCCAGAAGAAGTTATAGAGAATATTCGTTCTAACTGGTATAAAGTGACTGATGGTAAAATCACAGGCTGGTGCTTCGGAGGTTTTGTTTCAACCTTTAACCAATAAGGTCCTTTAATCTTTGCAACTTAAACTTATATAATTTTATAAAGAACAATCAATCGAGACAAACAAATATAAAATCATTAAAAAATAATGTTATCATTAATAACAAAGTTCATCAGGGAAAACGCATTATAAAAATTCTGGTATAGAAAATAGCTTAATATAATAATGGATTAAAAAAGTTTTATTTTGCTTACATCTTTAAATACCTAA
>CAJOND010000195.1 GCA_905236675.1 Candidatus Rifleibacteriota bacterium | reverse complement strand
CACGAATCGGAAGGACGCCAACCACCCGTTAAGAGGCTCTAGAAAACCTGGAAATGGGGAGCGACGGAGTGACATCCGCCTGTCACGTTCAACGAAGACAGCGCTGTAAGGGAACAAACCTGAAGGAAGCGTCAGCGAACCCTAGCTGATGAGAATCCGTGGAACAGAACCTTGAAGTCTAAAAACAACCAAACCAAAGACGGAAAGTCCGAAAGAGGAAAGCGAAACAAAAGCAAACCGAATAACCAAAAGGTGTAGGTGATTGTTACTTAAGACCTTGAGAGCGACGAACGCTAGAAGGTCAGGTCCGAACAAATAAGGGCCAAAGACAGACACTAAAAACTCTAAGGGACACCAAAGACAAGAAGGGGTGGCTGAAAGACGGTGACGTCTGAAGCCGACCACGAAAAAGCCCAAAAGACGAAGGCAACGGGAAACCCCCGAAGCTAGGACGAAGCAAGGCCAAAAGCCGAAGCCAGCCACAAAGATTGAAAGTTTCCGAAAAGGAAAAATGCGATTCAAAAGATCAAGTTCGACAACCAAGCAGCCTCTGAAGCAATTCGGAGGCTGTTTTGTTTTAGGTTGATTTATTATTGTTTTAGTTTTTATAATTTTATTTACTAGTTTTTAGGTTAGACTAAGCTTTTAAAGAAGGTGGATGAATATGATTGATAGTTCTAAAATAGCAGAGAAAAAACAATTTACAGTGAAAACCAGTTTTTTTAACTATAGAAATCGTATGTCTAAGTTTGTAATAGATTTGGTTGACAGTAATAATCCTATTCATGTGCTGAACGACAAGTATATGGAATATGAAGCATATAGACTAGACATTAGTATTGAAGATATTAAGAAAAATAACGATGTGGGTCTAATCACTTCTTATACAGAAGATTTGCGTGAACTTGCAGAAAATATGGCTAGAATTTATGAAGAAATGCTGGTTACTGTATTCGAAGGTGAAAGTCCATCAGAAGATTTATTAGAAAAAAGAATTGAATCTTCTTTAATAAGACCTACTATTTCTTGGCAAGCTAAGGGGAAAACAGGCAACAGATTAGATGGAAAATTTATTAAAGTTGAATCTAATAGCAAAAAATATACTTTAATAAAACTTAATCTAGATAGTGCCAAAAGACTTTTTACATTAGCAACAAAGGATTTCTTAGACGCTTTCGATACTTTCACATATAAGACCCCTTCAGGTTACAACCACTTTGGAAAATGTGAAAGATGCGGTCAATATTTTTCGAAAATACGTTCCAGTCAGAAGTTTTGTGGCACTAAGTGTAAAAATGCAGCAGGACAAGCTGTTTTTAGAAGCCATAATATGAAGAAAGAATAATTATTAAGTAATCTCTATATTTTTTTCAAGATTTAAATTATTTTACATTGCTAGGCAAATAATTTTCTTGTATAATTATATACAGGAGGATTTTTATCGTGTCTAGTTTATTTAAATATTTGAAACACATTGAATTCAAACCAGAAGAAGACATAAGGTTAATAACTAATTTGAAATTAGCTATGCTAGGCTTTCCTTTTGAAGATTTCTCAGGAATGGTAAAAGTTGCTGACTATAATCCAAATGCAAAAGTAAGATATTTCCATAAGTTAGCTTCTATTTACATAGATATTAGCCTAATTGATTCTAGTTCTAGCTCTATGGAGAAAGATGCCGCATGGGATATGGCTCTTGAAAACATGGCTAGAATGGGAAAATTTACAAAACAGGAATTATTTCTACTGTTATGAATCGTATTAATAAAAGAACTCCAATTAATTTAAGCTTTTTACCTAATTCAACTGATTTCAAGGTAGATTATGGCGAATATCTGAATCAGAATGCCCAAAGCATATCATCTCAAAATTCCTTGAAAGGAATCGGGGTTGTTGGTATCGATAGGAATGCAAAACAGCAGAACATTGAAAGTCTTGCACATGAAGTTTATGAAGCGACAGATTGGAATCCGATAAACTTCTCCCGGTCTAAAAAATATGTGGATAATATAAAAAACAACAGGAACATTATTGATTCTGAAATGAAGAGAAAGTTAAACGATACCCACAGGAGTCAGGTTGTAGTAGCCAAGGAGTTGGGATTAAATCACAGGTTATATGGTAACGATGGAATAAGCCAATATAACCCTATAAGAAATCTTAGGAGTCTTCAGTTCAACAGACTTCCTCTAAATATGAATAGGAATTTTTCTCCTATTGGAGAACACTAGGTCTGGTTAATACGAATGTGCCTATTCCTCAAACCGATAATAATCTTGATAATTATTGGTTTGACTCAATTGGTTTGAACAGATTGTTCAAACCAAAGGTTATTGGCATGCCCAATGTGACTTATGAAGAATTTATTGCTAATGCAATAAGGGCTAGAAGGAATTCTCGTATTCAGATATTGAAAGAATTAGGATACGACTCTGATTTGCTCGATTTGATAGACTAATAAAAGCGAGAAACCAGACAAATCAAAAAATTATTGGTTTTGTCTGGTTTTCTTTTAATATTTTTCTATAAAGCAATTTTGGCAAAGAAGGATTTTTTTTCTGTGTAAATCAAAGTATAACTGTGTTCACCGCAATAATCACATACTCTTTCTAAATTTACCCCTTCCTTTACTTCGTTGTCTCTCCAGCAGCGAAAAGGGGTGCCTGATATGCTACTATTATTATGAAGTCTAATCAGCTTTATAAAACCTTTAATCTTTTTTCTTGCATTCAACCAGTTTGTCGAGTATTTTTCGTCACCTAAATAACAGTCAAACCCATATATGGTGTCTAATGGATTTATAACCATAATTTCAAATAATAGTAAAAGTTTTTTAATAAGCTTTGAATTCATGATTTTTGTAAGTTTCATATATCAACTCCTGCATATTATACAATTATAATAAAAACATTTTATTGTTAATAGTATCAAAATAAATACAGTGAAAATTTAATCACTAAGCTAACCACGAAAAGCCCAAAAGGCGAAGGCAACGGGAAACCCCCGAAGCTAGGACGAAGCAAGGCCAAAAGCCGAAGCCAGCCACAAAGATTGAAAGTTTCCGAAAAGGAAAATGCGATTCACAAAACTTAGCTAACAAACCGCCTCTGAAGCAATTCAGAGGCGGTTTTGTTGTATAAGAAAACCACGCGATAGTCGCGTGGTTCTATATAGCTTTAGCGATGAACAAGAAATAAAAACTCCTAACGTGTATAATAGAAATTTGACCTG
>CAJOND010000194.1 GCA_905236675.1 Candidatus Rifleibacteriota bacterium | reverse complement strand
AATAATCTAAAACAAAATAATGAAAACAAAGTCTTTGTTATGTTAATATAATCATACTGACCTTGAATCAAATCTTGTTCAGTTGTTTTCAAAAGCACTCCAATGCTTTTGAAAACAGAAATTTAAATCTGTATATTCAACTTAATCAAATAAAACTCTATAAACATTTATAGGGTTTTATATTGTTTTAGGTTATCTGAATTTTATTACAATAGTAATTAAAAATCAAGTTTTAATTACTATTGTGTTTTGATTATATATGAGTGATTTTTCTAAAAAATTATCAAACATAATGACTTATAGGAAGCTTAGCCAAGCTAAGATAGCTGAAATGGCTGGCGTTTCTCAAACTATAGTTTGGAGATGGCTAAATCAAGATTTGCAGCCTAGAATGAGCCATATTGAAAAACTTGCTTCAAATCTAAATCTTAGAATGACCGATCTAATAGAAACAAAAGAAAATTTGCTCACAGAAGAAGATAAACAATTTCTTGCTTTGCCTTTAAATACAAAGAAAGCTCTTCTTAAACTATTAGATTGTATTAACCAAAATCCAGAAATCTTATTAAAACAATAACCTCATATCTAGCGGTGTGATTGGGTTTGGGGATTTTTGAGAAGTATATTAAACGGTACAGGTAGGAGTCCGAAGACTCGTAGTTTATTAAAAATCTCCCTGTCAGACTTTGCCTGACATAACAGGGACGATAAACTCTAAACCACCACACCAATCATAACCTAAAAAGCTAGATTACCACGCAGTCTACGATTGCTCGCAGTTGTTACTTATTCAAAATAGCAACCATTATATTCAAATAACCTGCAAAGGTTGTCCAAAGCAGATAAGGAATCAACAAGCAGGCAGCAGTTTTAGATAATTTCCAAAAAATTATAATTAAAGATAATATTAATGCCCATAAAACGACTAGCCAGGCAAAAGCGAAATAATAATAACCGCCGTTAAAAAATATAGGTGACCAACAGAAGTTCATAAATAGCTGTATTCCGTATATAATGATTCCTTTTTTTCTTGCACTAATTAGTTTTTCATCACTTGAAGTTTCTGTCCAAATTAAATAACTTGAAACTCCCATCATTATGTACAATATAGTCCAGACAATTGGGAATAGAATTGCTGGCGGTGACAACGTAGGTTGTTTCATTGTTTCAAAGGTATTCATTGCGTTGGAACTAATAAATGCGGAAATACCGCCAACTACCAATGGAACTACTATAGCTACAATACAGGCAACTATTTTAGATTTTTTTGATAATTCTTGACTCATTTATCTTACTTTCTCATAATTATAAATATTATCTTATTTGAATTAGATTATAGCATTAAGCGTATAAAGCTTCAAATAACTCAAATCACTCAAATCACCGTAATAAAAGGCTTTACTTTTTTAACTTAATTTCCTACTGCTTTCTACTATTTTTTTATATGTTTAAGGGAAAAGGTTTATGACACTCTCAATAATTACATAACGTCTAGAGCCATTTTTATTATTACAACTAACCTTAACAGTTGCTTTTTACACAATTCTGACTAAACCTTATCCTGTAACCAACTTGCAAAGCCCCTTATTTCTAGTTATAATAAAAGCAAGGAGCAGACCGATGGGTGATAAAGATAACAAAACAAAAAAGTTTATAGAAAAAAATCGTATATTCGCTGATGTGTTCAACTATTTTATATATGACGGCGAACAGGTTATAAAGCCTGATGATTTGCAACAGCTAGACTCGACAGAAATTGTATTAAATAAAGAATTACCTATCGACAAAGACTCAGTAAAGAAATACAGAGATGTTATAAAGCACTGGGCAATAAAACGAGATGACAAAGCCACCTATGTTCTTCTAGCCGTGGAAAACCAGTCTGAAATTCATTATGCCATGCCTGTCAGAACTATGCTTTATGACGCCTTACGCTATGCCAATCAAATAGAAAACATAGCGACCGAAAACCGAAGAAATAAAAAACTTAAAAGCAATGTAGAATTCCTTTCTGGTTTGCTTAAAACCGACAGAATTTTACCTATAATAACTTTGGTTATTAACTTTAGTGGAGATGCTTGGGAAGCTCCGACAAAGCTAATTCAAATGTTTCCAGAAATGGATAAAAAAGTTCTTAAGTATGTTAAAAACTATGAGATAAATCTTATAGACCCAGTAAATATTCCTAAGAAAAATTTTAACAAGTTTATTACCGAATTGAGGGAAGTCTTATTATACTTGAAATACTCGAATGATAAAAATAGACTATACAAGGAAGTTATGACAGATAAACATTTTGAGAATGTTCCAAACGAAGCCGTCTCTTTAATTAACACTTTGACAAGTGCCAATATAAAAATTAGTGAAAAAAAGGAGAATAGTAATATGTGTAAAGCATTAGAAGGTTTGAAAGAAGATTGGAAAAAAGAAGGAGAAAAAGAAGGTAGAAAGGAAGGTAGAAAGGAAGGACAATTCACCGCTTTATTAAACTTGATTAAAAGCGGAGTTATTACTTTAAAACAGGCTGCTGAAAGTTTAAATATATCAGAAACAAAATTTAAAAAAGAACTAAAAAATCTTTCTTTAGAACCTCTAAATTAAAATGAAAACAGGTTTCATAACTACACAACAAGCAATCGAAGGAATTGGCTTGTCTGTTGAAAATTTTGAAAAAGAGACTTAGAAATTAACTTTAAATAAAAAATTCCCTGTTGATTTGTAAGAAAAAACTAATTGGTTTTAGTTTTAATCCTGATACGGTTAAACGCATAATGGGAAACTGATTAAAGTATTTTAGGTTATGTTTGGTGTTAGGTAATGGATCTTATGCGAATGTATTTCTTATGTAGATCCTATTTATAACACAAAATTTGTTATAAAAAAAGTTAGAAAAGATTTGAACGAAAAAGAGCTTAAAAGATTTAAAAGAGAGTTTGACACATAAAAAAACTACTTTTTACTTTTTTGTTTTTTCTTTTCTTTAAGGTATTCTTGATACTCATAATTCAAGACGCAATAGTGATTTGAATAATCTTTAATCATAAAGATTATGTCTTCCTCGTATTCATCAATAGTTAGATCAACATAACTATTTTTTGTTTTATCATATTTTTTATGCAAGTGAGATAGAGCTTTTTCTTGCCCTGTTCTTTTATATTATATACACAAACCTTAGCTGTATATATTCCCTTAGAATCTCTTTTAATAGTATCAATTAAAATATTTTCACCATTTTTTATTTTTGCATCTACTCTCACAAATTTTGTAAGTGTTGTTGTTTTGTTAAAAAATCCTGTGTATTCTATTTCGTTATTTTTTAAATATTCATGAACTCGTTCTATAACCCTTGTCAATTCGATGTTATCATTATCATTGGTTTCAATTGCATAATACTGCGTAAATTTCATCGGTTCTGCATTTAAAGAAAAAGAAAGATATAAAAATAATATACTTAGGATAATTGTAATTTTATTTAATCTCATTTTTAACATTAACCTTTCCTATTATTCCTGGCATACCCTCAACTCTGCACGAAACAATTTGATTATAGATTTTTGTCCAGGTATCTGTAGTATTAACATCTGGGGCATAAACAGTAATACAGCCATCAGAAGCTCTGCCTAAATGCAAATAATAAGCAGATTCTGGTTTTGCTGGATATTTTATCCTAAACCAAGATTTGGAAAACAGACTGTATTTTTCATAGCTAGCACCTTTTGGATGTGGCTCATCTGGAATTTCAATGTAATATTCACCTACGGGCAAACGTTCTTCATTCAAACTAAAAGCTTTGAAAGAAGCTGCTATACCATTAATTTTTACAACACCTGTTACAAAATCATCTTTACCGTTATTTACAATGTTTTTATAAAAATAATCTATTTTACAAGCAGATTTATATTTGAAATTACTCTTAAATCTAGTCTTTTTATTTTTAGGAACAAGCAGTCTAGCCTTCTTTCCTTTATATTTTCCTTCTAAAATTTTAAAATATTCTTTCCCTGAATGTTGTGCACTTTTTCTTTTATCTAACTCTGTTTTATAATGCTCAACCATCAAACCATATGGTAAAGGAATTTCATCGCCATCGCTTCCGTCTTTGTTTACCAGTTTTCCTTTTATCCAACCTTTTTCGTCAACTTCAACTAGAGTCTTAAAACCAAGTTCTATAGTGCTCACTTTAAAAATAAACCTTAGTTTACATTCATTTCCATTATTATTTACGGCTCCATTTTCAACAATAGAAACTTCGATTGGAAATTGACCATTTGTATTTTGAGAAATGTTAATCAATAAATTAGCTGAGCCTTCATCTGGATTGCTATCTTTTTCAATTACGTTGATTGCAATATTGCAATCCATAGCAGATTTTAAGCTGTTTGTATATATTAAGTCATCAAACTTATTAACTGTATTTGGTATAAGCTTTTTGTTTAATGACTTCTT
>CAJOND010000193.1 GCA_905236675.1 Candidatus Rifleibacteriota bacterium | reverse complement strand
AAGCCTGCCTAAGTTGCTCCTGTTTTTGACTCTGTTTTCAATCATGAGTTTGATTAAATATGCCTGAGCGTTTTCTGCATCATTGTTTAAAATATTTTCGGAAAAACGGTCGGCACTGGCAAAGTCGCCATCTTCAAGTGCAAGCAAAGCTCTTTTAAATAGCTGAGTTGGATTAATATTCTCATTATTGGGGGGTGGATTTGTAGTAAAAGATTTTTGTTCTGAAAGGTTTGGTATATTGCTTAAATTATTCTTTCCCGGCTTGAAGAAACTTGTTCTCAGCTTTTTCATCAGAGACTCATCGGCATTTGCAAGTAACTTTTGATAAAGAAGATCATTTACTATTTCTGGAAATTCATTGATTTTATCAATGCTGCTTATTTGGTGTTCTGCCATCAGCAATCCCAGACAGGCATAGGCATTGTTAGGAAATGAGCTTAGTTTTTCATCCGCTTTGTGCCATTCTTCATCTTCAAGAAGCAATCTGACTCGTTCTTCAAAAGCCCATTCTAACTCATTCATAACCTTCTCCAAAAGTGTTTTATGTGTAGCATTCTATTATGTTATTTTTTATATGGCAATAAAATAATGGCATTTGATCTGAATATCTTAACTTCAAACTTGCATGAAGTTTTTTCAAATACACCGCAGTCAACCATGCAGTCTACTACGCAGTTTGTTTCCTCTTTAACACCGCACCAAACACCGCAGTTAAAAATCATTGAAATAAAATTATTAATTTATTGAAGAAAAATCCAAATAAGCGTTTTACCTGTTCTTCAGGCAGGTTGTATGCGTTATGTTTTATTTTGTAGGTAAAAAATAGCTTTCTGTGATTCTATTTCTGCTTTCAGTTCTTCTTCTGTTGGAAGATAGAGTTTATATTTGCTTGCAAAAAGCTGTTCATTTCCTTTTAATATTGAGTATCTAGCAATATCCTCATCTGTTTCAGAACAAAGAACAATTCCTAATGTGGGATTATCGTCTTTGTTTCGTTTCATTTCGTCATACATACGGATATACATATCCATTTGCCCGACATCTTGATGTGTTATTTTCTTTGTTTTAAGGTCTATTAGTACAAAGCACTTTAAAATATAATTATAGAAAACCAAATCTATGTAATAATCTTCCTTTTCTGTATGAATATGCTGCTGTCTTGCAACAAAAGCATACCCTTTCCCTAGTTCCATTAGAAATTTTTGTAGATTACTGATAATACAGGATTCAAGAGTTGTTTCATTAATAGAAGGGTCTGAGGTTAGTCCTAGAAATTCTACAACAACAGGATTCTTGATAAATTCTAACTTATCTTGATGGTAAATAGAAGTAAGCTCTTTCATTTCTTGCTTTACTGGCTCTTTAACTTGTGATTTTAAAAGTCTGTAATAATATTGTGAATCTATATTTCTTTGTAAAGTCCTCACATTCCATGTTTCACTGAGAGCTTCTTTTGCATACCAATCTCTCGCGGTAGAATCTTTTACCTGCAATAATATGCGATAATGGGTCCATGAAAGCAAAGGATATGATTTTGCACTCAGTGAGTGCAAAATTTGTGGAAACGTTTTATAAAAGCTTTCGTAATTATATAACTGCCTTGGTGTGAAGCCTTTGCCATAAATATTTGTTAAAGATTTCGATAGAGTTTTAATAATCTCCGCACCATATTCAGCTCTATCTTTCCCTTTTAGTTCTTCTTCTGCTATTCTTTTCCCCAGATACCAGTTTCTTTGTATTAAAGCTATGTTGATAGCATTGAAAGCTAATTTCTGAGAAGAATCAATAATATAACAAACATCAGATAAAATATTATCTGTTATTTTATATAAAAAATCTTCAGAATTGTTTTCTATTATATCTTTCTGCCCCATAGAGTGTACTCCCTATGGCTTAATTATAAGATTTAGAAGCTTATGTTGCAAGGGATATTTGAGGCTAAAGCCTCAAGTTAGATATAAGAGAAGAGAGAAAAGAGATGAGAGTTTATGGCAAACTCGTCATTGCTTTCTGAAAAATCTTAGTAATTCGTAATTGAAATAAAACCTCCGAAGCACCAACCAGTTGTTTCTCCATCTGTGACCTTATACCAATTTGATGTAATATTTTCTATTGTTTCCTTTGGTCCATTAGTGGCAAGAATAGAAACTTTTGTATTGTAAGCAAAACCACCTACTTTTTTTGATTTTGTGCTAGGTTCTTTTCTTGCAAAAACACCAGATTTTGCTGTTATTATACCTTTTAAAGAATTATCACTAAAATCAGAATTTAAAGAATCAGAATTATTTATTTCGCTTTTATCAAAACTTTCTTCTTTGGCTTTTAATTCATTTGTTTCATTAGATTCAACTGGCACAAGGGCAAGGCGGAGACCAAGGTAGTTGAGCCTATTAGTAGGGTTGTCACGGCCACGATAAGCAGAGCGACAATGCCAAGCACGGCCGTTCCAGCTTCCGCCACGATAGACACGAGCAGAGCCACTATTAGGACCTGTTGGGTCTGTTACAGCCGAAGATGGGTAATCGCCATACAAATCTCTGCACCATTCCCATACATTGCCATGCATATCATATAGTCCCCAAGCATTAGGCTTTTTCCGAACAACTTCTTGAGTTCTGTTACTTGAATTATTTGAATACCACCCCACTTCATCAAGATTGTAACAAGAATATGGATCTGTTAAATTTTTGCCATTATTCAATGCTGTAGTAGTTCCAGCTCTACAGGCATATTCCCATTGGGCTTCTGTAGGCAAATCATATTTATAACCCTGTGGAATATTCTTAGAATATTTGTTAAGCATTTCACAGAATTCTTTTGCTTCATTCCATATAACGCTCTCAACAGGATTGTTCTCGCTTCTGAAATTCGATGGATTTTTCCCCATAACTGCTTCATACTCTTTTTGAGTAACTTCATACTTGCCAATATAGAAAGGCTTAGAAATAGTCACTTTATGCTGTTTTTCATTACTATTTCGACCCAGTTCACCATTAGGACTGCCCATCATAAAGCTACCAGCAGGGCATTTAACCATTTTTTTCATTATATTTTCACATTCAGATTTTAATCTTGTTTCTTTTTCTTTGGCTTCTCTAGCCAATCTTTCTTCTCGTTCTTTTGCCTCTCTAGCTTCTCTAGCTAACCTTTCTTCACGCTCTTTTGCTTCTCTAGCTTCACGTTCAATGCGTGCTTTTTCTCTTAAAGCATTTTCTCTCTCTGTGTGTTTAAATCTTATAAAAACAAAAATAGCAAAAACACAAACAACAATTATTATGATAATATCTGTTTTTTTATTTATTCTATCATTACACTCATCCATCTTTGCTTTTGAATCTTCATAATCTTTTATTTCTCCAAAAAGTTCTATTGCTTTTTCATAGGATTTTTCTTCCATGGCTTTGCAGGCATTGTTATATTTGATTTTCTTGATATTTAATCTGCATATTTCAATATTATTGCCAGAGTTTTTAAATGTAGTTCTCAGATCTATCAGCAATGAAAAAAGTTTTATTGCTTCTTCGTTTGACTCTATACTGCTTTCGCTCATCTTTTCACAGGCTTTGTTATAGGTTATGTCCTTGATTCTTGACTTACATTCTTCAATCTTGTTTTTAGAGTCTTTGAAGTCTATTATGCTGTTAAAAACAGATATTGCTTTTTCTAATGAAGCAATATCGCCTTTATTCATCATTTCGCAGGCTTTATTATAGGTTATGTCCTTGATTCTTGATTTACAT
>CAJOND010000192.1 GCA_905236675.1 Candidatus Rifleibacteriota bacterium | reverse complement strand
ACGTGAAATAAAACCTTTAAAAACAATAAAAGACAATTATAAGAAAACAATATTAACCCTTGATAAATTCACGCTTGGCAACTATGAAGGAATAGAAGTCGTCAATGTCTTAGATTGGCTATTACAGTAACAAACAAAATAATCTTATTTCTACAGCAATAAAGATGTCTAGTAAAAATGCAACTAATTATTTAACTTCTACAAATACATGCATACGAAGTATGCTTGGTAACGTAGCAATCTAGAAAAGAAAATTTAATGGGTTTGCCCTAGGGTCGATTGAGTAATATTCCCTATAATTAGCCAAACTATGATATAATAAAAAAGAAATTAGTATAAAAAGAGTATAATTTATGAGCAACATAGATGCCTTGTCTAAGAAACTTATGAATGATAATGAGGTATTCGCTGATGCTTTTAACTTTCTACTTTATAATGGTGAACCCAAAATAAAGCCAGAAGATTTGAAGCCATTGGATACTAATTCTATTACTGTTGAAATAAATGACACTAAAGTTTCATCAGCTGTTCAGAAAAATAGAGATGTTTTCAAAATATTATCAGCTAAAAAGACTGACAAAGTTGGTTTTTTGATTCTAGGCGTTGAAAATCAAGCTAAGACTCATTATGCTATGCCAGTTCGAGCAATGCTCTACGATTCGATGCAATATGCAAGTCAGGTAGATATTAAAAGTAAAGAGAACAGAAAAAATAAAAAATATTCTAATAGTGAAGAATTTTTATCTGGTTTTAAAAAAGATGATAGGCTTATTCCTGTTATAACTCTTGTAGTTTATTTTGGAAGCAAAGCTTGGGATGGACCAACAAACATAAAGGATATGTTCATCAATGTAGACGAAACCATATCTTCTTATTTGCCATCATACAAAATAAACTTGATACATCCTGATTTACCTGATGAAGAACTTGAGAAATTAGGTTCTGAATTGGGTATTATTATGCAGTTTATCAAAAAATCTAACAATAAAAACAAACTGTTAGAAATACTTGAAAAAAACAAGAGATTGCATAAGGTTAGTATTATTTCTGCGACCTTAATAAAAGAAACCACAGGATTGAACTTGAAAATCAATAAAGAAAAGGAGACCATAGATATGAACAAAGGCGTTAAGGAATTATTAGAAGATAGTAAAAAAGAAGGTAAACTTACTGCTGTTTATAACTTTATTAAAAAAGGAAGAATGACGATAGAAGAAGCTGCTAATGATATTGGAATGACTGTTGAACAACTATTAGCTGGATTCAAAGAATATAACTTAGTATTATAATTATAAAAATCGTTTCTATCACGGTATTCTACTTGGTCTTCTTTGTACAAATGCTAAATCAGGCTATAGTGTAAAATCAAATAAAGAAGCTGGCGATGGTTATTGCTACTGGAAAACAAATTTTTAAGGATATATCAATGATTCACCTATTAAGTGAATGTTAAATTCAATACCTAGACAAAAAAATAAATAAATCATTCAATCTAAAATATAGCTTCGGAGTTAAACTATGAACAAAAAGCTAGTCATTGTTGGAGCAGGTGAATTTGCTGAAATTGCTTATGAATACTTTACTTACGATTCTGATTATGAAGTTGTAGGGTTTGTTGTTGAAAAAGATTACATAAAAGAAAAAGAGCTTTTTGGTAAACCAATAACTCCTCTAGAAGATATATTAACTAATTATCCGCCAGATAAATATATTCTTTACACTGCCGTTACTTATACTAAATTTAACAGGGTTAGAAAGAGGCTTTACGAACATTGTAAAAATCTAGGTTATTCTTTTGCAACCTATATAAGTTCCAAAGCCTTTGTCTGGAGAAATGTAAAAATAGGCGAAAATTCTTTTATTTTTGAAAACAATACGATTCAATATCATGCTAAAATAGGCAACAACTGCGTTCTTTGGAGCGGCAATCATATAGGACACCGTTCCGTAATCCAAGACAATTGCTGGCTTACATCCCAGGCTGTTATTTCTGGTTTTTGCAATATAGGTAAAAACTCTTTTATTGGAGTAAACGCCACAATTGGCGATTATGTAACAATTCCAGATGACAGCTGGGTGGCAGCAGCAGCTTGCTTAATAAAAAGTCCCACCGAAAAGGGAAAAATATATGTTGGTGTTCCTGCAAAACCTATGCAGGTATCTGTTTATGAAAAATTTAATGTCAAGGAGTCAGAAATATGAAATGGCAGAAAAAAGGCTTAATATATTGTCCAAATGGAGCAAACGGTTGGGATTATGATACCTTTATGACTCCTCACGCAATGCTGATAAACGAAGGAACAATCAGAATATATGGTGGAACCCGTGATAAAGAAGGAGTAAGCCGTATTACATATATTGACGTCAATGCCTCTAATCTGAAAGAAATAATAAATATTGCTGATAAACCTGCTTTAGATATAGGTAATCCTGGTTGTTTTGATGACAATGGTGTTATACTTGGTGACATTATTAAAGTAGAGAACCAGCTTTATATGTATTATGTAGGTTTTCAGCATGTTCAAAAAGCTAAATTCTATGCTTTTTCAGGATTGGCAATTAGTGATTTGGAAGGCAAAAATTTCAAACGATATTCTGAAGTTCCAATAATGGACAGAACAGATTCAGGAAAGTTTGGAAGATGTATACACACTGTTTTATATGAAAATGGAATTTTCAAAATTTATTATGCAGTAATACATAGTTGGCATTACATAGGTGACAGACCTTATCCTGCATATAATATCTGGTATACAGAATCACAGGATGGGAAAACAATAGCTTCAAAAGATCACACACTCTGTGTTGATGTAAATGATTATGAATATAGGATTGGCCGTCCAAAAGTCTATCATGACAAAAATGGTTACAAGCTGTTCTATACTAGGGATTTCAAAACAAAAGAATATAAAATAGGCTATGCAGAATCTGTTGAAGGTAAAGTATGGTCAAGAAAAGATGAACTTATTGGCATAGATAAATCCAAAAATGAAGGTTGGGATTCGGAAATGGCTTGCTATCCTGTTCTATTAAATTATAAAGACAAGACATATATGTTTTATAATGGGAACGGTATGGGGAAAACAGGTGTAGGTTATGCCGAATTGATAGGATAATATTATGGAACTGACAATAAAACCTTTTGACAACAGTTTTGAAAAACAGTGGGATTCTTTTATTGAAACGGAACATTTTTACAATCAAGAAAATTTCTTAATTATCATCCAAAAGAACGATTTAAAGACCATTCTTTGATTGTATTAAAAGGAACAAATACAATAGTTGCTCTAGTACCTGCTTGTGAAATAGAAGATGAAGGGAAAAAAATATTTTATTCACATATGGGTAGCACCTTTGGTGGAATTATAGTTAATAAAAATTCTTATAATATCAAGCATATTGAAGAAATAATGAAAAAACTTGAATCATACTGCATTGAAAATAAATTTAACGAAATTATCTTGAAGAATTCATCAGCTTTATTCTGTAAAGACAGAATGGATTTGATAGATTATTTCCTCTTTAAAAATAATTATAATTATTATGATGAATTAAGTTTCTACGTTGATTGCAAAAAACTTCCAGATGATATACTCACAGCTTTTTCATCAGGACGAAGAAGAGATTATAGATATTCATTAAAAAATGGTTTTGAATTTAAGAAACTTGAGTCAGATACTGAAGTTGCAGATTTTTATAATCTATTAATCGGAAACCTAAAAAAATTCAATAAAAAGCCAGTTCATAGTCTTGATGAAATACTTGAATTTAAAAATTCAAGATTAACAGATATTGTTGATTTTTATGGTGCTTATCATCAAGATTTAATGCTTGCCGGGACAATTGTATTTAAATTTAACAAACAGGTCTTCCATACCCAATATCTTGCATCTGATCAAACTAAATTAAGCCTGTTTCCGATGGAATTTTTAAATACTAATTTAATAAAAATTGCCAAAGAACAGGGTTATGAATACTTCTCTTTCGGCATCAGCACAGAAGAACACGGCAAAGTTCTTAATGAAGGTCTAGCTCAATTTAAGGAAGGTTTCGGCTCTTCTTACTGTATAAATAAAACTTATTATAAAAAGCTGTAAGAAATAGGTCTTAAGCAGTAAAACAAACTTAACATTTATAAACAAGGAAAAAAATTATATGAGTTTATTTAAAATATTTGGAAAATGGTTTAATCAAAAATTTTGTTCTACTAAAGAAAAAAGAACAAAAATGTCAAATATAATGAAGAAACTAGGAATTGAACCTAAATTAATTGTCTATATGGATGGAGGACTTTGTTCTCAAATAAATCAGTTTGCTATCGGAGAATATTTTAAAGATAAAGGCTACAAAGTTGAATACGACTTAACTTTTTTTGAAAAAAATGGCAAAGATTTAAATGGGGTCTTTGATAGAAATTTTCAATTAGATCAATTTTTAAATATAGATAAGAAACAAATTGTAGAATCTAATAAAAGCTTCTCTAATTATTTATATAAACGCTTATTCTTTAATGCAGTTAATATAAGGCCGAATCCTATTGTAAGTTGGGTTAATGACGATTTTTGTGCCCCAATATATTTAAATAATTATTATTGCTTTAAATCAGAATTAATGCAATCAATATTTAAAAAATTCATTCATTTAAGAAATCTAGAAGAAATCTTAGATGAAGAAAATCAGAAAATAGCAAAAAGAATATCTGACTCAGATTGTGTTGGAATACACGTTCGTCTGGGGGATTTAGCTAAGCCTGTAGATTGCTATAATACAGTATCTGTAGACTATTATTTAAGAGCAATAAATTTACCCGAGTTAAAGGGCAAAGAATTATATTTTTTCTCTGAAGAGCCAGAATGGATAGAAAAAAATATATTGCCAAAATTAGATAAGAACATAAAAACAAATATTATTAAAAATCCTAGTAATGTTGGTTATAAAGACCTATTGCTTCTTTCTCTCTGCAAAAATCAAATATGCAGTCAAGGCTCATTTGGTCCTTATTCCTATATATTTAACAGAAATCCTCAAAAAATAGGTGTTTTCCCTGATTTCCCCAAAATGGCAAATTGGGAATGTGTATATGATTGGGATATTGTTTTCAAAGACAATCATATTATTAAAATAAAACCTTAAATAATCATTAGAGAAAATCATGACTAATATAAATCCGGAAAAAGAATTATTAACTTTTTTCACACTTACTTATAATCAGGAAAAATATATAGAGGAAACTTTAGAAGGTATATTTAACCAAACATATTCTCCATTGGAAATAATTATTTCTGATGATTGCTCTACTGATCATACCTATGAAATAATTAAAAAATACGTTTCCCAATATAAAGGTCCCCATAAAATTATCATTAATAAAAATGAAAAGAATCTAGGTCTAATTAAACATTTTAATAAAGTAATTTCTATGTGCCATGGAGAATTACTTGTAGCTGGTGCAGGAGATGACATCTCTTTGCCAAATCGTATACAAACTCTATATAATAGATGGAAACAAGAAAAAGATTCCATAATGGCATTAGTTTCATCCTCATATACAATTGATAATGAAGGAAAAGAATTTTCTAATTCATTATTTGAAAACAAAGAAGATAGAATAGAAGATAATTTTTATACTGATGGTTCTTGGCATGGAGCCTGTGTTGCCTATTCTAGCAAAATTTATAATACTTTTGGAAATATAACTCATAATTGTTATGAAGATATGGTCTATTTTAGAAGAGCTTTAATGCTTGGAAAGATCTTATTTATAAAAGATAAATTAGTAAAATATAGAATAGGTGGAATGAGCACCAACGAAAGCAATATTCCAAAAACTTATAAAGAATTTAAAAATCTAAAAATTAAAGAGCTTAAACGAAATAATGAAGTTATAAAACAACTTATTGAAGATGCTAATAAAATAAAAAACAAAAATATAAAAGAAGGGCTTTTATTTACAAATAAAGTTTTAGAAAAAAGAATTAGATTCTACGACACAAATAATTATTTAGAAAAACTGTTCTTATTATTAACACTAATACCTTATTTTATTGTTAAAAGAAAAAATGTCATTAAATCTTTCCGGTTTAAATCTCATCATTGGTTCAGAATGATTCGAGATTTATTACCAGATTATATAAATAATATTTTTTATAAAAATGATTTTTGGTTAAAAAAATACATAGAAAAAAATAGCTCAAATAAATAATTATATTATTTATTATACTCAATCATACAACTATGCTTTTTAGTTTCTTTATCGTGAAACTAACACAATGTTATTAAGATAATTCTTAAGCTTGCCCTGGTAGCGTTTTTCTTTTATCTGCTTAATGCCTGTTTCAGCATCTTTATCTACTTTCAATTCAATTATCATAGCTGGCTTATCACAGAATTTGCTAGGAATAAGAGTTAAATCTGCAAAACCTTTTCCTGTTGGGAATTCTCTGACCATAATATAATCGCTTCTAGCATAATAATAAGCTATATTTATAGCACAGGCTAGAGATTCTTCGTTATTGTATCTTAAAACAGAAGTTTCGTCTTCGTGAGCTAACTCTAAGGTTTCAGCAACTTTTTCTGAGTTACCGTTGATAGTTTCTTTTATCAAAGTTTCAGACCTTTTTAAC
>CAJOND010000191.1 GCA_905236675.1 Candidatus Rifleibacteriota bacterium | reverse complement strand
GTGGCGTTGCTGAAAGCAAAACGAAATCTATCCAGCTTTTTTAGAGATAAGATAAGAGAGATTAGAGATAAGGGGATTGGCTTTAGCTGGAGAATGTTATTAATTTATACCAGCTTTGTAAGCTAATTAAGTTTTTACGACTAACCTCTTGTCTGCAATTTTGTCCAAAGTCGGTTGTAATTTGTCCGTTTTTTTAAATAACAGTAACTTAGCACTGCCCCTTTAATAACAATAACTACAAAAAAAACAACTACAATAACTACAGATTTATTCAAAATTTATTATTATCCATAATCTCACAAAATGTCATTTCGAAAATGACATCTTTTTATGAAAAACGCCTTAAAATATCAAATAAGTAAAATTGACTCGGGATACACACCTAAACTCAATCGTTGCAGGAAGGGGCACGAAATCGAAAATGGTATACCATTTTCGCAAGCTTGTCGTTGACAACCTTGCGAGTCTTTTTTCTAAAGCTAAAAAACGCTGGCTTACGCCAGCGTAAATATTGTTTTTGGCTGTTATTGTTAAAAGAAAGTATGCAAAGTAGCTAATGTTGCAAATGTCTTAGGCAGACTGAGGGGCTCACAAAGTAAGCAGAGCGAAATAGGTCTTAAAATTCCTACTAAAATTTTGAACGAAAAATTACTTAGAAACTTCTAGAAATCAAAATACCTTAAAAGGAGTTAGAAATGGCTGAAAATAAAAATGTGTATGTTAGAAAAATTAAGGATGAAATAAATACTTGGGAAAAACAAGGTCCAGGTTTCCTTACTAATGTTACTGATTTTATGCTATGGCCAGCAATGAAAGCAGTTGAACTTTTAATTCCTGATGCCGTTACTGAAACTGTAACAAAAGCTATAGAAGGTTGTTTAAATGGTCTGCTTTGGGGTGCTGATTACACTTTTTCAGACAAAGATGTAATAGCTAAACTTGCAGAAAATAATAGCTCTTTAAATAGTTTGAAGGCTATATCTAAATCTGATGATTTAGAAAGTATGGATTTATCTGCTAACCATTTTTGGAACTATAATCTAGCTTATGCTATTGCACAAGGGGCAGCATGTGGTGCTGGAGGATTAGCTGGTCTTGCTGCAAACATACCTGCTTTATATATGATTGTTTTTAGATGTATACAACAAATTGCTCTTTGTTATGGTTTTGATACCTCTAAAGATGAAGAAAAACTATATATGATTGGAATACTTTCTATTGCTACTGCTTCTGATATTAAAGCTAAACAAGCTTCTATGATTTTTATGAGGCAGATTCAGGTTGATATAGCAAAGAAAGCTTGGAAAGAACTTGCGAAAGAAGGCGGTAGAGGAGCTATAGTAACTTTTATAAGAAATGCTGCGAAAGAATTAGGATATCAAATTACTAAACGAAAAGCACTACAGGCGATTCCTGTAATAGGTGGTATTATAGGAGGTTCTTTTGATGGAATGTATCTGCAAGACATCGCTAGAGCAGCCAAAAACTGCTACCGAAAACGAAAACTCGAACAACTTGGGTATTAATTAAGTTTTTAAACGTTGAATTATCTAGAATTTTTACAAAGATAAAATATCTCAAAAAGGACTAAATCATGAGCAACCCTATATTATATTTTTCATTACTTGGAAGAACAAATTCTGGAAAGACCTGCTTGTTTGCTGCTTTAAAAGCTCCAAAAGAAAAGGAAGTAAAGGAAATAGATTTTACTTTTAGCAGTCAGGACCAATTTAATGTAGCTGTAGAAAAATTGAAAAAAGAAAAGTATCTAGAATCTGGTTTTAAATATGAAGAAATGGAAAGTAAGCTTACGAGGTATGTAAAAGATTTAGAAATAGGTAATAAACCAAAACCAACTAAATTAGAAGATAAAAAACTATATGTTTTTTCTTATACAAAAGATAATACAGGAGCTGATTTAGCCCTTTTTGACTATGCTGGTGAAACATTAAATATTGATACAAAATCTATAAAAGAAGACAATAAATCAGAGATTAAGAAAAAAGAACAATCGGTAAGTAATGATAACAAATCAAGTATAAAAATCGAAACTGGGTCTCAAGAACAAGAAAAAAATAAAAAAAAATTTGCTTCATATCCATATTTAAAAGATTTATTAAAACAGATGGATGCTATTTTTGCTATTATAGGTATTCCAAAAAATGATGAAGAAGATAAATTTATCAAAGAAATAGATGATTTAAAATCTGCATTTAAACGTGTTGGATTTGAAACAGAAGAAGGGTCTATAAAAATAAAAATACCTATTGTTCTCATGGTAACAAAATTTGATAGGTATATCTCTAATAACAAGCTAGATTTTAATAAATTTGATGAATGTAAAAAGCATTTTGAGGCTTCAGAATATTATAAAGAATTAGAAGATTTGATTCGACTGATAAAAAATAATACAGATAAAGATAAGTTTAAAGTTTTTTATACTAGTGCTTTCGGAGAATGTTCTGATAATGATATTCCTGTTCAAAGAGATAGATTAAAACCTATTAATCTTTTAGAACCATTTGAGTTTGCTGTAGAAAAAGTTGCTAAAAACAAACTAGAAGAATGCAAAGAAAGTGAAAAAAGAAATTTATTATCTGTTTTATTTAAGCCGTCTGAATATTTTAATCAGGCAATAAATATTATGCCGATTTTCCCAGAAAATAGTGAAGAAAAAAATGAATTAGAAAGAATAAATACTTTTTTAAAGAGCCAAAGATTTAATCGAGTCATATTTTTTATATTATTTGCTCTTTTTGCCTACTTATTTGGTGATTGCTATTTTGATTTAAAATATTATCAGGAATTACAAATTGAAGCTAAGACAGCCAAAGATTGTCAGGAAAGAATAGATAGTTTAATAAAATTTAAAGATAGTGATTATTATCGTCATACTTTGGCAAGAATTACTTTCTTAGATAAAAATGAAATAGAATCGAAAATTAGTTATTTAAAACAAAGTAAAAAAGAAAAAGAAATAAAAGAGTTGGAAAACGAGTCAAACCCAGATTCAAGAATAGTAAAAACTAAAAAGTTGTTAGAAGAAAATCCTACTAGAGAAAATGCTGATCAGATAAAAAATATAGAAAAGAACTCTTTAAAGGAAATATGGAATTCAGAAGCTAATAAATTAAAAAGGGAATTAGAAAACAAAATAGATAATGAACAAATAACTTTAAAAGATGAAATTAATTCTTTTGATCAACGATTATTAAAATTAAAAAATGATGAAAAATCTTGTGATAAACAAACTTTGAGTGATTTAGAGTCTTGTTTTGAAAATTTAAAAAAAGCAAATTCTAGGAAAGATTGGGAAAAGTTGGCA
>CAJOND010000190.1 GCA_905236675.1 Candidatus Rifleibacteriota bacterium | reverse complement strand
TTTGCTTTTTGTAAATCACGTTCACGAGTATCATCATTTAATCTTCTATAAATAATCTCATCAGGGTCAGCTTCAATCAAAATAAAAAGATCAGGTTGTAACTCTTCTAAAACCCATATTGGAAGCCCAGGAAGGAATCCTGCAGGAGTGTTGATAGTACAGTGGGTGTCCACTATAATATTATCATTTTCAGACCTTGCTTTGATTTCTTTAGCTGCCTTTGCCTGAATATCTTTTTGTGTTTCAGCCGGTAATTTTCTTAAAGCATCTCTATCTTCTACGAGACCATCTTTAATAGCAATTTCAGTCATTATGTCTCCATAGTTTAAATGTACATAATCAACTTCGTCAAGTGCCCTACCAAGTAAAGTTGTACTTCCAGAACCTGGAATACCTGTTAATACTACTAATTTCAATTTAATCCCTCACCTTTTTTTTAAAAAGATAAAAAAATTAGGAGATTTAATCTCCTAAGAATTTTCTAAGAAGTGGATTTGAGGACATGAGTTGTTCCTCTGCCATTTCTTCATAAAGTTTATGAATAATACCTACAGTAAGCAATACACCAGTACCTCCACCTAAAGCACCGGTTAAATCTGCAAGGAAAGCAATAAGACCTACATATATACCACTTATAATGGTAAGTGCAGGAATATATTTTTTCAAAATTTTATATAATTGACGTTTACTACTTCTGAAACCTGGAATTTGTATACCAGAATTATAAAGTTGTTCTGAAATCTTTTTAGCATTTAATCCACTGATTTCTACCCATAAGTATGAGAATAACATACAACATGCAATAAAGAATACTGCATATACCAAAACATGTATCGGTTCAGTGATAAAAGATGATAACTTAGGTGTTGATAACAACCATGCTATACCATCAACAGCTTTACCTTTTTCAATGTGGCCTAAAATAGGAACCCCTGCTGTCTGGAAAATATTCGCAAAAAGGGTTACGTTTACAAGCAATGCACTGGTTAAAATAACCGGCATGTTACTGGAGTATACAAATTTTAATGGATATTTACCAACGGACCCTCTGATTCTTCCATGTCCTCTTACACTACCATGAGAAATAGGTATTTCCACTCTCATAGATTCACCATACAATACAACTAAGAATACAATAATAGTTGCGATTAATGGTATTAAAACAGAGAAGTCAGGAGTGCCTGCAACGATTTGCTGGATGAATTTAGGAATAATACCTGCAAAGAATCCATCAGTACCGCTTAGTATACTGAAACTACCAACCACAATAGCTTGACATACACCTGCAGCAATGAATAAACCGATACCGCTACCGAATCCCCATTTAGAAACAACTTCATCAAGATAAATAATTACTAAAGCACCAATTACAAGCTGTAAAATTAAAAGTCCAGTATATGAACCATCAATAGGCACTAAATTACCAGTTAATACCAAAACAGATGCTTCAAATAAAGTAAACACAATAGATAATACTTTTTGAGTAGCTTGAAAATGAGATTTATCTTTATGAGAAGACAAATCTAAATCCAAAAGATTAGAACCCACTAACAATTGCAATACAATTGAAGCAGTAACAATAGGACCAATTCCTAAAGTAAGAATTGAACCAAAACTTCCCGCCATAACTGCTCTTAACTGAGCAAACTGATCTATAGCTCCAGGAGCTAAACCATATAATGGAATTAAAGTTAAGAAATAATATAAAACCAAAACAAGAGCGGTCCATTTAAGTTTTTCATTGAAATCTTCTTTGTGAACAGGAGATTTGACTTCAGGAATAAACTTAAATATTGGCTCTAATACTTCTAGTGATGACATTTTCTTCCCCGATAAATAAATATTTTAAGAAGCTATAATTCTATAGCTTCTCCTCCTAATTCTTCAATTTTTTCAATTGCGCCTGCTGAAAATTGAGGTGCGGAAATTTTAAAAGTTTTAGTAATATTACCTTTTGCTAAAACTTTATTGTAACCTAATTCAGTTACATCAATAACGATAGCATCCCCATCTTTAGAAGCTTTTCCGCTTGCAATTAAGTTTTCAGCCTGTTCTTCTAAATAAATTAAATTAACAGCATTAATTTTTTTAATCATTTTTTGAGGTCTTTTGAAACCATGTTTACCAAAGTGGTCTGGGTCGTGAATTACAGTCCAGGTCCAGTGTTGTTTACCCATACCTGCTTTACCTTTTCCACCTTTGTTACCTGCACCTCTACGTTTTTTAGTACAGCCTCCACCGTTGGATCTAGAACCTCTTTGTTTGTTAATTTTACGTTTTGTTCTAATCATAATACACACCTGAATCTAAAGCATTCTTTTTGCGAGATTATTAATTTCTTCTCCCCTGTAACCTAAAGATCCACCTTCATTTACAGATAAACGAATGTCTTCGTATCCTTTTCTAGGAGGGTGTAAACGGAATACAGGTTTAATACCTACATCAGCCAATTTAACATCAGAATTAATTAAAGCTTTAGCTAATTCTTCAATGTTGTCATAATCAGTATTTTCTGCAACATATTCATCACTAACTTTAACATTACCTGAAAGTCTACCTCTTCTAGCAATTACTGCTGCTAAAGTTTCAGCATCAATTTCTCCCCAGGTAATGTAATCCTTAGCTTTCTGAAGCATGCCTTCATAACTAGGATTTTCTTCAACTAAAACCGCATGGCTGATTCTGTTAAGTCTTAACATATCTAAAGTGTCAGCAATATTTTTAATGACACCAGTAGTTCCTCTAACTCTAATAACTAAAAACATATAATCACCAATTAGTAGTTAACTCCCATTTTTTTGAGGTCTTCTTGAGTAGCTTTAACATTACTTAATTCTTTTAAAGCATTGAACACTGCATTAGCAAAGTTAACAGTAGTTTGAGTCTGTCCAAAAGTTTGAGACCATACATCCTGAATTCCAGCAAGTTTTAAGATAGTTTTACCTACATCACCAACTACTAAACCTACACCTGCAGGAGCCGGCATTAAAGTAACATTTACACTACTGGATTTACCTTGTACTTTGAAAGGTACTGTGTGTTCTCTTCCACAAACACAACCCCAGTCTCCACAACCTCTTCTTACTTTAATAAGGTTGTATTTAGCGTTGTCAACAGCTTTTCTAATAGCAGGACCTACTTCTTTAGCTTTACCTTGGCCTAATCCAACATATCCATCTTTGTTACCTACAGCAACAATTACTCTGAAATTAACTTTTCTACCAGATTTGTGCATCCTTTGAACTAAGTTAACATCCATTACTTCTTCTTCTAAATCCGGAATTAAGGCATCAACTATTTCTAATTCCATAATTGGAAGACCTTTTTCA
>CAJOND010000189.1 GCA_905236675.1 Candidatus Rifleibacteriota bacterium | reverse complement strand
ACAATTAATGGATAATTCTAGTATTTTTCAAAATGAATTTATTATAATTATACAAATTCTATCTTTGTCTATTATGCTGTATTTTCAAAATAGGTTGTCGCTTTTCGTTAATAAATCAGCAGAAATAAATGCTAGATTTACCCTTGGTACTTTGCCTATTACAAGTATGGCTATAGATGCAGATTATAATTCTGGTTTAATTAATTTGAAGAAGCTAATATAAAAAGGAATAAATTAAGAAGAGTTAGTGATTTTCTATCAAATATGGATTCAATAGGGAAGTTAATCAATTCAAAAATTTATGTAAATATATTGTTTTGTGTTTTTTATTTAGTATTAGGAACATTCATCGGAATTTATGTTAATAACGAGCCAATTGTAAATGCTTTAAACATATCTTTTAGTTTTAGTCTTATTTTTTCTATATATTTTATCATCTCTTCTGGTTTTATGATTTTTATAAATAAAATTTCTTTAAATAATGAACTCAAGCTTATTCCAGATGAATTAAATACCGTAGAAAATCAAGAAAAAGCCTACGATAAAATGCGTAAGTTAGGTTATGAAATTTTAAAAGATTATGTTTTAAAACGAAATGATTATTTCACAAAAAGTGACATTTTAAGAGATTGCCCAAGTTTAAAAACCTTCTCTTTGTATTCACTAATTAGGGAATTGGAAAGAGATGGAATAATTGTGGAAGTGATGTTTAGAAAGACTGATATAAATAAATAGGAGCATAAAATGCCAATTAATAAAGCTGTTCAAATAGATGACAAAGTTGTTGTTTATGATGAAAATAATAAAGAAATTGATTATTACTTCGGTAAATTATGTAAATATGATGCTATGTCTGTAACTGTTTTTTATGATACTCCAGTGCCTCATAATAGCACTTATGATGGAAATGGAAAAAGATTGTCTTTGGAACTACTTGATGAATCTGATTCTGATGATTCTATTCACAATGCTTTTATGGAATGTATGATTGCTAATAGTGAGTTTGCTAATCATCCGAATCTTGGCTTTTTCTGCTATGACGTTGATAATGATGATATATTTTGTGTACAGTCGAAACTAGCTAGGGAATGCAAGTTTAAATATTCAGATGAATTTAAAGGGAATGTCAGAACATTTAATTTGAGTTTTTATGGATATTGGCAATATCAATGCGAAAAAAATAACCGTAAAAAAAGAAAAGATAAAAGGTTAGCCCAAAATTTCAAAGATGTTCCTAAAGGCATAATTTATGAAAAAGAGAACGAAGGCTTCTTGGTTTGTGTTGGCTCTTGGATAAATGAGTTTCCACATGTAAAAGATTGGGTAATCATGGAGTTTAATTTACCAAAAGACAAAACAAAATACCTTATTAAAGATTTACCGTTTTCATAAACACCAATTATTTATTGCTTAGGCATAATCGTATATCTTTCGGGGCTAAAGCCCATACGCTATACTTTTTATGGCAAATGTGTAGCAACTATATTAGGTATAACCCTTCCATTTGCTATCTACACAGGTGTAGCTAGTTTACTAGGTGTCCTTACTGGTCCTATCGGCTGGAGTTTTTTAATAATATCAATAGTTATTTCGGCAGGACAACCAAACCCTAATGATGCTATTAAATTCGTAATAACTAGTTATTGCATAAGAATGCATCACTTCGAAGAAAAAGCAAAAATAGCAAAGCAAATCTCTCAGAAATCCAAAGATGAAGATGAAAAACAACAACTTATGTTTATGGTTCTAGGCTTTTTTGTAATATTAGAAATACTAATCTTTTTTGTTTTTCACAATCGAAAAAAACATAGCGTTAACTTTGACAGCAACCTCAAGTAGTGGGAAAATGTCACCTAATTAAAGTAGCAATCATTATACTCAAATAACTAGCAAAGGTTGTTTATGCAAATAAAGAATCAACAAAGAAGAAGTTGCTTTTGATGATTTTCAATATTTAAAACTCATCTTTCCAACTTCATTTTCTTATTTAGAAGATGATAAATACAATGATTTAATCATAAAAATGCAATAATTGATAACTAAAATGCTCTCTTTAACTGGAAATGTCATTCGTAAGAATTTTACGAAAGGGGACGAGGACATTACTCTATACACTGATTTTTATAAAATTTTCTAGTTTTAATACTGCTTCTCTCAATGATGCTTGTAACAGAGACTAATTGTTTTATAAATAATTCTCTAATTTCTTGATTCTTATCTCTTAAAAACAAGATTGCCAAGACTCTTTTTAGAGGCTTTTAGTGACGGTTATAACACTAACATTCGTTAGCTTAATTTCTCTAATCCCTAAAATATAAAAATTACCAAGCAGTTTTACCTGTAAGAAGTAATGAATCGATGTCTTTAAAAGCGTTTTCGATACTTTCGCTATGGTAAAGCTCATATTGGTTAAAAATAAAATCTGTTAGCTTTTTCTCATCCCATTGACGCATTATATCGCCACTTTTGGCGTTTTTATATTCTGCATACTGTTCCAAAAGGTAAATAAAAAATTCCATTTCTTTTGTCATTATTCACCTCTTATATAAATAGAATTTCTAGGGTTGCCAGTGATTTTTTCTGCTTCCCAGATGTCGAATAAGCCTTCTGGACCAAATTCCCAAAGTTCATACTTAGCATTTTCCAACATTTCATGGGTTTGAGAAGTTACAAATTGTCTTAATGCTTCTAATGGAGAAAAATTGTATTTATTCATAATAATATTGACTACTTCTTTATCATAGTAATCTAAAAGTTCTGGATTAAGACGCTTCATATTGTAATACTCTCCAAAAAATTAATTGCAGAAATAGCTTTTAAGGTCTTTAAAGCGTATTGGTCTTTAAGCTTTTGAGGAAGCAGCAATTCTATAGCCATATCTTCAGTTATATAACCTCTTAAATAAATCCCTATTGTTGCTATTGTTTGGTCATTGGCTACAGGCCCGATAACAACGTCATAATTATCTTCTATTATTATTTGTTTTCTATTTGCTGTTATATATTGAAGCCAATCTTTGTCTGGTTGTAAGAACTTTTTTATACTTAGTTCATTCCAGATATTATTATCAACTTTATAAGAAGAAACTGTGGCTTTACCATCGTTACGTCGTTCGGTAGTTCTAATTGCCCATTTTTTTGCTTGTTCAAAATCACTAGTTAGATAAAAAGCTTTTCCAAAGTCTAAAGCTTGTTTACTAGCTAATAAAGTTGGTTTTTGGACTATTGCATTACTACCATGATAAAGAATCATAGACTCTCCATTAATAAACATTTATAACATCATTTATTAATATAGCATAGTTTATAGAAATGGCAATTAAATATTAAATAACATGATTACCATATTAATAACTCAACTTTCCCACTTTATAATCATTATGTAATAAAGATTTAATCAATTATCTATTGTAAAAAAATATAGTTATTGACTTTGTTTGATGTTTATAAAAACTTGCTCCCCTTTTTAGAGGCTGTCCAAAAACTCATACAAGTATTTTGGAATAATAAAAAATATAATTTGGGAAAATTTATATTTTATAGAAATGGATAAAAAGTCTAAAAATA
>CAJOND010000188.1 GCA_905236675.1 Candidatus Rifleibacteriota bacterium | reverse complement strand
TTAAATTCTTATTCGTTATCTCCATTTTTACTTAGTCCTTTTTTATTTTATATAACTTCGTAAAAATGTAACTAATTGATTAACATTTACAATTGCGAGGAGTAAAGCGACGAAGCAATCCAGAGTTAGTAGTAGAAAACCTTATCTGTAGCAAATAAGAATGTTATATTTAATAACTATCAAAAGCTAAAACAATCCTCTTATCTACGACTCGCAGACGCCTCACGCTGCTCGCATGCACTCCAAACCTCCTGTTTGTCGTCTTTTGCTCAGCTCTCTCATCTCTAAAAATTAGGAATAGTTATGGTTTTTGGTTTTTGAAGCTGTCGCTTCTCTTGTTTTTATTGTTATTAGAAGGTCTGAAAGATAACGAAAATTAACCATAACCGATGCTTACTAACCTTCGATTTAACAATAACTACAACAAAAACCGACTACAATAAAAACGCCTAGCTCCGCTTGGCTAACCTAAAAATCTAAGTTGCGAAACTCAACACATTAGACTATAATAAGATTAAATCGTATTTTAGCCTAAGGTATTTTTATGACTTACATAAAACGTGATATTGAAAAAACTATTATAAAGCTTAATAAAGAATATTCCTGTATTCTGCTCACTGGTTCAAGACAAGTTGGGAAATCAACATTACTAAAACACCTTATGAAATCATCAAGAACTTATGTTACTCTAGATGATCTCGAAGAACGTAAACTCGCAAAAAACGACCCAGCTATGTTTTTTCAAATACATAGTTTGCCAATTTTTATTGATGAAGTCCAATATGCTCCAGAACTTTTTTCATATATTAAGATTGCCGTTGATAATGGGGCAAAACCTGGTTCTTTCTGGCTTACAGGTAGTCAATCTTTTTCTCTTATGGAACTAGCCCAGGAAAGTTTGGCCGGAAGAACAGCCATATTACATTTATCAGCAATCTCACAGCATGAATTATACGGCAAAAAAGATAATATTCCATTTATTATAGATTTAGAAAGTTTAAAACAAAGGAAAAGTTTATATAAACCTGCATCATTAAAAGAAATTTATGAAAGAATTTGGAAAGGCTCATTGCCAGCTCTTCTTTCTGGAAAATATTCAGACAATAATATTTACTATTCAAGCTATGTTCAAACTTATATTAATCGTGATGTTTTAGACATAGCCAAAGTTGATAAACTATTATTTTCTGATTTTATAAAATCAGCGGCTTGCAGAACTGCACAAATGCTCAACATCCACGATATAGCAAGAGATGTTGGAATATCTGACGATACAGCCAAACGTTGGTTAAAAATACTAGAACAATCAGATATTATTTATTTTTTACGCCCTTATTCAAATAATTTACTGAAACGAACGATAAAAACTCCCAAGCTATATTTCTTTGATACAGGTTTAGTCGCTTATTTAACATCTCATACCACACCGGAATTATTAGCAAATGGAGCTATCAATGGAGCAATACTTGAAAACTATATTATTTCAGAAATTAGAAAAACATATTTCAATAATGGTCAAAATTGTCCAATGTGGTATTACAGAGATAAAAACAATAAAGAAATAGATATAATTATTGAAACCGATGGGGAATTGCACCCTTTAGAAATAAAACGATCAGCAAATCCTGCTTCTGAACTAATTAATACTTTTTCTGTATTAAATAGATCTTCGATTTCCAAAGGGAAAGGTGCTGTTATTTGTATGAAAGAAGAACTATCAGCTTTTAATTCAGATAACTTTATAATTCCAGTCTGGATGATTTAAAAATTAAACTACTTAGTATTGCCACCAATGAAAGTTACGCTTAACCCAAAAACCAGTTAGATTTTTTATAATAGAAAACGTTATAACCCAGAGAAAATCTAAGACAAAACTTTATTTTTTTTCGAAATATACTACTCAATTATATTAAGAATACATATAAAACATATTATTCTTAATAACATCTAAACTATAATCAGCAATTATTATCTATTGGCAGAGAGATATATGCAAAATTTCAACAATAATTTCATATAAATATTTACATATTAAAATAAATTTGATGAAAGTCAAAATTATAGCTAGTTTATTTTGACTTATATTAAAATATTCATTATAATTCAAAGTAAAGGAAGATTATAATGAAACTAAAGCGAGAAACTTATCTACAGCAAATTCGACCTTTTTACGAAGTTGATCTAATAAAAGTTATTACAGGAATTAGACGCTCTGGGAAATCTATTCTGTTAGAAACAATAAAAGACGAATTAATAGAAAATGGTATAAGTGGCGATCATATAATCTTTATTAATCTTGAAGATTTAGATTATGAATATATTGAAACAGCTTCAGATTTAAATAAAGAAATAAAATCACGTATAATTGACAAAAAGAAGTATTATATTTTTATTGATGAAGTTCAACACGTGAATAAATTTGAAAAAGCCTTAGCTTCCTTGAGAGCAACTTTAAACCTTTCCATATTTGTAACAGGCAGCAATTCAATTTTATTGTCTGGGGAACTCGCCACCCTACTTACAGGCAGAACAGTAGAATTTGAAGTTTTCCCTTTTTCATTTTTTGAAATGAAAGAATACCTTGAATTAAATAACATCAATTATAGTGACGACTTAATTTTTGACTACATAAAATGGGGCGGTTTCCCGTTAAGATTTGACTTTCATAGAGAAGAAGATATTAAACGCTATTTAAATACTTTATATGATAATATAATAAAAAGGGATATAAAGAAAAAATCTTCAAAATTTGATATTAAACTTTTTAGGGAATTATCCTTATATATTCTTGCAAATGCAGGAAAAGAATTTTCCGTAGAAAAAATAATAAATTTTTACAAAACTAATAAAAATAAAACAATCAGCAAACAAACAATTTACAATTACATTGAGAGAATGGAAAAAGCTTTCCTTATTCACCCTATAAAAAAATATAATATATCTGGGAAATCAGCATTAATAGGAAATGATAAATTTTATGCAACCGATATGGGATTGCGCATAATCAACACAAATACAATAGACTATGAAGACACTTTTTTCCTTGAAAATATAATTTATAACGAACTTTCAGCAAGAAGGTACAGTGTTTATACAGGTAAAACATATAGAAGCGAAGTTGATTTTATTGCTATAAAAAATGGGAAAAAATGTTTTATTCAGGTTACCTATATGCTTTCAAACAATAATACTATCGAACGTGAATTTGGAGCTTTCAAACCTATTTCTGATTGTTCACCCAAATATGTTATGTCACTTGATAAGCTAGATATGAGCCGCAATGGAATTGCCCACATAAATATTCTAGACTTTCTGCTTTATAAAAAAGACATAACTTTAACATAAAGTAATTTCCAAAGGTTATCCTTTTTTAGAAATATTTCAGAGAGATTGACCACTTTTTTCAGTTTGATCTTTTCTTTTAGAGCATAGAGAGTGGAGCTATAGAGTATAGAGAATAGTTCTCTAATCTCAATTCTCAGTTTGATCTTTTCCATTACTACCTAAGCCATATACCTTTCTCCATTGCCAAGCGACCTTTGGCATAAAAAAAGCCCCTTTCGGGGCGAGAAAAACTTGCTTTATCTACATCCGGCAGCTATTAAAACACCTACACCAACACCTACTGCAACTCCTGCACCTGCGATAACACCGATACCTGCGGCCATACCGCCACCAACAAGACCACCAACACCTGCGAGAAAAGAAGTAATTGCAACTGCTGACATATTTTATTCCTCCATTTTTGAATTTCATTTTATTAAAGTTTCTATTTTTTTATTGTTCAAAAAATTAATTATTATAAAGAAAAGTGGTCAACCTAAACCACCCCTCGCAAACCCGCATTCTACCGTTTAGGTTGACCACTTTTAGTTTGGCTCTACAAGCGTAATTGCTCAATATGTGCGAAATTCGCACATTTTTTAGAAAAATTTTAGGAGGGTTGACCACTTTAGCCTTTTAGTGTAAGATTAAATCAAGGTTCTAAACCCCTACCCTTCGAAGGGTATTACCCCATTCTCGGGGATTGAAACG
>CAJOND010000187.1 GCA_905236675.1 Candidatus Rifleibacteriota bacterium | reverse complement strand
AAGTTAAGCTTAAGAACCATGCACTAATAAAGGCGTGGTCATATCCAAAAGCTTCTTTTGCATAAGAATAAACACCGCCTGCATCAGGACATCTGTTCATCAAAAAATGGTAGTTCTTTGCTATAATAATCATGGTTATAGCACCAATAGCTATTCCAAATAGACTTCCTAGAGTGCCTGCCTGAGCCAAGTAAGTATTACTTGTAATGACTAGAGAACCCCAACCTATAGCTGTACCAAGTGCCAAAGACCAAGCGCTGATTTCTGAAATAAAAGGTGTTAATGTGCTTTGCTGATCTGACGAGATAAAAAATACCTGTTTTTAAAAATTTTTATGATTTTACTACTTTTTAATTATTTTGGCTATATTTTGGTTTTAATCAATCAGGGCAAACGCAAACTTTTCCCTTTATTTATGAAGCTTTTTGGACAAACTTAATTAATTGTCTGCACATTTGTCATAAATAGTATAGCGTATGGATAAACTCTGAAAGCTATACAGTTATGACAATGTGTAGGTTACGAACCAAAAATAATATTTTTATAATTAATAATTATGATATAATATTAAATATGATAACTAAAGGTAAACAAAATGACTCAAGAACAGATTAATATAGCTGATATGCAGTGTTGGCTTTTCAGACTTGCCCAGCAAAAATGGAATATTTCTGCTGATTATTGCAATAAGCTTTTTGAAAAGTATGATTTACTTGGCTATATTTCAGATTGTTACGATATTCATCATCTAAGTAGTTATCAGCATGCTCTTCATGATTTAGAGGAAATACTTAAATCAAAAGGTGTCAAAATACCTTGAAATTAACAGATGGTATTTTATTGTTTCATGGAAGTTATAAATCAATAGAAACGATAGATTTAAATAAATGTTCTAGTGGTTTAGATTTTGGAAAAGGTTTTTACCTGACCTCATCTATTAATCAAGCATTTAAGTGTATTCCTTCTTCCGTAAAGAAAAATATTAGAAGAGGGGTTTTGCCAAAAGATTTTGATTTGAATCAAGCTTGTGTTTCGGTTTACAAAGTACATTTATCTTCTGAACTTACAACTTATTATTTTGAAAATGCAGATTTAAATTGGTTACATTTTGTAGCTTCAAATAGAAATAGTCTATTATTCCAAGACTTAAAAAAAGAATTAGAACATATTGATATCATAGGTGGAAAGATTGCAAATGATAACACTGCAATGGTTTTAAACGCCTATGTTAATGGTGATTATGGAACACCAGGAACTTCAAGAACAGATAATTTTGCCATCGAAAGCCTTCTTCCAAATAAATTGGAAAATCAATTCTGTTTCCGTTCTACGAGTGCAATAGAAGCACTGGAATTTTTAAGGAGCGAAGCTTATGGAAACAGAAAACAATAATATTACTGATTCACAAAAGAATTCTTGTGCAATAAAAACTATGCGAACAATGCTTCTGAAGCATTCTGAAAGGACAAATAAGCCTTTCGAAACAGTCCTTCTTGAATTTACTAAATCAACTGTTTATGAAGCACTTTTTGATTTTGAAACAGAAATTTGGAAAGAGGGTCCAGATTATCTTTTAGATTTATATGAAAAAACTCTGAATTGAACATTTTTATGAACCTATGTGTTCAGAATGTTTTCAAAAGTCGTTCTAAAAATCTCCGAATTTCTCAAAAAGTCATTTGGAAAATCTCCAAGTTTTCTAAAAAGTCGTTTGATTTTTAGTCTTATGAGCTTGGTGATTATAATATCGGAAGAAGCGGTTCTATTTTAACTTTGCCGCTTTATATGGGTTTCTTGATTGATTCTTTTTAGAAGAGTTTTATTGCAACCTCAAAGTATTTATCAATGTCATGCTTTGCCTGATAGGGGAATTTTTCCCAAAAGAAACTTTTAAGATGTCCAAAAATGTCTTTTTAGAAAAGACCTGTTTTTAGTTAATTTATCTTATTATTATCCTAGAAATTAAGTAATTTAATCTATAAATTGCTGTTTCGGGAAAAGTCGAATCAGTAATTCCTCTATTAAAACTTAGCTTATAATTTGAATTTTAGGACGGTGATTTAAATGAGAAAATTTCTGCTTTTTGCTATTTTATTTAATATGGTGTTTTTTACTACTATTTGGGCAAAATATTGTAGTAATTGTGGGGTTGTATTAGATGACAAAGCAAAATTCTGTTCCGAATGTGGAAATTCACAAAATAATACAGTGAATAAAGTTGTAATACAGGAAGAAACTTATACTGGTGAGTCAGCTTTGAAATATTTAAAAGAACAGAGTATATATCTTCCTAGTTTACCTTTACTTTCATTTAATACAGAATATGCTAAGTTTAGAGTAGAAGCTGAAAAAATAATTGAACAAAGTAAGACCGATTCTTCTGGAATAATAAAAGCTGATTTTGTCGTTCCTACATTACTTATTGCTTATTTAGAAATAACAGCTCAAAGCGTTAATGGTATTTTATCAGAGTCTGATACATATACCGATTATAATATATTTACCAAGCAATTAGTCCAGGTTCAAAATGATAAAATTAGTAAGATAAAAGCTGTATGGAGAGGATATAATGAAAAATATAAGATTGTTTATCCTTTAAACGAGATTTTTAAACCCTTTAAAGAGGCTGAATTCTTAGGAAAATATCAAAAAGTAAAAGAATTAAAAGAAAAAGAAAAAAATGAAAAAGGAAGATTGAGAACAAAACGTAGACATGCTCAATTTACTTTCTCAAAAGATATCTCAATGTTTGATGCTATTTATGTAAGAGTCGATTCTTATGAGAATATTATTTTCAAAAAAAATTTTAAAGATAATAGCATTATACTAAAAAACATCTCAGACCATAATATTTATGGCTGTGGAACAGAACAGTCCGCTATTGGCTTGATTGAGTAATCTATATAAGAATTATTATAGTTCAAACTATTTTCTTTATTGAAGAAGCTTTTCGGAAAAACTTAATTGATAGCCTACATATTTCTCATAAAAAGTATAGCCTATGGGCTTTAGCCCTGAAAGCTATGCGGTTATGACTTTGGTAGTTATTGTAGTCGGTTTTTTTTGTTAAATGTAAGACCAAAAATTTAGATACAAGACCAAAGATGGAGACACAAGATTTCTTGTAGCTTGAATCTTAAAACTTGTAATTTGTAACTTAATAACAACAACTACTACTACTAACAACAATAAAAACGAATAAATGAATTGTCATGTTATCACGTCTGTCTTCTAGAGTAATGAAGTATGTAACTTGTGGTTTTCTCAAGTGATGTATTGCCAATATAGATAACAAAAGAAAAAAGTTTTCGCTTGCCCTGCTAAGAGAATCTGACTTACTTGCAAAGTTTTATTCTTGTATCTATAATAATATTAGGAGCATGGCAATGGGCGAAAAGGATAAAATAGAAAAAACTTTGGAAGCATATAACGATGTATTTGCAGACATTGTTAATGTTTTGCTTTTCAATGGCAAAGACAAAGTT
>CAJOND010000186.1 GCA_905236675.1 Candidatus Rifleibacteriota bacterium | reverse complement strand
TTAATGCTCCTCCAAAACAAGAATTATCAACTAGCTTTATTAATGGATTAGTCCAACAAAATTAAGCAGCAGTCTCAAAACGTTGTTTATTCCCATTTAACTTAATTTGCCCATTTTGATACTCTAATGACAAAGTTAAATCTGGCGTATTCTTCAAATCATATTTCAACGCATTGTTTTTCATAATCTGGAAATAATCGAAAGCTACACGACACATCTTTATCATACCAACATTTTATTGCTTTTCCATTTTCTGTTTCAGATCTATTTTTCACATGATAATAATTGTAATATCCTTTTTGTCCTACTGTAGTTACGCTTTCCATAAGATGCTCCTTTCTTATAAAAACATATTAAGACCTGATAAAGTTAACGAGTTTATCAAGTCCAGTATATATACTAGAGCGATTTGAAGCCCCTCCCTTGCGTCGCAAACCCTGCTTTAGATACTGCCCATTTAAGATAAAAATATTGACGATACTATTGGCTTTTGTGATTTGAGAAAGTTTGTGAAATTATGGGGTTTGAGCGGTAGGTATAGAAGAAATGAGAGAGGAGAGTAAAAGAGGCAAGAGGATTGTTTTATCAAATAACTTTAGTGACAGGAACAATTACAATTGTTTCAATTTAACCAATCATAATTAACATTATAAAAATAATTTTTGAATAAATTTTACAAATATACATATTATAACGTTGACACTTCATAAAATTTATATATAATTAAAGTATAAGATGATTTGTATTTGCACAAATCAAAAGTTTAAAATAAGCGAGGTGAAAATCATGGGTGGATATGGTGCCGCCAGTGGCAGAGTCAAAGACAAATGCTATTATGATTCTGGAAATCATAAAGTAACCGACAAAAACGCAATAACTGTTGCCGAAAAGTATATTAAAGAAGGGAAATATGTTGTTTTTCTTCAAGAAAAACCGAAGCAGAATAGAGCAGATTTGTCTGTTGATGGAGTTCATACAGAAGTAAAAGGGCTTACAACCCTAAATCCTAATACTATATCAGATAAAATAGAACATGCTTTTATTCAAATTCATGGAGATGATTACAAATATCCACCTGAAAAAAGAAGAGAAGGAAAAGTTATTCTTCTTTCTAAACATGATAAAAGTGTTAGTAAAGAAAGAATAGTCGAAGCAATGAAGAAAGGTTATGAAATTGCCAAACGTAAAGGTGAAATATCTGGTAAGATTGAAATCTGGGTAAGAGATGAAATAATTAAACTTAATTAGGAGGGATTTTATGGCTAGTTTAAAATGTTCAAAATGTGGTTATGGTATCCATTACCACGATGAACCAAACGGAACGGAATTACATTTATTTGAAAAAAATGAATGGTTAAGATTAATAAAAGACACTTTACCTTTAAGTCTATATAGATTAGAAGGGACAAAAGAACATTATTATATTTGGAAATGCTTTGAATGTGGATCTCTTCATTTATTTGTTAAGAATTCAGGAGTACAGATTTATGGAGTTTATGAAACAGTAAACGATATGCCAAATACCGTAGAAATTAGTAGACTTACAAATGGAATATTGTTCGATGATGTCACTTGGGATTACATTACAGAATTCGACATGGACTGGGAAGATACCAAGAGAAAATGTGAAGAAATAAACTACAAGATTAAATGTAAATATGTAAGATTTAACGATGAATACATTCTTGTTTATTCAGATGAAGATTTCAAAAATCTTGATTCTGTTTATAAAAGACTAGAAGAAGAATTGGAATAAATATAATATTGGTGTTCATTCAGCTACTGCAATAGCTGAATGAACTTAACAGTGTGATAAAACACACCTTCGCTTGGTTTCATTTTATCACACTTTCGACAGAGGGTGCAATTTTTAATTAACAGGCAATTTTCTCGAAGTTCGAGAAAGGGCACTTTCTTGTTATGCCTAAAAGAAAGGGTGATATATGAAATCACAAAATAATAATAATTCGATTAATAGGCCAATACAGCTTGATTTCAAAGCAGAATTTCTAACGCCAGGTGCTGAAAAAGTAGGAAAATACCAGTTTGTACAGCTAAAACCTGAAACATCATTACCAAATTCCTTAAATATAATATTACCTATAAACTATATGCTTTCTACCTCTGATAAAAGTAATTGCTGGTTTCACTGCTTCGTCAGAGACGAAGAGTTTAACAGATTATGGAATAATCCTTGTAAATACGATAGCCAAATATTGGAAGCAAAAGGATTTATAAGCACTGATTACAGTTTATATAGAGATATGTCACTAGACGAAGTGGTATGTAATTGCAGAAAAAATCGTGCTCATGCTTACCACATACAAAATCTAGGTGGTCGTGTTATACCAACAGCAGGTTTTGGGGCTGAATGGACTTGGGAATGGATATTTGACGGATTACCCTATAATTCTCCCTTAGCTATAACTACTAATGGAGGCTTAAGCGATCCAGAAGCAAGAAGATTGTTTGTGGGTGGCGTAGATGCTTTGGTAAAGAAAAAGCATCCCTCTGCTCTCGTTGTTTGTGGCAATTATCCAGAATGGCTAGATACAAAATATCCAGACATCCAGATTGTTAAAATACCTAACTTCAACCAATTCAGAAAAAGTCAATTTTCTAACTAACAACAGCACGATAACCTACAGTAATAGCAGAAGTTTATGATTACTGTAGGTTTCTGTATTCAGAATCTATGTTAGTTGTCTCAATCTGATTAACTATAGACTTATCTAATTCTTCTTCAATATTATTAGAATTATTTTGCATTTTAAATGATAATTTAAATTTTTTCTTTCCTTTAAAATAACAGATAAAAATATAATTGTTCTGGGGCAAACTATAGAATTCTAAGTTTTCATCTTTGTGTGTGTTTATTCTTAATAGCTCTTTAAAACCATATAAGGAGAAATATTGATTAACTAAACAGACAAGAAAATCACCTTTTTTATTGGTTAATTCTTCTTTTTTCCATTTTTTTCTAATAAGATTTAAAATGCTGATTGGGTTATGGTCTAATTCTGCTTTCTCTTTCTTTAAAACAAAACCTTTAAACATATTTACAATTTCATCTGAAACAGTGAAACCTTTTTCAACTATTAAATAGACTACAGGTTTTATTTTTCGTTTTGGGATTTTGTTTGCTTGGAATAAGAATTTTCTATCTGTCATTAAAAAAGTTCCTCCAAGCTGGCATTTGGAACAGCTCCAAATCTACCTTGTAAATATGATTTCTCTGCATTTTCGGTTGAACGTATTGCATATTTTTTAAGACTGTACAAATCTGTGACTCCAGTATCTTTGTTTTTTTCTGTAAAATATATTTGGTCTCGTCTAAAAACATCAAATGAAAGCAAATTTGTATTATGTGTTGTAACAACAAGCTGTGCACCATTTTTATTAATATCTTTATTTTTAAAGAGAAAAATTAAATATCTAACTATACTTGGGTGTAAACTTTTTTCTATTTCATCTATCAATATAGTTTTACCATTATCAAAAGCTTTCTTTAAAGAAGGACCGAAAGCA
>CAJOND010000185.1 GCA_905236675.1 Candidatus Rifleibacteriota bacterium | reverse complement strand
GACCTCATTCTTACAATAATTATCTTACGCCTTTCGAGGCAAGATACGGAATAAAAAATTTTTAGACATTAATGTTACAAAAAAAGTTGACCACAACAGATTTATTTCCTTTATGTAATCATCACGTTCCTGGGCGTGCATTGCGTAGGTGAACTTGTTGAAGTCCTCATAGCTTATACCGTTCTTTATGAGAAAGTCGTAAAGAGGTTTGAAATATTTTTCGTTGAAGCCTGCAATCTTCTGCTGTATTCTGCCGTCTATAGTGTCTAGCTGTCTTAGTGGGTTCTTGTAGTCTTCAAGTGCGTGACCTATAGCCTTTTCAATATCCTTCTGGAATTCTGCAAGCCTGTTTCTTCTGTCAGCGAATTTCTGAGCTAACCAGTTTTCCCATGCTTCTATCTTCTGTTTGAAGGAAAGAGGTTTAGGTTTTCTTGCTTCTTCTATAGCCTTATTAATTTTTGCCTGCTGTTCAAGATACTGCTTTCCTTTTTCCTTGTTCTTTGCAAGCTTGACAATTTTGGCGGCAGTCTTGACCTGTTCTTTCACTTTGTTTCTGCTTTCGCCTGTCGCTTGCCTTCTTCAACACCTTTGTTATATGTTTCCTCGCTTGATAGCTGGACAACATTCTTGTCGCTTATTCTCTTTGGCTGTTTTTCCCATTCTCTTTCTAGGTATGCGTCAAATTCATACTGATCGCTTGGAATAGGCTTATAGTTCTTCTTCTTGTTTTCTTCTTTCTTGATGTCTTTTTCTATGTCCTTGAATATCTCTTTCTTGTGCTCGTCAGAAATATCATTAACCAGATTGGACCACTGGGAATATTTAACTTTGCCGTAAGCATCCTTAATCTTTGTATATGTGTCATACATATACTTGGCTAGTTTCTTCGCTACATCTTCTGCCTTTTCATATCCCCATTTGATTATCTTTGTAGCTGTTTCTGCTACAAGGTATTCGACAGAGTAGAGCTTGCCATTATGGGTGTTGTTGACATTTTTGGTAGATTTGTTTATACTTGAATCATAAGATGGTTGATAAGCAAGCCCCGCTTTGGGCGTAACATCTGGGGAGCCATTACTGGTTGCATCAGATACTTGCGTAAAACCATCTTTTTTATTTGTTAAATAGCTTGAAACAACCCAAATAGTTTTTGATTTGTTTTCTGGCACAGCAGAAATTACATGATGTTTTCCATCAATCTTTTTTATAAATTCTACTGTTGGTGCGTTTTCACCGTTTTGATTTTTAAATTCGTTAGAAAATCTTTGATTGCCATTTTCATAATAGGAATAAGAGCAAGAATCTGCATTTTCCATAACATACTTAAGTCTAGCTATGTCAGCAGGTTCTTTCATCGTGTGGTCATGAATACCTTTTTCACCATGTCGCCTTAAAATATGTATTACCGCATTTTTATTCATAGATAATGAATAATTATCAAAATCACTTCCAGTAACATTTTTTAATAACTTCTTTTCGTTTTCTGTTAGTTCTCCTAGTTTTATGTTTGAAAATTTTTCATTTGGATTGTTTTTGTATTTCAAAACAAAATCATATATTTTAGGATCAACAGAATTAACATACTCTTTAATACGTTTGTTTTCTTCATTAGTATGATTCTTGGGGGTTGTATCAATAGAAGTTGCAAACAACCTTTTGGAAGAGAATACCGCTTTTATATCCTTGTGAATTTCCTTGTAGAACTTGTTTATAGATTTTCCGAACTTGTCATACATCGACTTAGCCCATTGGCTTATGCTCTTAACGCCTTTACCGAATAACTCAACACCTTCTTTGAGAATGTTGTATGTTTTCTTCAATCCTTTTGCGATGTATTTACGGTTAAGCCACAAGAAAGTAAATGGATCTACGAAACTATAAAGCTTTATTGTTTCCTTGCCTTTTCTTTCGCTTTTTTCCTGCTTCAATGATTTGAAGAATTTATCGTAGGCTTCTGCCAACTTAGGCATTTCTTCCAGAGTAGGATTAACATCTGAATTAAAACTTGCCATAGAAAGAAAAGAGTTGTTCTTTTCCTGCTGGTTAAGCTTATATTTTACATAGTTGTCGAAAGCTCTGGCAGTTACTTCTCTGGTTGAAGTCCAGTAATTGTTATTGCTGGTATTGTAATCAGAACTTCTTTCTATTATTTTCGTGTCATCGTTTATAACAGTCATCAATTGAACAAGAGCGTCAAAAGCTTCTACGTTCATATTGTCAGGTCTTACTGTTTCCTGCTTTCTGTAATATGCATTTCTGTCCGCATATTTTTTCCTGTGATATTCGTGGTCCGCCAGATCGCTAGAATCTTTACCATGGGCTTTCATGTCAGAACCGATTTCAATCTGAAAACCAGTAAAATAATTCATTAGACCATGCCACCACTCATGAGCGATAGTTCCTGCACCTTTACCTTTGGTCAGATTTATTACTCTGTTCCCTGGTTCATAGTGAGCCATTGCAGCATTTTTACCGCCTCTGCCTCTAGCACCGAATGCTAATCCCAGTTCACCATTCAAGGATAAAGCTTTTGGATCTATGCCTAGTAAATTAGCCAAATCCATTAGAGCGTCATAAGCCTGGTTCAAGTCCTGCTGTCTGCGTTTGCCTTCAACATAGTTACCAAATTCAACACCTCTAAAGCCGAATGTTTCAGCGAACTTTTCCGGTGTTACATCTTCGCCGTTCCTGTAATCTTCGCCTATGCGTTCTGTAGCAGTCTTTTCGTAAGGTTCTGGCGGTGCGTTTCTTTCTTTGCGTTCAGTTTCGTATTCGTTGAAAATTTCATCGTAATTGCTATCTCTATATTCTAAAGCTTCTTTGGCAGTCTTGAACTCCTTAGAGAACCTGTAATATTTCTTGTCGTTCCAGCTAACTTTTTTACCTATGAAATGTGTGCGATTGTTTCTGTCTAAATATATGTCGAACTTAACATTCTTGCTTTCGGCTGCCCTCTCCAATACCTGTTCATTATATTTTCTTACGAACTCGCTTATTACTTCTTCATCATTTTCACCGTAGGCTTTTATTCTTACTTTTCCGCTATTTATTTCAAAACCCCAGTTTACATCTTTTAAGACACCGTTCACATTGCCTTTTGCTGTTTCGTAACCTCTGTAATCCATTATTCTAAGATTCTTCAGAATTGAGTTTAAATTATCGTAACCTATAGCCCTGTATAGGTTCAGGGTCATCATCATTTTTTCAAACTTTACGATGTTCTCAAAAGGCTTGCCAACGAGCACATCTTTTATGAACAGCTTAATCCTGGAGTAATCACGTAGAAATGTTCTTGTGTAATCTTCATTATTTATATGTTTTACAACCTTTTTCCGCAAATCGGACAGTTCTCCCATCGCTATATTGTGAAGCATTTTTAGTAGCAGCAAAGAATCATAGTCCATACCTTCTTTTTTCAACTTGTCATAGTTGAAGTCAGGGAAGAGTTCGGACATTTTCTTATGGAAAACATCTTCATTTGATATGTCTTTTTCTAAACCTTCCGCAAGCTGTTTCCTATAAGCGTAAATGTCTTTTCTAGCACCGCCAATCTTTTCGCCGAAGTCGTCTATCTTGTTATTTGAAGTGCTAGAAGATTCCTTCTGCTCTTCTTGTTCAGCTTTTGTTGTTTCCTGTTCTTTTGTTTTTTCTGCTTCTGCCCTGTTTTTCTTGATTATGTCCTGTCTGAAAAAATCAAATCTAGCATCTTCTGAATTATTAACCAAATCAATAAATTCATCTAACGAATATGCTGATTGCTCATTATTAACCCTTATTCTTTTTCCATCAAAATAAAACCTGTGTGCTCTTGTTTTTAACTGGTTGTTATTCCCTTTGAACAAGTCTACAATTTCTTGGGCTGTAGCTTTACCATCAGATTTGACGTTTTCGGAATTAGTTGGTATACTTTCATTAGACAAGCCTGATTGAAGAGCAGAAAGAGCAGCTGCCCCTTGGGTGTTTTCATCCTTGGTTATGAGGAATTGCCCGCCCTCCTTTGTTGTGATAAACTAAAATTGTAACATTGTTGTCCGACAGATAAAATTATCGTAAGGAGTTAATTTATTATGCCGCAACAATATGAACCAGAAT
>CAJOND010000184.1 GCA_905236675.1 Candidatus Rifleibacteriota bacterium | reverse complement strand
ATCGTTCGCGGTGGCGCTACAGTAATTCTTGCTATGGGTGACGGCCGCCGTGCCGCTGCTGGTATGGATAAATACCTGAAGGAAAAATACCTGAAGTAAAGCAAAGACCCCTTCAGTCTTTTGCTACGCAAAATCCAGCTCCCCCAGCAGTTTACAAACTCTGGGGGAGCATCTTTTCTATAACAATGAAGATCCTCCCCAAAAACATTAGCTTTGGGGTAGGTGGCTTGCGATAGCAAGACGGAAGGGGCTGCAAAGCTAAGCTTTGCGGTGACTGGGGGATTTTTATAACTTAGTTTTAATCTTCAAAAGACACTTGCTAGTAGCAAGTGTCTTTTGGTTTTATTGGTGTTGGCAGTAGTTGGGGTGAATGTCCTAAAGCCTCCACTAGAGGGCTACCACCAAGGATGGCGGCGTGCAAGCGAGCGACAGGAGGTCAGCGAGTCGCTGAGGTGTCTTGCGAAGCAAGTCGGAGGGATGACCGAACTAGAGTAAACCATTAGTCTCTATCATTACCGTCATTGTGAAACCGCAAGTCATACGTCATTACGAGCATACGAAGTATGCGTGGTAATGTGGCAATTCTGTTTTTTATGTTATTGTTGTAGATAGTTTCAGTAGTTTTTCTGATTGTTTACTAAAAGTATTAAAACCTGTATAATTATAGCTAGGTGAAGCCCATGGAAGATTTGAAAGTAAACAGAGAATATAAAAGTTCTATTTTTGCGATTCTGTTTGGTTCAGAGGAGTACAAACAGAATATTCTAGATTTGTACAACGCTTTAGCGGATACAAATTACACAAATCTTGATGATTTAGTATATACTACTCTTGAAGACGCTATTTATATTTCTGTGAAAAATGATGTTTCATTTCTTATAGACGGAAATATGGCTTTATTTGAACATCAGAGCACTTATAATCCCAATATGCCTTTGAGAGGTTTGATATATTTCTCTCATCTTTATCAGTCATATATAGAAAAGTGCAAAGACAGTATTTTCGGTTCAAAGCTAATAAAGATTCCTACTCCACAGTATATAGTTTTTTATAATGGTGAAGACAGAAAAGTTGCAGATAAGAAAGTCTTAAAACTTTCAGATGCTTTTATTCATGAAGATAAAACAAAAGGCTTTGAATGGACTGCTACTATGCTCAATATCAATATAGGACATAACAAAAAGTTTTTGGAAAAATGCCATATATTATGGGAGTATTCAACGTTTATACATCTTGCCCGAACTTATTCAGAAGAGCTTAAAGATGTAAATTCGGGTGTTCAGAAAGCTATTGACGAATGTGTTTCTAAGAATATTCTTAAAGACTTTTTGATTGAAAAACAATCGGAGGTAATTGCTATGTGTTTGTTTAAATTCGATAAAGAAAAATATGAAAATACGCTTCGTAACGAAGTCAGAAACGAAACAATTTTAAAATCTATAGAAATGTTATATAAATTAAATCTTCCATTTTCTCAAATAGTTGCTTCTTTACAAGATAGTTTTGGTTACACAGAAACAGAAGCAATAAATGAAATTCACAGTTTATATCCAGATTTTTCTTAATGAGTAATTGCTATGTATTTGTTTAAATTCGATAAAGAAAAATATGAAGATACTCTAAAAAGAGAAGCAAAAAATGAAGGAAAGATTGAAGCTTTACTGGAGCTTGTTAAAAAAGGATTATTAACGATACAACAAGCAGCAGAACAGATGGGTATGTCGGTTGAAAAATTAGAAAAAGAGGCTAAAAACCTTGCTTTATTGTAATATTTTTCAATTGCAATAAAAGAATAAACCACCGCCTGAAGTTATTTAAACTCCAAACGGTGTTTAAATTTTATTCATAAAAATAAAATCATCATTATCTAGGTCCATTAGACTGTTGTTCTTGCATTTGCTTTGCCCTTGCTTGTATCTTAGCTTTTATTTCAGCAACTTTTGAAGCAGGAATATCAAGATTCATATTAATAGTTGTGCCTGAAATTGAGGACTTAAAAGTATCAAGAGCTTCATCAAGTTCAGCTATTCCTTCCCCTGCAAACATCTTTATCATAGCAATGTATCCATTAATCGAATTCATTACATCATTAACATTTTCAGATTTATTTACTATTGCCTTTGCATTTAAAATAAATGAATTACCATTGTTAAAATCGAAATAGAAAGAATCAACATTTGCAAAAATAGCAGTATTTTGATTGTTTTTGCATTTATCTTTTAATACAGATGATAATCTACCATTTCCACTCACAGTAGAATTATAATCAACTCTATTTCCGAATAAGCTATATTTATTAAAATCATTTCCCATACGTGTTTTCAATGTTTTTAAAGCAAAACAACCAACTTCACTTCCAATCACAACATAACGATTATCTAGAAACAGAACAAAGCCATCATTGCTATTCTTAGGAATAACAGCATAAAACCCATCAACATTTGTAATATTTACATCTTTCATAGCTTTTTCATCAGCTTTAATAACATTTATTATTTTTTCAATATCAAATTTTCCTTCAATTAAAGCTCCACCAAAAGAATTATTACCTTCTATTATTTTTTCAGAAGAAAAGACAATTATATTACTAATATCTTTTAATGGGTCAAAACCTGATTTCCTTTTTAATTCTTCGTAAGTCTTTTTTTGTTCTAGTTGTTTTTCAAAGCCTTCTCTTATTGAAGTCTGAACTTCTGGCATTGATAAAATCTTTGAAGCATTTATATTAATAATAAAATCTAATTCACTTAAATCAATATTAGCATTTTCATATTTTGAAAAATCAATTACAGTGGGAGTTCTACATATTTCCTCAATTATTCTTGATTTAGAAGAAGCTGATATTATAGGCATTTCATTTATTTCTTTGATAATCTCACTGTTAGATTTGCCTTTTTGTTTCAAATCTTCTGCTATGCCCCTCATTATTATTCCCATTCCATATTCTGCAACATATTCAGATATTTCTTTGAGCAAGACCAAAGTAAAAATACCACCAATCATTCCCCATGGACCACCTAATGCAGCTAAGGATGCGGTTATTGCAGCAGCTCCTGTTAAACCACTTGTTGCAACTAAATAAACCATTACAATACTTGGAACACCATAACCAGCAAGTTTTTTAACAAAAGTATCTAATCCTACAGATGAACCTCCGTAAGAAAAAGACGGAATAAAGGTAAAAAAACTAGTTATAAATAATGTAATTATTAGTAACCAAGAAGTTCTTTTTAATACATTACCGTTCATATTCCCTCCAAAACAATAAATAAAAATTTTTAGCCTTAAAATATGGAACACTCAAGGTTGTCAACGACAAGCTTGAGTAAATGGTATACCATTTAAGCCTACGTGCCCCTTTATTCAATGCTTGTGATTAGGTGCGTATCCCGATTTAGATAATCTGCTTTTTCACCTTCTTAGGAAAATGAAAATAGATATTTTGCTAGGTGACAGGGAAAACGCATTATATATTTACGGCGGAGAAAATTTCTTAATATAATAATGGATTAAAAAAGTTTTATTTTGCTTACATCTTTAAATACCTAATAA
>CAJOND010000183.1 GCA_905236675.1 Candidatus Rifleibacteriota bacterium | reverse complement strand
GCAGCTATGAAAGAATTAGCTACAAACTGATAAAAACATGGGCGAATCACTATTAGACAAAGTAGAAAACAGGGGTATCGAAAAAGGTAAAATTAAAGGTCAGCTAGAACTTTTAACAAGTCTTATCAATAAAGGTTTGCTTACTATTCAACAGGCAGCAAAAGAAATGGGTATGACAGTTGCCAAATTCAAGGCAGCTATGAAAGAATTAGCTACAAACTGATAAAAACATGGGCGAATCACTATTAGACAAAGTAGAAAACAGGGGTATCGAAAAAGGTATTGAAAAAGGCATCGAAAAAGGTAAAGTATTAACTTTAGCTGAACTTGTTAATGATGGTATTCTTACTTTGAAACAAGCTGCTGAAAGAATGGGGATGACTGTTACTAAATTTAAAGCAGCTATGAAAGAAGTAGCCACAAACTAACATTATTATGTTATCTTAGCTTGATAATTTAGACCCTTTAGGTTAATATAAACCCAAGACAAAGGTTCAAAACCTTTTGGAAAATCAGGGTCTAATTAAGGGTCTATGCGATTCCAGACTCGGAGGTAATTAAGTCGCAGAACAGATTCTGACACAGGGTTCGATTCCCGCCGCCTCCACTTTGTTCTAGAATCACAAAGTATCTAGAAGTAATTAAGAGCCGCTGATGAAGCGGCTTTTTTTTGATGTTTGGAAAGTTGCAGAAAATAAAAAATTTAGGCTAGTTTTCCAAAGATTCAGTGACAGGCTTCTAAAAAGGGAAAAACAAATTTACGAGCAATAATGTGATTTGTCTCTTTAGTAATAGACACTAATCTAAACTTATTGTATTGCGGTGCATAATGCTAAATGCTAAAATGTCACCGTTTAAATTCGAGTAGAGGTACATAGTATGAGTAATGAAGCTTTCGCTGTTGTAGGTTCAAATATTGCTGAAAAGGCAAGTATGATATGGAATGTGGCTGATATGCTGCGTGGGTCCTTCAAGCCACACGAATATGGTTTTGTAATCCTGCCTATGACGGTAGTAAAGAGGTTCCACGACTGTTTGTTACCAACCCATAATGCTGTGTTAGAACAGTATGAAAAGGTTAAGAAGCTGGCTGTAATAGATGGATTCCTCAGAAAAGCTTCTGGCTACCAGTTCTACAACATAAGCAAGTTTACTTTTACTACTCTTCTTGCAGACCCCGAAAACATTGAAGCCAACTTCAGAGACTATCTGGCTGGTTTTTCCGCCAACGTTCAGGATGTGCTTTCAAAATTTGATTTTGACAGCATTATCAAGCGTATGGTAGACAGCAACACCCTTTATCTCACTATTAAGGAATTTAACGCACCTCACAGCTATCTAGGCCCAGATAAGATTAGTGCTGTCGATTGCGGATATATTTTTGAAGACCTGGTAAGAAGGTTCTCTGAATCATTTGGGGAAGAAGCTGGAGCTCACTTTACCAGCAGAGATATTATTTATCTGATGACAGATGTTCTGCTTGCCGATGCCGATTTAAAGCAGACAGGCAATATAACAGTCTACGATATGGCTATGGGCACCTCTCAGATGTTAAGTTGTATGGAAGAACGTATCCACGCCTTTAACAGCAAAATGACTGTTACCTGCTTCGGTCAGGAGTTCAATCCCTCCACATTTGCCATCGCCAAAGCCGATATGATGATTAGAGGCGGAGACCCCAACAATATGAAGTTCGGCGATACATTGTCAGAAGACCAGTTCACAGGCTACACCTTCAACTACTGCATATCTAATCCTCCATTCGGCATTGACTGGAAACGAGAACAGAAAGCAGTTGAAAAGGAAGCCGCACTTGGAGAAGAAGGAAGATTTGCTCCCGGACTGCCTAAGATTTCTGATGGTCAGCAACTTTTTGTTCTTAATGGAATAAGCAAACTAGCTCCTAATGGTAAGATGGCTATTATTCAGAACGGCTCGCCTCTGTTCTCTGGTGACGCTGGCAGTGGTCCATCTAATATTAGGCAGTATATTTTGGAAAATGACTGGCTGGACTGCATTATTCAGCTTTCTAACGATATGTTTATGAATACAGGTATCAGCACCTATATTTGGGTTATCAGTAAGGATAAGCCTGTTGAACGTGCCGGCAAGGTTCAGCTTATAGATGCCTCTCACTGTTTCGAGCCTAGACGCAAGAGCATAGGCACCAAGCGTAACGATATTACTGACCAATGCAGGGAGCTGATTGTTAAAGCCTATGGTTCATTCTCTAACGGTGTATTTGGTGACAAGGGTGGCATATACTGCGAAAGCAAGATTTTTAATACAGAAGAGTTCGGTTACTCTAAGATTGTAGTTGAACGACCACAGAAAGACGAAGATGGCAATATAGTTAAGAAGAAGAGCAAACCTGTTGCTGACGCTAATTTAAGAGATACAGAAAACGTGCCTCTTACAGAAGATATTGATGAATACTTCAAGCGTGAAGTTCTGCCCTATGTTCTAGATGCTTGGATAGACAAGACCAAAACCAAGATTGGCTATGAAATACCTATGACCAGATATTTTTATGAGTATCAGGCACCAGAACCTGTTGAAGACATAGTAAGCAGAATACACAATCTTGAGGCTGATATTAATAAATCTCTTGAAGCTATCTTTGAGAGTTGAAGCTCACGCTTCGTTGTTATTGTAGTTGGTTTTTATTGTAGTTGTTGTTGCAATAAAAGTTTGCTGTGAATAAGTCCATTGTTATTTGTCTGTTGTCCTAATGTAATTGAGATTTGAGAAATGAGAATTAAGAAAAATGCGTAAAATGAAAGATAGTGGTATTCAGTGGATTGGGCAGATTCCTGAGAATTGGAATTTTATTCGACTACGCTTCCTTTGTGATATTAAAACTGGAAATCAAGATACTCAAGATAATAATCCTGATGGAGTTTACCCTTTTTATGTAAGGTCTCCAAATGTAGAGCATAGTAATAAATACACTTTTGAAGGTCCAGCTATACTAATGGCTGGCGATGGCGTTGGAGCTGGCAAAATATTTCATTATGTTGATGGGAAATACGGTTGCCATCAAAGAGTTTATAGTTTACAAAATATTAGAAGAGTTAAACGACGTTTTCTTTTCTATTATCTTCAAAATACTTTCTATATTAAAATAGAAACTGCTAATTCTAAATCAACTGTCGATTCAGTTAGATTAGATATGTTGCAAGATTTCCCTGTTTTATCAACTAATTTAGCCGAGCAAGCTCGTATAGCCAACTTCCTAGACCAGAAATGTTCAGCCATTGACTCTGTGTTGGAAAAAACCAGAGCCTCTATTGAAGAATACAAGAAACTGAAACAGTCTGTTATCACCCAAGCAATTACTAAGAGCATCAGACCCAACCGCCAGATGAAAGACTCTGGTATAGAATGGATTGGGCAGATACCCGAAAAAGAGAGATTAGAGATGAGAGATAAGAGAAAAGTGGATTGTTTTAGTAAAACAAGTTCGTGCCAGAACCGTCATTGCTGTATAAGTCAATCAATTAGTTACATTTTAGTTCCTAATTATTAGATTTTTCTGAGTCTTTTAGTTTTTCTCTGAAATCCTTTGGAGTAA
>CAJOND010000182.1 GCA_905236675.1 Candidatus Rifleibacteriota bacterium | reverse complement strand
CATAATCTGTATCAAATAGCGATTGTACCTTATTTTTTAAGGAGTTTTTTTTGAAAATTTACCACTCAGATGAATTTGAGTTTTTAGACAGCCTCTCAAAGGGGGATGTCTGCGAAAGATAGTTTGTCCTGAGTCTTATGTCTTTTGTCCGTTTTTTATTATTGAAACAAAAATAAATAAATAAAAATAAATTTTTATTTATTTTTATAGGTAAAAATTCCAATTTGCGGTAAAAATACCATAAAACTATGCAAACCTTTTATAATATAATCATTATGTCTAAATTTAGTTGCCATATTGATAAAAGTTGAACTTTTCAAGTAAATTTGTTATTCTGAAATGGTATGGATTTTGCAGAAATATTTGCAAAAAAAGATAAATAAATATTTATTTTGGGATTCGTTAATGTCAAAAAAACATGGGTTTACTCTGATTGAATTATTGGTTGTTATCACTATTTTAGCCATACTTGCTGGCGCTGCTCTTCCATTTGTGCAGAATTATGTCTTGGAAAGCCGTATTTCAAAGGCTAAATCAGACTTAGATGAAATCGCCAGAGCTTTAATGGTTTATGAAACCCGCGAAGGAACCTATAACTCATCAAATATAAGCCAAATTGTAGGCAGATATTTAAATAATTCACCCGTTGACCCATGGGGTGTACAATACTTTGTAGCCACTGAATCTGGTATTGTTTATTCCAGCGGACCAGACCGTATTCCAAATAATTATGACGATATCTCTACTGGTTATCAGCCCCCTTTGGCATTAGTTAACGTAAAATGGGTCGATGCAAACAATACAGGGGCTGTAGATACCCAGAACAGACCAGACTATTTAATGCTACAGTTTTCTAGAAGAATTTCTTCTGAAAGTCTTGCTTTAAAAACTCCAGCAACTGCTTATACATATTTTAAATGCACGTCTTCAGATACTGTAGAAAATATGTTTGATTGGGCAAATTTCAAACTTGACAATTCAGGCGCTTTGATTACATTACCTTTAGCCAATGGTGTCACTAATGTTTTTACTGCAGGAAGTGACACTTTCTGTGTTAGTGATGGTAGTGGCTTACGTGACCTTGCAAGCACAACTGCCAATCCTGGCGGAAATATGTGCATTTCCAGCCAAAGTGTAGTAATAATGTCTTCAAAATAGAAGGAGATAGAATAATATGAGAAAAGGTTTTACTCTTATCGAATTGCTCGTAGTTATTACTATTTTAGCAATTCTTGCTGGGGCTGCTCTGCCTTATGTTCAGAACTATGTTTCAGAATCGCGAATTGCTAAGGCAAAAAGCGACTTAGACGAAATTTCTCGTGCTCTTGTTGTTTATGAATCAAGAGAAGGTGATTACAATAAAGGAACAGTTGAAGATTTGACTGGTCGTTACTTAGACCGTTCTCCAATTGACCCCTGGGGTGTACCCTATGTTGTAGCAACCGCATCTGGAATTGTTTATTCTTTGGGTCCAGACAGAAAAGATTCTGATGCTGGTGATCAATATGCTTTTGATAACATTGAAGTGTCATATGTTCCACCATTGGCTCTTGTCAGCGTAAAATGGGTTGATAAGAACAAATCAGGAGCTGTAGATACTCAGAACGTCCAGGATGAACTCCATCTTACTTTCAGTAGAAAGCTAGCCTCTGTAGGAGGAGCAGAACTTGTTGATGCTGGCCAGTTAGGAACTCTATTAACCAATATAATGATTTGTAGAGACTCTACTAATGCAGATGCATCAGAAACCTTAGATGTTGTTGTTGACCCGAATGAAACTAAAGCTAGAATAGTTGGCGCCAGCAGGACCATCGTTTTGCCTTTAAGAACAGATCCTACTGCAATTGGCAGCATATCTTATTTTATTGCAGGTCAAGACAAGATTGCTATAAGACCAGAACACGGTCAGATCATGGATAATGCTACTCCTGAACAGAATGCTTGTATCGCAGATCAGAGAGTTGTTATTTTGGCTCAATAATGTGGATTATTTGCACTTAATTATATGATTAAGTGCGAATTTTGGTTTGTGATGTTCTTACCCCCTTTTTCAAAGGGGGATGTCTGCGAAAGCAGACTGGGGGATTTTCGAGAAGATTGCAAAGCAGTAGAAAGATAAGTCCGAAGACTGTTTTGTTATTAAAAATCTCCCTGTCATTCTTCGAATGACATCCCAGCAGCGGTTATCACATCCTGTGACCGCTAGCACACCGCCATCCATGGCGGTAGTCTTTAACAAAGAGGGTAATTGAGAGTTTCCCCCTTCAAGGGGTAATTATATTAACGGAGTATAAAATATGAAAAAAGGTTTTACTCTTATCGAATTGTTGGTTGTAATTACAATCTTGGCAATTCTGGCTGGGGCAGCTTTGCCTTATGTTCAGAATTATGTTGAAGAATCTCGTCAGGCAAAAGCAAAATCTGACTTGGACGAAATTGCTAGAGCTTTGATTGTTTATGAGTCTCGTGAAGGTTCTTACGAAAAAGGCACTGTTGAAGATTTGACAGGCCGCTACTTAGACCGTTCTCCAATCGACCCCTGGGGTGTTCCATATGTAGTTGCTACAGAATCTGGTATTGTTTATTCTCTAGGTCCAGATAGAAAAGATACTTCAGATGGCGAAGAATTTGCTTTTGATAATATAGAAGTATCTTATGTTCCACCACTGGCACTTGTCAGTGTAAAATGGGTTGATAAGAATAAATCGGGTGCTGTCGATACCCAGAACGTTCAAGATGAACTTCATTTGACTTTCAGTAGAAAACTTGCATCTGTAGGTGGAGTTGAGTTGGTTGATTCTGCTCAGCTAGGAAATTTGCTTTCTCAAATAAGTATTTATAGAGATCCTGCTAATCCAGATACCCCAGAAGATTTGTCTACTATTGTTAAAAATGATGATGCAAACGCACGCATAGTTGGAGCTAGTAAAACTATCGTTTTACCATTAATGAAAACTGCTGATGGTCCAACACTCTTTAATGATAAATATTTTATTGCTGGTCAGGATAAATTAGCTATTAAAGACGGTCATGATTTGATTAAAGATAACGGAACCCCACAAAATGACTGTATTTCAAGTCAAAAAGTTGTTATTCTCCCGCAGTAATGGTTAGAGCCAATCTAAGCTTGGCAGTGGTATGTGATAGGGAAAAGAAGAAGCTCCCCAGCTTGTGGGGGAGCTGTCGGCAAAGCCGACTGAGGGGGCTGCTCACGAAGTGAGCGGTGACTGAAGGGGTCTTCTCACTCAATCCTAAATCTCTAACCCCTAGATTTCTAAAGTGGTACACTTTTTGCGATAGTATTTGAGTTGATATAAAAATATCAATTTTGGGATGTTATTAAAATTCTATGGAGGAATTTAAATGAAAAAAGGTTTTACTCTTATTGAACTCTTGATTGTTATTACAATCCTGGCAATTTTAGCAGGCGCTGCTGTTCCTTATGTTCAAGACTATGTCGAAGATGCACGTATTGCTAAATGTCGTGAAGACTTAGGCGAACTTCGTAATGCAATCATGAGATACGAAGTAGAACGTGGCAAACTCTTTGACCCAGCCAATGACGGTGTTGGTGGCGATGAAGCTGAAAGACTTAAAAACTGGCA
>CAJOND010000181.1 GCA_905236675.1 Candidatus Rifleibacteriota bacterium | reverse complement strand
TACGGTTTCTTGTAAAATCTTTTTCTGGATTTTTAACAAATAGTTGAATATTTTTCTCCAAGGATTTAATATCCTTACAGAGCATTTTTTTGATAGAATTGGGGTTCTTCAAGAGATGTCTCCTTTGTTAGCTGTCTAAGCAATTTTTAACTAACAAAGGGTTCGCTTTCGCTGTTAATTACAGCGAAAGCGAACCGCACAACCACAGCCATATGTCAAGTGTTTTTTTTATTTTTTTTTATTTAAACAGTGGATTAGTGCGAATTTCTTTCCCTGAATATTCTTGTTATGTGCATAAATGCTGTAATAGTATAAAAAAAGGCATAAAAAAAGAGCCTTAAAACAGGCTCTAACAAAACATTTTAGCTTAACTTAATGACATTGCTGCTGATGGTGTTCCGCTGTATTACTCTGACCCCGCAGGTTATACTTATGTCTATAGCCCCGACGAACGCAACCACAACTACCTCTACGACGGCTACCCCGCCTCTGGCCTAACCTGGTATTCTGATATCTGGTCTGGCCTCTCTACGGGCGGCTACCCCAAGCTGAAGTGGCAACAGTAAGTCAAGCTTCGCTTGGCGTGTTGGGTGGTAGGGGTCGCAAATAAGAATTTAATAATTAATTAACTAAATTTTCGTATTCTTTTTCAGAAATATTAATCAAATCGATAATTTCTTCTCTGGATTTCCCTTTAGATATCATAATTTTTATAATACCTTTTATACCTTCTTTTTTGCCTTCTTCAACGCCTTTTTCATAGCCAATTTCTTCAAACCCTTCAGCAATAAGTTTCCATTCCCGTTCTTCATCAAATTCAGTTAAAAGCATAGATTTAACCTCCGCACGATACTTCTGTAAAATGTCGGCAAGAACATCTTCTTCGATACACTTATCTACTGCTTTATCAATGGCTGTAGAAAAATGATATTTTTTAGAGAATTTTCTTACAGCATCAACAAAGTAAGAATAATCTCTTAATTTCTTACATTTTAACAATAATTCCTTATTTCTGCCATAGTTTACGTTAATCATTTTTGCAGACCATTCATAACCTTTGGTTTTATCGGGATATTCAAAAGCGTCTGATAGTTTAAGAGTTATATAGTCACCTATATCTTTATCTTCGCCATTATAAAGAACTATAAAATGAGGAGTCGGTATTTTTACCAGCTTTGGCCAGTAGATTGTTTTCTTGTTCATCTTTATAGTAAGCATTGATTCATAAAGTTTAGCAAAATACAAAAAGCCACGTAACGGCATATTTGGATTGAAAGTGCTTTGATGTTCCAACAACACCATCTGGCTATCCAACAGAAATGAGACATCGTTTTTCATACTCATATAGATGACATTATCCAGAGTATTAATCTGTAAATCATCTTTGTTCTTATAATCAGAATTGTTTAAAGCATTATACAGGTCAAGAAGGTTTTGTTTATTTTCTTCCCGACCAAAAATAAATCTGAACAGGCTGTCTTTATATTGGCGGTTTGCATTGTAATCAGCAGTTTCTTCCTGAACAGAGTAAGAATTAGAAGTAGTTTTGTTAGTAAAGTATAAGTAATACATTTTTTCTCCTTTTTTGATTTTAAATATGAGAAAAATTTTTTCTCTATAAATAATCAACCGAAAACGGAAAAATGGACAAAAAAGTTAAATATTTTTTTAAGACCCCCTTTACGAATCGCTTGCCCTCCTGGCGCTCGCATGCACTCCCAACATCCTGTTGGTCGTCGTCTTTTGCTTACGCAATCACTTCCCCCAACAGCTTCGCTTTGGGGGCAAATCGTTTTCCCCGAAGAAGCTCCCCCAAAATGCCTTTGGCATTGTTGGGGGAGCTGTCACGTAGTGACTGAGGGGGTCTTATTTACCCCCTTTGTTAAAGGGGGATGTCATTCGTAGAATGACTGGGGGATTTTCGAGAAGATTGCAAAGCAGTAATAAGCCGAGTCCGAAGACTGCCGCTTTATCGCCCTTATCTCTTCTCTCTAATCTCTAAACTATCCTAACCATTTCTTGATAAAGACAAGTAAAATCATTATAATTAATTTAAAAGATAATTAATAAAAAGGAGATATAATGTTATATGGCTACAGAAACATTTGATAAATCCTTTTTTATTACTGACCCAAAAGCTATAAAAAAAATAATAGATATTATAGAATCTGAACCTGTTAATAATAATCAAACAGAAGAAATCTTTATTCAAGAAGACATCAATCAAAGCGAAAAAATATTAGATAAATGCTTGTCCCACTTAAAACTTTAATAGAAAAAACAAAAGAAGATAGAGTTTTATTAAATAAAATTTTATCTTCTTTTTCTTGTGATAAAGACTTAGATATTGAATTTTTCCTAAAGAATAAAGCTGTAGATTTTGAAACAATATCAAAATCAAGAACCTATTTTATATTGCGATTATCAAAACCTATTAGACAACAAAATAGTGATTTTAGGTTATTTTACATTATCATTAAAAGTTTTAATATTACCAGATCAATTGTCTATAAGAGACAGAAAAGAATTAGATGGCTTTAGAGGAAAAATTCACGGTATTCCGATAAGAGAAATACCCTGTTTCCTTATTGGGCAATTAGCAAAAAACACTAATATAGCTAATAATCCTATTTCGGGTAAAGTATTATTAGATTATGCAAATTCTATTATTAAGTCTGCAACGTCATTAATAGGGGGAAGATTTATATTGATAGAATGTCAAGATAATCCAAAGCTAATAGAGTTTTATAGGTTAAATGGCTATTCAGAATTTTTAAAAGATTTTTCTAACAATAAAACAATGATTCAGATGTTGAAAAAGCTTTAAGCGAAGCTTGGCGTCCGCCCTCAAGGGGAAGCTTTAGAGCCCCATCACTCACCACTCATCACCCACCACTTACCACTAATCACTCTGCTGGCTTCGTCAGCAAGACCCCTTTCGGCACTACGTGCCACTTCCCCAGCAATGCTTACGCATTCTTGGGGCGGATTGTTTTTCCTGAAGAAGCGCCCCAAGTTTTGCAATTAGAGCTGGCGGCGAAGCGACCCTCCACCCAGAAGCTCCCCCAGAATTTTTGAAAAAAATTGCTGGGGGAGCTGTCACGAAGTGACTGAGGGGGGCTTATCTCCTTCACCCATCACCTACTACTAACCACACCGCTGGCTTTAGCCAGCGCTTTTTGTAACCTTGAAGAGAAATTGTCTTGATGTTATAATAAAATATCAGGAGGGTATTTTTATGGCAAAAGTGACAGAGAAAAAGCTAGTTTCGTTTGACTGGGCGGTTAAACGTCTGCTTAGAAGTAAAGTCAACTTTGAAGTTCTTGAGGGGTTTCTTTCTGAACTTCTTTTTGATGACATAAAAATACTCGAAGTTTTAGAAAGCGAAAGCAACAAAGATGATGAAAAAGACAAATACAACAGGGTCGATATAAAGGTAAAAAACGCCAAAGGCGAATTACTGATTATAGAAGTCCAGGTAGATAGCGAAATTGATTTCTTCCATAGAATTCTTTATGTCACTTCAAAAACAATATGCGAACATCTTGATGAAGGGGATGAGTATTCCAAAGTAGTCAAAGTAATATCTGTAAATATTCTGTATTTTGATTT
>CAJOND010000180.1 GCA_905236675.1 Candidatus Rifleibacteriota bacterium | reverse complement strand
AGTTAATTGGAATGATGCAAAAGAGTTCTGCGAAAAGCTGAATACAAAGTTTTCTTCTTCCATTCCGTCTGGTTTTAAATTTGACCTTCCTACAGAAGCACAATGGGAATATGCCTGCCGAGCTGGTACTAATTCCGCTTTTAATAATGGCAAAGAGCTGACTACAGAATATAAATGCGATAATCTTGATGAAGTTGGTTGGTATGCAAAAAATTCAAAATTTACAACCCACCCAGTAGGGCAAAAACAGCCAAACTCCTGGGGTATATATGATATGCAGGGGAATGTTTCTGAATGGTGTCGAGATTATGATGGAAGTTTCGTAGAAGGTGAAGCAAAAGATCCTAATGGTCCAGAAAAGGGAACAGACCGCGTTATAAAAGGTGGAAACTACAATGTTAACGCCAAATTTTGCCGTTCCGCTATACGATTGAATGCTAACCCCAAAACTAAGGATATGAAGACTGGTTTCCGAGTTGCTTTGATTTCAGTAGGAAGCGGAACGGAAATCAATTTCGCTTCAAAAACTGAAACTCCGCAAAATATAGCTAGTCAGCCTAAAGAAAACACTTCTGTAAAAACTTCTGAAACAACAACTACAGTTACTAACTCTCAAAATAATGAAGCTAAGCAGGATTGGACTTATTCTGACTTAAATTTGCAAATGGTTTACTGTAAATCAGGAAAATTCAAGATGGGTAGCTCAGAAAATGAATTGGGGCGAACTAAAGGTTCTGACCTAGATGCAAACAAAGTTTCAATCGATAAAGATTTTTATATAGGTAAATATGAAGTAAGTCAGAAACTCTTTTCTGATGTAATGGGTGAAAAACCATCAAGATATGCAGATGATAAAAAACCGGTAGAATCTGTATCTTATTATAAGGCTGTTGAATTTTGTAAAAAGCTGAATGAACTTACCAAAGATAAGAGACCTGCAGGATATGAGTTCGCACTTCCTACAGAAATGCAATGGGAATATGCTTGTAGAGCAGGTTGTGAAACTTCTCTAAATAATGGGAAGCAAATTTCTTCCGATAAGGGTAATTGTGCTGAATTGAATGATATTGCTTGGTATAAAGCTAATTCTGACAAAATAACTCACGAAGTCGGAACCAAAAAGCCCAACAACTGGAATATTTTCGATATGCATGGCAATGTAGCAGAATGGTGCTTAGATGCATATAACGGTAATGGAATAGCAAAAGAAGTCAACAACAATAGCAAATGTATTGTAAAAGGCGGAGCCTATTTTTATGAACCAGCCAAGAACCGCTCTGCTAGTAGAGGAACAGCTTCTCCTAACGCAGTGTCATCAGGCATAGGTTTCCGAGTCGCCCTAGTTCAAACTGAAAACTGAAAATTGGTGGTTAGTAATTAGTGGTGATTGTTTAGGTGAGGATTACTAGGCTTCGATTGTTTGTAATAATCGATATTTTGTAGAGCTAATCATAAAAAATGCTATAAAAACAATAATATTATTACTCAAACTCTGATTGATAATGAAATAAATTTGTGTCTGCCCTGTGATAATAGGTTCAAAAGGTATTGTAGATTCTAAAAAAATCTGATACCATCAAATAAATGTTTTGAGAAGTGAGGGCTGATTATGCAGGTTTTCTTTCAGGTTCCACAAAGTCATGTTGTTGCTCTAACTAGATTTGGTAAATTTTCAAGAGTTTTACCCCAAGGATTACACGCAAGAATTCCTTTATTAGAAGATGTATATTATGTTAACTGGGGCAATATAGCCAATAAACAAGGCTGTTATATTGAACTTACCGAACAGATATCTGATACTTCACCCAAAGAATGTCATACCAAAGATAATGTTCCTGTAACAATAGACGCTTCTATTTATTGGAGAATAACTGATGTAGCTAAAGCTTTATTTGAAGTAGATATGCTTCCACGTTCTTTAACAGACTCTTGTTTAAATGCTCTTAGAGCAGAAATAGGCAAATTGTCTTTAGATCAAGTCTTAAGTTCAAGACGAGAACTTTCAGAAAGAGTTGCTGCAAGTTTACTAGACATATCTGTTAAATGGGGAGTCGCTATCAGCCGAGTTGAAATTCAGGAATTAAGAACTTCTGATGATACAGCAGATGCTATGAGAATGGAAATGGCAGCCGAACGTAAACGACGTGCCGCCGTATTAGAAGCTGAGGGCATAGCAGAAGCAAGAAAGAAAACCGCAGAAGCTGAAGCATATGCAATAAAAGTTAAAGCAGAAGCTGAAGCTGAATATATAAATAAACTATCTGCAACTTTAGGTGCAGAACAGGTTAGCAAATTACTGATGCTTGATAAAATTCTCGAAGGCTACAAGAGTATTTCTGAAAGTCCTTCAAGCAAAGTATTTCTTCCTGCTAATGTTCAGACTATTCTTGAAAGCTATGGTCATAATCATAATCAAAATCAAAATAATTAAAGCTAATAAGTTTTATTAATAAGCAAAGGTGGGGAAAGAACTATGTCTATTGGGATGTGTTTGATTTTTATTGGAATTATTTTAATACTTTTAGACATATTCTTTCTCACTGATTTACCTACTGTAGTTGCTATTGTTTTATTCAGTATTGCTTTATACATTAACCTGAACTATGAACCACTGATAAACATAACAATCACACTTGTTTTTTTCTTTATCTTTTTTATTGTATATGTTTCAGTTTGGAAAAAATTAAAATTATATGTCATTGATAAATGGTTAGCTAAAGATGCTTATAAAGCAGGAGTATATAATCTTCCTGGACATCAAGGAACAATTAAATTAATAGAAGATAAAAAAGTGGCTATTATTGATGGTGATGTTTATGCTTTATTTGAGGATTACAATATTTCTGAGGGTGAAAAATTCATTGTAAAAGAAGTTAAAGACGGTAAAATTGTTATTGATAAAAATTAAATAGTTTTTAATTCTACAAATACGAATCTATCAAATCATAAATCCAAGTATCTATATTTGAGAATTGAAACCCTGTTGATTCGGCTTTTGTTGTATCATAGGATACCTTTTCAAAATACCCGTTGTATGGCGCGAAATCACTCTTATTGTCTAATAGTGCTTTCTTGCCTGTTCGTTCTTCAATATACTTGATAATATCATGAGTTGAAATCATTCCCTTGGAAATAGTGACATCATGTCCATCAGTAATTAGTTTTTCAACCATTGGAATTCCAAAAAATCCTGTACCGCCCACCACTAGAACATTCATCTTTTATTCCTCTACTAATTATTATTATTATTTTGTAATTGCTAATAATAACACAAATTTGAAACAACAAAAACAATAACTACCGACTACTATAAAAACAAAAACTTATTGTAACTTGACACTATATCGCTATAGAGATATAATTGGTAAAGAGGAATGTATTTATGTTAGTTTATCACGGATCAGATCATATAATAGAGAGTCCGGTGTACAATGGAAGTAAGCGGACTAATGATTATGGGTATGGATTTTATACAACAGAAAGTATAGAACTTGCAAAAGAATGGGCTTGTGGAGACAACAAAGACGGTTTTGCTAACATATATGAATTAGATATGAAAGGTCTCAATGGCTTAATTCCCCTGAATATAGTATCTTGAATTGGTTGGCTATTCTTGCAAAATACCGTAATTATTGGCAGAACGGAAGTATTGCCGAAGAAGCGAAGAATTATCTTCAGCAGTATTTTTTCATTGATCCTTCCAATTATGACATCATTATTGGCTATCGTTCAGACGATTCATATTTTGCTTTTGCACAAGATTTTGTTGCTGGAACAATTTCGCTTGCTAAGCTGTCGGACGCTATGCGTCTAAGGAAATTAGGTGAGCAGATTGTGTTGAAAAGCGAGTTGGCTTTTAAACAAATTCGCTTTTGTGGTTCAGAACCAGCAGATTCAAAAATCTATTATGAAAAGAAATCTATACGTGACAGGGAAGCCCGTAGAGCTTATCGTGCAAACCGTCATTCATCCGACGGAATTAACGAATTATTTATGCTTGATATAATGAGAGAGGGGATAAAAAATGGCGACCCGCGCTTACGATGAAGATTACCTCAATGGAGCACAGCGCATTCTTGGAGATGCAGTTGATTTTGCTGTGATGAGCCTTGATATTGAACCAAATTTATTTGGTCAGCTGTTTGCCGTTTCTGACACTTCCAAACAGTTTGCAGCAGGAAACCCCAAATATATCGCTGGTATGAACGGATGTGAGCTTGCACGGAAAGTATTGTCTGAAACCTATATGACTTTCACAGATACAGAAGATGCAATGTTTCTAGACAAAGGGCCAGAATATTGGGCTGGATGGGCGCTTGCGTTCTATCAGTGGTATAGTGGCTATTCCTTTATGGAGATTCTAAAAGTTGTTTCGATGAACCAGATTATAGCAATGTATTCTATTTATCACGAAATGGATATTATGCAGTTTGTAGACTATATGCAGAGTAAAATGGAATCTGCATATCCTCAAACAAAATTGCGGATATTGCGTGAAGCTAGCGGACTTTCCCAGTCAGAACTCGGAGTAGCTTCTGGGGTTCCTTTGCGTCAAATTCAACTTTTTGAACAAAGACAGCGAGATATCAATAAAACCGCTGCTGAAACCTTACTAAAATTAAGCAAAGCCCTCTGTTGCAAAATGGAAGACCTAATTGAGCAGTGAAAGATTTAAGACTAAAAGCGATTAAGCAGATCTTAAATACGTGCCCTAAATTGCCCGGAGGGCAATACTTTAATAACCTAGGGCGACTAAAGTCGCCCTAGGATTATATCCCACCCATCTCGATCCTCCCCCAATTTTTTTTCAAAAATGTACTGAACCCCAAAATTTGGACTAAAAAATAATTAAGATTAAGTTAAACAGGCTTGAGTTCTATATTCTACAGGGCTTAAGCCTTTTAATTTCATTT
>CAJOND010000179.1 GCA_905236675.1 Candidatus Rifleibacteriota bacterium | reverse complement strand
CTTTTGAAAACAACTGAACAAGATTTGATTCAAGGTCAGTATGATTATATTAACATAACAAAGACTTTGTTTTCATTATTTTGTTTTAGATTATTTCTGAATGTATTGCTTTCAGAAGTCAGGAATCTCGCAAAAGCGCTCGGTATAATACCGAGTAATCTTATCTATTGACATAGATAAGATTAATAACTCTCCATAAGTAAGAAAAATATAGTTCTTTTGTGAATCAAATTTCAAAACATAATGTCTATAGATTACATATCTACAGAAAACAGGTCTGAAGATAAATTTACTATAAAAAAGATAGTTAACAGGATTTGACTAGTAAAAATGGAGATGATTAATAAGTTGATTAATAATTACGGAGAAGATAAATGATTCATCCTCTTAGTGATTGTCAAAGTTTAAATATTGGTAAAAACACAAATATTTGGCAGTATGTTGTCATATTGCCTAATGCTCAAATTGGCGAAAACTGTAATATATGTTCCCATTGTTTTATAGAGAATGATGTAATAATAGGAAATAATGTTACAGTAAAATGTGGAGTTCAAATATGGGATGGAATAGAAATAGAAGACAATGTTTTCATAGGTCCAAACGTGACTTTTACTAATGACAAATACCCTCGTTCAAAACAGTATCCTGAAAAATTCTTGAGAACAAAAATTTGCAAAGGTGCTTCTATTGGTGCGAATACAACTATTTGTCCAGGTGTAGTTATTGGTGAAAAAGCCATGGTTGGAGCGGGGAGTGTAGTTACAAAAGATATTCCTGCAAATACATTAGTTAAGGGAAACCCAGCAAGATAAAAAGTAATTGCTTATTGTGATTTTAAGTTTGAAGAATTTGAAGCCAGGGTAACTGTTTTACGAGAAAATGAATTAGGCTATAGAAATAAAGATACCGTTCCAATGCATATTTACCCAGTGGATTAGAGTTCACAAATAATATTTGAGGCCGTATTAGTAAAAAAAGCAAATAAAAAAAGAGAATATGTAATATATTAAATAAAAACTTATATATTCTCTCTTAAATTCAGATTTTTATTTATATTGATTGTATCAGCTTTCCATTATGCGTTTAATCGTATCATAATCAAGACCAGCAACAATTAGTTTTTTAAAAATAATCAAACAAAAGCAGAATAATCTAGTGAATGTTTTTCCAGTTCTTTTTTGAATTTTGATACTGACATACCCATTTCTTCAGCAGCTTGTTTTAAAGTGAGTATTCCTTTCTTCATAAGTCTGAACAGAGTATCTAATTCACCCTTTTTTTCACCTTTTTTTTCAGCATTTTCTAATTTATCGTCTAGCCATGTATCCATAGTTATATCTTATATGTTTTCAAAATCGAAGTCTATGTTAAGTTTTGCAGATTCTCGTTTTAATTTAGTTATAGACATACCCATTCTTACAGAAGCTTGTTGTAGAGTAAGTATACCGTCTTTCACAAGCGACAAAATGGCTTCTAGTTTACCTTTTTTTTCACCTTTTTTTTCAGCATTTTCTAATTTATCGTCTAGCCATGTATCCATAGTTATTCTTTTTCCTTTCATTTTTATTAGTTTCTCGTCAAACTCGTATTTTTTATTACCAGTTAGTATTTGCAAAAGCTGTAAAACTTCAGCTACGTGTTTTATTACTTTTCTAGAGGGAACATAATTTTTATTTTTCCTCATCTGCACAAAATAATCAGCAACAATCTTAAAATCACTTTTGAACATATTTATCTGTTCATCAGATAAATAAGCTATTTCGAAAACATTAATCTTATAATCACTTACAAATGGTTTCACTACATCGGAAATATTAATTGCTTCGCAAAGACTTTTGGGCTTTTCCCATCGTTTATTTCCAAAATACAATACTAGACTGATTACAGGATAAAGTTCTTTTTCTGCTTGTTTTTCATTTTCTTTGCCATCTATAATCTGTTGCTTATAGGATGCGGCATCATAAGACATAACCCTTAGAGGCATTTTCTTATCTATTTCTGTCTGGTTTTCAAAGCCATATAAAGCTATTCTCACACTGCAGTTTTGCCAAAACTTAGCGACATCACGTTCCTGAGTATGTAATTGTTCGCTTATTTTATAAATTGAAACAGGAATTGCATCTTTTAAATCTTTTTCTTTAACTTGCCTTTTCCCTTTGAACAATAAAACATTAACAATGTCAGCAAAAACATCGTTATATGCTTCAAGAGTTTTTTCTGCTATGTCCTTTTGCCCCATAAAGGTTGCTCCTTGTTTTTATTATAACGAGAAACAGCTTGCTTTGCAAGTCGGTTACAGGATAAGAACTAGACAAAATTGTGTACAAAGCAGAATGGGGGTTTGCAACAATTTCATAGAAGTTATGACCTGCCCAGGCGGCTGTGTAAACGGCGGCGGTCAGCCAATCGACTTCAATGCATATGAAAAGATCGAACGCAGAACCGCTGGTCTCTACAAGGCTGACAAAGACCTTCCAAGAAGAAAGTCTCAGGACAACCCAGCCATCATCGAAACCTACAAGAAGGTTCTTCCTGAAGGTCCATGTGCTGAAAAGTCTCATCACCTGCTCCACACCAAGTATGCAAAGCGTGGGAATTTTAGAGAGCAGAGATAAGAGAAGAGGGATGAGGGGAATGTTTTAGCTGACGCAAGTCTGTGCCAAACTCATCATTGCGAGAGGCTGTGCTAAAACTAATTTTTAAATCCAAATTATATTGTGATAATTGCCTACACATTTGTCATAAAAAGTATAGCGTATGGGCTTTAGCCCTGAAAGCTATACGTTTATGACAATAGGTTGGCTACAAACAAATAAATATTAATTTTTCATCAAATTACGAGTTTTAGCACAGCCTCTGCGAGCGATAGCGTGGCAATTCAGCTTTTTAGGTTATGATTGGTATGATTGGTTTAGAGCCTACGGCTCTTGGGGTAATTGTCCTAAAAGACCCTCTTTGTTAAAGACTGCCACCAAGGATGGCGGCGTGCAAGCGGTCACAGGATGTGATAGCCGCTGCTGGGATGTCAGGCAAAGCCTGACATAAGGCACAGGATGTGCCTATGCAAGCGAGCGACAGGAGGTCAGCGAGTCGCAGGGAGATTTTTAATAAACTACGAGTTTTCGGACTCAACTTTGTAATGTTTAATATACTTCTCAAAAATCCCCTTGGCTACTCTGTAGCTGTTCCCCTTTAAAAAAAGGTATAAAATACCAACCACCCATCACCAAACACCAATCACACTGCTGACTTTAGTTAGCTATTAGAAACGAATGGATTTAATCAAAAGTTTAAGGATATTTTCAAAGCATTCTTATTTTGTTATTATTAAAATTGATAAAACAGCTAGTGCTATAACTTTTGATTATTTTACATATACCTTTGAGAGCTGTTTTCAAATCCAAATATTTATTTGTTATTTGAATTATTTTGCTCAAAAAAAGGAGAAATCTATGTGTGGCGATATTAATATTTTAGAATACAATCAAATTTGTTATATTGCAGATAACAGAAAGGAATTTGCAAAAAATTATTTTGAAAGGTTTATTGCATGATTAAATTTCAAACCGATATAACATTAACCTCTATTCAGTATACTGGTAAAACTATAGGTAGAGAATTTGCAATAAAACTTAATGTTAACGGCAAAAAGAAGTCATTAAACAAAAAGCTTATACCAAAT
>CAJOND010000178.1 GCA_905236675.1 Candidatus Rifleibacteriota bacterium | reverse complement strand
TTACTCTGTTTTTACTTCGAAAACGATGGATTTATACAACCAACAGCATAAGTTTAAACTATTTATTTTATTTATATTTCTTAACTTAATGACATTGCTCCTCAAGGAGAGGCTTTAGGACAAATCTTATTTCAAATAATATAATAAATGTAACTAATTGATTAACATTTACAGTGATGACGGTTATTAGAGAGACTTACGCTTACTGAAACAATCCCCTTATCTCTATCTCTCACATTTCTCATCTCTTTTTTCTCTAATCTCTCTTTTCTTCTATAAAAAATTGATTGTTGTTGGAAAGATTGATAAAATAATACCAGTCCTCTTAGATAAGACTAATTATCTTAAAGTTGAATAATGATTATGAATAATGAACTAATTAATAAAGTAAATACAATTTGTGACAAAGAATATGAAGAAGCATTTGCTCTTCTGTCGGATGTTATTGCTTGTAAATCTTATTCGGGTCACGAACAAGATTGTGCAGATATTTTGATTAAGTTTTTCAAAGAAAATGACATCCCAGCTTTTGTTGATTCCAGAGGCAGCATTTTAGCAGTTTCTTCTCCATTTGACTATAATAGTTTTCCCGATAAAAATAATCCTAAAGAATGGATAAAGGAACTATATATAAAAGCAAAAGAAATAGACGCTAAAATTCTAATTTATAATGCGCATATGGATGTTGTAACAGCTGATAATTTTGAAGATTGGACTGATAATCCATTTAAAGCTGTCAGACGAGATGGCAAAATATATGGTCGTGGAACCTGTGACATGAAAGGCGCATTAGCTGCTATGGCCTATGCTATGGTTGTGGCAAAACAATTAGACTCATTATTTAAAAGAAAAATAATACTGCTTGGTTGCTTTGTTACAGAAGAAGAAGTAAGTGAAGGAATGGCTTTTAAAGATATTTTTGAAGAATTCGATTTAAAAGCTGATATGGTCTTATTAGGTGAACCTTCTAAGATGGAAATAGCTAGAGGACAACGTGGCAAACTTGAAATGGTTATGGAGACTAAAGGAATTTGTTCCCATACTTCTGTTCCAGAAACAGCAGTGAGTGCAGTTTATAAGTTAGCTGACGTTTTAAAAGCTGTAGAAAAGTATGAATTAGACCAAAGAGAAAAATATGGCTTGTCTGCTGAAAATACTCTTAAAAGAACTACATTAGCGGTTGCTTCTATAGAAAGCTGGCCTAAAAACCGAAGTTTTGTTCCAGATAAAGCAGTTGCTTTTGTAACAGGAAGATTAGCTTTAGGTCAGAGTATGAACACTGTTTGTGAAAGTTTGAAAGAATCATATAATTTACCTGAAGATACAACTTATGATCACTTTGTTTATCAAGGTAATTCTTATAAAGGCAAAAAAAGTGAATGGGTTTCAGAACATTCAGGCTGGGAAACCAAAACCGACTCTGAATTTTTTAAACTTGTTTCTAATTCATATAAAGCAATTGTTGGGAAAGAACCTGTAAATAAAATTTGGCCTTTCTCTACAGACGGTGTATATTCTGCAAGTCGTAAAGGTATACCTACTTTAGGATTAGGTCCTGGCTATGAAGAAATGGCTCACAAAATTGATGAGTGGGTTAAAGAAGAAGACTTTAAGCTTGCATTAAAGATTTATTCTTTAATTCCTTTTTTTTGAGTAAATGCTGAATAAATAGCAAATAAAATAGAAAAGACTAAAATAGATATTGGTAAAATAGGATTATTCAAGAAATTTTTTCTATGTTTTATGTCTTCTTCTTCTTTTTTCTTATCAAGAAATTCCTGTCTTTTCTCCTCTCTTATTTTTTTATAAGTAGATGAAAATGGTATTTCTAAGTTTTTGTCGTATTTAGGAATCTTTATATTCTGATAAGTAGAACCGATAGAACCGTGTTTTTTACAGAAAACCTGTCCATCGTTTGTCATATTTATAAAGCCATAAGAACACTCATCTGTTGGCAACTCAAAATGATCTTTTAAATAATTCTTATCTATGAGTAGGTGAATTATCCCTTCAAAATCTTTTCCAGGCAAGGCAGAATCAATCATTTCTGTATTGTCCATATTATACATTTCTATTGCACCAGAAAGAAAGCGTTGATTTAAAAAACAATCTTTAGCTTCATTATTAAATCTTCGCTCTGAACGAGATGGACCTCCACTCCCAACTGGAGGAACTGAAAGTAAAACCAGCAACCAGAGTATAGAGATAACTATAATTAGTTCTATTAATGTAAAACCTTTTTTATAATAAAACATTATTTGTTATTGAGCATAAATTTTGGCTGACCAGTAGCTTCAAGCACATTAAGCCATAATTGGCTTTCCATATCTAATGACTTACGGCTTCTTATTGCAATATCTATTGGAACATAAGTGAAGCTATTGCTCCAAACACCAGCAACACAGCCAGTTTTACCAGCCATAGCAGCATGAACTGCATTTTGAGCCAACTGATTGCAGAATACACTATCTGATGGGATAGCTGGTGAGCTTCTTATCATATAGCTCGGGTCGATATATTTCATACTGATTGGAGTTTCATGTTCCTTGAAATACTTGATAATACCATCTTTCAAGAATGGTCCAATATCACCACTCTTAGTATTACCAGAAGCATCTTTAATTCCTGTAGGACAGAACTTATCTCCAAGACCTTCGGCTACAACAACAACAGCATGACCTTTTCTTTTAATTCTTTCTAAAAGATGATGATAAAAACCCTGTTCGCCTTCTAAGTCAAATTCCATTTCCGGAATCAAACAGAAATTAACATCTTGAGAAGCGATAGAAGCATGAGCAGCAATAGAGCCTGACTGACGCCCCATCAATCTTACGAGACCAATACCATTCTGATAGCCTTTTGCTTCCGCATGAGCGCATCTGATTGCATCTACAGCATTAGAACAAGCTGTTTCAAATCCGAAAGTTCTTTCCAAAAAGTCTATATCGTTATCGATTGTTTTAGGAACACCAACTACTGCTATAGGAAGACCTCTGCGAGTTATTTCTTCGTAGATTTCTTTTGCACCTCTTAAAGTGCCATCTCCGCCGATAGTAAAAAGAATATTGATGTTAAAATCCATCAAGCGGTCAACTATTTTGGCTACGTCTTGATTTCCTCTGGAAGAACCTAATATGCTTCCGCCTTGTTCGTGAATTTCAGAAATATAATCTGGTCTCATAACCATCGGAGTTAAACCAGATTCTCTAATAAGACCTAAATAACCATATCTAAAGCCATAAATACTTTTAACATGGTATTGATAATGAAGATTCATGACCAAACCACGAATAACATCGTTTATACCAGGGCAAAGACCACCGCAAGATACTATTGCAGCTCTTGTATCATCTGGATTAAAGAATATTTTTTCCCTAGGACCAGCTTTTAGAAAAGATAAAGGTTCTCTTCCCGCTGCAATGTCTGCCTGAATATCTTTTAAATAGCAGGAATAGAGAATTCGTTCATCATCATTTACATAATTTGTAAGGTTATCGCCATCTACCTTTGATAATTTCAAAGGTGATTCAAATTTACATTCGCCTAAAGTTTGAATAATAAAATCTTTTTGTTGGAGTTCCATTTTTTAGATACCTTTTCATGAAAGATAGATATTTATAGTCCTTTTTACTTAGATTTGTCAATGGAATAGATTTAAAGGGATTAGGGAGAAGGGAGAAGGGAGGAAGAGATAAAATAAAGCTAAACTATACCCTTGAAAATGGACAGTGATATTTAGGGGGTGCCCTAATTTTTGACAGGTAAAAGAGGGGCGAAACCTAAAAAATGGACATTTTCCAGG
>CAJOND010000177.1 GCA_905236675.1 Candidatus Rifleibacteriota bacterium | reverse complement strand
TTTTTAAAAATTTAAATCAAAATTGCAGGACTAAATGCAATTTCTATTTTTGCAGAACTAAACGCAATTTAACTTGCATTTACTTTTGCAATTAACACTAATAATGTAGCGACTTTCAGTCGCTTTATAATACCAAAGTTTTATGTTTAAATATTTCCTCTTCCCTTTTCCCTCTTCCCTCTTCCCTTCTCCCTATACCCTAAAATATGGCTTATATCTTTAAGCTTTAATATAATAACTTGTATATAATGCTATAAATCATTGACTTGAAAAAATTCACAAAATTGTTATACTTAATGGTGGGAATTCCCATTTTTAAGGAGATATTATGACTGTTTTAAAAGATTATACTGCTCACTTAGACAGCAAAAAAAGGATTACAATTAGAGGTGCTTTGTATCAGTTTTATAATGTTAAAGAATATAAAAACGGTTGTGTATTGCTTGAACCAAGAGAATTAACCGTTCCAGATTCTATTTCTGCAAAAACTTTGAAACAAATGGATAAGGCTATCGAAAACTTTAATCTAGGTAAAGTATCAGAAGAAATAGATTTGTCAGATTTTTGAAAGATTATATCTATGAATTTTAAAATAAGAATGGGAATTCCTGAAGTTCTAGAATATTGGAATTACTTGCAAGAAAGATATAGAAACAAAAGTATAAACAAGAACGAAGAAAGAATTTATAAGAAATGGGGAAAAGCTCTCAAGTTACTATCTGAAAATCCTAATTATCCTTCTTTAAATACTCATGAAATTATGCAATTATCTAGAAGATATAAATTAAAAGTTTGGCAATCTTATTTAGAAAATAAGACTAGTAAAGCGATGAGAATGTATTGGGTTTACGGACCCAATAAGAACGATATAACAATTATTGGCTTGGAACCTCATCCAGAAGATAAAAAAAATGGAGCTTATGACGCAATTAATTTATCAAATTTGCCATTAGATTAAAATTAGTTAATTTATACAGCTTTCGCTAAACTCTTGTGCCGATAAATAAGTCTAACTACGCTAAACTCTATTTCGTTATTACATAAAACCCCAGTTATCGTATCAGATTTTGTAAAAATATAAAAAACTGATACGATAACTTAGTTTTTTTTATCCAATGAAATACTTACTACTAGTGTGATTGGGGTTAGTGTTATTCCGCAGGAATAATAGCTAGTCTCATTCCCATATAAGAGTTAGCATAAAGTGTTCTAGGTTTAAATGGAGTTCTTGAAGCAGAACGACAGAATTCTGGTTTTGACCTGCAATCGCCACCTTTATATAAAAAACCTTTAAATGCAGTTTGAGGAGTTCCAACTGGATCGGTCAGTTCTTGTTCCGTATAATTTTGATGGGCATCACTACAAATTTCCATAGCATTTCCGTGCATATCATATATTCCCCACGCATTTGGCTTTTTCTGCCCAACAGCATGAACAGATCTTCCGTTCATATTCCCTTTATACCAAGCTACTTCATCTAAATTTGGGCACTCACCATCAACAGATGCAATCTCTTTATTGTTGTTTAATGCCGAAGTTGAGCCAGCTCTGCAAGCATATTCCCATTGAGCTTCTGTAGGTAGACCAAATTTGTAACCTTTAGGTAATACTTTTGAAAATTTTTCATTTAATGCTTTACAAAATTCGTCAGCTTCCCACTTCGTAATATTGGTAACAGGAAAATTGTCATCTTTAAATTCTGATGGATTTCTGCCCATTATTTCCGCAAATTGTTTTTGAGTTACTTCATATTTTCCAATTTGGAAATCTTTGGTTAGGTTTACTTTATGCTGCGTTTCTGTAACACTGGTTTCAGAATTATACCAAATAGAATTTACATCTGGTTCATTTCTGCCTAATTCTGTCTTTGGGCTTCCCATCAAGAAGCTACCAGCAGGGCAGGTTACCATTTCTATGTTTAGTTCTTTTAAAGAATTATCTATTTCTGAAAAAATATTAGTTTTATCATTGGTATTTTGTGCACAGGTAGTGCATACAGAACCACATATAAAAGCCACAGTTAAAAACATATTTTTATATTTATTCATATTTTTTCAACCTCCGTTAGATTATAAGACCAAAAATTGAGATACAAGACCATAAATGGAGACATAAGAATTCATGGAACTTGTAATTCTAATTACAATAATTACCAACAACAATAGCAACTTAATTATATATCATTTTCAACCGATTATATAAAGAATTAAGATAGAAGATAGAAGATTGAAGAGATGACAATTGAGAACTAGTCTATACTCTAAGTTCTTAACTCTTGCTTCTTATATCTTATATCTTTTATCTTATATAGAAAAGTAGGTTTTATATGAATAAAAAAGCATTTTGGAAAGCTATATCAGTTTCAGCATTTTGTTTGGTTGCGTCACAAGCGTCATTGTATGCTAAGGTTCCGCCAGCAGGCAAACCTGTTTGTAATGAATGTCATGGTGAAGGTGGCAAGCATAAAGAAAGTTGTCCATTTTATAAAGAAACTTCTACAGAATTAAAAAACTGCACACCTTTGCCTGAAATACCATACATTCCTTCACCATGCCCATATTGTAATCGCACAAATGGAGATCATATTGGCGATTGTAGAATAGGTTATTCTTTAAAACGTATTCAGCATTATAGGGAAAAATATGGTGAAGCTAGAACAAAAAAAGACCGAGATTATGCTGTACGGAATATTGAAAGATTGAATAAAGACATCGAACAGATGAAGGAATATGCTGAAGATGAAAAAAAATATGTAGAAGGGTTTAAAAAACAAAAACAAATAGATGCTTTTTATACTCTAAATCAGCAATTACAGAATAAGTCAAATGTAGATATTCCTCAAACAACGCATATAGTCAATAGTAGTTTTCCAAAAGATTGCGACAAAAAAATAACTTTTTACAACATAGCTGGTGCACTTTCTGCTTATGGCAAAAGTAGTGCTGATGGTAAAGAAGAATGGCGTTTTTACGACAAAAATGGCAAAGATATATTTGGTTATGGTTTTTCTGGTGTGGAAACAGTAGAATATGGTAATCAAAATTATTTTATAGCTAAAAATTCCTTTATGGAAGGCTATACTTTACTAGATCCAAATGGTATTGGGCTAGGTGGTTTCAAGAAATTAACACCAATCAAAAAAGGTCTTGCAATCAATTATAACGACCCCACAGGGGCAAAGGGCACGAAAACTACTTTATTATTTATTTGCCAAGATATGTCTGGCTTTGGTTATCAATTATATGACCCAATAAGGAAAACTGGCAGCAGTAGTTACGACTCAATAGAAACCAACAACATTAATCCGGATTTCCCAATGATAAAAGTTATGAATAAAGGCTACTATGGCATTGTTTCACCTTTGATAAAAGACTTTGATTCCAAAGATGGAAGAATATTTACCAAAGATAAAATAATCGTGCCCCTTGAATATACTTATGTAAAAGAACGCTACACACATAACGAAAAGCTTCCATACTATATTGTAAGCAAAGACGGTCAGAAATTCTGTGCATACAATAGCAATGGTAAAATGGTATTAAAAATGAAATATTCCCTAGCACAAATTGAAGAAAAAATTGATAAAAAACAATTCCGAAGAAGATGATTTAAAACTCTAAAGGCTAGATAGCATAGTTACCCACGCAATTATAGCTTGTTAACGTAAGTGGGTATGATTATATCCAAAACACTGGAGAAGATGCCCTAAAGCCCCTCCTTGGAGGCTGTCCAAAAACTCATACAAGTATTTTGGAATAATAAAAAATATAATTTGGGAAAATTTATATTTTATAGAAATGGATAAAAAGTCTAAAAATA
>CAJOND010000176.1 GCA_905236675.1 Candidatus Rifleibacteriota bacterium | reverse complement strand
GAAAAACAGGCTCAGGCTATTCTCGATATGAGATTGCAGAGACTGACAGGTTTGGAACGTGACAAGATCATGGCAGAATACCATGAAACATTGGCTTTGATTGCCCAGTTGAAGGAAATCCTCGCTTCTGAAGCCAAGGTTTACGAAATCATCGAAAACGAACTTATTGACATCAAGACAAGATTTGCAGATGCACGCAGAACACAGATTACCGCTTCTGTTGCAGAAAAGCTCAATGTCGAAGACTTGATGCAGGAAGAAGACATAATCATAACTCTCACCAAGAACGGTTACATCAAGCGTATGTCTCCAGCTTCCTTCAGACAGATTGGTCGTGGAAGCAAGGGTAGCAACGTCATGAACGTCAAGGACGAAGACGTTGTTGAACATATGTTCCTCGCTACAACCCACTCCTATCTGATGATTTTCACATCTATAGGCAAGGTTCACTGGATAAAGGGCTACCAGATTCCTGAAGGCGGCAAGCAGGCTTCTGGTCGTGCCATAGTCAACCTGTTGCAGTTCCAGGAAGGCGAAAGGCTTACTGCTGTTCTGCCTATAAAGAAATTCGATGAAACCCGCCGTCTGTTCATGGTCACAAGGAACGGCGTCTCCAAGATGGTCAAGCTTTCAGACTTCTCTAAGCCGAAAGCAAAAGGTATCATTGCTTTGAAGCTAGACGAAAACGACGAGCTTATTTCTGTTAAACCTATCGTTGGCGGTGAACAGGTTGTTATAGCGACTAGAAACGGCTATGCGATCAGATTCCCAGAAAGCGAAGTAAGAGTTATGGGAAGAGCCGCCCGTGGTGTCAAGGCTATAGCCTTTAAAGATCAGACCGACTATGTTATCGGTATGGAAGTATTCTCCAAAGCAAAGGAAGAAGCCCAGCAGGGCGAACTGAATCTTGACGGTCAGTCAGAACAAACTTCTGAACTGGCTAAACCGCAGGTTGATGTTCTGCCAGAAACTGTTGCTGATGAACCTTTGACTGGCGAAGAAGCTGCTGAAGGCGAAGATATTCCACAGGACGACAACGTTAAATATGCTGGAACATTGCTGACCGTATCGGAACTCGGGTTCAGCAAGCAGACCAACATCAACAGTTACCGAGTCACTCACCGTGGTGGCAAGGGCGTTATCAACCTGAAGATAGTTGAAAAGACTGGCAGTGTTCTCGCAATCAAACGTATGTTCGAAGGCGATGAACTTATGATAGTCACTACCAGCGGTAAGGTCGTCAGACTCGACGCTGACAAGATCAGAGAAACAGGCCGTGCAGCTTCAGGAGTAAAACTCATAACCCTAGAAGGCGACGACCGCCTCATCTCCGTAGTCCGCATCCCTTCCAAGGAAGAACAAGCTGACTAATTCTTGACAAAAAAACTCTTGCTACGAACTAGCAAGAGTTTTTTTGTTTTTAGTTTTTGGTAGTTATTGTTTTTATTGTCCTAAAAATACCCTCTTTTTTAAAGAGGGATGTCAGACAAAGTCTGACAGGGAGATTTTTAATAATTATATTCCTAATGCCTCCACTTGATTTTTTTCATAAAGATGCTCCCCAAATCGAAGATTGGGGGAGCTGTCGGCAAAGCCGGCTGAGGGTGGTGCATTGCGAAGCAATGCGGTGACGAAAGGGTGACCTAACTATAGTAAACTTTGATTATACAATAGATCTTCCCCCAAAGCTTGCTGTTGGGGCTGCCGCCAAGGACGGCGGCGTACAAGCGGTAACTGGATGTGTAACCGCTGTTGAAGTGTCAGCTTAAGCTGACGATAGGGGTCTTTTAAACTTTCAATTTTCAACTTGTTATAACCTTCATTGCGAGCAGTTTTAGACTTCGTGGCAATCCAGATAATAGAATAGCAATTTAAACTTAAGAATTGATTATCTTATTCAATTCTCCTTCTGAAATACCTGTAAATTTTATTATATCTTCTTTAGGTAAACCGTTAGAAAACATTGTTTTTATTATATTTTTAGTTGCTTCTTCTTTGCCTTTTTTATATCCACTCCCTCGTATGAGGCTAAGATAAATCTGGCTGTTTTCTCTATCTTCCATACGAGCCCGCATTTCTTTGTCTGAATTTGTCTTTTTAACAACTTCTACTACTTCTGCCATACCAGCCTCGCTTTCTATTTCAGAAGGTATCTTTGAATTTTTTAAGGCATATTTTTTACTATTATATAGCAAATACACCCATTTCTAACAATAATTTTTATACGTCATTGCGAGCAGTCGTAGACTGCGTGGCAATCCAAAATTATATAAGTTTATAGCTATAATATTTTCCAATATAAATCTGACCAATTTGGATTCATACTTTCAATAAGTTTTAACTTATACTTTCTTGATCTACCTTTAATTTGTTTTTCTCGTTCTATTGAATCATTTATATTTTTATATTCTTCAAAATATCCTAGTTTATCGACTGAATATTTTTTCGTAAAACCTTCGTATATTTTGTTTTTATGCTCATAAACTCTTCGAATCAAGTCAGAAGTTACCCCTGTATAAAGCGTTCCGTTTCTTTTGTTGAACATTATGTATATATAACTTCTTTTTTTTTCATATTATTTCTCTCTAGATTGCCACGCTTCTTTCAGAAGGTCGCAATGACGATTTGCGTTTAATGTATTCTTGGCCAAATACTGCTTTGAATAGAAAATCGTTAGTTAAACCAAAAATCTTTTCTGTTTCAGACATGGAAAAACTCCTTGATTAAAAATTAAAGTTATTTGGGTATCTAAGTAGCAAATCAAAGAGTTGTGTCATAAGGCTTATGCCTCGTGTTATTGTTGCTAGTTTTTATTGTTTTAACAAATCAACACCAATAATATCAAAACGCTCCTAAATAGCGTTTTTCATAGGTTAAGTAAAATTGCTACTTCTCAAATAGTAAAATAATAAATTAAATGAAAATTTGCAAGTAACATTTTTTATATGTCAGGATTGCAAACGCCAACTTTTTTAGCCAACAATTTTTAACTGATATGCGTCTTTATGAGCCTTATTTTGGCGATATGACATTAAAAATAAGAGAAACATTTGATCTTTTACTTAAACTGATCAATAATAAACCATTACAATAATTTTTGGTAATCAAATGATTTATAAAGTAACAATAGAAGAAACTGTATGTGATGAATTTGAAATTGAAGCAAATTCTGAACAGGAAGCTTTTGATTTGGCTACAGAAAAATATAATTGTGGTGAATTTGTTCTAGAACCGGGCAATTTGGTTATAAAGCAAATGTTGATTTCTGATGTAAAAGGCAATCAAATTACAGATTGGGAAGAATTTTGATTATAATTATATGAAGAATAAAAATGATTATAAAAATTTTATTTCTGTATTGTGTACATTGAATTGTCTTGAAAATTCGGGGGGGGGGGCATTTCAAGAGCAAAATAAGTCAGAAATAAATTTAAAATCAGATATCACCAAATTAAATAATAATATTTTTTCAAAACCATTTGTTAAATGGGCCGGTGGGAAAAAACAACTTTTAACTCAAATAGAATCATTAATTCCTTCTGATTTTTTCCAAAGCTCTGTTACTTACATAGAACCTTTTGTTGGTGGCGGTGCTTTTTTATTCTATTTATTGAATAAATATCCAACTATAGAAAGTGCTGTTATTAACGATATAAATGAAGATTTAATAACTACATATAATATTATTAAAAATAAACCATTAGAGTTAATTTCTTTTTTAAAACAAATTCAGTATGAGTTTTACAAATTAGATGAATTTGAAAAACAGAAACGTCAAAGATTTAATTCAAAAGGATTAGATGATATTGAAAATAGTGCTATTTTTATTTTTTTAAATAGAACCTGTTTTAATGGTTTATATAGAGTAAATTCAAAAGGTCTTTTTAATGTTCCTTTTGGAAAATATACAAATCCATTAATTTGTGATGAACAGACTTTATTAGAAGATAGTAAATTACTGCAAAAAGTAGAAATATTAAATGGTGATTTTAGTCAAACTCTAGATTATTTAAATAATAAAACATTGTTTTATCTAGACCCACCTTATAGACCATTAACCATAACATCAAGCTTTACTTCATATTCCTCAGAGAGATTTGATGATAATGAGCAAAAACGTTTATGCGAGTTTTGTAATCTAATAAACAATAATAAACAAAAATTTATATTAAGTAACTCAGACCCTAAGAATACAAATGCAAATGATAATTTTTTCGATGAATTGTATTCAAATTTCAATATAAATCGAATCTATGCTAAAAGAGCTATCAATTCTAAGGGTAGTAAAAGAGGCGATATTTCAGAACTATTAATAGATAACTTTAATTCTAATTTTGGAGAATTTTATAATGCGTAATTTTTCAGAATGGTTGGGTAGTTTCAGAGAAAGTATAGCTACATTTGATTATTATGTTGATTTCAATAAGGTTTATCAAAATGTTGAAAATATAAAAATAGAACTAAATATTTTGAATTCATTAATTGGCTCTAAAAATATAAAAAATGATTTTAATAAAATAATCAAAAACTACCCTAGAACAGTAAAGTGTATTCCCATTCTTTTAGCTGTAAGAGCAAATGAAATTTACGCAAGCGATAATAATAGTAGTTATTTGTATGATTTCAGTGATTTTAATTTAAAAGTATCAAAATATGAAGAATTTATGAGCAAATCTGGTTTATTCGGTTTATTAGAAAATCATCTTGTTAGCAATTTAGTAGATTATGTTACTGGTGTAGAAACAGGCTTAGATTCAAATGGTAGAAAAAACCGTGGTGGCCATTTAATGGAAAATTTAGTTGAGTTTCATATTCAAAAAGCAGGTTTTGTAAAAGACAAAAATTATTACAAAGAAATGTATATACATGAAATATCCAATAAATGGAACATTGAATTATCTGCGATTTCTAATAAAGGAAAAATGGAAAAACGTTTTGATTTTGTTATAAAAACAGACAAACAAATTTATGTTATAGAAACTAATTTTTATACGGGTGGTGGTTCAAAATTGAATGAAACAGCTAGAAGTTATAAAACTCTAGCTCAAGAAATCGACACAATAAAAGATGTTACTTTTGTTTGGTTTACAGATGGTAAAGGTTGGATTAGTGCAAGAAATAATTTAGAAGAAACTTTTGATGTAATGGAAAATATTTATAATATAAACGATATGGAAAATGGCATTATTGAGAAAGTAATTAAATAATTAACTAATGCTTAAATCCTTTTATAAATCACCAAATAAAGATTTTACAATAGTGTTGGGAGATATATTTGATTTATTAACTCAATTTGATTTTAAATTTGATATGATTTTTGCTGATCCACCATATTTCTTATCTAATGGTGGTTTTTCTGTTCAGAGTGGTAAGCAGGTTTCTGTAAATAAGGGTGATTGGGACAAATCACAGGGTTTTGAACAAGATAATGAATTTAATTATAATTGGATTTCTCTTTGCCGAAATAAACTAAAAGAAAATGGAACAATTTGGATTTCTGGAACTTATCATAATATTTTTTCTGTTGCTCAAACTTTGAAGATATTAAATTTTAAAATCCTTAATGTAGTTACTTGGGCAAAAACAAATCCTCCACCTAATCTTTCTTGTAGATATTTTACTCATTCTACAGAATTTATAATATGGGCTAGAAAGAATGAAAAAATACCTCATTACTTTAATTATGATTTAATGAGAGAATTAAACGGTGGGAAACAGATGAAAGATATTTGGGAACTGCCTGCTATTGCTTCTTGGGAAAAATCTTGTGGTAAACACCCAACGCAAAAGCCATTACCATTGTTAGTTAGAATAATTCAAGCTTCAACGAAAGAAAATGCTTGGATTTTAGATCCTTTTACTGGTTCAAGCACAACTGGTATTGCTGCTAATTTATTGAATCGTAGATTTCTTGGTCTTGATAAAGAAATTCAGTTTTTAGAAATGTCGAAGAATAGACGAATAGAAATAGAGAAT
>CAJOND010000175.1 GCA_905236675.1 Candidatus Rifleibacteriota bacterium | reverse complement strand
GAATAAAACTCTTTGTGTGCTAAATCTTGCTGTCCCATTTTATAATTTTAGCAATTTAGAAATTGTTAGTCAACTTAGCTTACTAAACAATAAATACCAGGCTGATCTGTATTGCACTCCTTTGGCTAGCAGAGGCTGTGCTAAAACTAATTTTTAAGTCTGAATTAGATTGAGCTAATTGCCTGTACATTTGTCATAAAAAGTAATTCGTATGGGCATTAGCCCTGAAAGAATTACGGTTATGACAATGTGTAGGCTACAAACAAATAAATACAGGTTTTCATCAAATTACGAGTTTTAGCACAGCCTCTACGATTCGCTTCACATCCTGTACCTTATCACAATGGCGTTTTTAATTATGATTGGCTTTTGAATACGCTGTCGCTAAACTAAATTTACTCTAGTTCGGTCACCCCTCCGCCTACGCAATGCTTCGCATTGCTCCCCCTTCACCGCTCACTTCGTGAGCAGCCCCCTCAGTCACTTCGTGACAGCTCCCCCACCATTCGTGGGGGAGCATCAATTTAATATTACTTCTCATGTTTTCTTTTGGGGCAGCATCTTCAAAAAGGAACCTCTAGTGGAGGCTTTAAAATAATAACTACCACAACTACCAACTACAATAAAAAAAGTATTGCCACGCTCATTGGTCGTAATGACAATTTTGGTTATAACAATGTTTAATATTTTATTGCCTAAGTAATAATTAAATTTCAAAGAATTTTATCTTTTTGTAATAAGTATTTGTCTATAATTGGATATATAAGGGAAGTATTTTCTATTTTATTAATTGTACATACTTTGTTGTTCTGCAAGTTTACCGTGTAAAACAGTTGCAAGCATATAAACTCCCTGTTCCGTAAAAACAAACGGAAGTTTCCTTACTCCACCTTTTTGACCTTGAAAATAATTTACATTTCGTGAAATCACAATTTGTGATTTCACGAAATCAAACTCTTCTCGAGTAAGTTGAAACATAAAATCGTCAGGGAATCTATTAATATTACGCTTTACTTGTTGATTTAAAGCTCTTACTTCATAACCATAAATCTCTGCTAAATCACTGTCGAGCATAACTTGAACGCCACGAATAAAGTAAATCTTACTTTTCAAATCACTCTCACTAAGTATTTTTAATTCGTTTTCCATTAGTTGTTACCCTTTTTGTATTTTCTGTAAGATATTTTTATTATATAACAATTTCATTATTATCAAGATAATCAAAAAGAATAAATTTAAAAATTCAAAGAATAAATATTTATTATTTCACAAGAACCGCTTGAATTGTGAAATCAAGTGGCTTATTATTTATTGGTAGTTAAATGTTTGTTTATTATGTTGCTAAGCCAGTTGCAAACTTCTTCTGCTTCTTTTAATGCTAAATCTTTATGATAAACTTCTATTTGAAGTTCTTGTGGATATCTTGTCTTTACGCCGTAAGTAGTTAAATCATAACAATAATCTATATATTTATCATCCACACTAATGTAGTTATTTAGTTCTTCTGCGAGGATGCCTAAATCATGAGTTTTGCGTATTTCCACACCGAATAGAATCAAAGCTCCTTTTAAATACTTTTCAACCGCTTGCTGACAATGATAACAAATAATTGCTAAAGGCTGAGGGAACATTGTTTTATTCAGGTGTTTCGCCGTATTCAAATCCATTTCGGCAAATAATACCCATTCTTGAACAATATCTTTATCGTTCATAAATCAGTTTGCCTTCTCGATTTACAATAGCTTCTAGAGTATTCCCTTTTAAGCGTTGATTAAATACGGATTTCGAATTTAAAACTATATCAACGGGTCTTCTTTTTAAACCTTTTAAAGATCTGTAAGCTTTTTGAGATAAATCTATCATATTTCCAGAATCATCTGGCATTATTATATAGAAATCGTAGTCGCTATCGTTGTTGTAATTCCCTTTTGCAAAAGAACCAAATAAATATATGCTAATAGGGCTTAAGGTTTCTATTAGACGATTTATTATTGTTTGAATATCTGATTCTATAACCATAGTTATAGCTCCTTTGTTACCTTTATTATAGCTTTTTAAAATCTTTTTAGCAATTACAATTGTAGATATATAAGGATTATGAATAGTGCAGATATAGAATGGAGATGTGATGAAATAAAAAGGATATTAGAAGATGGAAATGCTATTTCTAAAAGTCTGGAGATGAAATTAAACTCACCAAGTCCGATTACGGTCTTTGATATTGGTCAGGTTGGACTAAAAAGATAATTGTTTTCTTTATTTCTTGCAATTTAAGATTCCAAGAACCGCTTGAATAGCGAAATCAAGTGTTTTTTTTAGAATAAAACAAGGATTAAATACTTGGCAGATCTGGATTGCCACGCCTATGCTTGCGGCCCCCTCAGTCTTTTGCTACGCAAAATCCAGCACTCCACCATTCGTTGGGGAGCTTCATTTGATCAGCAATGGCGTATCTTAAATATTGATTAACTTCTACAATTGCGAGTTTGCATTCTCACTAAATACATGCGTTGACAAAATAAAATTCAACTGTTATATTTAAAGTAACAGAGTTGCCCGAGACTTCTTTGAAGTATTGGGGACCAAAGCTAGGTATATCCTAGCTTTTTTACATTTAGGATAATTATATGGATTTAAAGAAACCTTTAACTTTTTCGGAACAAATAGACCGTTTAAAACAGCATGGAATTAGTTTTAACGACGAGAATACAGCTGCAGAAATACTTTCAACAATTAACTATTACCGTTTTTCTGGCTATCTTTTACAATATCGAAAGTCTATAACAGATAGCGATTTGAAGGTTAAAGTTTTTTTTTTGTCTATTTATGATATTTATAAGTTTGATGAAGAACTTAGAGCATTCTTAAGAATATTCATAGAAAAGGTGGAAATATACTTCAGGACTCAAATATCTTACTATTTCTCTTCGGTTAAATGTATTCTCCCACCTCATGACCAACATTACGACAGAAACAATTATTTCGATAAAGTTGGATTTGACGAAGTAATCAATAGCTTTAAGCAACAAAAAAAGTTCTATAAAGATTCACCTGTTTTAAAACATCATCAGATGGTGTATCAAAATAAAATGCCATTATGGGTTATTGTTGAATTCTTATCTTTTTCTAACCTTTCTAAACTATATAATTCAATGTATTATTCAGAAAAAGACATTATAGCTGCATCATCCGGAACAGGACATAAAACATTGGAAAATCATTTGCATTGCCTAACAGTATTGAGGAATAAATGTGCACATTCTGCCAGATTGTACAATTCAAATTTTAATCCACCAGCTATATTCTCTAAAAAATTTCTAAGAAATAATCCTTTGGTAAAGAATGATAGTCTTTTTGCCTATATACTTGTTTTGCTCAAAAGACTTCCATTAAAAGAAGACAAAAAGGAATTAGTTTTAAAGATTGAATCCTTATTAAACAAATATAAAAGCGGTGTAGATTTGTCTTTAATAGGCTTTCCAAATAACTATCTATTTTTATTAAACCAAGAACTATGCTAAAAAATAATAAATAGTATTAAAAGAAAGAAATGCTATTCCAAAAGGGCTGGAGATGAAATTAAACTCACCAAGTCCGATTACGGTCTTTGATATTGGTCAAGTTGGAATAAAAAGATAATTGTTTCCTTTATTTCTTGCAATTTAAGATTCCAAGAACCGTTTGAATTATGAAATCAAGTGGTTATTTACTTTTTAGAATAAAACAATGATTATATGATAAAAAACAGTAAAATTATAAAACTAAATTGTATTGTTTAAAGCCTTCTAAAAGCTGTTCTTTTGTTAAGCCAACAGATTTGGCTGCCTGTTCAACAGTAACTAGTCCCTGTTTTATAAAATTATATACAGTATTAAATTCGCCTTTCTTTTCTCCTTCTTTTCTACCTTCTTCTGTAAAAACTTCCTTATCCTTTTCTCTGTCGTAATCTCTAAATGTCTTAGTCATTCTGATAATCTCCTCTAAGGTTAGAGGCTAATATACTCTATTTACAAAACTAAATTGTATTGTT
>CAJOND010000174.1 GCA_905236675.1 Candidatus Rifleibacteriota bacterium | reverse complement strand
AATTCTTATTCGTTATCTCCATTTTTACTTAGTCCTTTTTTATTTTATATAACTTCGTAAAAATGTAACTAATTGATTAACATTTACAGCAATGACGAATCGACACAAACTAACTTAAAACTTCTGAACTATGTTTCTTCCCTCAAAGAAAACTAGGCTAATTATTGAAGTTGCTTTTTTTTACTTTTGTGTTAAACTTATATATATAGAAGTTAAAGGAGAAAAGGAGATTAGCATATGGCAAACTATGAGTTCACTTATGCATCACCAGACGAAAAATCTGTTACTCCTGAAAAGTTTCTAGAATTAAAAGCTGTTCTTCCCAATTTGAAAGTAATTGATATAATACCACCTACATTTGACAAAAACGACTTTGGAAGAATCATTGTTTCAACTTCCGATGAAAAAGAATTAATGGAATATGTCGGACTATATGCCTAATAATTCATCAAATCAAGACATTAAAGCACTAGAAATTAATGCTAAAATGCTAGAACGTCTCGCTTCTTTAGAACAGCAAAAGATAGATCTTGAAAACAAAAGGCTTGAAATAGTTAAACAAAAAGATATCAAGGGTTACGATTATTCTGTTAAGGCGTTAGAAACAAAACATGATCTCCAGAAGAACGAACAAGAATTAGCCGAAAAGTTTTTTAACAAAGCATTCAATTTTGCTTCTTATTGTGTAATCTTTATTGTTATCCTAGTAATTGCCTCTTTTTATTTTGGTAAAGAACAATTTGTATATGATTGTCTTAAAGTAATTGTTACTTTAGCCATAGGTTGGATTGGTGGTTATTCACACAAAAAACAAATCTCTGATAATAATCCTAAACAATAATAAATAGTGGCAATGAAAATATTCTTTATACATTATAAAACACAAAAGAACAACATAACGAACCACACAAAAGGCTCCTCAGAAAATTGTCGCCTAATTACAGGATTTTCGACTTCGCCACTGGAGAACTGTTAGAGTCTGATTAATCTAAAAAACAAAGCCCTCTTGCGAGGGCTGTTTTTATTTAGTTTCGATTTTTATATTTGAAGCCAGTTCACAAAACTTATTTTTCTTTAAGAACTTTTTAACATCTTCCAATGTAGGCAAATCATCTTTTTTTAAATTAATAGAAGTTTCTATATCTCCTGTGATTCCATTGATTTTTTCGCTTTAATTTTAACGGTCCAAGATTTTGCGTTTTCCTTGATAGTCACTTTCTGGTTGTTAATAGTTAATAATTCCATCTTATTATCCTTTCTTATTCAGCTAAAAACTTTTCTACAGCCTCTTTTATGATTTGAGCCTGTGTCATACCTTTTGCTTTCAGCTTCTCTTTAAATGCCTTTACCATCTCTTTAGGAAGCAAAGCTTTTACTGTGTCGTAAACCTTTGCATTATATCGGTTTTTTACAGCCGATGAGGTGTGAGGCTTTTTAGATTCTTCGATTGACATTTTATATACTTATGTTAGAATGGCTTTTAGCACCCTAGAGGTTTTCTCCTCTAGGGGCTGGGCTAATTACTTAGCCTTGGTCTTATCGACCATCTCGTAGGTAACTTTAACTGTGAACTTGGTAAGCACGTAGTTATCATTACCTTTGGCTTCGGTGGTCGGTATGACCACTTTTATATTTTTAGCCATTCTAACTTTTCTCCTTTCTTTATTATTTCGCTCCATTTGATATATTTAGTATATCATACTTATACAAGTATGTAAAGATATTTTTTTTACTTTTTTTAAATTTTTCAACACTTGCAAACTCGCTCCCAGTACGGTTTAATGTAGAAAATCAATAAAGGAATTAGAATGTTTAAAGATAACTTTAACCGCATTTTAAGCGAAAAAAATAAAATAAAAAAAATTTCACAACGTCAATTAGCACGTTTGGTAGGTGTTGCTCCTTCAAGTATTACAGAATGGCTAAAAGGTAGGGGAATTCCCAACGCCGATAAAATTACCAAACTAGCCGAAGTTCTTGGCGTAAAAGTCACCGATCTTGTAGACGAACCAGAAGCAACAGGAAGCTCTACCATCTCAAACATTAACAACAGCTTCAACAATTCCTTCAACTCTTCCATCACAATCACTAACTCTTCTGAAAAGAAAGAAGCTGAAAACAAGTTTTCCCTATTATCGAAAGAAGACCGGCAACTAGCGTTAGCCTTTGTCGAATTTGTCCATATGAAAATCAAAGAAATAAGGAGATTACAATGATATCTAATTTAAACCTGGCTTTTGAAATGCTCAATCAGGACAATAGAGGTATAATTTTAAAAAAGTATAATTCAGAAGATTTTATTGATTTACAAAATAAAGCTTGTGATTATACTGAAGAAAAAATAGAAGAATTGGAAAAAGATATAATAGAACAGTTTTGTTTAATGGATAAGAATAGAGTTTATATTCTTTGCAAGGCGTTAAATGAAGAAGGAGATAATGCTTTTACCAAATTTTTATTTTAGTACAAACTCCGCCAAAAGTACAGTAATAATTACAAAGCTTCCTCGCCCTCCCCGAAGACAAAAAGCAGCTGGTCCTAGACTTCTTCGAGTTCCTAGAAACCAGAAAGAAATAAGGTAATTAAAATGGGTAAACTAGACGGAATACCAATACTAATATTTTTTGTGTGTTTAGTAATTATAGGCGGTCTTCTGAGAATCAAGCAGTTAAGAATACCTATCGCCTGTATTTATTTTGGAACATTTATTGTTTATCCTCTATGGTCCGAAAAGATAACACCAGTTCCACCTATTATCAGAGTTCCTTATTTTATCGGGATTATCGCATTGTATATATGGAATGTTCCTGTTTTAACCGATATGGCGGAAGACATTCTCAAAATTCATAATCCGAAAAATGAAAACATTTCAAAAGAAGATTCCGATAAAAAATATTCAAAGATGATTTTAATATTATTCATGGAACTTTTCTTTTTCTTGTCGGTCGTTTGGTATTTCAGCCATTAAAAAGATCTTTGACTTTGTAAATTAAAGGATGGTTTTAAAAAAATAGACTTCTTAATATTTTATGATATAATTATCGGTAAGGGAGTGCCTATGTCGGAAGGAATGCTGGATGCAATAAGAAAAATACTTGAGGTTGTCTTCAACACTTTCGGTTCAAATGGAACTATCATTCTTGTTATTCTTATATTTTCCCTTTGTTTTGGATGGCGAAAATACAATGACAGCAGGAAGGACAAAGACACCAACACTGCTCTCGCCGAAAAGGAAAGAACTATCCAGAGACTTTCAAATGAGGTGAGATTCTGGAAAGAAGTATATCTTTCTGAAAACAAAGGATGGACACCCGAAAAGATTGAAAGACTTCTTATAACTGAAGATTTTGCAGACCCTGCAGAATACAGGAAATTCTCTGAAAGCAGAAAACATATCAGCCAGAAAAAGGAGACAAAGGAGAAATGAACGAATATCAGTTTGTCCTAGTTGTTTCACTTCTGATAATTTCTATTTTTGAGTTCATAGACGGATTCATGATTCTTAAGAAGAGAATCAGATACGGCGATATTGCCATGATTGAAAAAAGCCGAAGGAAGTTCGCTATTCTAAGATCGGATCTTTTTGAAATGGCTAGGCAGAACCTTATAGATATCAACTCTGTTTCTGTCCAGTTTCTGTATCTACACCTTACAGGTCTTGTAAGAAGACCAGACCAGTTCAGACAGTTTATTGAAATATATATAAGCACCCTTTCCGATAAATCAGAAGGTGATGACAGTCTATTACGTAAAATAACATCAGAAATATCTAGATGGCCCAAAGAGGCTCAGGATATACTGAGAAAAACCGTAGAAGTCATGGACCGGGATTTTATAATGCTCTATGCCCCTCTTCGTTTCAAAATATGGGTTTATCTTTTCAGACTTATCAGTTCCACAGGCTTCGGTAAAAAAATGCTTGAAAATATGATTGAAAACCAAAGACGTGATACAACTATCCAGCAATATAGTGAAATCAACAGGGGAATACTTGCATCTGCATAATTACATTTAATACTATGTAATTATGTATATAAACTACACCTGAAGTATTTGCTGATTTGTCTTCTTAAAAATCAGAATTAGGATACAGACCTTCGCACGCCTACTAACAGTGCGTATCATGCGGGTGCCGATTTATTTTTGAAGGAATAAAACACCTCCGTCAAGGCGTCAAAAAATTAGAATTGACTTATGATAAAAATGTGATATTTTATGATTAAAGTTTTGTGGTTTGACGCTGAAAAGTCAGAGGCGAAGCTGTTAGTCAGAGATTTCGAGTCCCGTATCTCGCTCTCTTTTAAAGGTTGACCGAAGGTCACCAAAGACGAGAAGCCTGCTTATATAGCAGGTTTTATTGTTTTAGGCAATTCATCAGAATCAATGCAATCTACTTTTCTCTTTTTTTTGTAGAATGAATGTTGACATTTATTAAAAGATTACGAAAAAAGTATAAAGTTTTCTTCCACTCATAAATTTAGCACCAGGCATGAGCTTTTCGATTCCCCAATCTCAATTCTCAACTTCCTTCTTGCCTGTGACATATTCGTAGATTAGTGATTTTTTATAGGTTTCGATTTCTTTTAGGAACTGCTCTTTCTTGGCTATGAGGTTATCTATTTCAGAGCACTTAGCATCGAGGTAATCGGCGATGGCTTGTTGTTCTAAAAGATTTTTAGGATATGCGATTTTAAAATTACCTATAGTTTGGTTATTTAAAATAGGAAGTGTTGTATAAAAAGCAGTTTCTTTTATATATTTAGAATTTGCAACCAGAGCATACATTAAAAATTTATATTTTATAATAGGATTTATTAAAGCTGTTATTTGTTGATTGCAACTACATTCAAAATTGCAGCAAGCTATTTTCCCAGCGGTACCACCTATAATAAATACAGAATTTGCTGGTATTATTACGGCAACTCCTTCTTCTTTGGCTTTTAAGGATAATTTTCTATAAGAATTATATAATGAAAAAGATGTAAAATCACTTGGTGTAAACCAATTCAGATCACCATCAAACCATTCTGGATTAGAAGTAGAAGGAGTATTCCCTGTTTGCAATTTGCAAATATTTTTTATTTTAGCAACTTCCCAATTGTCAGAAATTTTTCCGATCCAAGCAATACTGCTGTCTTTCTTTGGGCAATTATAGTTCCTTTTATTTTTCCCATCTTGAAAAGATTTAGGCTGTTCTAAAGCCTCTCCTTGGAGGCTGTCTAAAAACTCAAATTCATCTGAGTGGTAAATTTTCAAAAAAAACTCCTTAAAAAATAAGGTACAATCGCTATTTGATACAGATTATGCTA
>CAJOND010000173.1 GCA_905236675.1 Candidatus Rifleibacteriota bacterium | reverse complement strand
TAGATTATGAATATGAAGAGTGGCTTAAAGAAGAAAAATTAAAGAAAAAGAAAGGTAATAAGAAGTAGTTATAGTATTTTTTAGGTTATAATCGGTGTGGGGTGTGGGAGTAATTTTTTTCCTTTTAATAATCTTTCTTTTTAGGGGAAAAGGCCAATGAAAATTTCAATATATTATATAGCTACCTAAGCAAATTATTGTATTTACAAACTTAAATTATTATTATTGTTTATAAAAAATACAATGTCTTAGAATTTTTCGCAATTTCATTAATGATTTTAACTCTCTATCTAAAAACAGACCCTATCTTAACTAGAGTCTGTTTAGCTTTTATTGGGTATGTCTTTGTTAAAAATTCATTTTTTCAATGCGAATTTAAATATAATTGATAAGGAGTCCCGATTATATTTTTATTATCTCTACATAATTTTTGTATATTTGAAAATTCATCCCAACCATAACTATCATAAACATCACCACTTATTCTTTCTAAAATCTGGCATATATCTTTATCTACAGTTGGAAGTTTTAATAATTTTTGTGCACCTCTTTTATCTATACAATAATATTCTTTTGGGTTAAAAAGATACATCATCGCAGATAAATTAGTAACTTTTACACCAGTATTTTCTAATATAATCTTATTAAATAATGCCTTAATTTTTTGTCCTTTAAGTCTTCCTTTACTAATATCCAAAGCCAACTCCCATAATTCATCTGTAGGATATTTTTCTTTATATTTTTTCGCCATTGTAAATAAATTCCTAGAGGGAATACCCATTAAATTATTTAAAATTATATTATTAACATTAATTTTAAATATAGATAGAAAAGTTTCTATTCTTACTTTTCTAGTAGCTTTATTACTTGTTAAAAAACAAATTAAAGTTATGGGGTCAATCTTCTTCAATTCATATACTTCAAATTTTATTTCTTCTAAAAACTTACTAAAATCATCAGATAATTTAGTTGCTTTATTTTGGATATTGTTTAAACTAGAATATTTCTTACAAATAGCCTTTAATATATACCCGAAAAGATTACCCCAAGGTGCTTGTTGACCTTGTTTCTTACCATTATTGACTTTTTTAATTTGTATATTACTGCTTTTTGTCATATTACCCTTTACAAATAGAAAGTCTCTTTAATTAAGACCAAAAGCTGAATCTTGTTGTTTTTTCTTTTCTTTTGCTTTGTCTTCTTTTGCTTTTTGTATAGCTAATATTTCTGCTTTTTCTTTATTGAAAATATTAGTCATTTCATCTGAAGTTAAGGTGAGTTGGATAAATCCATAAGCTAAAGAGAGTTTATTTCCATACATATCCTCTCTCTGACCTGTCATTAAAGCATAGGTTGCAGCATCTTGATTTAATGTTTTAAACACATCAACAATTAATTTTGTTTTACTTTTTGAAGGGAAATTTAAAACATATCTATCTTCTGCTTCACGAACAGCTTTAATACCCAATCTATTTTCTATTTCTTTTACATCATTTTCTAATAAATTTTTTATATTATTTGAAATTTCGCTACTAACAGTTTCTAAACTAAATTTGTTGTAACACAAACTTATTTCATGAATCCTATGACTTTTCGGAGTATAACCAATGGCTCCACCGCTTTCACCAAAACTCATGAAATATAGAAAATTATCATGTCTAAGAAAACTATAACCATCTGAATTGAATTTAAACTCTCCGTTAGCTTCAAAAATTCCTTTTTCTCTATCTTTTACTTTCTTAGCAATAGGAACATCACCTAATCTATAACCGCCTAATTGAGTAGGAACATTTCTTTCTTTTTTATTAAAATCAGTATATTTTTCTACTTGAGCAAGTTCTTTATGGAATAACTCATTCATAGCTGAAGAAGTTTGTACAATATTTATATGACCACCATTATTATCATCATTTAAAACAGCTCTAACAATTAAAAAAGTTGGAGTTTTAATAGGGAAATAAAAAATATATCGATTTCCTAAATTTTCATTAATAAATTCTACTTTGGGAAGAAACTTAGAATAATCACTTATTTGTTTCATTGCCTTTTCTGTAATTCCCAAATTTGAACATTTATTTCCCGTAAAATTTTCTCCATAAAAATATATTGCAGAAACCTTATGACTTTTAGGAGTATATAAAATATGACCTCCATTTGTATAAAAAGAATCGTTCTCTAATTTTCCTAGTCTAGTTTTATCTAATTTTAATTCATTACTATCATTTAAAGTAGGTATTTCACTTATCCATTTCTTCAATTTTGAAGAATATGACCACAAAAATACTTCTTCTCCTAAATTATACATTGTACTTATTGGAGCTCTAAATCTATTTTTCTCTTTATCATTAGGGTCTCTACTATCATAAAAAGGTATTAAATGAGGGATATCTTCTATCTTGACATTCTTTGTCATTAGTTTACCATTTCTTAATATTTCTAAATTTAAGGTATCACCAATTTTTACATCTTTTAAGGAATAACCATTAAACCACCAGTTAGTTTCTAACACTTGTTTGTTTTCTAATTTATCTTTATTTAGATTAACATTTTTATTAATTATAAAAGTGCTGTTCAAGAAATTATAAACATCAGTAATTTTAGTATTTTGATATTTTTCTAAGATGTCACCTTTTTGTAAACCATATTTATAAGCAGGAGTGTCATAATATACCCCATCAATAGTTAATTTATTGTTTTTAATAATAAAATCAACCCCTAAAAAAGCTCGTTCAGCAAAACAAACCTCTGTAACAAATACTAAAAACAAGAAAACGAGTATACTTTTAAAAGAATTAACTTTCATTTTCTTTCTCTCCTTCTTATTTATTTCTAAATTCAGTTTATGTAAATTTTAAGCATTTGTGGTCACTCTTGAATTTACTTTCTCGATTTCTCCTTTTAGCATTTAAAGAGATATTAAGACTTGATAAAGTCAATCTTTATCAAGTCTAGTATATATACTAGAGCATTTTAGTGCCCCTTCCTTGCGTCGCAACCCCCGTTTTAGATACAGGGGTATTATGATAAAATATTGCTTTTCTATAAAGTCTGTGGCATGAAGAATTTTGATAGATATATGAATTTTCAGATGTATGTACAGTAGACTCCCCTTTATTGTTTTTAAACCTATATCATTTTCTGTATATCATATTCAATCGGATAGGTCAATTAATTTATCATTATCTATGCGACATAATCTCATTCACTATCATCTACAATATGTAACAAGGAAATGTTTTATGTATAGTGAAGAATTTGCAATAAGATTAACTAAATTGAGAAACCAAAAAGGTGTTTCAGCAAGAGATATGAGTTTGTCTATCGGACAAAATCCTGGCTATATCAATAATATTGAAATGGGAAAATCATTACCCTCAATGGCAAGTTTCTTTTTTATATGTGACTATCTGGAAATATCTCCTAAACAATTTTTTGATACAGATACCTGCCAACCCAAAGAAATCTTTGAATTGGAACAAAATTTAAAAAAATTAAGTCCTGAGTTGTTGCAAAACATTTCTGCAATAGTTTTAAACTTGGTAAACAATAAATAATTGTGTTGAATATTAATCTAATAATACCACTAGAAGTATCATGATTTCTGGCGGTTTTTCTGTTTTATTGCAATAAAAAAATACTACATTAAAGCAAGGTTTTTAGCCTCTTTTTCGAATTTCTCTATCGACATACCCATTCTATCTGCGGCTTGCTGTATTGTAAAAAATCAATCTTTAACTAAAGAGATTAAAGTTTCAATACAACCTTGGTTTTTAACTTCTCTTTTTAAGGTATCTTCATATTTTTCTTTGTCAAATTTAAACAGACACATATCGATTACTCATTAAGAAAAATCAGGGTATAAACTGTGAATTTCATTTATTGCTTCTGCTTCTGAATACCCAAATTTATTTTTCAATGCTGCGACAATCTGAATAAATGGTAAGTTTAATTCATATAGCATTTCTATAGATTTTAAAGCACCTTCTCTTATACCTTCCTGTTTTCCTTCTCTTTTTAGAGTATCTTCATATTTTTCCTTGTCAAATTTAAACAGACACATAGCAATTACCTCCGATTGTTTTTCAATCAAAAAGTCTTTAAGAATATTCTTAGAGACACATTCATCAATGGCCTTCTGAACACCTGCATTAACATCTTTTAGTTTTTCTGAATAAGTTCTAGCAAGATGTATAAATGTTGAGTATTCCCATAATATATGACACTTATCCAAAAACTTTTTATTATGCCCAATATTGATGTTGAGCATTGTCGCAGTCCATTCAAAGCCTTTTGTTTTATCTTCGTGTATAAAAGCATCTGAAAGCTTTAAGACTTTCTTATCTGAAACTTTTCTGTCTTCCCCATTATAAAAAACGATATATTGAGGTGTAGGAATCTTTATTAGCTTTGAACCGAAAATACTGTCTTTGCATTTTTCTATATATGACTGATAAAGATGAGAAAAATATATCAAACCTCTCAAAGGCATATTGGGATTATAAGTACTCTGATGTTCAAATAAAGCCATATTTCCGTCTATAAGAAATGAAACATCATTTTTCACAGAAATATAAATAGCGTCTTCAAGAGTTGTATATACCAAATCATCAAGATTTGTGTAGTTTGTATCTGCTAGAGCGTTGTACAAATCAAGAATATTCTGTTTGTATTCCTCTGAACCAAACAGAATTGCAAAAATAGAGCTTTTATATTCTCTGTTTACTTTCAAATCTTCCATTGGCTTCACCTAGTTTTAATTATACCGTTTTTAATTCTTTTAGTAAACAATCCCCTTATTTCTATGCTCTAACCTCTAAAAAACTTGATTGCCACGTTGTCACGCATACTTCGTATGCTCACAATGACGTATAACTTGTGGTTCTGCAATGACGGTTATGGCTGAGACTTTGCAGAAGCACAAACTAAAACATTCCCCTTATCTCTTTCGCTCTCATCTCTTATCTCTAAAATTCCCACGCTTTGCATACTTGGTGTGGAGCAGGTGGTGAGCTTTTTCACCGCATGGACCTTCGGGGAGAACCTTCTTGTATGTTTCGATGATTGATGGGTTGTCCTGAGACTTTCTTCTTGGAAGGTCTTTGTCAGCCTTATAGAGACCTTCGGTTCTGCGTTCGATCTTTTCGTATGCATTGAAGTCGATTGGCTGACCGCCGCCGTTTACACAGCCGCCTGGGCAGCAGGATGTGAACTGAGGAAGAACTCCGCCATTGCTGATGCGGTTCAAGAGTTCTGTGCCTTCTTCCATAATGGTAAGGTCGGCAGAATA
>CAJOND010000172.1 GCA_905236675.1 Candidatus Rifleibacteriota bacterium | reverse complement strand
TGTATTGTCCTGCGGACAATTACTAAAAGTGCCCAGAAACTAAGGTTTGGCTAAAAAATTAGATTTGCAAATTGATTAAAAATTCCCCTTATTCCTGTTTACAAAAGGGGGTAAGGATAGTTGAATGTGCACTAAAATTTTTACAAAATTCGAGTTTTTATATAGCTTCCTGCGGACAATTACTAAAAAGTGCCTGGAAGGCACTACATTATTAACCAAGGGCGACTTAAGTCGCCATTGGAACAGCCCCACTTGAAACCTCGTCCGGCAGGACGATACTAAAAGTCTGTCATAAAAGGCTTATTTAAAAGTAGAAAGCTTATAAAGCACAAACTTCATAAGCTAAAACAATCCTCTTATCTCTTTTATTCTCATCTCTCATCTCTAAATTTCTATATTGCCACGCCTCTTTTATAGGCTTGCAATAACACTTTTAGCTGAGAATTTCGATTCCTAACACAATCCTCTTGCCTCTATGCTCTTATCTCTAAGAAAAAAGGCTCTGCCTTTTTTCTTCCTCCGACAACTTCTGTCGCACGTACCTGTTATTCTAATTTTTATGGTTTAATTGTTTTCACATAGTCATTAACCAAGAAGTAAGGTCGATTATTTTAATTCCGTTTATATCATAATCAGGTTGATAAGTTCTGGCAATAATCTGTTTCGGATATGCGTCTTTTATACTTTTTAACGGAGTAAGCTCACGTTCTAAAGTTTCTTTATTAGAAATATTATCTGAAACTTGAATATATATTTTCTGGTTATGCTTCATTGCAACAAAATCTATTTCTTTCCCATATAACGCACCTGCATAAATAGTGAAACCACGTCTTAAAAGTTCTATAGCAACAATATTTTCTATTACACGACCATAATCAATATTTCTTGTTCCTAGAAAAGAATAACGTAATGCATGATCACACAAATAGTATTTCTCGTGAGAAGTCAGATATTTTTTCCCTTTAACATCGTATTTTCTGACCTGATAGAAAGCAAAAGAATTGCAGAGATACTTTATATATGAAGTTACTGTGGCATTACTTGCTGAAAGTTCTGTTCCTGATATAGATTTTGTTATATTTCTTGCGGTTGTAATGTTTGAGATGTTGTCCATCATGTAATCAGATATTTTTTCTATTAGTATGCGTTTTTTTATAGCATATTTTTGAACAATATCTCTTAAAACAAGAGTTGTATACACATCTTTCAAGTAGTTTTGCTTATCTTTTTCTGATTTATACAGATAAGATCCAGACATTCCGCCTATTTTGATATAGCCTTCTAATGCTTTTGCGTAATTATCTCTTATTTCAAAATATTTACAATATTCTTTAAATGAAAAAGGATAAACTTCTATTCTGAAAGTTCTTCCAGTAAACAATGTAGCAAGGTCGCTACTTAAAAGGAAAGCATTTGAGCCTGTTATATAAATATCATATTTTTCTGATGTATGCAGCCCAATTATAGCTTTTTCAAAACCTTTACACATCTGTATTTCATCTACAAAAATATAATTTGTTACTTTTTCCTTATATAGGGAATTAATATAATTGTATAATGAATGATATTCTAAAAGGTTTTCGTTTTCTGGAAGATTCAAGTTTAAATGAATTATATTAGCTGACGAATCTTTTTCTTTAACATATTCAATAAAAGATTCCATAAGCTTTGATTTACCACTTCGCCTAACGCCTGTAATAACTTTAATGTCAGGAGTTCCAATAGTATCAATCAGTTGTTTTAAATAGGTATCTCGTTTTATTAGTTTCATTTGTTTATCCTTAGATGCTATTATACAATAATTTTTGTCTTCTATTAAACAAAAATTAAAAATTTTAAATATTGTTTAATAGAAATGATTAAGCTTGATCAATAAATGGATTTCCGTGCCTCTTCCAGAGGCTCGCAATGACGATATTGACTCAGTCTATCTATTACGACAACAAAAACAATAACTACCAACTACAACAAAAACGATCTCTTACGACTCATCTCTTTGCTCTGTTACTCTCATCTCTCAATTCTCTATTCTCTAAATCAAATTAAATTAGGTATATATAACAATGTTATGGTGAAAAGTTACGACGTAAGAGACCTAACTTTATAGTATAATATTAGAATCTAATAAAAAATCGGTTAGTTTGCAATGAAATATTCCTGATTCATCTAAATAACTTTCAGGAATATCGTTTTGAATGATTATCTTTTTGAAGAAATCTTTAGCAAGTTTAAGAGAATCTATTTCACTAATTTCCTTTTCACGAGAAGTCAATTCAAATGCAGATTGTATATAAAGTCTTTTATCACCATAATTAACTACAAAATCTATTTCTTTCTGAATATTGCTTTTGTTTCTTCTATCGGCAACAACACCTATATCAACCGAATAACCGCGAGAAATCAGCTCATTATAAATAATATTTTCCATAATATGACCAGTATCAAACTGTCTAAAATTCAGTCTAGCATTTCTTAAGCCTAAGTCCGCAAAATAATATTTATTTGGATATTCAAAATATCTTTTTCCTTTTATATCGTATCTTTTGGTTTCATTTACAAGAAATGCATCTTGCAAGAATCTTATATAATCGCTTACTGTATTTATGCTGACTTTTAAATGTTTTATGCTGTTAAGTGAGTTGGTAATATTATTTGGGTTTGTCAAAGAGCTTATTGTAGAGCTTATATAGTCTAATATGTTTTCGAGAACATCTTGTCTTTCTAAGTTGTTTCTTTCTATAATATCTCTTATATATACTTCATTAAAGAGAGAAATAAGATATTCCTTTTTCTCTGTATTCTTTTTAAGAGTTGTTAAAAATGGCATTCCCCCATAAAGCATATATTGTTGAAGATTATCTTTTATATCGCCTTTTTTTATATTATGAAATTCTTTAAAGCTTAATGGGAATATACGTATTTGGGAAGCTCGACCTCTAAACTCTGTTTCTATATCTCGACTAAGCATCTTCGAATTGCTTCCAGTGACATAAACATCAAGATTTTTGAAATCTTTAAGCTCATTAAGCATATCGTAAATATTAATAAATATATCTGGTTCATCTTTGTCTGGAATACTTTTGCAAAATTGGATTTCATCGATAAATACATAGTATTTTTCTTTTATATTGCTAATTTTATTTTCTATGTATTTAGACAGTCTTACAGGATTTCTAAATTTTACATTTTTTATTTTGTCTAATTCTATTTTTATTATATTTTGTTTAGGAACACCATTTTTTATTAAATAATCATAAAATAATTCAAATAATAGGATTGATTTTCCACAGCGTCTTATTCCTGTTATGACTTTTATTTGTCCATTCCACATTTTATCAATAATTCTCTGCAAATATTCATTTCTTTCAAATAGCATATATACTCCAAAATGAAAACTTAAGACGTAATAGTCGTAACTTTTCATTAAAAATATCATTAGACAAGTTTTTTTTCAACTCATAAATTTAGAAATAAAGCTATATATCACACTATGTTTACAATTACTGTAATAAAAGAATCTAGCTACTAAGACAACAAAAACAATAACTACCTACTACAATAAAAACCATTGAGCGACAACTTCTGTCGTAGGAGCCTGTTACTATTGAAATATAAACAAATTTCAAGGAGAATAATATGGCAAACAAAGAGATTGAAATAAAAAAATTTATAATTGAAGAAATTAACCTAGAAATGATTAAATGCCCTGCTGGTAGTTTTATGATGGGTAGTCCAGAAAGCGAATCGGGTAGAGAAGAATGTGAAAAACAGCATAAGGTTATTATTTCCAAGTCTTTTTATATTGGTAAATACCCTGTGACACAAAAACAATATCAAGCTATTATAGGAATAAATCCTTCTTTTTTCATGAGTGACTATTCTAATCGAACTATAGGTTGTAATGATAAAAGAATAAATTTGATTACAAATGAAAATAATCCAGTTGATAGTGTAAATTGGAATAATGCAAAAAAATTCTGTGAAATTCTAAACGCTAGATTCAAAAATATTATTCCACAAGGTTATAGGTTTGATTTACCCACAGAAGCTCAATGGGAATATGCTTGCCGTGCAGGCACTACTACATCTTTATCTTTTAATTCTGAAAAAAACATTATTAATTCAGAATGCGAATACACTAATCTTGATGAAGTAGCATGGTATTACGAAAATTCAGGTGGTCAAAC
>CAJOND010000171.1 GCA_905236675.1 Candidatus Rifleibacteriota bacterium | reverse complement strand
ACAAAATCTTTAGCACCTTTTAATTCTGCATCTGTTCTATGTTTTAAATCTTTATAACTTTCTTTGTAAAAGTTTCTAACACAATCAAAAGTTGATTCAAATTCAATATTGTTATCATCTTTTTGAGTTTTCCTAAATCTACTTAACTTTCCAAGCCAGACCCCAGAATTAAAATACTCTTCTGTTGTTTCATCATATTTATTACTTAAACGTTTGTAAGCAACTCTAAAATCGTATAACCATTTCTTTTCATCCATTGATAGTTCTCCACTTGAATTTATAAACAGCTTATCAAAGGTGTGCAAATAAAAATACTAAAAGTAAATAAAAAAGCTGCTTCTCAACTGATTTTTATTCTAGCAAAAAAATTACAATGTTTCAATAGTGTTTTGTTAGATATACAAGGCAAACCACAGAGTAATTACAGCTGACGGATTCCTCGTCGTCGATGGGCGCATAATCTATTCTATGAAAGACTTCGCCCTTAGAGTTGAACTAGACTAATAATTAACAGAAACACCCACACTAAAGTTATTATTGTTTACAAATGTAGGGCAAACGCAAACTTTTTTCTTTATTGAAGAAGCTTTTAATCAACCTTAATTAATAGTCTACACATTTGTCATAATAAGTATAGCGTATGGGCATTAGCCCTGAAAGCTATACGTTTATGACAATGTGTAGACGACATAAAAAAAGAAATTTACAAACAAAGAGATGACAAGTAAAGTATTGAAGATATAGACTACAAGCTATAAAAGTTTGCGTTTGCCCTGTTTACAAATGGGAGCGGTATTGTCTATAAATTATAAATTTGTTATAATTATCTGTTGGAGAGGTAATAAATATGCCTGAATTATGCAGATTTTACAATATTGTTATAAAAATGATTTTTGATGATAATGAGCAACACCACAAACCTCATTTTCATGTTTATTTTGCTGAATATGAAGCATCTATTGGTGTTGATGGAGAGCTTTTGGCAGGAAGTCTACCATCAAAACAAATGAAACTTGTTCTTGCGTGGGCTGCTATTCATGAAGATGAACTTTATGCTGCTTGGAATAACGCTGTAAGAAACTTACCTTTTAACAAAATAGAACCTTTGAGGTAATATTTATGTATGAGTTAAATGGTATTTGTTATCCAGATAATCCTATAAAAGAAATAAAAATTACCAAAATTGAAGTTGCAAAAGATTATTTATTAAAAATTGAGTTTAATACTGGTGAATTAAAATATTTTGATTTTTCTTCTTTATTAAATACTCCTGTATTTTCCCCATTAAAAGATAAATCTTTATTTGATTCTGTTTCTCTAGAATTTGGAATACCAACTTGGAATAATGGAGAAATTGATATTTCACCTGCTTATTTATACAAACTAGCTAAGTAATTTAAAAACTATAAAAATATTATGATTATTTTTTAATTTTATATTTTGATTGAAACAGAAAAAACAAATGAACGTATAACAATTAATTATGACTCTAAGTTATGGTGGTAAATCGAATATTAAAAGAACAAGATGTTTTAAGATTAATATCATTTGTAAAAAAGCTTGGAGAAGGTCTTATGAGTTTGGTAAAAAGAAAGGAAAAATAAATTTACCCTTACAACTATTGAAAATTTTGTCACAATGGAAACTAAATTTTCAATAAAATAAATTATAATAAGTTAATAATATGAAAGACTTCGCCCTGAGAGTCGCTCTTGATTAATATATACTTTATGATTTATAATTAAATAAATATTAATCATATTCAAGGGAATAATAGAATGAAAGCTTTGATGACGTTTAATGATATCGTAGATATAGTTAAACCAATAGCTGATAAGTATAGAATTAACAAAGTTTATCTTTTTGGTTCTTATGCTAGAAATGAAGCAACGAAAGAAAGTGATTTTGATTTCCTTGTTTATGGGGGCGAGCATTTTAAGCTTACAAAGATATTTGCATTTGCTGAAGAAATTAGAAAAGCATTGAATAAAGATGTTGATGTGTTTGAGATTAACGAAGTAAACCAAGATAGCAATTTTTACAAGAATATAGTCAAAGAGATGGTGCTTTTAGAGTGAAATATTCTGATAAACAGAGAATAGAAAAAATTTATAATAATGCAAGTAAACTTAATCAATATATTCTTGATAAATCAATTACAAAGTCTGATTTATTAAATGATTATTCTTTACAATGGCTTGTGACTACCCCTCTATATAATATTGGTGAGCATGCGCATAATATTTCTGAAGAATTCAAAAATCAACATAGTGAAATAGAATGGAATATGATCTCTGGACTAAGACATAGACTTGTTCATGATTATGATGGCACAAATTGGAATATTATAGCTGAAGTAGTTTTTGAAGAAATACCAATATTGATAGAAAAACTGAAAGACCTGCTTTAATTATTGCTTTTATTAATCACCGCTGATGGTTTCCTCGTCGTCGATGGCCGAATCATCTACTCCATGAAAGACTTCGCCCTCAGGGTCGCCCTTGATTGAATGTGTTGCAGTTATAATTAAAGCCTATTTAGCTTTTTCTTCCTCATATCGTTTCATAAAAACTTCATAGAGGTCTGTTCTCTTGAAAGCCTCTATATTTTCTTTTTCATTCAAATCAATTGCATTATAAAAATTTTCATATAGTATTTTTTCTGCACCATTTTCTTTGACTAATTCTAGTAATTTGTTCCCTTCAATTTTAGAAATGTCTGTTAAATCTGGTATTCCTGTCTGTTTTAGCAGATTATAGGTTTCGTAAGTACCCCATTTTGCTGTAACTCTATAGCATTTCTGTATGGATTCTTTAAAGTTTTCTTTGTTCTTTTCTAATTCAATCAGTTTGGAAAGAATTTTAAGACTATTTTTGTTTTTGCCGATGCATGCAATTTGAAGGGGTGTTCTTCCCTCTGAATCTTTAATGTTTAAGTTAGAACCTTTCTTCAACAAATAATTGAAAGCAGATAAATTGCCATATCTTATTGCTAAACATATCGGAGTTTGTTTTGGTATATTTTTAGCTTCTATGTCGCTTCCAAGATTTATCAAAAGCTCAATCATCTCGACATTTCCAATCTTTGCAGCTATGTGAAGAGCTGTATTGTCGTAATAATCTTTATCTGTAATAAAACTTTTATCGGCTTCTCCAAGAAATTTTGCTGCATTAAGATTTCCAGCATAAATAGCTTGTATAAAAGCATTGTGTCTATTTGCATTTCTTTTATGAGCTAGTTTTATTTTTTCTTCTTTTGTAATATTTATTTTGCTTATATTCTTGTTATTTTTTATTGCTAAGTGAATCTTATTTCCAAAAGGTCTTAATACTCTTTTTGTATACTTCTTTGAAATCATTTCTTTCATAAAATCTATAAAATAAGAACTGCCGTCTGTTATTTGTTCTAGTTTATTTATATATTCAGAAGCTTTCTCAAACTCGCCCATTTGTCGTAAAAGCTCTACTTTAAAGAAAGCATACCCATAATTAACATTATCTCTTTCAAAAATAGAATCAACATTTTCTTCTGTCTTTTCCAAAAATTTATTAAAATATTCTAATGATTTCTTTAGATTCTCTTTAACATCTGTACAATTTGGACTACAAGCATATTTAAAATAGATTTTGTATTTTTCATAATCACTAATATTATAAAGAAATTCTTGCATTGCAATATAACGTTCACAAGGATTTGCTATTTCAGAATTTATTTCATCAAAGCGTGAACGAAGAGACAAATCCTCATAAACATCCTCATCTTCGTAATTTAATTCTCTTTTAGGATAAATACAACCGCAATATGGACACTCTGGTGGTAATCTGAAATCTATATTTTCAGGAAATCCATCAAGACATAGATACTCACTTCTAGGAACCCTTACTTCTAGACATTTTGAAGATATAGGGAAAAAAACATCACATATTTTGCAGTAATAAGTTGCATCATATTTCACTTTCTGTTTTATGAAGTAATCAAGCTCACTTATGAAATAATCGGCTCTGTCTCTGCTGCCTATGCAATTGTCATGATGATAATTCCAGCGGTATTCTTTTATTTTAGCAATAAATTCTTCTGGAATATCAATACCGTTTATTACTTTTGCTTCTAGAGTGGTATAAATAAAAACAAAGCTAATAATAAAGATAATAATTGTTTTATATTGATGAATAAAATGGATTGCCGTATCTTTGTTTACTTTCTGCAATCGAAGTCTCGTAATGACGCTTAATAAAATAGTTATTGTTCATATTTTCTTTCCACCTTTACTGCAAAACCGCTAGGACTAACATTTCCTATTTTTTCAATTTCTTTTTGAGGAGTAGCAAAGTATATTGCTCCACCACCATCAAAACATATCAAATCAGAAAAACCGTTATCAGATAATAATTTTTGAAGTTCTATTGCATTTTTATTTACAAATAGCAAGAAAGGAACTTCGTTAAGTTTGGCAATTAATATTCTTTTTCTTGCTCCGATCAATTGAACAGCATTATAACCTGTTGGAGGAATAGTTTTTTCTATTTCATTACCATCTTTATCTTTAACTTTCATGGTATGAGTTTGGTCAAATTTTTGTATTTTTAACAAATCTTCTTTCCCTGCAATAATCGAGCCATTGTTTATTAGCAAAGCCCCACCACCAATAAATTCAAAAACTTTATCAATATTATTTTCCTCTTTTAATTCAGGTATTTCTCTTTCTCCTATTTCTGAACCTATAACATCTTTAAACCTTTCTTTTATATTTCCAATATCATGAGAATTTGTATGTTTTATATTTATTATTCCACTATTTAATACAGCTAATCCACCTCGTTTTTCTGATTTTTCTACTTCACATTTATAATTACTAATTTCTGAAATAACTGATCCACAAGCAAAGTATATCAAGCGATTATTTTCAAATTTTTTATCAAAATAAGTTCCACTGGTGAGAAAATCAAAAGTAGAATCGGAACTTAAATATTTTTTCTGGAAACTTCCAATACCTTTACCTCGAGCATTTATTATTCGTATTGTTTCTATCGGGTATATTTCTAACTTATCTTTTATGAACAATTTTTTTATAATATTTTTAACATAATCGTAATCTGTTTCAACATCATGGCTTTCTGTTGGTTTGAACTCGAAAAGTTTAAGATTAAATTCAAACAAAGTATCAAAATCTTTCAAGGCTTTTTCTGTTTTCTTTTCAATTTTTTCTAACCATTCTTTTGCTTCCTCTTTTGAAAAATGCATTTCAATAACAAAATCTTTAGCACCTTTTAATTCTGCATCTGTTCTATGTTTTAAATCTTTATAACTTTCT
>CAJOND010000170.1 GCA_905236675.1 Candidatus Rifleibacteriota bacterium | reverse complement strand
TGATAAATAAAAATATTTTTTAAAAAACAAAAAAAAATTTTTTTAATTATATTAAATAAAAAAAAAATAATTATTTTTACTATTTAAAAAAAGTTTTTTATATTATATCAAAAATTAAATAAATGAATTATACAATTATTTAATGTGTCAATATTAATTAGTATAAATTTATCCCATATCTGAATATTTATGGAGTGTATAATACTTCCTTTTTAACTCCATTAATTCTTGATGTGTCCCTTGTTCAACTAATCTTCCGTTTTCTAAAACAAATATTTGATCACAATTTTCAATAGTACTTAATCTATGTGCTATAGAAACGCTAGTTCTATTTACACATAATTTATCCAAAGATTTCTGTACTTCTAGTTCAGAATCTTTATCCAAAGCTGAAGTGGCTTCATCTAAAAGTAAAATTGTTGGATTTTTTACAAAAGCTCTTGCAATTGCTAGTCTTTGCTTTTCTCCCCCTGAAACAGGATCTTTTTTTGTTCCAACTTCTTTTCCACCTTTTTGATCTCCAATTACTTCATTCATTTTATCTTTGGTGAAAAATTTCATAATGTTTGCTTCCCTTGCAGCATTGATACATTCTTCATCAGTGGCTTGTAAATTTCCATATCTAACATTTTCTAAAACAGAAACTCTAAACAAAGAAGGTTCTTGTGAAACTAATCCGATTTTTTTTCTCAATTCATACAAATTATAATCTTTTATATTTACATCATCTATTAAAATTTCACCTTTACCTTCCTCAATATCATAAAACCTATTTAATAATTGAATAATAGTACTTTTTCCACATCCAGAATATCCAACCAAAGCAACTTGTTGTCCAGGCATAATTGTCAAAGATACATCTTTTAATATAACTGTCTCAGGCCTTGTTGGATAGGCGAAATATACATGTTTTAATTCAATTTTTCCTTTTATATTCATTGCAGTCATTTTACCTTCGTTATCTCTTTTGAATGGAGGAATTAAACTAGGAGTATCTAAAGTACTATATATAGATTTGAAAGCAACTGAAGCTTTTCTAAGATTACCTAAATTACCCATACCATTACTAATTCCTTGTGAACAAGTGGTAACTACACTCATGGCAATTGCCATATCTTCTGAATCTAAACTTCCATCTAATATGTACTTTTTAGCTGCAGCATATACTGAGGCATTTGCTGCAAATGAACAAAAGCTACCTAAACCAATAAAGAATCCACTTATTAAGGCATCTCTGAAGAATTGTTGACGAATAAATTCTATTGCATCTAAATACATTTTAATTGCTGTAGGTTGGAAATTGAATGAAAATATTGTCTTTGTATTTATAACACATTCTGATAATATTCCTCCTGCTTCTACATTCGCTTTTATACCTTTTTTGCTTGAACCTTGCATCATTCCTCTTCTTATAACATTTGCAATGACAATAAATGGAACAAAACAAAAATCTATTAAAGTTAAACGATATTCAAAATAACATCCAATAATTAAACCAACAACAAGAACACAACTACATTGAATTGTTGTACCTAATATTGAATTAACTAATTGGTTTAATTCCATTGTATCAATTGACATCTTAGTTAATAAAGACCCTGGAGAATTTGTCGGTACATCGAAAAAAGAAAGATGAAATTGTAAATATTTCCTCATTATTTTTTTTCTATATATTCTTGCTAGAGTTAATCCACAACTCAAAAATTTCCAAAGCATTAAACAATTTCCTATACCTTGAAGAAAAGCAAAAGCTAAGAATATTAAAGCATATTTAAGGCCATCATCATATCTTACAGTTTGATAGTTTGAATTTATAGCATTTATAGCCTTAGCCATTATATATCCATTTATTGGAGATAAACATCCTAGGATTACAGCTCCTATACAAGCTAGAATTAAATCTCTTTTATAATCGCATAATTCAGCTATAATTGCACATGGTCTCAGAGATACATCTTGTTCAGATAATGATATTTCTTTATCTTTTCTTTGAAATTGAACTTCTTCTTCAGTATTTCTTCTCTTTATACTAGTTTTTTTTCTTTCAATTTCTTCTATCTTATTTTGAGTTTCAATTTCATCTTGGGCTAATTGTGAGCGTACTAAACCTGCATAATAACCACCTTTAGCAAGGAGTTCTTTATGATTTCCTTGTTCTAGAACTTTTCCTCCTTTTACAGCATATATTAAATCAGCATTTTTAATAGTTGATAATCTGTGGGCTATAATAACAGTTGTGACACTTTTTTGGGATATATTATCTAAGGCTCTTTGAACTTCTTTTTCTGATTTATTATCTAAAGCAGAAGTTGCCTCATCAAGAATTAGTATTTTTGGTCTAGCTAATATTGCTCTTGCTATAGCAATTCTTTGCTTTTGACCTCCTGATAATTTGCTCCCTTTTATTCCCACCACATAATCTAAGCCATCTGGTAAATTATTTATAAATTCAGTAGCATAGGCTTCATCACAGGCTGTTTGGATTAGTTCATCAATGTTTCCTATTGAATTCAAATATTCTTCTCTTCCAAAAATAAGATTTTCTCTTATAGATTTATTGAATAAAACAGGCTCTTGTTGCACATATCCTATTAATGACCTTAAATATTTTATGTCATATCTATTGATTTCAATTCCATCGATTAATAATTGACCTCCTGTTATATCATATAATCTTTCTATAAGATTAACTGTTGTAGATTTACCACATCCAGACTCCCCAACTAGAGCTACTTTTTGTCCAGGCTCAAAAACTAAATCAATTCCATTAAGAATTAATCTTTGATTAGGATCAGAAGGATAATAAAAATAAACCCCATTAAATTCTATTCTCCCATGAATATCAGATAATGGAGGTCTTTCAATAGAATTGGTTAAGTCCATAGCCGGCTTTCTATCATATAAATTGAAATAATCAGAAGCTGCAGAACAAGACTCCTGAATGGTCTTAATATTAGGAGCAATCATCCCAATTCCTGCTATACCCATTAAGGTACAAAATGCCGCAGAAATAACATCTCCTCCAGTGAAATCTCTTCCTTTATTAGAATTATAATCTTTTTTTACCAATGTTCTTCCATAAATAAAAGCTAGAAAAATACACAAATTCAAAAAGAAAATAATAAATCCAACGGAAAAGCCTAATTTGCAAGTATTCACTAAATCTATTTGCCAAACAACTTCAACTTTTTCATAAAACCTTTTTAATTCATATTCAAAGTTTGCAAAGGAAGCAACAGTTTTAATATTATAAAGCATTTCTTCTGCAATACCTCCGGCAGTTTCCCATGTTTTCCTTGCTAACATAATACCTTTTCTCATTGCCATCATTAAAAACAAAGAAAAGAAAATAATAAGAGGAGCAACACATAGCATAACTAAAGTTAATTTCCAAGAAGCCATAAAAGCTAAAATAAATCCTATAATACACTGTGCAACCATTGTTAAAACCAAACCAACTTTATCTCCTATACCTTGTTCAACTTGTTCCAATTGAGCTTGTACTTTAGTAGCAAATTCGAAAGCATTATTTGAATCAAACCATCCTTGCTCTTGTGATAAAATTATAGTAAAATATTTTCTTTTTAAATTATAAACACATCTATTTCCTATTAAAGACCAAAAAGTAACGCTCATAAAATTGCAAACAAATGAAATTCCACCATATATAAGTTGCTTTTCAATTTGATCATTCATTGTTTTTTTAACCATAGCTTTCATTACTTCAACATTATATGCTGTATCTCTGCTTTCAGAAGTATTACCTACGTCAGAATAAACATCTGACATTAGATAAGACATTATAGGCATTGAAATTCCTGCCCCTATACTTCCTATAATTGCTAAAACTAAGAAAAGCCAATCGATTGGTTCACAAAGATGACCATAAATTCTGAATAAGCTGATACTTTGTTTTTCGAACATTAATTTATCTTTCATAATTTGGTCTGCATCTCCCCCTGCAAGTAATTCTTGGGCCTCACGTTGAGCTTTTTCTAAATCTACTTGAGAAGTATGTCTCCTTTTCATTACTTGATGATTAAAGTCTACTGAGGGAGCTTTTTTAAGTCTGATATCTTCTACTTCCATATTAGCGCCAGTTTCATCGACTTGGACATAATCATTCTTTTCATATCTCCTGCTTTCATTTTAATTTTAATAGTTTTTCCCCCTTTTTTAAATTTAATAGTAATTTCAGTTTCATTAGAAAAATTTGAAACTGATTCAGT
>CAJOND010000169.1 GCA_905236675.1 Candidatus Rifleibacteriota bacterium | reverse complement strand
ATCCTATAGATTTTGCTGCTTGTTCAACAGAAACTAGACCTTGCTTTATAAAGTTGTATACAGTATTAAGTTCGCCTTTCTCTTCAGCGTTCTTTAATCAGTTCTTAATTCCTTTCTTTATACCATTTTCAATTTCTCGGTCAATAAATGTGTAAGTCATTCTTCAAATTTAATTTTTTTCAAGTAATAACTATTCCTGTATTAATAATTGACTCAATAGTTATTTGATTATAGAATAACTCTTGATGTGTTATATATGGATATAATAGTTTTAAAGTATTTTCTTGAAATGGATAGAGAAAGCAGTATGACTAGAGCTGCTGATAAGTTATGTGTTTCTCAGCCAACTATGTCTAAGCAGTTAAAAGACTTTGAAAAAGAACTCGGAGTTAAGCTTTTTACACGTTCCAATTACAGTATTAAATTAACTGAAGCAGGAATGATTCTGAAAGACATGGCAGAAGATATTGTTAATCTCGTAGAAAAAACATAAGTGAGTTTAAAAATCTTGAAGATTTCTCTACTGGAGACATTTACGTAGGGCAGCTGAATCTGATTTAATAAAATATTTTGCAGAAGCAGTTAAAGACTTGAAGAAAAGATTCCCTAAAATACGTTGTAATACTTATAGTATGAACTAAATAGATGTTTGTGAAAACTTGATAAAGACTTCCCAGATTTTGCTAATGTTGATAATTATTGTTTTTAAAGATAAGATATAAGTTTTAAGAAATAACAAAATAGAATAACTAGTTATTAATTATAACAATTAGACATTTGTTTGTATCCAATTTATAATTGACTTATAAAGGGATAAACAATGAAAAACAACAAATTATTAAAAATAGTATATTTATTATGTATATTGGTTTTGCTATCCGCCTGTGGTTCAAGCGGAAATAGTAATCCTCTGTCTTCTTCACAAGAAAAGAATATTATAAATGCTGAACAGGAAGGAGAAACAGAAAAAATGATAAGTATGAAAATTGGTAATACATCTGTTTCTGTTGATTGGGAAAACAACAATTCTGTAAGTTCTTTAAAAGAATTATGCAAAAGCAAGACATTAACAATCACAATGCATATGTATGGCGGTTTTGAACAAGTAGGTTCAATAGGCTCTTCTTTGCCGACTAACGACAAACAAATGACTACTACTTCAGGTGACATTGTGTTATACTCTGGGAATCAAATTGTAGTTTTCTATGGCTCTAATTCCTGGTCATATACAAAACTTGGAAAAATAACCAATAAAACAGATGACGAGTTAAATGAATTATTGGGCAAAGGAAATGTAACTTTAACATTAAGCTTAGAATAAATAATGAATAGAAGAGATTTTATAAAAAATAGTATAGCAGTAGCTGCACTAGGGGCTGTGGTTAAATTTGGAGCTAATGCAGAATCATTTTATTATACAAACATAGAAAAGATTAAAGACTCTGAAAGGAGTATTCCTAAAATGCAATATAGAACAAATAAGAAAACTGGCGATAAAATCAGCGAAATAGGCTTAGGCTCTGCATATATGTTTAGTGCTGGCATGGAAAATGCCGTTAAAGCCCTTAGAAGAGCCTATGAACTTGGTATTAATTTTTACGATTTAGCTGCTGGTGATGGTGCTAGTTTCCCTATTTATGGCGAAGCTTTTAAAGAAGTTCGCAAGAATATTTTCTTTCAGATTCATTTTGGGGCAGATTATACCAATGGTACATACGGCTGGTCTCTTGATTTAGATAGTGTAAAGCGCTCTATTGATTGGCAGTTGAAGAATTTAAAAACAGATTACATAGATTACGGCTTTATTCATTGCCAGGATGAAGTGTCTGATTGGCAAACCTATCGTAAAAATGGAATTTACGATTATATATTGAAACTTCAAAAAGAGGGTGTTGTTAAGCATATTGGGTTATCTTCACATACTCCATCTGTTGTTCAACACATTATGAATGAAGTTCCTATTGATATTTTGATGTTTTCTATCAATCCTGCCTATGATTACGGAAAAGGCGCTTTTGCCAACGGGGCAGTAGATGAAAGGGTTGAGCTATATCGTCGTTGTGAAAAAGAAGGCGTTGGAATAAGTGTGATGAAGCCATTTTCTGGTGGTCAGCTTCTTTCAGCCTCCCAGTCGCCTTTTAAAAAAGCTTTGACTATTTACCAATGCATTAGATATTGTCTTGATAAACCAGGTGTTTTGTGCGTTCTTCCAGGAGCTAAATCTGTTGGGGAAGTTGAAACCTTAGTTAATTATTATAAGCAGACAGAAGAAGCTCTAGATTATTCTTTAATCGCTTCCTTTGCTCCAATAGAAGCTTCAGGGAAATGTGTTTACTGTAATCACTGCAAACCTTGCCCTGTAGGTATAGACATAGGTTTGGTAAATAAGTATTATGACTTAGCAAAAGCAGGCGACAATATTGCCATAGAACATTATAAAACTCTAGCTAAAAATGCTTCAGACTGCATAAAATGTGGCCACTGCGATAAACGCTGTCCTTTCCATGTTAAACAAAGTGTAAGAATGGCAGAAATTAAAGATTTTATGAGCAAGATTTAATATTTTTATTCTTTTTATAATGCTGTTTTTTGCCTTGGCTTTTGTTATAGTTTTCTTGACTGAATCTCTAACAGCAAGTAGTATATAAAATACTTTTTCTTACACAACTAGAAATAAATGATGTAAAATTCTTTTAATTAGATTTTTCCGACGGAAGAAGATATGGGCAACAAAACAATACCTGATAAAATACTAATTCGTGGAGCCAGGGTACATAATCTTAAAAATATTGATGTAGATATACCCTTGAATAAAATTGTTGGGATAGCTGGAGTTTCTGGCTCAGGAAAATCCTCCTTAGCATTAGGAGTTCTTTATGCTGAAGGTTCAAGACGATACTTAGAGTCTCTTTCTACTTACACTCGAAGAAGAATGACCCAAGCAGCTAAAGCCGATGTAGATGAGGTCTTATATGTTCCAGCATCTCTTGCGTTGCATCAGAGACCATCAGTTCCCGGAATTCGTTCTACATTTGGCACTGGAACAGAATTGTTGAACAGCTTGCGCCTGATGTTCTCAAGGCTTGCTAGCCATGTTTGCCCAAATGGTCACTATCAGGAACAAACTTTGTCGGTAGCAGCAGAACAAGAAATTATATGTCCGATATGTGGAGAAATAGTTTCTGCTCCAGGTGCCGAAGAGTTGGCTTTTAATTCGCAAGGGGCTTGCAAAACCTGTGGTGGTACAGGAATGATTAGAACGGTAGACGAATCTACACTTATTCCTGACGAAAATCTCACTATTGATGAAGGCGCAGTAGCACCTTGGAATTCTTTAATGTGGTCACTGATGACAGATGTTTGCAGAGAAATGGGAGTCAGAACTGACGTTCCTTTTAAAGATTTGACCGATAAAGAAAAAGAAATAGTCTATCACGGACCTGCTGAAAAAAAGCATATTTTCTATAAGGCAAAAAAGACAAATGTTGCTGGTGAACTGGATTTCACTTACTACAATGCGGTATATACTGTTGAAAATGCTCTCGCAAAAGTTAAAGACGAAAAGGGAATGAAACGAGTTGAAAAGTTCTTGAAAGAAGATATTTGTCCTGATTGCTTGGGAACTCGTCTCTCAGAAAGAGCAAGAGCACCGAAACTAATGGGGATTTCACTAGATGAAGTATGTAAAAAGCCTTTGTCAGAAGTTATAGAATGGGTTAAAGCTGTTCCGGCTTCTTTGCCAGTAGAAATGCAACCTATGGGAAAAAGCATTTGCGATTCTTTTTTGCTTGTAGCAAAGAGATTAATGGATCTAGGACTTTCATATATATCTTTGGACCGTTCTGCATCTACTCTATCAACAGGAGAAAGACAGCGTATGCAGTTGGCAAGAGCTGTAAGGAACAGAACAACAGGTGTCTTATATGTTTTAGACGAACCTTCTATTGGTCTACACCCATCAAATATTATTGGTTTAAATGGAGTTATGCGTGACCTTGTGTCAGATGGAAATTCTGTTCTGCTAGTAGACCATGACACTCAAATTCTAAAAGAATCAGACTGGATAATAGAAATGGGTGAAAAAGCCGGTTTTGACGGCGGGAGAGTAATAGCAGAAGGAACTATCGAAGATAATAACAAAAAATCGCAAATAGGTCCTTTTATTAGTGGAAAAGCTAATGTTGTAAAAAAATTAATTATAGAATCTGACAGAATGTTTGATATTGGCAAGATTCACCTTTCTACAACTAATATTCACACAGTAAAACCATTAGAAGTTGATATTCCCAAAGGTAGACTCACAGTAGTTACAGGAGTATCTGGTTCAGGCAAAACAACAATGGTTCTTGAAAGCCTTGTTCCTGCTATAGAATCTATTACAATCGGTAAGAAAAAGCCAAACCACGTTGTATCTATAACCGCAGATGGAATTAACCATATAAAGCTTATAGATGCTACACCTATAGGAATAAATATTCGTTCTACAGTAGCAACTTATGCAAATGTTCATGATGAGTTAAGAAAAATCTATGCTAGAAGTCAGTCTGCGAAAAAGAAAGGCTATAACGCAAGTGATTTCTCTTATAATACCGGGAATCTGCGTTGCCCCGTCTGCGATGGAACAGGCAGTATCAGCCTTGATGTACAGTTCCTGCCAGATGTAGATATTCCTTGCCCTGAATGTAAAGGTTCGAGATATGCAAAAGCTGCTTACTCTGTTAAACATACTAATAAGTCTAATCTTTCCTATTCATTGCCAGATTTGATGGATATGGATATTAACAGAGCTATGTCTTTCTGCAAAGATATGAAAAATGTTTATCCAAAGCTTCAGATTTTGCAGAATCTTGGTTTAGGCTATCTCACTCTTGGGGAAGAAACACCTAGTCTTTCTGGGGGTGAGGCTCAAAGATTGAAGCTAGCTAGCGAAATGGGCAAGGCACAAGATGATTCTATATTTGTTTTTGATGAACCTACAATAGGCTTGCATCCTCTAGATGTTCAAACTTTACTTGGTGTTTTTGAAAAGCTTATCGAAAAAGGCGCAACAGTAGTAGTAATCGAGCATGACTTAGATGTTATTAGAAATGCTGATTATATTATAGATATGGGACCAGGCGGTGGTGATGAGGGGGGTAGAATTGTCGCAGCTGGCACACCCAAAGATATAGCTAACAACAAAGCAAGCATTACAGGAAGATTTATTTCTTAGTTTTTGGCGAGGAGAGGTAAGAGAAAAAGAGATAACAATAAAAACCAACTACAATGTAAACCTTAGATTATAACTTAATTCCCGTTTGCTTAAAAATCTGTTCTTTTGAAAAACCATTAGCTAACAGCATTTTTGCTAATTGCTGTAACTTATTATCTTTTTCTTGCAGTTGGCTATCTTTTTCTTGAAGCTGGCTATTTTTTTCTTGAAGTTCTCTATCTAGTTGTTTTATTTTTTTGCGTTCTTCGTATAAAGCCGTTTCAAAAACTCCTTTATTATATCTTTTAGTATCTATATAGTCTTCATAAGCCTGACGTTCTTCTTTGGACATATTCAACTTATCAAGTACTTTGCCAGCTTTTTTTATTCCTTTGGCCTTAAAATTAGATTTTATTGCCGAATTTTTAAAGAGGTATATCCATTCGTCAAGAGGACTTTTTGCAACATTATTAAAATTGTTGACCTTAATAATATAATATTCAGGGTAAATATCGCCAGGATACACTTTTTTGAATTTTTCCTGCTGTCCTGGACTCAGCTTTAGTATATCGCCACTATTGTGAAAACTGCAGAATTGAGTTTTCCCTTTATAGATATAGTCCTTTCCTTCGCCTAAGTCAAAATACAGAATATTTATAGAAATTACTTTGATAACTTTGGAGTAGTCATCACCCTCGTCAAGATGTTCGCAAATCACTTTAGATGTGGAGAATAGAATTCTATGGAAGAAATCAATTTCGTTATCTGCCTGGACTTCTATAATAAGCAATTCGCCTTTAGCATTTTTAACTTTTATATCGACTCGATTATATTTGTCGTCATCTGATTCTTTATTGCTTTCACTTTCAAGGACTTCAAGTATTTTTATGTCATCAAAAAGCAGTTCTGAAAGAAAACCTTCAAGAACTTCAAAATTAGCTTTGCTTCTAAGCAGCTTCTTTACCGCCCAGTCAAACGAAACAAGCTTTCTTTCTGTTACCTTTGCCATAAAAATACCCTCCTGATAATTTTAATTATAGCATTATTACTTCGGCAATTAAATATCGAAAATTTGTATTTATTTGTTTATAGCCTACACATTGTCATAAACGTATTACTCTTAGAGATAAGAGATAAGAGATAAGAGATAAGAGATGAGAGTATAAGAGATAAGGGAATTGTTTAGCAATAAAACTATCACAGCAATCATAACATAATCAAGAGAGAAAAGAGATAAGAGTAAAAGAGGTAAGAGGATTGACTTTAGCTAACGATAGTCTATGGTTATAACAATCATTGCGAGCGATAGCGAAGCGTTGCTGAAAGCAAAACGAAGTCCATTCAGAAAAATAAAGAATTATAAATTAGTTAAATCTAATTTATAGATAATCTTAGTTTTAGCACAGCCTCTTTTGCTGGAGAATATTTATAATATAATCAGCTTTGTAAGCTATCTAGTATTTGCATTAATCGTTACTTTACGGCATTCTAATAACAACAAAAACCAACTACAACAACTACGCTGGTCAGCCTGTGATAATTTTTATTTCCTCATCAGTGAGGTTATAGAGCTTATAAACGAGGTTGTTTATTTCGTTGTCTGTGGCTTCTATTGAAGCGTTTAACGCTGAGATGTCTTTAACGTAGTCGTTGAAATAGTCTTCTAGTTCGTCTTTTTGTTTCATTGTAAGTTTAACTTTGACTTTTGAAAGTGTATAAGTCAATCAATTAGTTACATTTTAGTTCCTAATTATTAGATTTTTCTGAGTCTTTTAGTTTTTCTCTGAAATCCTTTGGAGTAAGTCCGTTT
>CAJOND010000168.1 GCA_905236675.1 Candidatus Rifleibacteriota bacterium | reverse complement strand
AACATCTTCAACAACAAAAGACTCTTCCAATAACAAGTTTTCTCATACTATCTATATAAAATCTTATAAGAAAAACAATATTTCTGTTAGTGGGAATACAGCAACCTATACTTTTGATCTTAATCTTAAAGGGATTCCAACAAAAAATTTCCCAGATAATTTCAGAATTAAAACTATTTTAAAAAACTCTAACGGAATAGAATTTGCTTCTGAAGATGCTGTAAAACTTACTATTGCTAAAGAACCGGTAAAAACGGATACCCAAACTTCAACAGCTACCTCTACGGGAACAAGCACAAAAACTTCAACAAATACATCTACAAAAACCAATACATCTACTAGCACTTCAACTTCGACAAATACTGATACAAATACAGAAAGTGGCACTTCAACTTCGACAAATACCGATACAAATACAGAAAGCTACTCTTCAACTCAAACAAATACAGATACTACAAGCATTACAAGCACTAACACTTCTACAAATACGGAAACAGTAACAACTACAGAAATATCTGTTTCTATAAGTCCTGACAACAGTGAAACAACAAAAGTTGAAGTTAAAACACCAATAAAGATAACATTCAACGAGATAATGGATAAGACACAAAATCTGTTAGGCTTAGTCACTCTTAACTGTAATTCCATCAATCTTATAACCAATTCAAATCAGTTGGAATGGATTACGGAAAACAACAAAGATGTTCTAATTATTAAGAACGTAAAGCTTTCTCCAGAACATAATTATACTATAGAGCTCAAATCTGGCTTGAAAACGGAATCTGGTTTGACCTCAATAAATCAGATAAAATCTAATTTTGTTACTAGAGACATTATTTCTTTAAGTGTAACTACTCCTTCAAATCAAAATGTTGCTGTAAATAGCAAAATAGAAATAACTCCTTCTAGTGGTTCAATATCTAGTATTGATAATGCTACCATTAGTTTTAATTCAAACAGCAAAACAGGTTCTTTCAGCAAAGAAAACGGGAAAGCATACTTCACCTTAACATCTGGAACCACATGGAATCCAGAAACGACTTATTCTGGCACTATTAGTGGTTTATTAGACAGCGATGGCTGCGAAACAAAATCCTGTAACTTCAGTTTCACTACAAGAAACAAAGTTACTCTAAATGTTACTAATCCTTCCACACAAAATGTACCTCTTAATACGAAAATAGAAATAACTCCTACAGGTGGAACAATTTCAGATGTTTCTAAGGCAACAATATCTTTTGATTCTGCTGGTAAAGATGGAGTTTTCTCTATTGAAAATGGTAAGATCTATTATACTTTAACATCTGAAACTACTTGGGAACCTTTTACTAATTATTCAGGTACAATAAATGGAATCGTAGATAATGATGGTTGTGAAGCCAAAGAATGTAATTTTAATTTTACTACAGCAAAAAAAATCGTTACTGTTTCTTTAATAAAAGAAAATAATATATCAATAACAGATGGTTTGGATATTGTTTTTTCTGACGATATTGAATCTAACTCTAATTATGACAATTACGTTATTATAAAAGATAGTCAAAACAATGGAATATCTTGTAATTATATCTATGATAATAAGATATTAACTGTTATTCCTCAAATAAATCTAAATTATGATACGAATTACTCTATTGAAATCAAAGAAGGTATTCTAGGAATAAACGATAAATATATTGTAAGTTCGTTGTCTGCTACTATTTTTACTACAGAAATTCCTGAAAGCATAATAGGTGATGGTACAGAAAATAACCCATATCAAATATGGACTGCCAAACATCTAAATATGATTAGAAAAACTAGTGAAAAAGATTATTTAGCCAAAGGCTTATATTTTAAACAAATGAAAGACATAGACTTAAAATCTTATTCTAGTGGGCAAGGCTGGAAACCGATTGGAGAGACAGTAAATCTAGACAGCATATTTAAAGGTAGTTATGATGGCAATAATTATCAAATAACAAATCTATATATCAATAGGCCTAACGAAAACTGTATCGGTCTATTTGGCTCCACTGGCGGGAAAGAGTCTCCTCTTGGTAAGATAAAAAATGTTAACTTAAAAGAAGTTAATATAACCGGTAAAGGTTACGTAGGGGGTTTAACTGGTTTTAATGGTAGAGAAAGCCATGGCGGTGATGGTTATTACTCGACTGATATAATAAATTGCACTGTTACAGGTAATATAAACTCAAGAGATGAGACATCGACAGGAATGACTGGAGGACTAATTGGTTATGGTTATGCGCCTTCAATAGAAAACTGCAATGCAATAGTAACGATAAATGCTTATGGAAAATGCGGTGGTATTATTGGATATTCTTATGGTGCTGGTTTAAAAAATTGTTTTAGCGAAGGAAATATCAAAGTGCTTACTGAAACTCAAGGATCAGTTGCAAAATATTCAGGTGGTTTAATCGGTTATGCTTACGGCGCGGGTTTAACTAACTGTTGGTCTAAAGCAGAAATTGAAAGCGATGGAAGCTCAGGAGGCTTAATAGGTTTTATGGAAGTTGGAAATAACATAAAATCTTGTTACTTTTTAGGAAAAGTAATTGGCTCTTGTGCTGGAGGAATAGTAGGAAATTATGGTGCAAATAATGGTTTATCAGGAATGTATAATTGTTATTCTGCAGGGATTATCAAGGCAAATGGATGCGCAGGCGGAATAGTTGGAGCCAACCATTGTTCTATACATTCAAGTTTTTCTAATAGCTATGTTGAAAGCAAAACTAATAAAGCAGGAAATTTGGTCGGTAATAATAACGGAAGTATATTTTATTGTTATTCTACAGGAACTACTGTTGCTTCAGGCTCATACGTAGGAGGATTGGTTGGCTATCAAACAGAAAATGGTTCTGTAAATCAAAGTTATTCTACAGGTTATGTTGAAGGTAGCAGTTTTGTAGGAAGTCTTTGTGGTATAAATGAAGGAATTGACAGAAGATGTAATAGTTGTTTTTCTACAAATACTTCGATTCCTTTGTTAGCAAGTGGGGTAAGCTATCTTAGTTATAAAGACGAAGAGGGCTATTTGAGTTCCGCAAGAGAATTTGATTTCAGTTCCGATTATTGGTCCAATCTTTATCAAAAATTACCAAAACTGAAAAATATGCCAGGCAATCCAGAGCAATAATCAGAAAAAGGCTTGATATATAATCAAGCCTTTTTTGATTGTTGTTCTTTTATGTTTCCCCTCTGTTCCAGACCCAGACTATCTCAAGAACACCAACTGACTATTTCAGACCACGACACACCTCATATCTCTTTCTCTAAAAACACATAATATATCCTATAATTTTATGGTATAATTAAATATATTTATATAGGAGAAAAACAATGTTGATTGATACAAATTCATTAATTTCAATAACTGAAGCTAATCAAAACTTTTCTAAAGTGGCAAAATTAGTTGACGAAATAGGTTCTGTTGTAATTTTAAAAAATAATGTTCCCAGATATTTGATTATAGATTTCAACAAAGCTAACGAATACTCAGAAATTTCTGATGAAAGCCTCGATGAAATATCAAAAAAATTAATTGAAAAAAATATGGTTGCTTATAAAGTTTTAGCAAAATGAAGAAACTATCTAAAAGACAAATAATATTACTTCATTCTCAATTAATAAAAGCCACAGGAGGTTCTTATGAAATTAGAGATGAAGGACTATTAGATTCAGCTATTAATATGCCTTTTCAAAGTTTTTCAAAAAAAGAATTATTTCCTACTATTGAAGAAAAAGCAGCAAGACTTTGTTATGGTTTAGTTAAAAATCATGCTTTTATAGATGGTAATAAGCGTATTGGTGCTCATAGTATGCTTATTTTTCTAATGATTAATAATTATGAACTAGAATATACTCAAGAAGAATTATTCACAATAATATTAGATGTTGCTTCAGGGAACAAAGATTATAATGATATTCAACAATGGATATTAGCACATAAAATATAGATAAAATTGCAGGGCAAACGCAAACTTTTTCTTTTATTAATGAGTGTTTGCCAGTATAGATTTGTAGCTAATAAAGTTTGCGTTTCTCTAAGCCCTATACCCCACACCCTATACACTAAATTACGCTGATTCAGATGCAAAAGAACTCCAATCATGCCAGGAAACATACTTTATTCCATTAATATCCATAGGTAATAATCTAAAGTCAACATAGGTAAAATTCTAAAACGAATATTGGTAAAAATCCAAAGAGAGCATAGGTAAAAATCATTAAAATATGTGTAAAATTTTACTTTCAACTACAAAATTTACACAAATTTTGTTATAATATTTTTAGGAGTCAAAATCATGATACCTAGATTTATAACAAAACAGCTCGATTTATTGATTAAACAATTTCCTGTTATTACTATAATAGGCCCAAGACAATCTGGCAAAACAACCTTAGCCAAAAATTATTTTAGTGGTTATAAATACGTAAATCTAGAAAAACCCGACGTTAGAGACTACGCAATCGATGACCCAAATGGATTTTTAAACGACAACAAAGCTCCTGTTATTTTCGATGAAATACAGCGTGTTCCAAAGCTAATTAGTTATATTCAAGATATAATTGATACTCAAGAATCAACAGGTCAATATATTCTAACAGGTAGTCACCAACCTGCTTTAAAAGAAAGTGTTACTCAGTCTTTGGCGGGAAGAACTGCTATTTTACAACTTTTCCCCTTATCTATTGCCGAACTTTCTTCAGCAGGTTATGATTTTCAACGAAATGATTACATTTACAGGGGCTTTCTTCCCAAATTATATAAATTAAAAGGAAAACCCAATCTTGAATATAGCAATTATTATCATACTTATGTTGAAAGAGATGTTACCTCATTAATAAATTTGCGTTACAAAAGAGAGTTTGAAATATTTATTCGTCTATTGGCAGGTCGAATTGGGCAATTA
>CAJOND010000167.1 GCA_905236675.1 Candidatus Rifleibacteriota bacterium | reverse complement strand
TTTATTAGCTTATAAAGATTAAAACAAGAGAAAGTAACGATAGCTGGAGAGGCGAGGGGGTTCAAAGCAATTATCAATTAGTAATGAGCAATTAGGAATTAAGAAGTTGGGGAAAGCAGAGAGTTACGATAGTTAAACCCCTCTTTTGAAACAGTTTTTGAGGACTTCAGGCAGCGGCGGTTGGAATTGCAACAGGACGTTGCAATGGAAGTCGCCAGTTGCCGAAGGCTCAAAAACACTAGCACGAGGTTTGCATAACGTTTTGTTATGTAAAGGCGAAGCCCAAGACGACGAGTGGAGAGGGGACGTCGGATAATGGGCTTATTATCGGATGGCCCCGATGCTATAGTTGCAGGGTGAAAGTCTGCAACTATAGCCGAAACTCGTCGGCGCAGCCTCGTGCGGTGTAGTTAGGCATATCCCCTGAAGCTGGGCGAACCCCCGAGCCGGTATAAAAAAGAGGTTTTGCGACTGTGAAAACAGGAGCAAAAACACCTTATGGGTGTTATTTGAACTCATCTGGGTGGCGTTCAATAAAAATAGATTCTAAAGCCATACGGAAAGCAATTGGCCAAGCAACACTTGAAGGTGAAAGATTTTTTTCAATCAATTGTTTAGATGCCAAAAAAAGGCATCTAAGAGATTTAGATGACGAAGATGCAGCTTGAGGAAGGGGAAAACTGTAAATTGAGAGGTGATGGTTTGGTAGTTAGTGGTAAGTCTTGCTTGCATAGAATCTCCAAATATACTATTATTTATAAAAAAATAGCGTATTCGGAGATTCTTCATGCCACTTTTCGTAATTAAAGAAACAATAGAAAAATTAGATATAGATGCAATAGCATTGCCAACATACGATGGTTTAAGCGATTTTTATAAAAATAACTCTTTTAATTCGGAAAATCTCTTGGATTTATATAATTCATTTTTAGATAAAGAGAAAATAAAAAAATTATCAAATAGATTAAAAAACTTAAAAAATAGATATAAAAAGATTGTAGACATTAATAGATCAAGGAAAATATATAGAAAATATTCTAAAATAATTAATGAAATCATTTTTAAAAAAGAATATGAATTATCATATTATTTTGAGCATAGAAGAGAAAGTAAGAAATATTCAAAAATAGATATTTTAGAAATAATAAATAGACATCCTGATTTATCTGAAAATATAAAAAAACAACTAATAGATAGTTTTAAAGATTCAGATACAGTTCCTGAAAAAGAAGAAAAATATAATATTTCTGAAATATTATCTTTTAAAAAGCTCTCAGAAGAACAGTTAATTAAAGAATTAGAATTATTTGAAAAATATATAAATAAAAAAGAAAGATTTGAAGAACTAGAAGAAATAACTAAAAATAATATAGAAAAATTAGAAAATGAACTCCTAACTATAAATAGGATTGAAGATAAACATATAATTACTTTTAATTACGAAATTAATGATTTTATATATTCACCTTTCAATAATTATGAAATATCTAATTTATCAAATATATATGAAAGAATAATTGATGTAGCTTTATCAAATAATATTTCTCAAATTGCTATTCCTGTAATTGATTTTAAAGATATGCCAAACAGGAACTATTATATTGATACCATAAGAGACGCTTTAAGAGAATATTTAGATGAAACAGAAAAAGATATTATTGTTTATTTGCTTTTAACAGATATAAATAACGATTACTGTCAGGATAGTGAACCTGAAAATATATATGAAAGAATTTCATCTCTTCACAATAAGATTTATGCTGGAAAAATAGATAAAAACCAAATTGAAAATAATGCAAAAAATGAATTAAAAAAATATAAAGAATATTTAAATCCAGATAAATCTGATAATACAGACCTTTTTTTCAGAAGTAATAATTATCTAGATTTGAAGTATAATGGTAAAGAATACTCTGATAATGATTATCTGGATTTTTACTTGGATTATCTTTCTTCGTATGTTTACAAAAAATCTAGATTCTCAAGAAATCGTGGTTATGGCAAAGATGAAGATGAAAAAGAACAGAACGATGAAGATGAAAAAGAACAGAACGATGAAGATTTAAAATATTGGGATGAAAAAGCATTTTGGGAAGAAATAGACCGTCGACGGAAAGAAGGTTTTTGTTTTTCGATAGGTGGTGATAAATTCCCAAAATATCGCAAAAATAATAAAAGAATTTTAAATAAATTAGGCGTAGATTTAAAGGCTAGAATAAAACAAGAAGATGAGCAAGAAAACTATCTCATAGCCGATAAACTTCATAAAGAAATAGAATCTTTAATTAATTTAAAGACTGAAAGCTTTTCCCAAATGGTTTTAAGAATTATAAATGAAACAGATAGAGATAGGATAAAATGCTATAAATCTGCAAATGTTGATAAAAATATATTTTCTAAAATAGTAAAAGACGCTAGTGGAGATATAAAAGAAGATGGCACTACATTTGTTTATAAGCCAGATAAAAAAATCGTTTTAGCATTTGCAATAGCGTTAAGATTAAATATTAATGAGGCTAATGAGTTATTGAGAAAGGCTGGTTATGCTTTTTCTAATTACCCACAGGATATAATAGTTAAATCTTTTATCGAAAAAGGCATATATGACATAGATATAGTCAATCAATTTCTTTTAAGATTTAATCAGCCTTTATTAGGCTCGACTGCAAGGGAATAATGCAAATGGATGAGGTATATATTCAGTATAAAAGAGCTAAATTAGAATTATTTTTTAGAAAAATATATAATTTTATAGCTAATCGCATAAATGGTGGTTTGTTAATTGAACAAATTAAGGTTCAAGCTTATGAATGTTATCAAAATAAAGAACTCTGCTCATTAAAGAAACTGTTTCGTTCTGTGTTTGTTTACTGTTTTAGTGGTGCTGTTGCTAGAAAATTATTCGGAAAGAATATTGGCGATGATAAATTAGTATTATCAGAAATTTCTTTAACAGAAACAAATAAAATACTCTTTCACTGGGCACCTAAAGAAAAAATTAATATTATATTAAAAGAAGGATTATTGCCTAGTAAAAATCATGGTTGTGTCTTTATTACTGATAATCCTGAATATTTAAAAAATCATGGATATTTATATCATAAGACAATTAATTATCGTAAAAAAGAAATGGTTTTTGTAAAAATAGCTATAGATGCTAAAAAACTTATGGAAATACACAAGGTTTATAAAATAAACCGACTCCATGAATATATAGTTGAAAAAATTCCACCTGATTGTTTTATCAATTATTAACTAAAAAGCTTTAATTGTATTGGCTTATTGGATTTAATTGATTTTGTGGTTGTCTTACTACCTGTTTCTTTAAAGCTATCAAATTCTCTATGCATCCAGGTCATTAATAATTCTACAATTTCTTTTATATCGTTATTTGAAATAATAATACCTTTTTTAATTTTATGCCATTTGTATAAACAGCTTCTACAACAGCATGCACATGCATGTTGGGCTTTAAAGACAGGGTGACCATGGGTAGGTGTTTGTTTACCATCGTTGGTAATCTCCGCAGGTGCAAGTCTTTTTGATATGAAATCAAGGCAATGAGCTTGAATTGTTTCCCAGCCTTTTTCTTTTATATAATCAATATCATCTTTTTTTAATCGGAAACCAGTTCTAAACTTCGATTTATTCAGTTCCACCAAAGTTGTTTCTATATTCATATTTCTATATTTTTATACTTTTATATTATCAAATTTTAAAAATGATTGCGGCAACATTTGTAGATGCTGTCGCAATCATTATAATTATTCTATTTAATTGTTTTTTCTCTATCTAGAAAAGTAAAATATTTTATTGCCGATTTGATAAATATATATTAAGCAAAACTTTTTATTTCTTTGGGGAGAATATTTTTTTTACTTTTGAACCATAAATGGTTTTCCAGTCATTTTTCATAGAAACTGGAATCCAATTGTAACGTTTACAAGTTCCCACCATATTTTCTGCTTTTGTCTTATCGCCATTCTCACGTTCTAAATCGTCACAACATAGCATAAAGGCAAGAGAACGATATGGGTTTTTGCTAACAACATATTGAGCCATGCTGCTGTCGCCTGAGCTATTGCCGAAAGACAGAACAGGTTGCTGACCAATTTCTTTCGCAATAACAGAAACTTTATTCATCTTGAGATTTTTAACAATGAATTCTCCTGCGAGAACTAGGTCTTCATCTGCTTTAAATAAATATTCTAATCCATCTTTGCTGCCCTGTTTGCTAGCGATAATCTTTTCATCTGACCCTATAATTTGTCTGTTTGGAATATCAAGCACGTTCCCGTCAATGATCCCACGAACGATAAAGCGATCTGTCCCGCTAACAATATAAACAGTAAAATCGTTAGCTTGTAGGTATTCAACAACCTGAATCATTGGCAGGTAGAAGCCTTCTCCTCGTAGCATTTCTTTATAGCTAGGCATAGCTTGTTTTTTGAATTCTTGAATGTAAGAATTGAATTCTTTTAGAGTCATTCCTGCAAATGCAGAAGCTACAGCTTTTCCATGGTCTACTGGTAAATTGTCAAAGCTTCTACCTGTTTCGTTTTGTTCCTTAATCATATTTGCAACCTTGCGTTCAAATACAGATGCTTTGCTTTTGTATTTTGGATCTTTTAATACACGGTATTCTAACAACATATAATCAAAGTAGTTGGGATCTGTTTCGCAGAAAAGGGTTCCATCAAAATCAAAGACTGCGATACGATCTTTGATTGGAATATAATCTTTGCAGGTCATATTTGTAACAGCTTTTACGAAATTGGTTAGTTCTTTTTTGGCAATGGCATTATTGTTCCACAAAGAGAGTGCATCTGATTTATCTGAAAGGCCTATTTTTTCTAAATAGGTTTGCTCTTTCTTGACATCTCTAGCATAGCTTTGTTGTGGCAAAGCCAAAGATATAGATAAAAGCAAGATTACTGACATGCATGAGTTTAAAAAACGTCTCATTTATTTGCCTCCGAAGTTTGTTACTTATTAATATTTTTTATAAGTCTGCTATTATCTTATAAATTCTCAAAATGGTCAAGGTTCTACGTTTTAAATTTTTTATTATTTTTTATTAAAACTTCGTGCTTTATCAGTTATTCCTTTTGGATGCTGATTATTGTTTAATTTCATCTTTTTGCGTATAATTTATAGAGTTTTTGACTCATAATTGTAGTATGTTGTTTGGCAAAGTATTTTAAATATGGAAAGCAGTGATAAATTAAAAAGAGAAAAAATTAGTTAAACTTTTTTCCCAATCGATATCACAAAATAAATTAGATGTGATTAAATCAGTTTATATCAATGCTATTAAATTCATTTTGGATTCATGAAATTTAACCAAAAACTGAAAAAACACCATATGTTTCTCTGGTTGAAGCGTTCTTAGCTTCTAAATGTTTTTGTTTATGCTCAGAACCGCTATTTCAATTGACTAATAAAGATTATAGGAATATTATAGCTTAATATAAATAATAGAATAGTTAGTATAAATAATCTTTGTTATATAATAATTTGAATAGGCTTCACTGAATAATGAATGAAAAAACAGAAGTAGAAAAGCATTATTTGTCTGGGGTATCTATTTGGGCACTAGCTTTTGGCTGTGTAATTGGTTGGGGCTCATTTGTTATGCCAAAAACAGATTTTCTGCCTGATGCTGGCCCTGTTGGAACGATAATAGGAATTGTTATTGCGGCTATTATAGGCATTATAATATGTAATAATTATTCCTGGCTTGTTCAGAAATTTCCAGAAAGTTGTAGTTCATACCAATTTACAAAAAATATACTTGGTGAAGATCATGCTTTTTTGGCTGCTTGGTCTTTGGAATTAGCGTATATTTCATTGTTATGGGCTAATGCTACAGCTTTTATATTGCTAGGGCGTTATGCTATCGGAGACATGCTTCAATGGGGCTTCCATTACAAAGTTGCAGAATACGATGTTTATTTTGGAGAGGTTCTTGTAACAATTTTTATACAAGTAATATTTGGACTCATAAGTTGTTATTTTAAGAAATTTGCAAATTTTATGAGAACTATTTTGGCAATAATCTTATTTTCATCTGTGGTTGCTTTATTTTTTGGGGTAGTGATAAATCTTGGATTTGCAAATATGTTTTCTCCAGCATTTTCAGATAGAGAGCCTATTGGTATGCAGATACTAAATATATCTGTTCTTGCCCCTTGGCTTTTTGTTGGTTTTGAAACGGTTACTCATTCTGTTGGACAAACTGTTTTTTCTAATAAAAAAATTTTTTCTTATGCTGCTTTAGGTATTTTGATGGGAATGATTGTATATATTTTACTAGCTTTAACCTGTACCGCAGCTGTGCCAGAAGGTTTCTCCAACTGGTATGACTACATTGCAAACATCAACAATTTTCATGGAATTGAATCAATGCCAGTCTTTTTTAATGCCAAAAAAGCTATGGGTGACTGGGGAATTAAATTAGTGGGTTTAGCTGCTTTTTCTGCTCTTACTACTAGTGTTCTTGGTTTTCATCGAGCTGCTTCATGGGTTTTGATGACGATGGCAAAATCAAAACTTTTGCCAGAGAGATTTGCAAGATTAAGTAAAGATGGAATTCCTGTAAATGCTGGGTTGTTGATCATGGTTTTGTCCATTCCAATACCTTTTCTTGGGCGTACAGCAATAGGTTGGAATGCTGACGTCTCAACTTTAAGTGTCTCAATAGTTTATGCATACATCTCAATATGTGCATTTTTAACATCTAAAGGAGTTAGAAGAATACGAATATTTGGAATACTGGGAATAATTTCATCTATAACTATACTATTCTTTTTGCTCATCCCAAATATTTTTGCTGTAAATTCATTGGCTAAAGAATCATATTTTATGCTTGCTTCATGGTGTATAGCAGGTATGCTTTTTTATTGGTATATTTTTCATAACGATAAGGAAAATAGATTCGGAAAGTCTACTGTAATGTGGCTAATAATGCTGTTCTTATTGCTGTTTTCCTCAAATATTTGGACTAGACTAGATTCTCAAAACAAAATAGAACAAATATTAGGTAGTTCTAATAGTTCTGTAAAAGCAATTATGAGTCAAAGTAGCTTAATTCATATTTTAATAATAGTTTTTGGGCTTTATATAGTTTTTAATCTTTTTTTGACAATGATTAAAAGACAAAAGGAATTGGATTTTCAGGTTATACAGGCAAAAGAAAGAAATAAGGCAAAAACTGATTTTCTTTCAAACATGTCACATGATATACGTACTCCCATGAATGCAATTGTTGGTTTTACAGACCTTGCTTTACTTGATGTCAGTAATGTAAAGCAGGTTGAAGAATATTTAAAAAAAATAAAAACTTCTAGTGCCCATTTACTTTCTTTAATAAACGAAGTTTTGGAAATGAGCAGAATTGAAAGTGGAAAAATAGAATTAAACGAAGAACTTGTAAATATAAAAGAGTTAATAGATAATTTAAAAACATTTATAATTGGTCAAATTGATTCAAAAAATCAAGAATTATTTATTGACACATCGAAAGTTACAGATGAATTTATTTTTTGCGATAAGCTTAGACTTAATCAAATCTTGCTGAACATAACATCAAATGCCGTAAAATATACAGGATCTGGTGGAAAAATTTCTATTAGTGTTGCTCAAATTTCGGTTTTACAGAACGATAAAGCAGAGTATGAATTTAGAATAAAAGATAATGGTATCGGAATGTCTCAAGAATTTGCTGTTAATATTTTTGAAGCTTTTGAAAGAGAAAAAAATTCTACTGTAAATGGGATACAGGGCACAGGATTAGGAATGGCAATAACTAAAAAATTGGTAGATTTAATGAATGGAAATATTGCTATAGATACGGCTCCTGGGAAAGGCTCCGAGTTTATTGTCACCATTTGTTTTAAAGTTGGAGAAGGTAGACAATTACAAAATAAATCAGATATCAAGATTGATAAGTCTTTCTTTGTAGGAAAAAGGCTTTTATTGGTTGACGATATGCTTATAAACAGACAAATTGCGATGATGATGCTGAAAAATTATGGCTTTGAAATAGAGGAAGCCGAGAATGGAAAAGAAGCTTTCGATAAAATACAAAGTTCTGGTAAAAAATATTATGATGCTGTTTTAATGGATGTCCAAATGCCTGTAATGAATGGATATGAAGCAACAAAAGCAATAAGAAGTCTAGATGATAAAGATAAAGCAGATATTCCTATTTTTGCTATGACAGCGAACGCTTTTGACGAAGATAAGAAAAATGCTCTTGAAGCAGGAATGACAGGTCATATTTCTAAACCAATAGATATAGAACTGCTGGTCAGAATTCTTGCTGAAGCATTGGTTATCAGTCATAAAGATTAAAGTACATCTTAATTAAAAATTGGACAATTACAACAAATCCACAAAGAATTGATAAATCAACTCTTTGTGGATTTATTTGTCTGTTATCACAGCGTTACTTAAATATTTAATGAATAACTTAATAAATATAAAGATTAAATTATGAATGTTTTTTCAAAGCACTATACTTAATTCTATATTTTATTAGTCTCTTGTTTTTGCTCCCATAGATTTAAGTTCTTTTTTGCGTTTATACATCAATGCATCTGAACGTTCAAAGACAGCATGGAAGTTCGCGTCTTCTTCTTTTACGTAATCAGATAGACCGGCAGATATTACAACTGCACCTTCTGTTTTTATATTTTCTTCTGATTTTTGGTCAAGTTGTTTCATTATGTCATGTCTTTTTTCATAATCGGAACCAGTCATTATTATAACAAATTCATCGCCGCCGGTTCTATAAACAGGGCTATGTTGAAATAAATTACATATTAATTTACTTGCAGCTTTTATATATTCATCCCCAGCTTTGTGACCTTTAGTGTCATTGATGAATTTCAAACCATTAACATCGCAGACAACAATGGCAAATTCGTTAATAGCTTCTTCTTTTATACTTCTATCTATACTCATTTCTTTTTCAATAAAAGCATGTTTGCTTTTAACGCCAGTCATTGGATCTGTATTCGCAATTAATATAGCGTTTCCTAGTTCTATTTCAGCTTCTCTTGCTCTTTTTATTACAATGGAGTAATTGTTGAGAAAAAGAATCAAAGAAAGTGCAAATAAACCTATGAATATAGACATATTTTTAAGATTATCATTTTTTAAAATACTCATTTTTTCGTTGATAAAACGTTGTTCAAGAAGATTGATATTAGAGTCTGTATGATAATATTCATAACAAATGCTTTTTACGGTATTGTTAGTTGTTCTTATTGTAACATTTAAAAGCCAGACTAAAGATGTAAAAAGCATTAAAGTAAGTAGAACAATCCATACGATAACTGATTTTCCGAACTTTTTGGCTTTGTCATGTTTTAAAAGGTTTCTAAAGTATATAAAGCCAATAATAGACCAAATTGTAAATAGGAAATAGGATTCGGTCTCTATAGAACCACCAGAAAATAAATTTGGCAGTAATAGATAAATACCGAAAATGGACATCGGTTAGTTAATAAATTTCCTAAAATTAGTCATAAATAAAGCAACTATAATTATTGTAGCTATGCAGGTTAAAGCTTCACCCAAAAAGACTTCGTAACCTAAGATAGTATAATTCAAGCCAAATTTTAAGAAATTACCCAAAAAATAACTTGAAAATAGTGGTAAAGATGTCACATTGGCCCAAAAAATTGCAAGATAAGTTAAGCTTAAGAACCATGCACTAATAAAGGCGTGGTCATATCCAAAAGCTTCTTTTGCATAAGAATAAACACCGCCTGCATCAGGACATCTGTTCA
>CAJOND010000166.1 GCA_905236675.1 Candidatus Rifleibacteriota bacterium | reverse complement strand
GATATTTCGATCATTCCTGATTTATCTACATAAACCTTGGAATTTAAAGCTTTCTTAAATAGATCGTTGTTCGGATTTACATATACGCCCATCTTGCTTCCCTCATTTATAAGTTTAGCATATTCCTGTTTTATAGGCAATAATTACGAATTTAGAGAACAGAGATAAGAGAAGATAGACTAGGGGAATGTTTTAGTTACAAATCTAACGAAAGTCTCTGCTATACTAAAGGTTATAGAGGCAACGTCCTAAAGCTTTCCTTCAAGAACTCGTCCGAAAACAATAAAAACAACTGTACATATATAATCTTTGAAACTTAGATTGTTGTTGCATTTTTTTTTTTTTTTTGATAAGATTTCTTTGCTGATTTGTGTACATCGTCTGATAAAAAGTCCTTATTAATAAGGTTTGTTTTATATAAATGTTTCACATTCAGTAGGAGAATTTTTTTTTATCGGAGGTTTAGTTAATGAAAAACAGTTTTTTTAAGTTTTTTATTGCAGTGTTTGTTGTGTGTTCCCTTTTTGCTTTAACAGCCTGTGGCGGTGGAGGTGGAAGCAGCAGCAGTAGCAATAACCCAGTTTCTCCAACTCCTTCTACTGGCGCTGGCTCTGTCAAGATAAATCTTACTAATAACGGAAATCCTGTAAATATTGCCAAAGAAAAAGCTTTCTTATATACTCCTGAAGCTGCTTTGAATGCAGGAATCAATAATCTTAACGCTAATTCCTTGAGAGCTTTTTTTGTTTCAACTGGTGTATATAGGGCAGATGCTGTTGATAATGGAATTGTTCATTTTGAAAATATTCCAGCAGGTTCAAGTTATATATTCATAGCTTCAGACGGTGAATATACCGCATATTTAAATGGTATTAAAGTAGAAGATTCCGATACAAATCCTGCTCCAAAGCCTGTTTCTATGACTAAAACAGGTTCTGTTAGCGGAAACGTAATTATTTCTAATGGTGATTCTGCTAGAGATGCCATTGTTTATTTGGAAAACACTAACTTTGTTGCGAAAGCAAATCAAAATGGCAGTTACAGTATATCAAATGTTCCTTATGGTCATAATTTCAAGTTATATGCCAAAATAACCAAGAACGATAAGGAGTATAAATCCGAACCGCTAGAAGTTGCTCTTAGTGAATCTGTGCCATCCTTAGATGGTAAAAGTTTAACAATACAATATTCAGAAACATCTCCTAATGCTACAGCTACAGTATCAGGAAAAATAATTCTTTCAAAATTTGTAAGAGAATCAGGGCTTAGAAGTTATCCTATCAGTTTTGCAGATTATTTAGTTAAATTAGTAGGTGCAAATACAACTATATCTACTAGTTCAAAATTTCCAGAAGATTTATCAACCGATAATTATACAGAACAAAAAGCCACATCTGATTATTTATTTAAGAATGTCCCCGCAGGTACTTATTCTATTGTAGTTATTCCAACTGAAGAAGAATGTGGCAATGGATGTTTTGGTTCTATAGGAAATGTTGTAGTAAATGAAGGTGAGAAAAAAATAGTAGATGAAGTTATAAAAGTTGAGCTTATACCATTTAGACTTAGTGGAGGTACAGCTGGAAATACTTGTGTTTTACTTGACGAAACTGGTTTTATAACTCAAAAAAGTATTGATAATCAATACAACAGTTTAACTCAGGTTTGTTCACTATCATTATGTATTACTCAATATTTAGATGGTAATACTTGGAAAGATTATAAAACCCCTCTTGCTACCGAAACAATAACAAATCCACAATTATTCCCTTTCGCAAAAGAAGGAACGGAAATATATCCAGACGATTATTATTATTACTATAAAGTAACTAATAATGGGCAAATGGGTACATTGACGATGACAAGGTATTGGAAATGCCAATATTCAGGATTGAATGGTTCATATACTTATGTTTATTACAATTTTGTAAAATAAATAGTATAGTATTTAGTAAATCTAACTCAATTCTTAAATAAACAAAAAGTCATCAGATTATTAAAATTAAGCTGATGACTTTTTTGTTGCTATAATATTAATTATTCAAGAATATTATCAATTCCATATTTTAGACCTACTTTATATGATTTCTAGGATTTAATTATAAAATAAAAACAAATCTTTAAGGCAAAAGCAAACTTTTAAACTAAAATTATAGAAAAAAACAAATAAATGAAATTATTTTAGAATTTTTCATAATGAATTTTGTTTAGATCAAAATCAGATTCTTTGTAAGCTTTTTTGTCTTCGCCTTTTCCACCAAGAGCTATTAAATTCAATACTGCATAGCCATTCGGAATATTTAGCAATTCTCTGATTTCTTCATCAGAAGATTTTCTAGATCCATTTCTATTTCTAATATGAACCCAGCAAGCTCCAATATTATATTGTTCTGCTGCTAACAAAATGTAGGAAGATGCTATTGCTCCATCTTCTATCCAAAATTCTCCACGTTCTAGTTTTACAAAAACTACCACAATAGCGTCTGCACCTATAATTTGGCTTCCGCCCCAACTTTTACAATCAGCAAGTTTTTTTATTTTATTCTTATCTTTTACAACTATAAATTCTACAGGTCGATGACCAAATGAGGATGGAGCTGTTAATGCTACTTTCATAATTTCATTTATAATATCTGGTGAAATAACTTCATTTATATATCTTCTTACAGAACGTCTTTTTAAGGTTAATTCCAATAATTGATTATCCATTTTTCTTTCCTCTGCATTTACGTATTTTATTATTCCAAAAATAAAAATAAATAGAAAAATTAAGAACAAAAATTTTTTATGAATTAGCATAGTTTCCACCTATTAATATTACTTTTTTAACCGAAAATATATGTAACCATAGTTACTTATATGATATAATTATTGTATAAAAAGCATATAATCGCAATGGTCAACATAATTGTAATGGTTACTTATTACACTGTTTTAGCAAAAAGGTTACTTATATATGATTTTAAAAGGGAATGAAGACTTAAGAGTAAAAAAAACGATTACCAATATTCATCAAGCTTTTATTGATTTAATTCTGAAGATGGATTATTCAAAAATAACTGTCAAATCAGTTTGTGAAAAGGCAATGTTAAATAAGAAAACTTTTTATAACTATTATGAAACCTTAGATGATTTGCTACTAGAAATGCAGGAAATTATGCTTTCTGAATTCATAGAAAGAACAAAAGATTATAAAGTTCCAGAAGATTTATATAAAATAAATGAAGAATTTTTCAAATACTCTATTTCTAAGGGTGAAGCATACGAGAAAATAATGTGTTCTGAAAGCTATGCTTTTATAGGGAAAAACCTTACAAGGAATTTTGTTAAATCTGTATGGGGTGAGTTTTCTAATAATAATTTAAAAAATAGATTAAAAACTAATTTGTTGTATTGCTTTTTACATAATACTGGTTTAGAACTATATAAACAGTGGGTTTTCGATAATAAAAAAATCCCTTTCGATGAGGTTATCAAACTATCTGGAGAACTTTTAACCAACGGTGTTAATGGTTTTTTAAAAGTATAATATATAATTCCTACCTATATAATATTACAGATATTTATGTTTGTACTATGACAATACTGCAATCTTGTATAATTCATAGGTTATAAAAAAAAAATATGTGATTCCGAATAAAATAAGCAAAAAAAACTTAATCAAAGATAGGACAAATGCAAACTTTTTTAGCTTGTAGTCTATATCTTCAGTACTTCACTTGTAATCTTTTTGTTTATAAATTTTCTCATTTTATATCGTCTACACATTGTCATAATCGTATAGCTTTCAGGGCTAAAGCCCATACGCTATACTTTTTATGACAAAAGTGTAGACGATTAATTAAGGTTGTTAAAGCTTCTTCAATAAAGAAAAAACTTTTCGTTTGCCCTGATTTCAATCTAAATGATTTCTTATTTATATAAATATGTTGTTGTTCCAAAAAATATATAAAATAACGAATAATAAGTCAGTGCAGTGATAATACTATAGTTATTTAAAAGCAATATTTTTTATAAATTATTCTGCAAATTTTTGAGTTTTAAATGACGAATTAATAGTTTTATCTAAAAAACTACTGTTCGGAGAAAACAATGATATACGGTTATATTAGAGTAAGCACAGATAAGCAGACAACAGAAAACCAAAGATTTGAAATTATAAAATTTGCTAATTCTCAAAAATTAAAAATAGATAAGTGGATTGAAGAAACAATTTCTGCTACTCAATCGCTGAAGAAAAGAGAATTGGGAATATTGTTAAATAACTTAAAAGCTGGTGATATTCTTATAGCCTCTGAACTATCAAGACTCGGAAGGAACCTTTTACAGATAATGAGCATTCTTCATTACTGTATGGAAATAGAAGCTAAGATCTGGACAATAAAAGATAATTATAGGCTTGGAGATGATATTCAGTCAAAAGTTTTAGCTTTTGCTTTCGGGTTATCTGCTGAAATAGAGCGTAATCTGATTTCACAAAGAACAAAAGAAGCATTAAAGCGTAAAAGAGAAGAGGGAGTTGTTTTAGGTCGCCCCAAAGGTAGTAAAAGTAGCTATTTAAAACTTTCTAAATTTGAAAC
>CAJOND010000165.1 GCA_905236675.1 Candidatus Rifleibacteriota bacterium | reverse complement strand
TTCTAGTTTGTCAAAATTCACAACAGATAACGAAAACAAAAGAATTTGGAGTGATGACTTAGACTATAGAAATGACAACTCATTTAATGATGCGAACTCCGTCTGGAAAGATTTCGACTTCAGCAACTGGCCACCTACTTTAAAGCAGTAAGGGAAGCCCCCTCAGTCTTTGGCTTCGCCAAATCCAGCTCCCCCAATCTAAGATTGTGGGAGCATCAAGGATAAAAAACAACAGCTAAGTTTAGGGGAAGATCTTATTTTTTCTCGATGCTCCCACAGTTCAGCAATCAGAGCTGGGGACGAAGCGACAATTCTCTACGATGCTCCACCACAAAGTGGGGGAGCTGTCACGTAATGACTGAGGGGGTCTTTATTTTAAAGGAAGAGAATACTAGACAACAAAACAAAAAATAAGTAAAATAAAAGTAGGTGATGCACAGCCTTAAATGAGCAAATTATAAGTGGGTGATGCACAGCCCTATAAATGAGCAAGTTAATAGTAGGGACAAGTTCGCTTGCCCCTATTTCTTATTTAGGATTATTGGTTTTGAAAACATTAAAAATATATGAAGTAGATTCTGAATACATAAAATATCTATCTAATTTTCAGGAACATTTATTTTTTTCTGATGGTGATAAATCAAACAGAAAGTATATTGGTATTATATTAGATATTAATGGATATAAATATTTTGCCCCACTTTCTTCTTTTAAAGAGAAACATAAAAAAATGAAAGAAAGTGTTGATTTTATAAAAATCCGTGATTATGCAGTAATTAACATAAATAATATGGTTCCTGTTCCTGATAACAAATATAAACTAGTAGATATTAAAGGTGTAAAAGACATCAATTATAAATTTTTACTTCAAGCGGAAAATCGTGAAATAAACAAACAAAGAAATCGTATATTAAAAAATGCTTCTATCGTTTACAATCATAAATTGAAATATAAAGATTCTACATTGTTAGGCAAAAGAACTAATAATTTTTCTGTTCTTGAAAGTGCTTATAATAGTTATAAAAAATGTTAGAAATAAAAAAATAAGATTTGCTCCAGAATTTAAAGCAAATGATAAATTATTTGGCAATCATTCTTTTTTTATTTATAATAAAAAAAGGTGGTCAAAATGACTAGTTCAAATATAGCGAAATTAACAGTAGATGGCTTATATACATTATTTCTATTTGGTAATCTTACAATAAGATTTAAAACTTCACGTCAATTAGTAAAATATAAAGATATAAAAAATGGGATAACGGCCACATAGTTGTAACAGCTATATATGATACCTTAGGCGAAGTTGAGGAATATATAGACTTAACTTCTGTTTTACATAGTCTTATGATTGATTGTGAAAAATTCTTAAACCCTATAAAAGGGGTTCAGTTAGTATAAATGTCAGAAGAAGAAATAAAAAAATAGCAGAAAAAGCAGATATGATAGTCAATGGCTATGCTTTTTTTAAAAAGATAATGGTATTACTGTTTTGAATCTAAATGTAGATAATCATTCTGCTTTTTTTTCTTTTGAAGATGAGTTATTAGAATCAAGTATGGATCCAATAGAAGCTGTTATAGCAAAAGATTATCTTATCAAAAATAAAGAGTTGCTAGAAGACCTTGAAGCCTAAGTATTTTGATTTTAAAGTTTGCTGTAAACAGAAAGTATGTTATATTACAAACTCAGAGAAGAGTGGCAAGATTGTTCTGTTCTCTCTTGCTCTTTTGCTCTCTAGCTCTAGTCTCTAAAAATACTGGATTGCCACGTTACCACGCATACTTTGTATGCTCGTAATGACGTATAACTTGCGGTTTCGCAATGACGATTATAGCACAGACTTACTTTAGCTAAAAAAATAGATAAAATATTGAAACTATGTTATATTAAGAACCTTAGAGAATACTTAAAAGTTTGTTATAGCAGAATCTAAAACAATCCTCTTATCTCTCTTCTCTAATCTCTTTTCTCTTTTGCTCTATTCTCATTTATAAGTTTCCGGTTTTTCAATCGGCATATAGTCATCATCCATGAAAATGATGCTGGAACCTTCGCTAAGAGCATCTTCCTTTTCTAAAACAATAGTTCTTTTGTCTTTCGTATTCATTGCTTTAGCTAATTTGCCATTATAAAAGGTGTAAGTTGCAGAAATCTGTGGAATTATATATAAACCAGTTTTCTTATCGAATATATTATCAAACCAGAGTCCAGCAGAAGTATTTTTGCTGGTCAAGTTTGTTATAACCCTGCTACTTGGGTTCTTTGTTTCAAACTTAACACCGATTTTAGTCAAATTAGATTTTAAATCTTTGTATTCACCGCTTTTATAAATATCCTTATCCCAGGTAAGATAATCACTCTTTGCATTAAGTTCAATGTAAGTTACACCAACCATAGGAATACTTATAGGAATAGAATTAGTAAAAGCTGGAACGGTCGAAGTAAATGTTTTTATTTTTGTGTCATTACCTTCCATATATGTTATTTGAAAGCTCTGTTGAAATTCTAAGTCTTCGCTAAAATTGACGTTTTTATCACCCTTTAATTTGTAAAAATATTGCAAGGGAAACTCTAACCCTATGCAATCCTCGTTCTTGGCATTGACCCAACCTTTATTTTTATTCCATTTAACAAGCTGTTTTTCGGTTCCTCCTGCCTGTTTGCCTTTATAAAGAAAACTAACCGTTAGTGTTATTTCATCTACACATTTTAAAGCCTTACTAATTGTTGGCAAACTATAATATGCATTTTTCCAATAAGTAGGATCAACGGTCTGGATAGCTTCCTGTCTCTGAGCTTCAGAATAACCATCAAGGCTTAGAGTTCCACCAACAACAGCTCTTCTTGTTGCAACAGAATGTGCACGGAAATCGTAAACCAATTCTCCTGTCTTTCGAGTTTTTTCACTCTTCAAAGTCATATTTTCAATAAGATTAAACCAAAATTTACTTATTTCTTTTTTTAAACGCTCAGACTTTACTGTTTCTATTTTTTCAGGTGTTTTTATTTCATAAAGTTCATAAATTAGCTTTTCTAATACTGGCTGAATAATTTTGTCCATTCTTTCTTCAGTAAGTTCTTCTCCATCAATAGATTCGATTTCTAAGACTCCTGAGTGGGTTAAATCTTCTCTAAGGCTAGCCAGAGAAGTATCTGCACGAGAACCTAAAATGAACCATTTTCTAGCGGAAATAGAAGCTTTAGAATTTTCACTGAAATGTTCAAAAGCTTTATCATAGCTTGCTGTTACTTTTATAGAGCTTTCAGGTGTAAAAACATCATAATCAAACAAAAAATAAACCTGCAATCCGTCTGTTCCCTTAGTTAAAGATTCTGTTGCCGAAACGCTAAGGTTATCTAGAGTCATCTGTATGGGAAGACACTCATTAGCAAAACTTGAGCCGATTTCAAGAGCAATTATTTGATCCCCTAACAAATCCCCATGGGTAGTATAAACCATAAACTTAGCATTTTTCATATCTAGAGGAGCAAGCGTTATTTTACTTTCTGGCATATCTATGGAATTAGCTAATTCTTTCTTCAATTTAGAAAGAGCATCTGATGGAAGAGAAAGGTTTACTGCGCATTGAAAAATTCCACCGTCTTTTCTAACACCTGCCTTCTGGTTTTTCTGAAAAGAAACTAGTTTCATCATCGGATTGCCATTTTGGTTTTCAGCAAGTCTGGGCTTGTTGGAAATGTAATACCATAGAGTTTCATCGTATGAGTCTTGTACACAGGTTATGCTTTCCCAAGTTTTATCATGTTTGAATGAAACTATTTGTCTATTGTATGAAGGAAGACCTGAATCGGCCATCAGTATTGCATAGGGCATAAACAGCATAAAAGCAAGTGTTATAAATATTTTTTTCATTTTTGTTTTTCAAATCCTGATTCTTTTACGGTTGTTCACCATTTATCTATTCAAAATTATACTCAATTTTGTAATTACTTAAAGTATGTTTTAGGATATTATACAATTTTAGTGAAATTATTTATATTTATTTTTTCTTAGTCTATACATTGTCATAAATGTAATTCTTTTAGGGCTAAAGGCAGGGGAGCAGATGAGGCTAAAGCCTCTTTTAAAAGAGATGAGAGAAGAGAGAAGAGGGGTTAGGAGATTGTTTTAGCTGATAGTTTTTATCTATTACAAACCTTTTAAAATCTTATAAATCTCTAAGACTAACCTTTTCATAGATAAGCATTAAATCAGACGAGGCTTAAGCCTCTACTAGGGGTAATAATTGTAAAAAAATCTTATAACTTAATACCTGTTTTTTTGAGAATTTCAGCCTTTGAAAAGCCGTTTTCTAACAAAAGATTTGCCATTGCCTGAAGCTCTTCCTGATGTTTGTTCTCTTTCTCTTGAAGTTCTTTAGAATGTTTATCTTCGAGTTGCTTTATTTTGGATTCCTGAATTTTACGTTCTTCGTATTTCCCTTCTTCAAAAGCTGTATCAAGAATTCCCTTACCATATCTCCTGGCATCTATAAAGTCATCATAAGCCTGACGATCTTCCTTGGACATTTTCAATTTATCTAGCACTCTGCCGGCTTTTTGAATGCCTTTAGCTTTAAAATTAGATTTGATTGCCGAATTTTTGAAGAGGTATATCCATTGGTCTAGCGGTGTTTTTGCT
>CAJOND010000164.1 GCA_905236675.1 Candidatus Rifleibacteriota bacterium | reverse complement strand
TAAATTCTTATTCGTTATCTCCATTTTTACTTAGTCCTTTTTTATTTTATATAACTTCGTAAAAATGTAACTAATTGATTAACATTTACAATTGCGAGCAAAAGCGAAGCAATCCAGAAATACCCGATGAAAAAGATGGTAATAATCGCCCAATGAAAGATTCGGGTATAAAATGGATTGGTCAAATACCTGATGATTGGAAAGCAATAAAAACAACCTATCTAGTTGAAAGCATTAGCGATATAGATCATTATATGCCAGAAGATTCGGACACAGGTTTCCCTTATTTAATGATTGGAGATTTAAAAGACCTTATTAGTAAAATAAATTTTGAAAATTGTAAAAAAGTTTCTAAAGAAGATTATTCAAAACTTTCTATGAAAAGTAAAGCTAATAAAGGCGATTTAATATTTGCTAGATATGCAACAATTGGAACTATTTGCTATGTGGATAGCGACAAGGATTTCTTAGTTTCATATGCTTGTCTAACTATTAAACCTAATAAAACAAAGCTAAATGGAAAATTCTTGTTTTATTATTATAAATCTTCTTCTTTTTTTGAAGAAGTTTCTAAATTTATTAACTCAAATACTCAAGCTAATGTTGGCAAAGAATCTCTTTTTAAAATCAAAGTTCCTATCCCACCAAAAGACGAGCAACAAGCCATCGCCGACTACCTTGATGCCAAGTGTACAGAATTAGATAACCTCATAGCCAAGAAAGAACAGTTCGTAAAAGAAATAGAAACCTATAAGAAATCTCTCATATACGAATACGTCACAGGCAAGAAGGAAATAATATGACAACAATTCAAGAAATCATACAAGGATTTAATACTGTACCTTTCCTTTTCGTAGGGTCAGGTTTATCTAGACGTTATTACAACCTACCTAATTGGGAAAACCTTTTAAAGCATTTTGCTGAAAAAATAAGCGACGACAGATTTGCCTATAATTCCTATTTAAGTAAAGCAAAGGTCTCTGCAAACAACAGTGATATTTTACCTTTAACTGCTTCCTTGATTCAAAAAGACTTTGACGAAAAATGGTTTAATACCCCTAGCATTAGGACCCTAGACGAAGGTGAAATGAAATATGTTGAAAATAAAGTATCGCCATTTAAGGTCGAAGTTGCTTCTTATATAAAACATCTTTCACAAACATCTCTAATCTTTACCAATGAAGTAAATAGATTAAAGAATCTTTCACACAAGAATCTAGCTGGGATTATTACTACAAACTACGACTGTTTCTTTGATAATTTATTTAAAGACTATAAAGTCTTCATCGGACAAGACGAGCTATGCTTTTCTGCTATACAAGGAATTGCTGAAACCTATAAAATACACGGTTCTATTAGCAAACCTGAATCAATAGTAATAAACAGTGAAGACTATAAGAATTTCAAAGATAAGAGTAAATATTTGGCAGCCAAGCTTATGACTATATTTATGGAATATCCAATAATATTTATAGGCTATTCTTTAACTGACTCAAATATTAAAAATATTCTCCAAGATATTGTTGATTGTCTTCCTGACGATAAAATTCAAAAACTACAGGAACGGTTTGTGTTTATAGATTGGAAAGAAGGCTACAAAGGGTATTCTGTTGATACCTATGCATTATATTTAAATGATAAGTTGCTCTCTATGACGAAAATAACGTTAGACGATTACTCCCTGTTATATGACGCACTTTTATTGAAAAAAGCTGCTATGCCAGTGAAGATTCTAAGAAGATTCAAAGACGAATTGTATTCTTATGTGATCAGTGCTCAGCCAACACCTTTAATGCACGTTGCTTCCATTGATAATGAGTCTTTAAATGAAGATAACCTTGCTATATCTATAGGCATATCAAATACAGGGGAATATGGGTTGAAGAATGTTCTAACCAATGAAAGCTGGTATAGAGACATAGTTATGGATGATTTAAATAAATATGGGTTTAATTATGATGACAGATTAACTTATAGTTTTGATAGTGTTTTTAAAGGTTCAGGCAACAGTAAATTACCTGTATATAAATATTTAGCTAATGCAAAAAAAGAATACCCTAATGTCAAAGCTAGAGGAGCTTTATGTTTTGATGATTTATTAAACAATACTATTAAAACTTCATCTAAGAAAATCCAATTTCAAAACTCATCTGTTAAAGAATTATATGAGAAAGAGGAATTAAGCAAAGCTTTAAATCTTATGTGCTATCTACCAGAGAACAAAATATCTATATCTGAATTGGAAGAAGTATTAAAATCTATATTTGAAAAAGATCCAAAAGCTCTTTCTAATAAACAAAGTGGAACTCCTACGCATATAAGAAGATTAATACGTATCTATGATTATTTAAAATGGGGCAAAATAAAAAACAGCTGAATTTCTGGTGCTCACGGTGGAGAACCTTTATTCAACTGCTTTGCGTGAGAGACCTTCCTACTATGTGCCCACTAGTTGGGAACAAAATATTTCGGTATCTCTATTAATTATTATATGACTAATTGAATATAAGTCAATAAATTAATTTAACATTGATTGGAAGCTAGATACAATGGCAACAAACGCACTGAACGAAAAGAAATTTGAAGAAGATATAGAAGCCCCGTTCCTGTCACCAGCTGGTGGCTACACAAAAGGTGCAGATACCTATAACCCCAAAGAAGGGCTGTTTGTAGACACCCTCATAAATTTTGTTAAAAAGACCCAGCCAAAGGAATGGAATAAGTTTGAGCACTTCAACGCTACCAACACTATTCATAAATTCTGTAATGCCTTTAATAATGCCTGTCAGTCTGAGGGGCTGGTAAATGTTCTCAGACACGGCTTTAAACACAGAGGCATAAAGTTCAGAGTTTGCTATTTCAAACCGGAATCCACTCTTAATCAGTTGGCTCAAACCCAGTATGCCCACAATGTATGTGAATGTTACCGCCAGTGGTATTATTCAGACCAGTGCAAGAACTCTGTGGATATGGTGCTTGTTTTAAACGGCATACCAGTATTCGCTTTTGAGTTGAAGAACCAATATACAGGGCAGACCGTAGAAAATGCTCAACGTCAGTGGATGTATGACAGAGACCCAAGAGAAGTCTGCTTCCAGTTCAACAATAGAATATTAGCATATTTCTGCGTAGACCATACCGAAGTTTATATGGCCACTAAGCTAGCAGGCAAAGATACTTACTTCCTGCCATTCAATCAAGGCTCTAATGGTGCTGGTAATGACGGAGGCAGGGGCAACCCGCCTAACCCCAACGGCTACCCGACTTCCTATCTTTGGGAATATGTATTCCAGAAAGATAGTATGCTCGATATTATTCAGAAGTTCATCAACCTTACAACTGAAAAGGTCAAGAAGACTTTATATGATGGTTCTACAGAGATAAAGACTAAACAGACTCTCATATTTCCACGCTACCACAGGGTGTAATTACCAGTATTCTTAAACCTGTTGCTGACAGATACAACCTGTTAGATGAAGACGACCGCTACCAGTTCCGTCGTCAACTACGCAGTTTTTGCAGATGGTATAATTATATTACCCAGATAACCAGAATGTTTGATGAAGACACGCACAAGGAGTTCCAGTTCTGTAACTTCCTGTTGAAGCTACTGCCAAATGAGTCTGTCAAAGATTTCGACCTGGAAGACAAGCTGAAGCTGGAATACTACAAGCTACATAAAACATCAGAAGGTGCTGTCAATCTTGATAAGGTTAAGGGTAAGTATGACCCAGCCACAATTAAGAGTGCTCTAGGCACTGACCCACTTGAACCCTTAGATGAAATCATTAAGAGTATCAACGAGAAGACCAAAGGCGAGTTTGGTGAAGGTGACAGGGTAATGCTAAATGCTCTGTATAACAAATTGAAGGGTGACAAGAAGCTTTCAGAGCTGGCAGTATCATCTGACCCACAGATATTTAAGGAAAGCGTGTTCCCCAAGATATTTGAAGAAACAGCACTTGAAAGCTACAATGAATCGGCAGACAGCTACCAGTCGTTATTTGAGAACAAGAATAAGTTTAACGCCTTTATGTCTGCGTTGGGTGCTGCACTATATAGCGAGTTCAGGACAGGCAAAACAGCAAGTGCATAAAGAGCTAAATTGATAACCATATACTAGGGAAATAATTATCAATTTAGATGACCATAGCTAAACGATAAGAGTTGAAATGAACTGTTTAAAAAGAAAGGCAATAAATAATAAAAGATGGAATTATTTCATAAAATAAAAGTTTTAGGTGTAGGTGGTTGCGGTTCAAATATAGTAAACCGCATAATTGAAAGAGAAATATATAAAGATTATCAATCAATTGGTTTTTGTACTGCCCCAAATGAAGACTGGACCTACAAAATTAATAGTTGGCTCTTTAGTTTTTGTGTAGCTGACACAGATGCTCAAGCTCTGAATAATTCTTCTGCAAAAAATAATATTCAACTTGGTGAAAAAACGACAAAAGGTTTGAGTTGTAATGGTAATGTTGAAATGGGCAATTGTGCTGAGAAAGAAAGCAAAGAGGAAATTAGAAAATATTTAAACAATACGTTATCACTAACCAAAGTTTACTCTAGTTCTGTCACCACCCCTGCTACTTCGTAGCTTCCCCTCCTCAAGCAATGTCATTAAGTTAAGAAATATAAATAAAATAAATAGTTTAAACTTATGCTGTTGGTTGTATAAATCCATCGTTTTCGAAGTAAAAACAGAGTAA
>CAJOND010000163.1 GCA_905236675.1 Candidatus Rifleibacteriota bacterium | reverse complement strand
GCATGACATCCCTACAGCGGTTAACACATCCTGTTACCGCTTGCACGCCGCCATCCTTGGCGGCAGTCTTTAAAAAAGAGGGTATTATTTGGATAATATGAGCATTTTATGCAATTAAAGCAATGCCTCATCAATAAAAGGAAAAGTTTGCGTTTGCTCTGAACTAGAGAAAGCCTCCTATTGACATTTTTCACAAATATAGTTATATTATTATTAAACAATTAAATAATTATTTAATTGTTTAATAATTTAATTATCGGAGGGTTATAAATTGAAAAAGACGTATAAAATAGATGTAGACTGTGCTAATTGTGCAAATAAAATGGAAGAAGCAGCAAAAAATACTACTGGTGTAAAATCAGCTAACGTCAATTTCATGACTCTAAAGATGACTGTTGATTACGAAGATAATCAAGATATTAAAAGTATAATTCAAGAAATTAGAGATAAATGCAAAAAAATAGATGATGAATGTGAAGTCTATTTCTAGTAAAGAATAACAATGGCTGAACTAATAACAAAAATACTTCTTTCCCTATTCTCCGTAGCTTCTTTTGTATTCATAATTCTATCACATAAAAGCCAGAGCGAAATAACAAAAAAGCAGAAAACAATGATTAAAAAAATCTTTGCTGCTTCTTTTGTAATGCTGATTTTAGAATTTTTTAACGCAGAATCATTCAATCGACTTAACTATTATTTTTCTTTCCCTATAGGCCGCTGGATAAGATTAGCATTTTATCTCACCTGTTATTTCATAATTGGCGGAGACATTTTGAAAAAGGCAATTAAGGGAATTAAAAACAGACAGGTTTTTGATGAAAACTTTTTAATGGCTGTTGCTACTCTTGGTGCCATGTCGTTAGCTATATATCAGAACGGAGAATATTTGGAAGCCATAGCTGTAATGCTGTTTTACCAGATTGGTGAATTATTTCAGAGTTACGCCGTTGGAAAGAGCAGACGAAGCATCAGCCAGCTTATGGATATCAGACCAGATTATGCAAACATTTTGAAGGAAAATTAGAACAAGTTTCACCTGATGAAGTTGAAATTGGCAGTATTATAGAGGTTAGACCAGGTGAAAAGGTGCCTATAGACGGGGTTGTTGTTGATGGTAATTCAAGCATCAATACAAGTGCTTTAACAGGAGAAAGTCTGCCTAAAGAAATAAAATCAGGTGAAGAAATACTTAGCGGTTCTATCAATCTGACAGGTTTATTAAAAATCAAGACTACAAAAGAATTTGGCGATTCTACGGTGGCTAAGATTTTAGATTTGGTGGAAAATGCAAGCTCAAGAAAATCAAAATCAGAGCATTTTATTTCTAAATTTGCAGCTATATATACGCCTGTTGTTTGTTATCTTGCCTTGGCTCTAGCTTTGTTGCCTCCATTAGTAAAAATTTTTATTATAGGTCAGTCTGGGGAATGGGGAGTCTGGCTTTATAGAGCTCTAACTTTTCTTGTAATAAGCTGTCCTTGTGCTCTTGTTGTAAGTATTCCGTTGAGCTTTTTCGCAGGCTTAGGTGGTGCCAGCAAAGAAGGAATTTTGATAAAAGGTTCAAATTATCTTGAAGCTCTTTCAAATGCAGGCTCTGTTGTCTTCGACAAAACAGGAACTCTTACGAAAGGTGTTTTCCAAGTAAACGAAATTCATCATAATAAACTTGATAAAGATAAAATTATAGAATATGCAGCACACGCTGAAATGGCTTCCTTACACCCTGTCAGCAAAAGTTTGAAAGCTGCCTATGGCAAAGATATTGATTCTGAAAGGGTCACAGACATAAAAGAATTAAGCGGAAACGGTGTCACAGCCAAAGTTGACGGAAAAAGAATAGCTGTAGGAAACGAAAAATTAATGAATTTGCTTGGTCTTGAATCAATAAAGTGTCATAGTCTTGGAACTGTAATTCATATGGCTGTTGATGGCGGTTATGCTGGTCATATTTTGATTTCTGATATTGTAAAACCTTCTGCAAGTGCTTCTGTGGCAGCATTAAGGAATACAAACATAGACAAGATTGTTATGCTTACTGGCGATGGTAAAGAAATAGCAGAGTCGGTTGCTGATTCCATAGGCATAAAAGAAACATATGCAGAACTGCTTCCTCAGGGTAAAGTTGAGAAAGTTGAGGAATTGCTGAAATCTATGCCGAGTAAAGCGAAATTAGTCTTTGTTGGCGATGGAATAAACGATGCACCTGTTTTGTCTAGAGCTGATATAGGTATTGCAATGGGAGGAATAGGCTCAGATGCTGCAATTGAAGCTGCTGATGTCGTTCTCTTAGACGATGACCCTCTTAAAATTGCCAAAGCTATAAAGATTTCAAAGAAGTGTCTGAATATAGTTTATCAGAATATTTTCTTTTCTATAGGAATAAAAGTGCTTTGTTTGATTTTGGGTGCATTGGGAATAGCCTCTATGTGGGCTGCAATTTTCGCTGATGTTGGCGTTATGATTTTAGCAGTGTTAAACGCTATAAGAGCGATGTTTGTCAGTGATTTGTAGACAGGGCATGTTGAAGTAAAATACAGGACTGTGATATATTGATTAAAAAGGAGGTCGAACTTATGACAATAAATCAGCTACCACATGATCATGGTCAAAAAGAAAAAGAAGAAAAGTTCGACCATATGCCAAGTTTAGAGCAGTTTCAGATTGTTTCAGAAGTTTTTAAAAATATTAATGATGTAAACAGATTAAAAATTTTTTGGATTCTTTGTCATTGTGAAGAATGTGTTATTAATATTTCTGCGCTTGTTAATATGAGTAGTCCTGCTATTTCACATCATCTTAAGCAGTTAAAATATAGCGGTTTGATTACTAGCCGACGTGTTGGCAAAGAAGTTTACTACAAAGCAGCCGATACAAATCTGGTTAACCATCTTCACAAGATAATCGAAGAATTGGCAGAGGTTTCCTGCCCTAATTAGAGTAATAATAAAACAAATCGCATTTCACATTAATAAAAACTATATTTAAAGTAGTTATTGTTTTTAGTTTTAGAAGCTTACTCTGATATAAAAGTAGCTTTTTACCTATACTGCTGAAAATGGGCACCTTTTGCCTATACACTGGTTGTTTTGTGCTGAGTAATGGCAACGGATAGGGGATTTCTCCATTTTGATTCCAAAATGCTCTTCTACAAAATCTATAGCAGTAAGAATTGATAAAAAAGAATTCCTTTTACAGCATCTTGGACCACCGATTTCCCCAATATTTCCAAGAGATTTTGAAGTCATCTTATGAGACAATGCATAAGGTTCGTTTTTAAGCGGTGTAGATTTTGATATTATGGAAATGAACATACCCGAGCTGATTCCTGCACCGCAAGCACCCCAGAATCCACAAGCCCCACCAGGAACATTTTTCCCTCTATTCATAATTTCTATTAAAGAACTCTGTAAATCAATTTCCCCGCCTGAATTTTTATAAGCTGTCAATAACGCAGCCCCGACCATAACATGATGCTCTGGCCCATGCATATGGCAAAACGGCATATGTATTATTTTTTCTATGATATAAATAGGATTTTTTGAAGTTTCCTCTAAGCAAAAGCCCATAATAGAAGATAAACCTTTGGTATGACATTCGTTGCAGACGTAATGCCCTTGAACGCACCTTGTCTTACTGTTTTCCTTCTTGTGGCAAATATGACATTCCATCGGAATATCGGTATCTAGATACTCTAATGAAGCTTTACAAATCAGACATTCTTCTTTCATTTATCTCTATTCCCCTTTTTTGTTTAATATATTATGCTTTAAAAACTAAAATTTTACTTTTCCAACAGTTGTTCAGGAGTAATCGCCTTTACTTGGCTGTTTTTAAAATCTTTTGTGTTTCTGGTAATAATGAAGTCTGCTTTAATTCTCTTTGCACAAACAGATTGTAAAGCGTCTTCATAATCTTTGAAATCTAAGTCTGTGGCAAGAATTAAATCGTTAGGTTTTAATTCGATAATAGAAAAAATAATATTTAATTTCACAATTATCGATTTAAGTTTTTCTATCGATAGTTCTTTCCTAAGAATATAAGCAATATTGGGAACAGAAATGGCAGATAAATAACCATCAAATTTTTTCGTTTCACATAATTTGAATACTTTTGACGAGTTTTCAACAAAGTCTTTTCTGTTGCAAAGAACATCTAATACTACATTTGTGTCTATAAGCAATTTCATTGTCTGGAAAATCTTTCCTTTTTCATTGCTTTATCATCATAGTCATTAGCTAATACTCCTACCAATGAATCGGTTAAGTAAGAAATTGCTTTGGTGTTGGAAATCAACCTTGCAACTTCTTTTCCATTTTTCATTATTACTATGTCATTTCCTTCTATTGCTGAATTTAAATAAAAACCAAAATTATTTTTTACTTCTGTTGCGGTTGCTATTGTCATAAAATTACTCCTTAGCTAATTTTATTATATTAATAATTAGCTAATTCAGCAAGGTTTATTGATTTATCATTCTATTTTTGCTAGTATAAAAAACGATAAAACAGCTGGAATATCACCTGTTAGATTATTTTTCATTTACCTTTGAGAGCTGTTTTTTATTCTATATTTTCAATCAGCAATCGGAGGAATTTATGAAAGATTTTCAGTTTTTAATATACAAATCTTCTGAGGAAGATGTTTCTGTAAATGCAATTATAAAAGATGAAAGTATATGGCTTACCCAAAAGGCTATGGCTGAGCTGTTTGACTGTTCAACCGACAATATTTCTTTACATCTTAAGAATATATTTGCAGAAGGTGAATTAATCAAAGAGTCAGTTACCGAGAAATTCTCGGTAACTGCAAATGATGGTAAAAACTACAATACACAATTTTATTCTCTTGATGCAATAATCTCAGTCGGTTATAGAGTAAATTCCAAGCGGGCAACCAAATTTCGTATATGGGCAACAACTGTTTTAAAAGAATACATGATAAAGGGCTTTGCTCTTGATGATGAAAGATTAAAACAGGGTAAAAAAGCATTTAACAAAGATTATTTTAAAGAATTACTTGAAAGAGTTCGCTCTATACGGGCAAGCGAAAGACGAATCTGGCAGCAGATAACTGATATTTTTGCAGAATGCAGCATAGATTACGATAAGACGTCTTCTATAACCAGAGATTTTTATGCAATGATACAAAATCGTTTCCATTATGCAATAACAAAGCAGACTGCTGCTGAAATAATATATAATTCAGCTAATCACAAAAAAGATAATATGGGGCTGAAAACCTGGAAAAACTGTCCAGATGGTAGAATTTTAAAATCTGATGTAAGCGTGGCAAAAAATTATCTTGATGAAAAACAGATTAAGCAATTGGAAAGAGCGATTACCAGCTATTTCGATTATATAGAAGGATTAATTGAAAGAGAAAACACTTTTACTATGAAGGAATTTTCAGAAAGTGTAGATGCTTTTTTGCAGTTTAATCGTTACGAAATTTTGCCTGATAAAGGCAAAATATCTAGAAATGAAGCTGTTAATAAAGCAGAATCTGAATATGACATATTCAATAAAACTCAAAGAATAGAATCGGACTTTGATAGAGAAATAAAAAGAATTTCCGATAAAATAAGCACCAACAATGATTCTGATTAAAAAATCAGTTTTCGCACACCCTCTCGCAATTGTATAAGTCAATCAATTAGTTACATTTTAGTTCCTAATTATTAGATTTTTCTGAGTCTTTTAGTTTTTCTCTGAAATCCTTTGGAGTAA
>CAJOND010000162.1 GCA_905236675.1 Candidatus Rifleibacteriota bacterium | reverse complement strand
TACCCACTATATTGTTACCTAAACCGAGTATGTAAGCAAGGCCAAAGCTTTGAGGAAAAACTATAACCAGCCTTTCAACTTTTTCTGGTTTCTTGAATTTAAATCCAGCCTGGTCGGTTAGTTCTTCGGCATTAACCGATTGAAAAATGAATAATAATAAAAATGTTGTTATAAAAAGTGATTTTGTTTTCATAAAACTATTATATACTACTTTTCTCGTTTTTGTAATTATTTCGATTAAGCATCTTACAAGTTTAGCTTACTGAATAGTTCTTTGTTAGAATTCTATTTCCCAAAACCGCAATTAGGGTAAGTACAGGTCTGGCAACCTAAGCAAAGACCACCTTCTCCAAGAGCCGCTATATCTTCTTTTGTAATGGTATCATCAGCCATAATTCTTGGCAGAATCAAATCAAAAATGGTGCGTTTAGCATACATAACACAGCCAGGAAGACCACAAATTACTCTATTTGGCTTTCCTTCACTAATTGCTGGCAGATAAGCAAGAAGGAACATAGCTCCAGGCAATACAGGGGCACCATAACTAACTATAGAGGCTCCAGTATTTTTAATTGCTAAAGGAGTTTTGTCGTCAGGGTCTACGCTCATTCCACCAGTGCAAAGAACAAAGTCTGCACCTTTTTCTAAGAGTTCGTTAATGGCACCTGTTGTCATTTTATCGCTATCATCTGTTTTTATGTGACCAATTATCTCTGTCTTGAATTCAGAAAGCTTCTTTATGAGAACAGGGGTGAAGGTATCTTCTATTCTGCCTTTATAAACTTCTGAGCCAGTAGTTACAATTCCGACTTTTTTGAAAGAATAGTGGATAAGCTCAAGAACAGGTTTCCCGTTTGTTATACTAAGAGTATTCTTTTGAAGAGATTTCATCTTCTCTTCTTCTATTACAAGAGGTATAATTCTTGTGCCAGCTAGTTTGTCGCCTTTTTTTACAGGAGTGTTACCATGTCTGGTAGCAATCATCATCTGAGGTGTTGAGTTTATTTCTATAAGAGCATTGGTATTTATTTTCAACAAGCCATCGCAATCTGCGGTAAGTTCTATTTTACCTTCTTTGGGTTCGCTAGGACTCATATGTTCGCCCATTGCCAAATCACGCAGAATTTCTGCCGCTTCGTTTTCGTGAAGCCAGCCTTCCTGTTTTTCCCAAACATAAAGGTTTTCTTTCCCCATGCTAAGTAGAACGGGTATGTCTTCTTCTTTAACGATATGGCCCTTTCTGAATCTAGCCCCCTTATATTGTCCAATAATAATCTGGGTCAAATCGTGGGCTAATACTGAACCAACTGCATCTTCTGTCTTAATTAATTTCATTGCTTTTTCTCCTCTTCTGCACAGTCAAAGGCACTGCCTTTTAATACTGCCATACCGTGGTCAATATATTGCAAAATGTATTCTAGAGATTCTTTTACTGCTTTGGGTGAGCCTGGAAGGTTGATAATAAGCGTTTGTTTTCTGATTACGCTGACACCTCTACTAAGCATTGCGTGTCCAGTAATTTTAAGGGATTCTGCTCTTATAGCTTCTGCTATTCCTGGTGCATTTCTGTCGGCAACGGCAAGAGTTGCTTCTGGTGTATTGTCTCTGAGAGAAAAACCTGTTCCACCAGAAGTGATAATTAAATCAACTTTTTCTTCATCTGTTAGGCGAATCAATTCGCTTTTTAAAAGTTCAGGTTCGTCTGGTAGCAGAATACTTTTACGAACAATATAGCCATTTTGTTCAAGTAATTCCGTTGCTTTGGGACCGCTTAAATCTTTGCGTTCACCTTTGGAGCCTTTATCGCTTAAGACAATAACTGATGCAGTGAATTTAGTTTTGTCATCATTATTTTTCATAAAATAACTTCCATTTTTATAGATTGCCACACTGTTATAGCTTGCTAACGCAAGCGGTGCGATTGTAAAACCAACCAAACCAATCATAACCTAGAGGCATTAGCCTCAAAGCTATGATATTTGTCGCATTTATACTGATTGGGTCAATCTCATTTATTCCCCCAAAAGGTTTTAATTTCTACAATAAACAATTTTACCATACAATTATATAATACTAAATAATTTTTAAAACAAAAAATAGTGATAAATATTATTAAGTACGTTATAATAACAGCCAATAGATGTAAATCTGTTTTAGTATTGTTAAAACAAAAATTAATAGTAGTCAGTTTCTAATTTCTTTAGAAAAAAAAGAAAGGTGTTTAAGAATGAAAAAAGTAACTACATTGTTGTTAGCTAGTATTCTTTGTCTTGCATCAATTGGCTATGGTGCTGAACCAGCCAAAAAAGTTGAAGTAAAAGTATTTGCTGCAGCCTCTCTTAAGGCTGTTATGACCAAATTTGAAGCTAATTATGAAAAAGCTCATCCTTCTGTTGATGTAATTCTCAATACCGATAGCTCTGGTAAACTTATGAATCAGATAAAAGAAGGAGCTCCCTGTGACATTTTCTTTAGTGCAGCCATAAAACAAATGGATGATCTCGAAAAAACAAATCAAGTAAAAACTGATTCTCGCACAAATGTTCTAAATAATCAGCTTGTAGTTGTAACTAGACCAGATAGTAAAACTGCAGTAACAGGTCTTGCGACATTGAACAAAGCAAAGAGTATTGCTTTGGCTCACGGTAGCGTTCCTGTAGGCAAATATACAAGAAGAGCCCTGATTAAACTTGGAACCTTAAAGAAAATTGATGACCCAGCAAAATACACAACTCAACAAGTTTCAGATGCTCTTGGTGGAATAGAAATCAGCGAACAAAGCAATGTTAGCAAAGTTTTAGCAGCAGTAGAAGAAGCTTCTTGCGAAGTTGGAACAACTTACTTGTCTGATACTGTTGGTCATGAAAAGAATATTAAAATTCTTGAAGTAGTTAGTTATGATATAGCTGGCGATATCATTTATCCAGCTGCTTTGATTGTTAACCCTGATGCTGATGCTAAAGAAACTGCTTATTCAGCAGATTTTTTGAGATACATCACTAGTGAAGAAGCAAAGCCTCTCTATCAGGAATTTGGTTTTGACACCAATGTTAAATGATAATGCCAAGCAACGCTTGGCGTAGTAGGTGGTAAGTGGTTGTGCTAAAACTCGTAATTTGATGAAAAATCAGTATTTATTTGTTTGTCGCCTAACCATTGTCTTTAACGTATAACTCTTAGAGATAAGAGATAAGAGGCAAGAGGCAAGAGGATTGTTTAGATTACAAGCTAATGAATTATTGCTAATTTTTCGTTAGTTTTAGAACTAAACAATCCCCTAATCTCTTCTCTCTCATCTCTTATCTCTAAAAAGTATATCTAACACTTAAAACCTTATATAATTTGAAAAACTTATAGCTTATTAAATCATCGCAAATAGAAATGGAAAGTATAACAGATTTTTTAAAGGGCTTAGATTGGAGCCCTTTATATATCTCTTTAAAAACTGGCATAGCTGCTACAATTTTGTCATTCTTTCTTGGTATCTATGCTGCTAGAAAAGTAATAAAAATGTCTACCAGAGCAAAATCTATTGTAGACGGAATCTTGACTCTTCCAATGGTTTTGCCTCCAACTGTTGCAGGCTTTTTTCTTTTGCTTATTTTTAGCAGAAGAAGGCCAATTGGAATCTTTTTAAACGATACTTTTAATATTCAGGTTGTTCAAACTTGGCTTGGTTGTGTTGTTGCTGCCACTGTTATAGCTTTCCCTTTAATGTATAGAAACGCTAGAGCAGCATTTGAACAGATAGATGCTAATTTGGTTCATGCAGGTAGAACTTTAGGAATGTCAGAATTTGCTATTTTTTGGAAAATAATTGTTCCTACCGCTGGCCCTGGCATTGCTTCTGGAACTATTTTAACTTTTGCCAGAGCAATGGGCGAATATGGGGCTACTTCAATGCTTGCTGGTAATATTCCAGGCAAAACAGGAACAGTATCTCAGAGTATTGCAATGGTCACAGAGAGCGGTGACTATATAACCGCAGGTTTTTGGGTGGCTATTGTTTTACTGCTAGCTTTTTTAGCTGTTTTTTCCATTAATATGATTACAGGAAAGCATATGAAAAATGTTAAAAGATGGTAGAAACTATGAGACTTTCTGCTGAAATTCATAAAAAAATAGACAACTTCTGTCTTGATATAAAAATAGAAAGTAACGCTAAAAGAATCGGTATTCTCGGAGCCTCGGGTTCTGGCAAAAGCATGACTTTGCGTAGCATAGCTGGAATCGAAACCCCTGATAAAGGTCATATCGAAATTGATGGTGATGTTCTATATGATTCTTCTAAAAAGATTGATATGAAGCCCCAAAAAAGAAATGTAGGGTATATGTTTCAAAACTATGCTCTCTTTCCTACCATGACAGTTTTGCAGAATGTTCTTTGTGGATTAAAAGGAAGCAAAGAAGAAAACTTAGAAAAGGCTATGGCTATGATTACTAGGATGGGGATTAATGGGCTAGAGAATCGTTTGCCAGGCGAATTATCTGGTGGTCAGCAGCAAAGGGTAGCACTAGCTAGAATAATGGTTTATAATCCTCGTGTGATTTTGCTTGATGAGCCTTTTTCAGCCTTAGATATTTATCTTCGAGACAAAATGCAGCGAGAGATGTTTGAATTGCTTTCCGACTATTCTGGAAACTCTTATGGTTTCTCATAGCAGAGATGAACTATATAGATTTAGCGAAGAAATATTTGTTGTTGGAAATGGAAATATAATTCAAAGCGGTAATACCGATAGCATCTTTAATTCTCCGATTAATGTAGCTATTGCAAAACTGACAGGCTGTAAAAATTTTGCCAAGATTCAGGTTATTAATCCTCATAGAATTAATATTCCTGATTGGGGTGCAACTCTTGATTTAACTAGAGAAATCCCTCAAGACATTACTTGGATTGGTTATAGGGCTCATATGTTTGAACCTGTATGGGGTGATAAAACTCCAAACTGTATAAAAGTTAGACTTGTAGCCAAAGATGAGCTTCCTTTTGAAACTAATCTTTATTTTGCTCCTGATGAAGGTGACAAAGTAAACAAGGTTGACGACATTTGCTGGTTTGTTCAAGGTGAAATGAGGAAAATTATAGAACAAAAAGGAATGCCTGATTATTTAAAAATATCTGAAGAGAAAATTCTCCTTTTAAAGGAGTAAAAATATATCATTAAGGAGTTCTTATGAAATACGCATTAAGTGCAAGAAATCAGTTCGAAGGTACAGTCAGTAAAGTTACAGAAGGTGCTGTAAACGGTATCGTTACCATTGATGTTAATGGAACACCTGTTACTGCAACAATTTCGATGGGTTCAATCAAGAACCTTGATATAAAACCAGGCGTTAAGGCCTGTGCAGTAGTAAAAGCTACCGAAGTTATGGTAGGAAAAGGCAAACTTCAGTTGAGTGCTCGCAATCAGTTTCCAGGCAAAGTTATTGCCATCGAAGAAGGAGCAGTAAACGCTATTGTTAAAATTGAAGCTTTGGGTGGTAACACTGTAACATCTACTATTTCTCTGGCAGCTGTTAAAGAATTAGGTCTCAAAGTTGGTGAAGAAGCTACCGCTGTAATCAAAGCCACCTCTGTAATGGTTGGTATCTGATAAGAAAAATGGAATTTGTGAACTGAAAATAAAAAATTCTACCCCAAACTTTGTCTGAGGTAGAACTTTTTTACATTAACAATAACTACAATAATTACTAAAAATATTAAGCTGCTTCCTTCTTCCAGATTTTTATTAGAGCTTCTTGAAGTATTTTAGAAAAATTCAGATTTTTTGATTCAGCGTAAGTATTTAACCATGAAGGAATGGTTAAACTTTTTCTAACAGATTTTATTCCATATTTTTCGCTGTATGAGTCCATATCAACAAAAAGCATTGAGGTAAAGCCTTTGCCTAATATTTTGTCTTCAGTTTTAATTTTTGAAATATCACTAGGATTTGGTGGTTGCCTACCTTCTTCTAATTCACAGAGAATCCAACCACTAGCAGCATCTACAGCCATTTCATAAGCTTCTTCAAAAGTATCACCGCCAGTACTGCACCCTGGTAAATCAGGAACAACAGCTACATATACATTTTCTTCTTCATTATGATAAAACACAGTTGGATAAGATAATTTCATTTAAAAACCTCTTTTATTTTAAGCCTGCCTGGGCTAATACAGAAGCAACAATAAACTTTTTTACATCACCATTATGGTGGGGAATAGTAACAATTCCCTTTTTTACAGGATGCTTATAATGATGGTGAGAGCCTACAATACGAACTAGATGCCAACCATCATTTTTTATTATTTTTTCAAGCTCTTTAAACCTCATAATACATATTATATGTATTAATTGTCGAAAATACAAGCACAATAACTAAAATAATTACAACAAAAACCAACTACAAAAAAAATACCCTCTTTACAAAAGAGGGTATTTTTTTCAATTAAATCAGTATTTTACGTAAAGTTCAGTCCAGAACATGTTGTAATCGCTAAAGGCATTGCCACTGTCATACTTGAAGTCAGTATAACCAACTCTGACTCTAGTATTCTTAGCCAGTTTATACTTATATTCAAAGGTTATGATTTTTGCTTCATCACTAGATGCTGGTTGCCCAGCAGCTGCTTTACGTCTGAAAAATACACTGGCTTTGTCGTCATCTTTCGGAGAAAGTATATCATAAGCTAATCTGAAATAATGTTTGTTATTGGTCTTCGGAGTATATTCTGCCTGAATCTTAATATCCTGAACGTTGGTAATGAAACCTTGGCTGGCTAGACGATTATATTGTCTATCACGGATAAGATCTTCCATTGGGTGTTCAGGGCTATCAGTCCAACGTTTATCTTTTGCTATATAGCCAGCATTAGCTTCTTCATCAATCATTGTATAAGCAAGTTTAAACTTAAAGTCTTTTTTAGTATCATATTTTGCTGCAGCATGAATCATCCAGCCTTTTGTATCTTCTCTGGTATTATCGGCTTTAAGTTTGCCATTTTCTGTGTGTTCAAAGGCACCGCCTAAATCATAAGACCAGTTTTCGCTATTTCCAATTTTGCCCTTACCACCAAATTCAATGTAATAACGAGAAATATCTTTGTTATCATCAGGATTAGCAGCATTAAACCTGTCAACAGTTTGACGATTATTCTGAAGATAAGTACTATCCATAGTCAAATAATATAAACCTAAATAAAGGTCATGACCGTTACGCTTAGTATCAACGTTAATATTCCAAATATTTCTGTAATCTTCGTTTTCTTGTCTATTGTAGAAAAGATTGAAAGTGTAGTTAACTTTATTGACTTTCTTGGTATAGTTGATTGAATCCATTTGATTGTTCATAACCAAGCAATGTCCATGAGTATAGTATTTTCTACCTAAGGTTAATTTTCCATCAGTATTTAGGAAGTCTTTAATTTCTAATATAGCTATATCAACATCGCCAGTGTTAAAGTTATTTCCTGTCCAGTGAGAACCTCTAACACCATCTATTCCTTGATTATTGTTTTGGATCATATCCCATCTGACTGATGCTTTTACATTTTTATCTACTTGAGCATCTAATCTTAGTCTGAATTTAGTAGATGTTCGATGAAGATGTCTTTCAGCATTGCCGTTATCGTCATCATCAATTTCAACTGCATGGTTGCGCATTACTATGTCGCCAGAAATCTTAATATTATCTCCGGAATTTTTAGTATAATCTTTAATTTCGGCAACATCTTTCTTTAAAGTTGCAACGTCTTCTTTTACTACCTGCATATCATCTTCTAGAGCGGTAACTTTGACGCCAAGAAGAGCGAGTTCATCTGCAAATTCGATAGTCAGTTTTTCTAAAGTCTGAAGATCACTCTTGTCGATATTGCCACTACCACCGAGTTGTTCAACGTTAGCAAGCATTTTAGCTGTTATCATAGCAAGCTGATAACGAGTAACAGGTTCATTCCCTTTAAATGTTCCATTGGGGAAGCCTTGTATAATACCTTTTTCAGCCATGTCGCTTACTGCCTCGTAAGCCCAGTGGCTTGGATATACATCAGAAAATGGCTCTGCATATACAAATGTAGATAATCCCAGAATCATAGTAGAACAAGCAATAATCTTTTTTATATTCATTATTATTTTTCTCCACAAATTTAAACTAATTGCAATAAGGTATGAAGATAATAACAGCTTTTCTGATTTTGTCAAGTATAAAGTAGTATATAATATTATTAAATAGACTGTTGGGGTTGCTAGTTATTGTAAAATAACATGACAAACACAAACTTTAATAGAAAATAAGTATTTTCTCTTCTCTAAACTCTTAACTCACGATTATCCACAAAGGCAGATAGCATTAGTTACTTGCTTTTATCCCAAAGATTTCTTCGCAGAACTTGTCGTGTTCTTTGTCTAAATCCAAGTCTTTAAAGAGTTCTGGGTGAACTGACTTAGCTATCCAAAGAATAGCCAAT
>CAJOND010000161.1 GCA_905236675.1 Candidatus Rifleibacteriota bacterium | reverse complement strand
ATGAAATTAAAAGGCTTAAGCCCTGTAGAATATAGAACTCAAGCCTGTTTAACTTAATCTTAATTATTTTTTAGTCCAAATTTTGGGGTTCAGTACACATGGTGGGGGAGCTGTCTGCTTGCAGACTGAGGGGGCTGCTCACAACGTGAGCAGAGTCTGAGGGGTGACGAGATATTTGTAAATTCTCTTTTGAGCTATTTTCCTTGTTAGAAGTTGGTTCACCCTCGTATTCTGACATAAGTTTAAAATACATTCTCTTTATTGCATCAAAAGCTTTTACCTGTTTCGCAGTGACCCCCTCAAAATTGGGGCTCAAATCGTAAACATACTTTACTTCGTTATTTTCAATCTTGGCGTATTCCTTCAAGAAAGCAGTTGTTCCAGATGTGTTTTCTTGACTATTTGCTAGTTCACCTGTTATTGAATCAGCTTTTAATACAGTGCAACTTTCACCAGGCAACAGTCCAGCAACAACGACTGTTGAGCCGTCTATGTTAGCTTTACCATCAACAACAAATTTAGTATTTTCGTCATTATTTAATGCAGAAACAAGCTTTCCTTTACTTTCCAAAGTTCCCATAGTAAGATTGCCTTCGCCATTATCACCAGCAATAGCAATATTATTATTGTAGAGGGTTCCGTTGATTTTTCCCTTACCCATAATAATGCCGTCTTTTTCGCTGTAGGCATCTCCAGCTACGGAACCATTAATAGCAATAGCACCATCAGTAACAACAGTAGCCCCTTTGTAGGTATTATTGCCCTCAAGCTTCAGAATGCCTTTCCCAGACTTTAAAAGACCAACATGAAGCCCTTCAAGACCACTTTTATCAACTCTATCATTAAACTCTTCAACATAAGCTCTAGTAAGAGTTTTAGCCCATTTATCCGCTTTATCATTTGAAAGCCAATTTACATTATAGTAGTTATAGCGTTCTCTTAAATCTTCCTCAATACTGTCGTCTGCAAGTTTACCAACCAATATTTCTTTTATATCGTTGCTCCAGACAGAATCATAGCCTTTTGTATCTATTTCATACATTGCAGTTTTCTGACCATCAGTCAGATATTTGTCAGAAATATTATCTTTTTCCAGTCTTCTAGCATTTAATGCACCAGGACCGCTTACTGCTTTACCTACGTCAAGTATTCCCTGACCAACAAATTCCTGCATCGGAGTCTGGTAATAAACACTAATATTACCTTGGTTTATCGCTCCTTCTATTATATATGCATCTGAATCTCCATTATCACCATCATCTTTAATTCTTCCAACAAAAGTAAGTAAATCATTCTTTACCTGTTCTTCGCTGCTTTCGCTTCTTCCATCTAAATAAAATAGATTTGCATAAAAATTATAAACAGGATAACCATCATCATATAACGTATTTCCTTCGTCATCCTGTCTTTCTTCATATGAATCCGTCACACAAAAAGGATGATCTATATTAATATTTGAGTTTGCTGTTGAAAGAAGAACATCACCAATCTGTTTTGAGTTCATATATGGAAAAGCCTGCTGTATAAGTGCTGCTCCTCCAGTAACAAAAGGAGCAGACATTGATGTACCTGAAAGCATAATATAGTCATTTTTGTACGCTGCATCTGAAGACAATATATTCCAGCCAGGAGCTGAAATAATAGAATCTTCATAATATTTGGCAAGGTTCGAAAAAGGTGCATTAATAAAATCACCAGTGATACTACCGTCAGGATTTCTTTCAAGATGAGTATTATCACCATAAGAGTTTAAAGTAGCAGTAACAGATATTAAATTGTTTAAATTTATACCTTTTGCCCAATGTAAGAATTGAATAATAGAAGTTTCAGGTATTCCATCGTTACTATTAGCATAAATTAAAAGTTTATCTTTGGAAGCCTCTTCTATTGGTTTTAGCGGACCAAAATCTGTATTAAGCAGAAATTCTGGTTTTTCTATTTCTGAAAAAATCTTTTTGAAAACTTCATTAGAACTAATATCATCTTCTATTTCATTCGAAGTAAATAATTGGTCTACAAAGCTAATGTAGTCCCACGAATTATTTATTGTTTTTATTTGAGAATAAGAAGAAAATGTTGAAAAACCTAAATCATCAACGTAATCACATCCTAGACTATCGGAAGAAAAATTGGAACTAAAAATATCAGCATCAAAAGCAACACCATGCATTCCTTTTCCATTTTTTGCCCCAACCGCAATACCACCGACATGGGAGCCATGACTATTTGTTTTCCAATCTATTCCATTTAATTCATAAGAACCAATGTATTTTGAGCCTGTTTTATCTGCAAATGATTCATGTTCTATATTAACCGGAGTATCATTAATTCCAATAGTAACGCCTTTTCCGGTATAGCCTTTAGCATAGGCTTCTGCTGCGTTTATCAAGTCTAAATTACTAGCATAATATTCTTCGGTCTGAAATTCTTCTATGCTAGCTGAATTAGCAGGGAATGATGCCAGCAAAGATATTGCAGCTGCTACGATTATTGATTTGGTTAATCTAGATCTGGAATACACCGTATTTCTCAATTCTCAATTTTCAACTTTCAACTTTCAACTTTCAACTTAAATTCTACGCTACTTTCAGATTCATCTATTTTATCTAAAATAAGTATTTTCGAAAGCATTTTCATCGAAATATCTTTGTTGTCAACATTTTGCAACTTTTCAAAAAAGTCTTCTTCAAAATCACGTGAAGTTAGTTTTATTTTTATCTCTTTGCCTTCTTCTGCTGCAAAAACATCAATCAATATAAGTTTCTTATTTCCGCTTGAATTTGTGGGGAATAATACATCTGTCGTAGTAAGTTCTTCTATTGCCAATTTTAATCTATTAAACTGCTTTGAAGAAAGGAACTGTTTTACCGCAAAGTTTTCCAAAGAACCCATCATCGCGTGAAAATCGTTGTTTTTGTCCTTTAACAGCCATTCCCAATGTCTGATTCTAAATATAAATTTTCTTGTCAGTTCTTTTTGAGGATTTTCAAAAATCTGAGTTGGAGTTCCTTCTTCATAAATGATGCCTTCATCCATGTAAAATACACGTGTTGAAATTTCTTTTGCAAAACGCATTTCGTGAGTTACAATCATCATTGTCAGCCCTTGCTTAGCAAGCAATTTTATAACAGAAAGAACTTCTGAAACCATTGTAGGGTCTAAAGCCGATGTGGGTTCGTCAAAAAGAACAATCTGAGGCTTCATGGCCAAAGCCCTGGCTATAGCAACACGCTGTTTTTGACCGCCTGACAGTTCGTCAGGATAGTTCATTGCCTTGTTCTTTAATCCTACCATTTCAAGAAGTTTCATTCCTTCGTCATATGCTTCCTGCGGTTTAACTCCAAGTAGGTCTATGGGTGCCATCATAATGTTTTCTATAACCATTTTATGAGGGAAAAGATTAAAGCTTTGAAAAACCATCCCCATTTTTTGTCGGACTTTTGCCAAATCTACTCCAGGTTTTGTAATATCTTCACCGTCAATAATTATTTCACCTTCTGTCGGAGTTTCAAGCATATTCAAACAACGTAAGAATGTTGATTTGCCCGTTCCAGAAGGTCCTATTATAGAAATAATGTCGCCTTTATTGATTTCAGCACAGACGTCTTTTACAGGAATTACATTATCATAAGCCTTTTTCAAGTGGCTAACTTTTATTAATGGCATATTATTTTACTCCAATATTCCTAATTAACTTTTTTATGACTGCTCAAAAGCTCATTACGCAAAGCTTCTCTAGCGAAGTCAACGACTAGAATTTCTTCCAAAATGAGAGAGAAGCCTTCATATCTCTGTCGTGGGAACCACGCAGCATTGAGAAATCTGCTGAAAGCAGAGTATTTGTAGAGATTTTCCTTTCTCCCTTAAATGAGACTAGCAAATGATTTTTATCTTGGTCGTTATCAAGTTCGTATCTATTGCCCATATCGCCTTCGAAAGAGAATTCAGGTTTGGGGTCTTCACCTGAGAAAGCTGATTTCCCAGCAAGTCTTAGAACATAATTTTCTTTTTCGTTACTGAAGTTGAATTCCAAACCAAGCTGTCCAGCAGCATAGTTATTGGTTTTACTTTGAACTACTTGATTGAAGATTCCACCGCCATTTTCATGATAGCCGTCTTGTTTGTATCTTGAAAATTGGAGATTTACGTAAGGGCAGACTTTCCAAGATTTGTTTTTCTGATTCTTTGGTGTAAGCTTATATTCACCGCCAAATTCAAGCAGGTCACCCTTGTATTTAACGTTTGTAGAAAGATCTAGATTGGTTAAATTTCGATTTAATTCGTTATCTACTTTCCCGTAGTCGAAATATAAAAAACCAGAGGCTTTATTGTTCTTTCTAGAAGCGTAAATACCCAATTTGTTTTCTTCGATTTTGTTCTTAGCCCAGGCGTCATCGAAACCATCTATTGTATTATTGCCATGACCAAAGAACAAACCGAATGACTTAGTGTCAGTAAGTTTTAAGTCGTAGCCAATGATTCCACTTCTGCCTCTATATCTAGCACCATCTCGCATTTCGCCTTTGTTGTAAACGAACTTGAACCAAGCTCCGCTCACTTCGTGAGCAGCCCCATCTACCGCATTGCTTTGCAATGCAGCCCCCTCAGCTTCACTTCGTTCAGCAGCTCTTTCATTAAACGCATTGCTTTGCAATGCTCCCCCTACGACTCGCTTGCCATCCTGGCGCTCGCATGCACTCCCAACTTCCTGTTGGTCGTCAGTCTCGCTTCGCTCGCCAGCTTCCCCGC
>CAJOND010000160.1 GCA_905236675.1 Candidatus Rifleibacteriota bacterium | reverse complement strand
ATACGGCCTATAATGTGCCCTGTGCCATAGAGGGCGTTCTCCGAACGGAACACATAACATGCCTTTCCAAAGAGGAATGGCAGTCTGTCAGATAACTTCAAGTTTGTACATATAGAAACACTTTTGTAAAAAGGGAGTTATTTTATCGCTATGGCAGCCGCAGTATTGCTATGGACACGTTATGTTATTTCCTACCTGAAAGCAAAAAATATATTCGAAAGAATGCTCCGTCTCGCTGGTAACCTCTTTTTCGTTTCGGAAATTATTGTAATTTTAGTAAATATATTTTACCCAATAATGTTCTGGTTTGATGAAAAAGGTGATTATCACGCTGGCTGTGCTCGACACATTACACTAGCCATTCAAATACTTATGTTTTTGCTGACCTCTATATACACTTTGCGTATAACAGCAAAAACAGAAGGTTCAATTAAACGCAGGCATATGACAGTAGGTCTTTTCGGAATTGCAATGATAGTGTTAATTGGTTTGCAAATAACCTATCCTTTGTTACCATTCTATGCTATGGGCTATATGCTTGGAACTTGTCTTCTTCACAGTTTTGTAGTAGAAGATGAAAAAGAAGAATATCGTAGAGGTTTGGAAGAAGCTATAGTTAGAGAACAAATACAGAGCAAGGAACTCTCTGAAAGTCGAGAAGCTTTGAAGAATGTCCTAGCAGCTGCCGAAAATGCCAACAAAGCCAAGACTGCATTCCTTTCCAATATGAGCCATGAAATTAGAACTCCAATGAATGCTATTATCGGGCTTAACAATATTGCTTTAAACGATGATTTGTATGAAACCTTAGAAAAGCTTATATTCTTATAGCTATTACTTGAATGTTAACATTGCTTTAAAGACAGAAGTTTTTAATAAGTTAAACTTATGCGTAAAAACTTATTTTTTATTAAATTCTCTTTTTAGTATTTCAGCAAAAGCTTCAATGTAATAGCCAGAATTGTCTTTTTTCCAGAAAGCATAATATTTTTGAATTAAAGATTTCCCTTTTTTTATTAATGGAATACGTTTTACAGAGTAACTAATGTTAAGGTTGATGTTGCCAGCTAAAGGCAGTATTCCTTGATTTGCAGAAGCTAAAATCATACCCTCCTGAATATTGTCTACAAATAGAAAAACACCTTTAAAGCCGATTGTGTTTTTAAAATATACTTGTTCTTTATCTTGTTGATTTTTTGAAGCTATCAAAATAATAGGAAAATCTTTTAAATCTTCTATATCAACTGTCTTTAATTTACTAATTTTACTGTTTTCTGAAACAACAACGTATGTTTCTACATCTTTGATTTGGTAATTAACAAAATCTTTTGATGAAACCCAGCGCTTATCACATAAAATAATATCCACTCTATCATTTTTTATTTCTTCACAAAGCTCATCATGATATCCTGATTTAACATTCAAATTTACGTTAGGGTATTTTTGAGTATACTTATTAATAGCTTTTTGAAGCTCGAAACCAGCATAGCTTTTCAAATAGCCTATGCTAAAAGAACTTCCAGAGCTTTTACCTATTTTTGATACATTTCTAGTTATAACCTCAATATCATTAAGCAGGACCATAGTTTTTCTATAAAGGTAATGCCCCGCTTCTGTCATAATAAATTTTCGATTTTGCCTTTCAAATAGCTTAACACCCAATTCTTTTTCTAATGATTTTATTTGTTGAGAAATACCCGATTGAGAAATACCGAAATCTTCTGCGGCTTCAGTAAAAGAGTTATGTTTTATAATAGAATTGAAATACTTAAGTTGTCTGATTTCCATAGCCTTATTTTCCCTTAGCAAAAATTATTTACTATTATATAAGCTTTTGTTTCTCTATTGATGTGGATTATATAATCTAGCATAAACACTTTTATCTAGTAAATCAGATAGTTTTATTAAATAGATAAGTTAAACTTATTAATCACATAATTTTATCTTATTTTTTGATTTATATTTTTATGTTAGAAGTTTTACGAAAATAACATCAATCTTTAGCATTGCTAATACAAATTATAAGCTCTCTTAATTGCTATATAAAAAGCAACAATATAATTGAAATAGAATTGTTAAGATTAATGATGTTATCGTAGTTAGAACAGCATTTTTAGTGTCAGACCTTTTTTAAGAACCACGAAAAAATTATTCATAATAAACTTAGGAGAATGTATGACCAATAAAAAATTATTCTTAGTCTCAGCATTATTTATTGCATTACTCACATCTGGTTGTGGCAACAATTCCGACGATAACCCTGTTGCAGCAACTACTACAACAGGCACCAATACAGGAACAACGACAGGAACAACGACAGGAACATCAACAAATATTCCTAGCACAGACTACTCTAGTTACCTGGAAAACACCTCAAGCTGGGCAAATAATTCAGGCTCATCAGCAAGTTTAAGTAATGTTACTACTGTTCCTTATGCTTTTACGGCCGATGACACAAACACTAATTATGACTCTTCAACTGCTATAACTTATAACTTTGATGCTTTAAGTTCATATAGAGCTTCTACCTCATTTGAAAATGGAATACTTACTATTGATGAAGCTGGAACTTATATTTTAAAAGGCACCCTGAACGGTCATATTTGTATTCCTTCTAAAATTAGTGAAGGAGTTACTCTTGTTTTAAGTGATGTTACTATTAATGGTCAGACACATTCAGCAATTTATAGTGCAAAGAAAACTCCTTTGTCTATCATTATTGAAGGAACAAACACTCTGAACGATGCTTCTTCTTATACTTATGCAGATGATGACGAACCTAGTGCTTGTCTTTTTTCTAAGGGAGATTTAACTATTAAAGGGAACGGCACATTGAATGTTAACGCTAATTGTGCTGTTACCGACAAAGAGTCAGATGGTATCCAGTCTAAGGGAGATAATGGAATAGTAATAACCGGTGGTAATATAAATATCACCACAAAAGGCACAGATGGTGGAAAAGCTTTAAAATCAAAAAACAATATTGCGATTAAAGATGGCAACCTTACTCTTAATGCCCCAGATGGTTGTATTAAAGCCAAAGGATTTGTTTACATCAATGGTGGAACTTTCAATTTAACTTCAACTAACAGCGATTTAATTAAAGTCGAAAACGATTGGGAAGACGATAGCGAAGTTACACCAGATGGAGATTTCTATATGGACGGAGGCACAATTACAGGAACTGCCTACGGCGATGGAATTCAAGCTACCGACGAATTATTTATTACTGGCGGCAATGTTAATGTCACCACAACCAATTCTACTTTTTACGTAACAGATGCCAATGGAGATGACGAAAGCAGCAAAGGTATTAAATCTGGCTGTGACAACGCTTCTGGAACAATAACAATAGCTGGTGGGAATATAAATCTTAATACTCAAGATCATGCAATCAAATGCAAAGGCCCAATAAACATCAAAGGTAATCCTTCTATCAGCATTACAGCTTCCCTAAAATACAGAGCAAACGGAAGCACAGAACAAGAAGGCGGCAAAGGCATTACTGGCGAAGGCAATGTAACTATTGGTGAAAGCGGAAACCCTGTAATTCGTATTTATGATGCTGAAGAAGGCATTGAAAGCAAAACCAAGCTTACAATTGCCGGTGGCGATATTAAAGTTAAGACCTGGGATGATGGTTTGAACGTTGGTGGCACAGGAACAGATCTTAATATTACTGGTGGATCAACTTATATTTATGCTAACGGCGATGGAATCGACTCCAATAAAAATATAACCATGACAGGTGGAACTCTTGTTGTTAATTCAGATTCATCAAATGACAATTCTGCTGTAGATTTAGACGGCACTTTAACTTATTCAGGCGGAACTCTAGTTGCTGCTGGACCTTCAGGAATGGATAACAGCAAGCAAAATTCTGGTTCAGGAGTTTGTCTTACACTTAATGGAAGTTTTACAAAAGGTCAATTAATCAATATTCAAGATACTACAGGCAACGAAGTTTTAACTTTTATTCCTGCTCAAAACTGCACTTCTGTTAAAATTGGCAGTTCTTCATTAATTTCAGGGAAAACCTATAACGTTTATCAAGGTGGCTCAACCACATCTTCTAACGCAAGCAACGGCATTTTCACAGGCGGTAAATATACAGCAGGAACTTTGTTAGGTTCTGTAACTATTAGTTCTTCAAATGCTACACTTGGAACATCTGGTGGGCCCATGGGCGGTCAGCCAGGACAACCAGGAGGCCAATCTGGTCAAATGGGTGAACCTCCAAACGGTCAGCCAGGTCAAATGGGGGGTAACCCACCAAATCAATAATCAGTCTGACTTTAAGAGAAATCTCTTAATTTTTAGAAAGGGGTCTTGCTGGCGAAGCCAGCATAGAGAGCAGAGATGAGAGAAGAGATGAGAGAAGAGAGATAAGGGGATTGTTTTAGGTGGTGAAACGAGCCTTAAGCCAATGTTGTAGGCGTATTCTCCTAAAGCTTCCCCTTGAGAGGTTGTCTAAAAACTAAGAATTTGCTAAAAAATCAATGTGGGGAGTAATGTTCTCGCCCCCTTTCGTAGAGACTGTCTAAAAACTAGCTTTTTAGGTTAAATTAGATTATGCTAATTGTCTACACATTCGTCATAAAAAGTATAGCGTATGGGCTTTAGCCCTGAAAGCTATACGTTTATGACAATGTGTAGACTAAGAAAAAACAAATATAAATTATTTAGCAAATTTCGAGTTTTTAGACAGCCTCCTGATTTTATTGTGGTGATGCGGGAGTATTTTGGATAAAGCATAGCAAAAAAGCTAGATTGCCACACTTCGCTATCGCTCGTTCTCAATGACGAGCTTTTTTGCTTGTAGTTGTTGTAGTCGGTAGTTATTGTTTTTATTGTTCATTCGTAAGCTAGTATGCTAACAAATACCTGAAATTATAGTTATTTTGCGAGCTACCGAATAATAATAACTACAATAATTACCCAAAACAATAAAAACCAATCTTTTTAATTAAGATAAATGAATTGCCATGTTTATAGTAGAAATGGAGGCTTTTTTGAAACCTTAATTTTTACCTTGAAATGTATTGTAATTAGATTAATATTTCGTCAAAAAATTTGTTCTATATTTAAAAGTAATCAATTTATAATGATAATTATTCTATGTTTCAAAGCAATTAAGCTTTAAATGTATTTAAAATAAAAACAATTAATAAAAATTCACTTAATGACATATTTCTAACCTTCAAGATTATTGTTTTGGTAATCTTTATTATGGTTCTTTATATTTATAGCTATGATTGAAGAAATAGCACAAAATATAGAAAAAGCAATAAATAAAAGGCCTCCGATTTCAAACATATTATTAAAAAGTTTTTTTCTTATTATTTCTCGTTTTAGTCTTTCTTCTTTTTGTGAGTATTCATATGTGAAGGGCAATTCTAAACTAGTATCATAATCCGGCAATTTAGGATTTCCATCACTAGGCGAGTCGACTGTACCGTGCCTTTTACAGAAATAAGTATCAGAACCAATAGCGTTAACGAATCCGTAAGAACAATCTTTTTCGGGGTGATATAAAACAATTTTTAAATATTGATTTTCTATTAGTTTTTTTCAAATTCCTCATAATCACGCATTAATACTGCATTACCATAAGTATCACATTTTACGTCAAAAACGTTTCCACTGCGTACATAACCATCACAAGCAAAACCGTTTTCAGCTATAATAGGAGTAGTTGATTTATCAATGGTTTTAGGCTTTTTTTAGTGTTATCCCAAATCTTATTTTTTGAGGAACTTGAGTGCACAAAAGTGCAAGGGTGTGTAGTCATAGATATTCCAGATATATCTTTTGAAGCCTTAACCAGCCAATCACCACCAATCACAACAACAATAACCATTTTTTAGAGCCAAGAGCGAGAAAGCAGAGGGAATTGTTTTAGCAACAGTAAGTCTCTGTTCTCTATTAGTATAACGTATGAGCTTTAGCACTGAAAACCATACTGTTACGACAGTGTGTAGACTGCAAAAAAAAGAGAAATCTACAAACAATAGCTCACAAATGACGTATTATATATATAGACTACAAGCAAAAAAAATGAGTATGCCATGAAAACAATATAAGTGAAGATTGATTATTTTAAAAATATGATATATTAATATAATAGTGGGGCAAAATGCTGTTATGTTTTTTTATTATCACAATAGAAAAAGAGGTTTTACTGTTATAGAGATATTCATAATTGTTTCTATAATAGCTATTTTGGCAGCTGTTTCTATATATTATTACAATGATTATATTGAGGATTCAAAATTAGTTGTTAGAACTACAAATATTAAAAGTATTAATGAAGCACTTTCCCTTTATTATAAAGAACATATGGAATATCCTGTTTATGATTGGCAACAGGATGATATAGATGCGGCTACTAATAATAATATCAATAAAGGCTTAGATTCAGCTTTATCAAAATATTTAACTAATGGTAAAGTATCTGATTTGCTTAGAGAAGCAGCAAATCCTGATGAGTATGAAATATACTACAGGGTAACGACAAGATTCAAAAGGAATAAAAAACTAAATGATTATGCTACTGATAGTCTTTTAAAGAATGATTATCTTAATGCTACTGGAACTTGGAAATTAGCTTCTAATTTAAGATTTATTGGTGAAAAACACTTTGTAAAAGAAATAGCTATACTGCCAAAGGGTACATATGATGATTCGAAAATTCTTTTCACTTTAAAACATGGAACCGGCACTAATACAGATACTAATACAAGCACAAGCACTGGAACCAGTACAGATACTAATACAGACATAACAATGGAAATGAGGCTTATACCTCCAGGTTCTTTTTTAATGGGTAGTCCAGCTTCACCTCCTGAACTTGGTCGTGTGGGAAATGAATATCCACATCCTGTTACTATAACGAAAATGTTTTATATGGCTAAGTATGAAGTTACTCAAGCTCAGTATGAAGCTGTAATGGGAGTAAACCCGTCATATTTCAAAGGTGATTTGTCTAGACCTGTTGAAAAAGTTAGTTATATAGATGCAAAAAATTTTTGTAACGCATTGAATACAAGACTTGCGGGATTGATTCCTGACGGATACAAATTTGATCTTCCAACGGAAGCACAGTGGGAATATGCATGCCGTGCAGGAACAACAACATCGCTTAATAACGGTCATAATATAACTACGACTCAGAGAATGGAATACTGCCCATATACAGATGAAGTGGCCTGGTATGCTTATAATTCAGGGGGCAAGATCCATCCAGTAGGAACAAAGAAACCTAACGCTTTTGGGCTATATGATATGCACAGTAATCTGTTTGAGTGGGTTAGAGACTGGTATCAGTGGAATGTAACAGATGAAATTGACCCAGAGGGACCAGAAACTGGAACTACTCGGGTCTATAAAGGCGGTTGCTGGAACGACGGTCCCAATCAATTGAGATCAGCATATCGTCTCAATAGAGGCGAAAGTCATAGCAGTCAGCATATTGGCTTTAGGGTTGCCTTGGTTCCTATAAAAGACGATAATTGATCTAATTACATTAGTAAAGGATTTAAATATTAAAATTTGAAACGATTATTTTTACATAAAAAGAATGGTTTTACTCTTGTAGAAGTCTTTATTGTTGTGTCAATTTTGGCTGTGATAAGTGCTACCGTGATTTCTTATTATAAAGATTATGTAGATGAAGCCAAAATTGCAGTTAGAAAAACCAATGAAAAAATTGTTAATGAAGCTATATCAAGGTATTATAAAGAACATATGGCTTTTCCAAAATATGAATGGAAAAATGATTCTATTGAGGACATCGGTAAAAATATAAACAAAGGATTAGATTCAGTTCTTTCTAGTTATTTCATAAACAGGAAAGTTTCTGAAATTCTTTCAGAAGGTTCTGACTCTAGAGGTTATGAGATTTATTTTCTAGTTTCTGAGCCTATTAAAAGAGGCTTGACTGATAACGTTGATAATAGTACTGCCACAGAAACTTGGAAAATGGCTAAAAATTTAAGAATAGAAACAAGGGATTTTTTAGTTCACGAAATTAGAATAGTTGAACCAGATTCTGGTATTACTACTAGTACTTTTAATAATCATGAATGATTTACTTTCCCTTTAATTGCTAACTCTGTTCCTTTAAATAAAACAAACCAAGGATACAATAATATTATCCCTGATGATGAACTAGATATAAAAATGGTGGCTATTCCGCCTGGAACTTTTATTATGGGGACTCCTACAGATGAATTAGGGCGATACCAGAATGAGGGGCAACATCAAGTAACCATTTCAAAGCAGTTTTTAATCAGTAAATACGAAATTACACAAAAACAGTATGTTAAGGTTATAGGAACAAATCCTTCTAATAATCAGACCAATGAGTTTTACCCTGTAGAAAATGTTTGCTGGAATGAAGCAAAAGCTTTTTGCGATAAACTTAACTCAGATTACTCCAGATTAATTCCTTATGGTTATAAATTTGATTTACCTACAGAAGCACAGTGGGAATATGCCTGTAGAGCTGGTACTACTACAGCTTTAAACAACGGCAAAAATCTGACATCTAATGGTTATTGCCCTAATTTAAATGAAGTATCTTGGTATAGAAATAATTCTGGAAATACAACTCACCAAGTTGGACAAAAAAAAACCTAATGCCTGGGGTTTATACGATATGCATGGCAATGTGTTAGAATTCTGCTTAGATAAGCGTGGTGACTGGAGAATAGATTATTCACCAGACCCTGTTACAGATCCTATTAGTTTGACCGGTCATGAATATATTATCAGAGGCGGAAGTTACTCAAGTGAAGCATATAGAAACCGTTCTGGATATAGAGACGGTAAAGGTGCGACAAGAAAAGAAATTTTTACTGGCATTCGTGTTGTGTTAGTTCAAGTAGGCAATTAACTTTTCTTTCCATCAAGATGAGAGGCTTATTAAAATCCCCCTGTCACCGATTGCTTACAGCAATCAGCCCCTTCAGTCGAGCTTTCGCTCGCCAGCTCCCCCATTATACTCTTCTCATTAAAGTTATTACTTTTTTATTTTCTTTTTTTACGCTGCTCTATATACCAAAAGTCTTTCAACCAGCAGCTTTTGGCAAAATCTCTTTAAAATGAATTTTGGTTTAGGAATAATTAAAAAGATAATAGTAAAAATAAAAGAAATAATAAAAAGAAATAGAATCGAGTTTGTTAGTAAGATAAAAAATGATTCGCTTCCTTTTTATTGTCCTTGCTGTTAGTTTTAAAGTTACAGAAATCAATGGAAACAGCTATAATAATAAAATAAAACCTGTGATTGGGCCTGCAAATTATGATTATAATGTTTTATGGTGCCTGACAAAATCATAATCTAACACCTGTTTGAGCTAGAATCTGTTCCTTTGTGAAACCATTGGCTAACAACATTTGAGCTAATTGTTGTAATTTATTATCTTTTTCTTGAATAACATTATCTTTTTCTTGAAGTTCTTCTTTATACTTATTTTTTTCATCTTGAAGCTTATCTTCAAGATGTTTCATTTTTTTGCGTTCTTCATATAAAGCCGTTTCAAAAACTCCCTTATTGTATCTCTTAGTATCTAAATAGTCATCATAAGCCTGACGCTCTTCCTTGGACATCTTCAATTTATCAAGCACTCTGCCGGCTTTTTGAATGCCTTTAGCTTTAAAATTAGATTTGATTGCCGAATTTTTGAAGAGGTATATCCATTGGTCTAGCGGTGTTTTTGCT
>CAJOND010000159.1 GCA_905236675.1 Candidatus Rifleibacteriota bacterium | reverse complement strand
CAAAAGGCTCTTGATAATTTAATGAAAAATAAAACCGTAATTGTTATTGCACACAGACTTTCAACAATAAAAAATGCGGACAGAATTGCAGTTATTAATGAAGGTGAACTTGTTGAATTAGGATCGCACGAAGAACTTATAGCGATTGAAAACGGTCAATATAAGGCTTTGTATGAAATGCAATTTAAAAAACAAGAGAAAGCGGTATCATAAGTGCATCATAGTGTATATCAGAAAAAATTAAAAAAATATATTCCAATAATATCAACAGTTTTGTATTGTTTATTTCGAGTGTTGGAAATAGTAACACGATTTAAAAACTATAATTATCCAAAAAATGATAATGGTGTAATTTTTGCTCTATGGCATCACGATCAATTTTGTCTGTATGCAATTCCTAAACATAAAAAGAAAGATTTACACATTCTGATTTCAAAATCATTTGACGGTGAAATAATTGCACAAGCGGTTGAAAAAATGGGTTTTTCAACGGTAAGAGGTTCTAAAAATAAGAAGAGAAAAGATAAAGGCGGCAAGGAAGCAACTTTTGAAATAATAACAAAACTAAAAGAAGGCAAAAATGCTGCAATAACAGTTGATGGTTCAAGTGGTCCATTGCATAAAGTTAAAAATGGAGTAATTAAAATTGCAAAATTAACAGGAGCACCGATAATTCCTGTTGTTTGGTATTCGCCGAGTAAATGTTTGGGCAGACTTCCTACTTGGGATAAAATAAAAATACCGCTATGGTTTGTCAGAACTGCAAATATATACGGTGAACCCATCTATGTACCTGAAAATGAGGATAAAGAAACTGAAAAACAAATCAAACTGCAACTTCAAGAAGAATTGTTGAATTTAGAAAAGGATGCAGAAAAATTGTATAAAAGTATAATTAAAAGGAGGTAGAGGTATGAGTGTGGAATTAAGGAATTTTTTTGGTGTAAATGAATCTGATGATACAAGGCACAGGGTTTTTATTAGTTATCATCATGAAAATGATGAAAAGTACAAGGAAGCTTTTGAAAAAGATTTCGGGGATTTGTTTATAAATGAGTCTGTATCGGATGGCGATTATAATCCTGATTTATCAGATGAATATGTTAAACACTTAATCGCCCAAAATAATATTTCGTTGTCAACAGTTGTAGTTGTTTTAATAGGCAAAGATACATACAAAAGAAAACATGTGGATTGGGAAATATATGCAGGTTTATCAGAACAAAATAAATGCCGAGCAGGTTTAGTTGGTATATTATTACCAACATACTATACGAATCAAGAGTCTCGAGGTATAGGGGAAGGTTATAAAAATATTCCGGACAGATTGCAGGATAATGTAGAAACAGGATATGCTAAATTATATAGTTGGTTTGAAGCAATAACAAAAGACTCTGACGGAAAGTATAAAATTCAAAAAATAATAGACGAAGCTTTCATTAGGAGAGATGATTATAATATAATATCAAAAAATAACAGAAAGCAATTACAAAAGAATAGGGGGTAAACTATGAGGTATTTTAATGATACAGATTGTATAAGTAGCAAACGGGTTATTCTTGAAGAATACAACATTAACACAGCATCATTTAGTCCATATACACCAAGCGTATTTCTTTCTCATTCAAGTAAGGATGAATTAAAGTTGCCATATATAATATCATTTCTCGAAAAATACGGGGTTAAAGTATATATAGATAAAAATGATCCGAGACTTCCTAAAGAAACTTCACCTAAAACGGCACAAATTTTAAAAGACAATATAGAAAAATGTAATAAATTCATTTTATTGGTAAGTGAAAATAGTAAAGACAGCCGCTGGATTCCTTGGGAATTAGGTTTGGCGGATATAGCCAAAAATACAAGCAATGTTGCATTACTTCCGATCGCTAATGATTATTTTAAAGCAGCATGGACAAAACAAGAATATCTTGGTTTATATGACCGAATATATAGAGGGAAACATGAAAGTTATACTGATGAAATTTGGATGGTGTATGATTATATAAATAATACAGGAGTTGAATTAGGAAAATGGCTAAAGAGATAATGAAGGAATATAAGCAACCGTTATCGGTATATTTTGTTTATCATCCGAGTGTGTCGGATGAAACTAAAAAATGTGTTAAATTTTGTTATGAAAAATTACAAAGAGATATCGAAAAACCCTTTTCAAGATTTATTAATATACCTGTTTTTTATAACACAAGTAATTCGGAAGATGAAATACCTAAAAATATAGAAGTAAAGTCTGAAAAAGCAATTATATTTTTACTTATTGATAATAATGTTGTTATAAATGATGATTGGTTAACATATTATATCGAAATTTATAATAAAATGAACGATAATGGTTATTGTGTAATACCGATTGCAATAGATGAGGCTGCACTACATATTAATACATTTTCGCAATTAAACTGTATAAGAGCATACGAATTTAGAAAAACATTCTATAAAGAGAATTTTTTACTACATGTTACAAATGCAATTTATAGTTGGATTTTAAATAAAAAAATATGTGAATATGGTAAAGATAAAAATTTAAAAATATTTTTAAGCCATACAAAAATTGGAAAAGTTGGCGAAAATATTGCAAAACAAATTAAGGAATTTATAGATAGTACTATATTAAACAATTTCTTTGATAGGACAGATTTAGCGATAAATTATGAATTTAATGAAGAAATAATAAAGCATATAAAAGAGTCTGCTATTCTTCTAATTAATACAGACCCATACTTATCAAGATTTTGGTGTCAAAAAGAAATATTAGCTGCAAAAGAAAATAATAGACCTATTGTAGCAATAGATTGTCTAAGTGTATATGAAGACAGATATTTCCCACATGCAGCTAATATTCCAACCATACATTTGAAGTCAGAGGAATTCAATAAAATTTCTCAAAAAACATTATACACTATACTTCTAACTCTTTTATTAGAAACTCTGCGACATCATTATAATGAAATGCTATTAACAAGTTACAGGGATGCAGAATTTATTCCGAAAGATTCAGAAATACTATCAAGACCGCCTGAGCTTTTGGATATAAATAAAATGTTAACTTCAAAAGGGAAATATTTTATATATCCCGAACCCGAAATTTTTAATATAGAAAAAGAAATATATTCTCAATTAAAAATAAACATCGCAACACCGTTGAATTATAATATTGAATCTGATTTATCAAATATCGAAATCGGTATATCAATATCCAATCCCGAACAAACTTCAATTGTAGAAAAGGGACAATACGAAGAACATTTAATTCAGCTTTCCATGGACTTGGCACGAAATATAATTGCTCGGAACGGGAATTTAGTCTATGGCGGTGATTTAAGGCAAAATGGCTTTACTGAATTTATAATTGAAGAAGCAAAAATATTATATACTGATAAAAAATATTCAAAACCTCATGTAAAAAACTATCTTGTTTATCCAATATATAAAAATTATGATGATAAATTCAAAAAATGGAAAGCAGATAATAAAATATATGCCGATATGATAAATGTTGAAATTCCAAAATCTGTATCAGAAATTATTGAAAATAAAAATGAAACTACAAGTGTTGTTGAAAATAATTATATTTGGAGTATCTGTTTGACAGATATGAGACAAAAAATGATTAACAAATGCGATTATAGAATTGCAGCTGGTGGTAAGTTTACAAATTATAAAGGAATAATGCCGGGTGTATTAGAAGAAATTTTAATTGCAATTGACATGAAAAAACCGTTGTATCTTCTTGGGGGTTTTGGCGGAGTTGTTTCTGATGTATGCAAGATAATGACAACTTCAACAAATACAGAAAAACTTAGGGAATCCTGGCAAAAAGAAAATAATCCAAATTATGGACTGTTTCTTAATTATTTAAATGAAAAGAATCAAAATATGTTGCCTGATTATGATAAATTAACAACAAAATTAAAATTAAAAAATTTAAATAATGGGCTAAGCGATAATGATAATTTGAAACTTTTTAATACACCGTTTGTTGATGAGGCTATATACTTGATTATGAAAGGACTAAAACGAATTATTAGTAAAAACAATAAGTAAAGGAGAATATTATGGAAGTTATTAAAAGAAGTCAATTAAACGAAGCTTTAAAAACCCAAAATTATAGGATTATTTGCGAGTCTGCCTCTAAGAAAACGCCACCTCCATTAGGCAGAGATTTTCAAGTTTTCCTTTGTCATGATACAGATGACAAAGATGAAATCAGAGCATTAAAAGCATATTTTGAAAATAAGGGTATAAGAGCATACGTTGCAGAAATAGATGATCCTCAAATTTCTTGGAAAGGAATAAATAAGAAAACTGCAAGTGTCTTACAAAATAGAATGAAGGAGTGCAGTAAATTATATTATATACTTTCAAAAAATTCTCAAGCATCAACTTGGATGCCTTGGGAGGTAGGATTTTTTAATGGAATAAAAGGTGCAGACAATATAAAAGTAATACCAATTATTGATAAAGACGAATATGAAGTTCTAAATTTCCCAGGACACGAATATTTGGAATTGTATTCTACAGATGGAGTAAATTTTGAAAATTTACGACTGCTTAAAAGGATTGATGAGGCAATATCATAATGTTATATAGGAGTTTATAATAGTTGAATAGTTTAATGTGGGTGATTATGAAAAATTTTGAGGCTCAACTGTCCGTTGGTAATCATACTATCCGTAAGAAACAATCAAACTAAGTGTTCACTTACAAGCAATTAGTTACATGTTTTACAAATTTCTTTAGGTGTTTTCCCGTTTAAAGATGAATGTGGTCTATGCTCATTGTAATATGCAATAAATCCTAATA
>CAJOND010000158.1 GCA_905236675.1 Candidatus Rifleibacteriota bacterium | reverse complement strand
CAAAGATGGAAAGTCCGAAAGAGGAAAGCTTAAAAACAACAAAAGCAAACCGAATAACCAAAAGGTGTAGGTGATTGTTACTTAGAACCTTGAGAGCGATGAACGCTAGAAGGTCAGGTCCGAACAAATAAGGGCCGAAGGCAACCGCCAAAAACTCTAAGGGACACCAAAGACAGGAAGGGGTAGCCGAAAGGCGGTGACGTCTGAAGCTGACCACGAAAGAAAAGCCCAAAAGGCAACGAAGGCGAAAAGCCTAGGTAAGTTAGGTCTAAGACCGTAGCGAGCCATAAAGATTGAAAGTTTCCGAAAAGGAAAAATGCGATTCAAAAGATCAAGTTCGACAACCAAACAGCCTCTGAGTAACATCGGAGGCTGTTTTATTTTATTTTTTATATATTGTTTATTTATAATTGTTTTATAATATGATTCTAGAACATTCTTGGTATTTTAAGGTGAAAAAACATGAAAAGAATAATTTGTTTATTTCTAATGTTGGTTATTACAAGTATTTCATATGCTGTAAAACCTATTAATTTCAAAACAGAAAAAGATCGTATGGTACATAACAAATTATTTCGGCTTTATCCTTCTTATTTAGACATAGAAAAAATGGCCAACATTGCTTATTCCATTAATAAAGATAATATAGAAGACAATCTGATTTTAAATGATGATTATTTAATCAGATTTGCAAAAGCATTTGTTCACCAAATTAGATATTTTGATAGATTTAAAACTCTACAAACAGCAACAGGCAGTGTTAAATTATATCCTGCTTCGTTAATTGATGAAGTTTGCGAACAATATTTTAATAGAAAACCTTCCAACCCATTTGAAGGTCTTTGTGAATATATTGAGAATACAGAATTACCTATCACAAATGGCATAGTTACTTATAATAGAATAATGCATAGAGATTATGATTTTGACAATGATATATTGAACTATAGTGGTTTGGTTTTACAGTCATCTGTTGATAATTATAAATTTGATACTTTCTATTTATTTCATGACAAAAATAAAGCAACCTGTGAATACGCATTTGAGTGTAAATTAAAACTGTTTAAAACAACAAAGAGATACTATAGGGGATGGTTTTCCTATAGCAAACATAAGATAACAGACAGCGAAAAGCAGGAATTTGAAGAATATAAAAAGAGAATCGACTCGTCTCGCTAAACGATAATTGAATAAAGTTTAATAATTTTGACGATATTGACGAAGGCGAGAGGAAAAACCTCTACGAGACAAGCCGAAGCGAGTCACAAAAAGTTTCCGAAAAGGAAAATTGCGATTCAAAAGATTAAGTTCGACAACCAAACAGCCTCTGAGTAACATCGGAGGCTGTTTCATTTTAGCCAAAACATCTTAGTAAGCAATTGTAGACTAAGTGACAATTAGGGTGTCTTATAATGCTTATAGACATTGAGACAAGAGATTAGAGATAAGGGAACAGAGATGAGGGGATTGTTTTATTATAAAAAAGAAGCCATATATAAAGGCAAAGTTATAACGCCCTCTTCGCTTACACCGATGTTTCCATCTGAAAATTTAAATGCATAGGAAATGTCTTTCTCTTTTTTTATAATTGAACACAACGAATTTGCTTTTGTGTTACCACTCTTAACTTCTATTGGAACGACATTTCCTTCTATTTGAATTAGAAAATCTAATTCTTTTTTTGAGGTTTCGTTTTTATAAAAATATAAAGGAAATCCTTTTTTATAAAGTGCGTCAGCTATCGCACATTCATATAGCCCACCTTTGGTATTCCCAGTAAGTGTGTTTTCAACAATATATTGCTTTAATGAAAAATCTTTCATTGATATCAATAGCGATAGATCTGTTGTGTAAGCTCTAAAAAAATCGTTTCGTGCATAATCATCCAAGTCATATTTTACATCTGTTACAAGTCTGCACAAATGAACTATATCAGCTCTAAGCAGCCAGTCTATACTTGAATAATATTTTTGAGCTCTGGCTCCTTTTTCTATTTCTTTGTATTGAAATTTATGATTTTCTTTATTTAGCAACTGTTTGGCTAATGTTAGGTAGCATTTCTCTGCCTTAACTTTTTCATCAGCTGAAGCATAATGAGCTATATCATATTGATAACCCTGAAGAAGATTTCTTTGAATCTTATCAACTTCTCTAAAATCTTTTGTGTCTATATATTTTTGAACAGCTTCTGGCATACCTCCAATTGCAATATACAATCTATAAAATCTCATCAATTGGGAATGTATATAATTTGGAATCACCTTTTTGTTTTCAAAGTAGGTATGTAAAGAACTAATCAGGTCATCAGACAATCCCATTCCCCAAAGAAATTCTTCAAAATCTAATCCATACATTTTTAGGTAATCAACATAGCCTACAGGATAAGATGATGCTCTATTGTAATCAATTCCCAAAAGTGAACCAGATGCTATAACGTCATATTTATTATCAATAGCCCAGAATTTTAGAGATGTTATAGCTTCCTGACATTCCTGAATTTCATCTAAAAAAATTAAGGTTTTATCAGGTAAAATTTTCTTTTTTGGAAATCTAAAACGTAAGGCCATAATCATATTCTCAACAGAAAGATCTCCAGAGAATATTTCTGATGCAGAGGGAGTCTGTTTGAAATTTATTTCTACAAATTCATCATAGTTTTCTTCGGCAAATCTCTCAATTGAAAATGTTTTACCTGTTTGCCTTGCTCCTTGAACAACAAGACATTTATTATTCTTATGGAATTTCCATTTTCTGAGTTGCTCAAATATTTTCCTTTTTAACATAAAACAAACTCCGTCAACATTTTTATATCTATATTATATATATAAATCAACATTTTAGACAGATATTTTGTATTTAGAATCAACATTTTAGAAAGTTTTGGCTTTAAAATCATTTCAAACCAATATTTAAAATTTTTATCAGCTTACAAACTTTCGCACAAACAATAACTATAGCAAAAACCAGCAATAATAAAAACTGTATTTAAAGTTGTTATTGTTGTTGGTTTTTATTGTAGTTGTTGTAGCAATTTATCGATTTATTTCAACCTTTCGATTTGCTTGAGAACTAAACAATCCTCTTATCTCTTGCCTCTCCGCTCTCCTGCTCTTTTGCTCTTCTGCTCTAAGAGGCTTTAGCCTCGTCTGCTCTTATGGTCTTATCTATCTTCTTTAAAAAATTAATTTTTTTGAAAATGCGTGGATTTTAGATTTTTTATTTTGTCTATATTTACGAAAGCGAACGAAATAAAAATAAATTAAATAAATTCAGGAGTAGAAAAAATGAAAAAAAGTATTATCAATGGTAGCATTAATGGTATTCATGAACACAGCAATGGCAATGGCAGATTCAGATCTGGTATCAAACAATCGACAGGATACAACCTTAAGAAATGATAAGACTCAGGTAGAATTGGTGGGCGACAAACATACTGGTTCTGATTATATAGATCCAACAAAAGCAGGCATAAGAGTTTGAAAAATAGTAAACAGATTGAGAGGTAAAAGCAAGCAAGTCTAAAATAAAATGAATAATTCCGATTCAAAAAACTAAGTAAACAACCGCCTCTGAAGCTATTCAGAGATTTTTTCATTTTAGCTTCTATTTGCGTAATATTTTTTGTTTATTTGTTATAAATACATTCACTACTTTGGTTATTATTACTTAATTCCAACATAATTAATATAAAATTATAGTTAACAACTTAATAAATTATTCAAATAAAGTTTTTCATGGTCTTAATAAAGACTTATAATAAAGTTAACTATCTTTTATATATTTATAAGGAAAAATAAAATGGTAGAAGAACTTCTATTTACAAAGATTGTTGATAAGTCAACTCTATATGAAGGAATAAGTATACCTGTTGCTTATCAAAAAGTTCTTTTTAATAAAATGCATTTCTCCTTAGAAAAAGGTAATCAGAAAAATATAAAAGTAGAAATGTGTGGATATGTTTATGATGATGCTGTTATAAAGAATCAATTTTTTGATGAGCTAAAATTTCCTAATCAATCGAATTTAGTCCAGATTAGGTATACTAAGCAAAGTTTGCTTGCACAAAAAATTCGTAAAGTTTTTTCTGTAACAGAATATTTAGTTAATGAGTATTGGAAGAATCAAGCAAACAATAAATCACACCTCGTTATACCAGAAGACAGTAGAGAATACATTGCGTTATATGTATCAAAAGATAGAATTAGATTTGATTGTATTCCACGCAATTCAATAATAAAAACTCCGCAAAATACTGATTTTGGTGAAGAAGCACCTCAAAGAAGAGAAACAACTACTTTGGGTTTCAAAAGAAATGCAAACGTTATCGAAAAAGCGAAAGAACGCGCTTCAGGAATTTGTCAATTGTGTGGTAATCAAGCTCCATTCCAAGACAAACAAGGAGACCCATATTTGGAAGTACATCATGTAATATGGCTTTCTCGTGGAGGTGCTGATAAATTAAACAATGCAGTTGCTTTGTGTCCAAATTGTCATTCTAAAATGAATATTGTCGATGATGAACAAGATATAGCACTTTTACTAAAAAAAGCTAAGTAATCATATAGTAATTTGCTATAGACATAATTATTGATTTATAATCGTATTAATTCCAAAGGATCACAAAAACAAAATAAGAGCTTTTGTAATATGAACTATGACGAACTAGTAAATCTAAGACAAATGAATGTCACATGGATTTTGCTTAGAGCTGACAATGCTCCATTAATAATAAGTTTTCTACACAAAACTTTTATAGAGCCAAATAAAAGAGATATTGCCAAAAACATATTAGAAAACTTATTAGAAGATGAGTTGTTCAAATTAAAAGATAGAAAACAAGATCTTTTTCCTAAAAAAGCGTCTGAATATATTGCTGATTGGCAAAAAAGCGGTTACTTAAGGAATTTTTATGTTGATAACGACGATGAGCCTCATTATGATATTTCTGCAAAGGCAGAAAAAGCTATTCAATGGATAGATGATTTAATTTCTAAAAAATTCGTAGGTACTGAATCTCGTTTAAGAACTATTTTCAGTTTAGTTGAACAAATAGTTATTGGATCTGATAAAAACAAAGAAAATCGTTTAGAAAATTTGGAAAAGCAAAAACAAACTCTTGAAGCTGAAATAGAGAAATTAAAAGCTGGAAATGTATCTATTTTAAGTGATAGTGAAATTAAAGACAGATTTCAGCAGGTTATTTCTTTATCTAATATGATGTTAAGCGACTTCAGAGAAGTTGAAGATAATTTTAGAAAACTAGACCAAGCCACTCGGGAAAAAATAGCGACTAGTGATGGTGCTAAAGGAGAAGTTCTAGAAACTCAATTCAAAGATTTTGATTACATTGAATCAACCGATGAAGGAAAAAGCTTTAAAGCCTTTATGCAATTTATTATGTCGCAAGATAAAATAGACGATTTCGATGTAAAATTGGGTAAAATACTTGAAATGAAACAGATTAAAGAGCTCAAACCAGATAAAAAAATTGCCAAAGTATATCGAAATTGGCAGGAAGCTGGAGAATCAACTCAAAAGATGGTCATAAAACTTACTCAAAGACTAAGTAGGTATGTAAGCCAAAATATATCATCTCAAAACAAAGGTATTGAGCGACTTATAAAAAGAATAGAAAACATGGCAATAAAACTTAAAACAATTGCTAATAACGACAAAAATTACATGGATATAGATAAAGCAGGAATTGAATTATCTTTGCCAATGGAATTACCTCTTTGGACTTCTTCTGAAAAGCCAAATATTGTTTCAGATATTGAAATTGGCTTAGAAAATGACATAGATGATAGTGCCCTATATAATCAAGTCTTTGTAGATAAGCAATCCATAATAGATAATATTCGTAAAGCACTGAATTTAAATGAACAAACAACTTTAGGACAGGTTATAAATAACAATCCATTAAATGAAGGTTTAATGGAGTTAATAAGCTATTTTAGCGTTGCAAGTGAAATGCAAAACAGCAGGAAAATTAATATAATTTGTGATGATTCAAGAATAAAATGGTTGGATAAAAGTCTGCAAGCAATTCGAGTTGCCAAAATTCCAAAAATCACAATAAGTTACGAGAAATAAAATGACTATATCTAAAGAAGAAAAAAATAATTATAACTTTTCCAAAATACTTATAAATCTTATGAAAGGTATTGTTTACAGAGAAGATGATGTAAACATCTGGAATTTTTTAGAAGATAATGAATCTCAGGTTTCAGAACACTTTAAAATAATTGGTTTACGGCTAATTGTTGATAAATCAAGAGGTTATGCTTACTTAAAGCAAATTATATTTAATCAAGAAGAGGAACAGCTGCCTAGATTAATAAGAAAACAACCTCTAAGTAGACAAGTATCAATATTAATTGTTGTTTTACGTCAAATTGTTATAGAAAAAGAAAACTCAGGTAGTGATGATAGAATCATTGTTTCTTTTGATGATATAGCAGATAAATATAGAGCGTTTTATCCAAATAGCAATGATGATGAAAAAAAATTCTATAAAGATTTAAAATCATATTTAAAGAAGGTTATAGACTTAGATTTTATTAGAGAATTAAAAAGTGAAGAAGATAATTATGAAATAAAGCCAATAATAGTATCATTTGTAGACATGGATTGGCTTAACAATTTTAAGGACAGGTTAACAGAAGAATTGAGAGAAAATAGTATAGATATTTCTGATGAAAATGAGGATTTAGAATGAATTACGAACAAAGCTTTTTAGAATTTGCAACAGATAATTCAACAACAGGTTTTAGACTAGATCGGTTAGAAATACTTAATTGGGGAACTTTCGACCAAAAAGTCTGGTCTCTTTATCCCTCAAGCAGAAATATTCTAGTTACAGGCGAAATTGGTTCTGGAAAATCAACAATAGCAGATGCAATAAGCACATTACTAGTTCCTCCGCAGTGGTTGTCTTTTAATAAAGCCGCAGGAGCAGAAAGGAGAGAAAGAGATTTAAAATCTTATGTCTTAGGTTTTTATAAAACGGAATCTAGTGACAGTGGTTTAATTGGTAAGCCAGTGTCTTTACGTGATATTAATTCATATTCTGTTATATTAGGAGTTTTTAAAAATTCAGGCTTCAACCAGGTTTACACTCTAGCACAGGTTTTTGTGGCTAAGCCTGAAGGAGGACAACCTGACAGATTTTATTTTATTGCTAGTTCAGATTTATCAATTAAAAATGATTTTTCAGGCTTTGGAAATGAAATCAAAGCTTTAAAATCAAGATTAAGAAAAATACCTGATTCAAAAATATATGACACTTTTCCTCAATACGCTAACGATTTTAAAAGATATTTTGGAATAGAGAATAATCAGGCTTTGGGTTTATTTAATCAAACAATTTCAATGAAGTCTGTTGGAAATCTTACGTCTTTTATTCGAGAAAATATGCTTCAAGAATATGAAATGAA
>CAJOND010000157.1 GCA_905236675.1 Candidatus Rifleibacteriota bacterium | reverse complement strand
CTTAAAATATTTTTTTATTAACTTCAAATAATTATTTCAACAAAATGCTATGCAATAAGCTTATTCGTCTTTTTAATGTATTTTGCGGGAATTGGATAGCGAAGTTTCCAAATTATGCTCATTGGTTTGCTGCCCGTGTGACTTACATATTCAACTGGACCTAAGAAAGTATAGGGAGTTGTTCCTAGAGCATTTTTCTTGAAATCTCTGACAAAGAGTAAAACATTAGTATTCATTGAAACATGGTTTATATAACGCTGACCAACTTTTGATTCTTCACTTGTTGTGCTTTGACTCTGCCAATGAAAGAGTTCTTCATTAATTGAATAATCTTCATACATTGTTGATGGGGAATAATCTTTATCTGATTTATTCAAGGTTACCATAAAAACATCAGTATTAATGTTTTCTAGCCATTTAACACCTTCACGAGCATTGGCAGGGGTGAAAAAATCCATAGCTACAAATAATTGGTCTATTGTATAGCTTGAATAAACATCTAGAGGACAATCTATAAAAAGATCTGTTTTTATTTTAATGTCAGGAAAATAATACTAAATCTTGTTATCAATAATTCTTAGAAATTTTACAAAATTTTATGATATAACTCACATATTTGATTAGCCCTAACCTAATAAGAATTATTTTAAAAACCTAATTTGTAAATTAAGTTTTAAATAGTATTCACCAGATTCTTCGTAAATAAAACCATATCCATGCCTTTTTGAAGACGGTCTTTCTAGTGTTGTATTATTTAGCAAATAGTCTTCAAATACATTTCTGTTATAAATGTGATAAGCTAATACTTCTCCATCTGTTCGAACGACAATATATCCTCCGTTTGCGTCATCATATCCATTCCACAACTTCGAGGGAACCATACCAAGAGCACTTGAACAAAGCAATTTTTTTAATTTATATTTATAAATACCTTTCATGGGTATTTTCAATGGATTGGATTCTTCTAGCCAATTAATAATATCTACACATTTACAAACGTTTTTTTCATAAGAGAATAATACTGCTTCCGCAAGAATCTTATCCATATAACTATCAATAAACATAAGATTGTTTTGGAAAGTATCACTTTGAATTTTAATAAATATAGGGATACTATGAGAAGCAATAGCTGATATACGTTCTTTTCTAGACTCAATAGAATTTAATTTATCTACTAATTCTTTGTCTGTTAAGTGTTCTAGTTTATAAATAAAATTAGTTGCACCAGAAGCATTTAATAAAGTAGGGGGTTGTCCTAATTCAGATTTGATGCTAAATCCAAATAAACCTTCATAACCAGTGTAAATATCGTGAAGTTTTAATTGAATATCTGTTTTATCTGTAGATGGAGCTTTAATTTTTGTACAACATAAATCTCCTAATATTTTATCACTATTCTCAATGGGAAAAGATTTTGGTTGAGATGGTTTTATTATTTCGTTTAGTAAAGAAATAGAATATTCTTTAATTTCTTTGCGTGGTAAAGATTTAATTAATTGATTATTTATATATAATTCAATTATTTCTTCTTTTTCCAAATCATATTCGATATGTTTTTCTATAGATTCATCTCTTAAAATTTTTAAAATTGGGAAATAAACATTTTCTAATTTCTGCATTTCTTCGCCAGCAGAATATAATCTTCTAGATGCTAAAAGATTTAAAAGTACATATAATTCGCTCCACTCACCTTTATTCCCTGTAAGCATCAGTTTAATACCTCTTTTATTTTTTCTGCTATAGCTTCAATAACATTTACTGTTACACTGTTACCAAATTGTTTATATAGCTGTGTATCCGAGAGACCGAGTTTGAATGATTCGGGGAAACCTTGAAGTCTAGCCCATTCACGAGGAGTCATTTTTCTCACATCTTCTGAATTAATAGTACCTTTTATTTTTGTGGTAGGAATATTAGAGTGTTCCCTATGGTCAACAATAAGGTTTCTTTCTCTACCCATACCGCCACAGACTATAGTTCCTGCTATTCCATTAATATCTCTAATTTCATAGCCAAAACCATGACCTTTAGCTTCATGCCTTGCTCTATGTTTCCTTAATGTTTCCAAATAAACATCACTTAAATAGAATTTAGAAGGTATTGGTGCCGAATCCATAATATCTTTTATAGATACTTTCTTTTCATTTCCTGTTGGGAACGAAAAATCATCTGGAGCAATATCGTTTCTGAAACATACTATATAAATTCTTTCTCTGTTTTGAGGTACACCAAAGTCCTTGCTGTTAAGAATTTGAGAAAAAACTTTATATCCTATTTCTTCGAATGCACCTTTTATTATTTTAAATGTTTTGCCTTTATCATGAATGGTTAAACCTTTAACATTTTCACAAAAAATGACTTTGGGTTTATGATAATCGCACAGCCTAACCACTTCTTGAAAAAGTGTACCTCTGCATTTTCCTTTATAATTATCATTAAAACCACCATGTCTACCAGCCATAGAGAAAGCTTGACAAGGAAAACCAGCTAAACATATATCAAAAGGTTCTATTTCATCCTCTTTAATTTGAGTAATATCACCAGATATTTCAAAATCATCCTTAAAATTTAATCTATATGTCTTTTGGGCAGATGAGTCTATTTCACTAACGAAAGTAGTGGTAATAGATTTACCAAAGGCTTTATCAAAACCTAATCTAATGCCACCTATACCAGCAAATAAATCTATAGCTTTGAAAATCATAGTGTTTTAACCCTTAAAGATAATTATTACTTATTCTAAATGCTTTTATTTTATTTGTCTATGAATAAAGTTTTTTATTCTTGTTCTTGGATTGGATAAAACAATCCAATCCTGGCACGTAAAGTTTTTTAGTAGCAGCAGGAACCATATATTTCATAATTTTTTCTAGCTCGTCTACGACTGCTTTAACGTCATTTCTAATCTCGCATTCCCAGACGACTATAACGTGCCAACCGCTTTCAATCAACTCTTCACTAATTCTTTTGTCTCTTTCGATATTCCTTTTAAATTTTGCTTTCCAAAATCTGACTCTTGTTTTGGGATTAGAAGCTAATCTACAATTTTCGTGTCGATGCCAGAAACAGCCATGAACAAAAATAGCTGTTTTATACTTTGAGAGCACAATATCAGGACTACCAGCTAATTTTTTGTTATTTTTCCTGAATCTAAAACCTCGAGCAAAAAGACATTGGCGAAGTTTCACTTCAACAGAAGTATCTTTGCTGTGAACAGCCTGCATACATTTATGTCTTTGTTCTTTTGTTAATACATCAGCCATTATTTTTTAAAATTCGGCTTTGTCTATCTGGGCGACACTCTTACAATCTTCTGTTATTTCGTCTAATTCACGCTTCAAACCATTATTTATAAGTTGTTCATAAAGCCCAGGTTTTAACATAACACAACTCCTCTTACCTGATAAAGAATTTATTGAAATTAATTATTATAACCATTAATCTCTTTGTCTTGTTCAACTCTTAGTATCCAATTCTATAGGTATTTGAATGAAAAAGCAAGATCGGTTAGTTCTGCTTTCGTAGTAAACCCAAGAAGAACAAAAATAATCTGTCTTTTTGATTATGTATATATAAAATGAAAACAGGTATAGTTAATAATAGAATATAGAAGAGATGAAGCTGATGAAATGAGATTTCAAGATCTTTTAGTAGACTTAGAAAAATTAAATTTTACTGTTAATAACCCTATTGAGATAAAATCATATTTATATAAAAATAGGGATTTATTTGCTAGATTATTACCGATTTGTCAAAAAACAAAGGAATTGTTTTCTGAAATTAAAGAGTTTTTGTTAGTTTTGAATACGGATAGAGAAGATCCGACATTTAAGAGTTTAGAACTTATACTCAAAGTTGATAATTTTACTTCAGATTTTCCGCTTGCCGAGTGGAAAATCTCTGAATTAAATTTTAAAAAAGAATTCTTCTCTCTATTTAAGAATCATGGTTACTTAGTCGGGAAACTATATCGGAGGCTCCATATAAAATTCTAAGTATTTCTACAAAAGAATTATCTTCATTTATAACGAAAATAACAGCATATTTTTCTATTGTCATTAATCTGTAGCCTTTTTTCTCTTTCAGGCTCTGTCTTCATTAATGGTATGCGAGCTGGAAATTGGTCTAAGCTACAAATAGCTTCTAATATCATATTATAAATGCGGTCTGCTGAATAATTGGAAAGTAATTTGTCTGAAATATATGAATGTATACTTTCTAAGTCATTGTTTGCTAATCGAGATAGAATTACCTCATATATTTTTATCATTATAAGCCTTTTTTCTTTATATCCTTTGCTTTTATGCATCTGCCATGTTTAATATCGTCTTCACCAGCTTTTAAAGTATTTCTTATATCAGAAGCAGTCATAAATTTAGCATTTATAGAGTCTGGGGCCATAGGAAGTTCCACATCAAAAGGGATTCTGCCAGTCAGGGTTATTTGTTTTAAATAAATATCTATGGCTGTTGCCATTGAAAGACCGAGATTGTTTAAAACTATTTCTGCATCATGCTTAAGAGCAGAATCTATAGGAAAATTTAACTCAACAACATTAGCCATAATAACTCCTACAGGTAGGTTTACCTTGTTAAGGTATAGCAATTATAGTTATTTTATGCAATCCATATATTAGTATCAATCAATATTTTCATATTTTTTAATAGAGCTTCTGACAATTCTTTTTTGTAATCGCATTTGGTTAGACCTTTGCGACGAAATTTCTGCAAATTATTATATGCTAACTGTTCTTTAGTTAATGAATTAATATTTTCCTGCTTTTTATGAGCAAGAAAATTGTTTAAGATGCTTTTTAAATCAATCAATAATTCATCTGGAATCTGATTGATTATGTTAAGAATTTCTGTTCGTTGAGTTATCATATTATTTCTGCCCTATCCGAGTGTACTCCCTATGGCTTAATTATAAGATTTAAAGGATAAGGTTGCAAGAGGGGTATTTTCTCACAAATGGATAATAT
>CAJOND010000156.1 GCA_905236675.1 Candidatus Rifleibacteriota bacterium | reverse complement strand
ATCGTTCGCGGTGGCGCTACAGTAATTCTTGCTATGGGTGACGGCCGCCGTGCCGCTGCTGGTATGGATAAATACCTGAAGGAAAAATACCTGAAGTAAGCAAAGACCCCTTCAGTCACTACGTGACAGCTCCCCCAACAATGCCAAAGGCATTTTGGGGGAGCATCTTAGGATAAAAAGAACTTCCCCCAGAATGCTTAAGCATTGCTGTGGGAAGAGGATTTTGCGAAGCAAAAGACGAAAGGGGTCTTAAAAAAGCGGTTAGTATTAGTCTAACCGCTTTTTTTGTTTTTATTGTAGTTGTTGTTTCTAGCGTGTTCTAGTATATGTCCGGCAGGACATTACATTAATAACCTAGGGTGTCAAAGACACCCTAGGAAGAAATAGCAAATAATAAGGAATTAAAAATTATAAAATATGTTTAGCAAAGTAAGCTGATAATCATAATTTTTATACAATATTTTTCGATAATTTATTCTACTTTACAAAATTTTGGTGGTGGTTTAAACTGGTGGTTATAGTGATGACAAGGAGAAATATAACCACCAATGAAAAATATACTGTCTGCATCTACAATTAAAAAGCTTACTTCGGACGGAAAGAAAATAAAAAAATATTGCGATGGTGACGGCCTTTATTTATGGGTTCACGAGGACGGCAAGAAAATATGGTATTACCGATACAGTCTGGGGAAAAACAGGAGAGATTTGTATATAGGTTTATTCCCTGCCCTGTCGCTTGCGGATGCAAGAGGTAGGGCAGAAGAATATAGAAATTTGGCAAAATCAGGAATTGACCCTATCAGAGAAAAGAACAAGGGAAAAATCAGGGAAAGGACCAACTCTTTCAAGAAGCTGTCTTTAGAATGGTATGATGTCAATATTTCACAAAAGACCGAAGGTTATCGCCAGAATGTGAAAAACAATCTTGAAAAGAACATACTGCCATATATCGGTATAAATTCGGCTAATAGTATAACTGTAGATGAAGTTATTGGCATAATCAAGAGAATTGAGGGAAGAGGCTCCTATGATATGGCACGCAGGGCATTAAGCTTGCTTAACAATATATTTAGGTATGGCAAAACAATAGGCGTGTGTGATTCAAACCCTGCCGATGGTCTGATTGGAATTTTGAAAAAATCTGAGAAGAAACATTTTGGTGCTCCACTGACAGAAAAAGAAGTTTCAGATATTTTAAAAGCAGTGGATTCATATAGTGGGCTTTCAATTCTGGCGAAAATGGCTTTAAAGATTCTTCCTTATGTTTTTGTAAGACCTACCGAACTGATTACCGCAAAATGGAAAGATATTGATCTTGAAAAAAAAGAATGGCGTTATCTTGTTACGAAGACAAAGACCGAACATATTGTTCCTCTTGCTAACCAGGTAGTTGAAATGCTGGAAGAATTGAAAAGATTTACCGGAAACAGGGAATACGTTTTCGGTATTCACAGCGATAAGCATATAAGCAGACAGGCAGTTTTGATACATTATCGCCGTTTAGGTTTCAACTCGGACAAGGTTACTCTTCATGGGTGGAGGGCAACAGCAAGGACAATGCTAGACGAGATTTTAGAATATCCACCACATATTATAGAACAGCAGTTAGCCCATACTGTTTTGGATCCATTAGGAAGAGCTTATAACAGAACAAAGCATCTGGAACAACGTAGAGAGATGATGCAGAAGTGGGCTGACTATTTGGACGAACTGAAAAATTAAAATATACTGAAATTTACAAAATTATATAATATGATACAATATATATAAGATAAGATATGATATGACAAAACAAAAGGAGAAAATTATGGCTAGTGCGTTGGATGTTGCTGAATATATGCTTATACGTGCTTCAAAAGAAGAAGAGTATGATCCTATTTCTAATATGAAATTGCAGAAGCTATGTTATTATGCACTAGGAATTTATTCTAAACTGACAAAAGGGAAAAGGCTATTTAAGGAAAATATTGAAGCCTGGCAACATGGTCCTGTTGTTCGGGAAGTTTACTTGGCCTATAAGGACAAGGGACGTTTTCTTACTCCTGCAAAGGATTATGATGAGCTTAAACTTACAAAAAAAGAAAATGAAGCACTAGATATGACTTATTTGAACTATTCCCAATTCTCAGCATGGAGATTGAGGGAAATGACTCATAATGAAGACCCTTGGAAGTTGAACTACAAAGAAAACAAAAAAGAAGTTATACCCTTTGAAGACATTAGAGATTATTTTGACAAAAAAGTTAAATTTTTAGATGAAGAAAATTAATTTTTCAGCGAATAATTTTGTCCAGCCTGTAACAAGATTTAATCCGGAAGACAAACAAAAGCCTGTTTTCTGTTTTGAAATAATATCTTCTCAGTCCAGCAGAGATGAAATAAAACTGGTAAAACAGGAAGCCAGACAGTCAAAAGAGCTGTTGGAAAAAATCAACATTCTTTCATCGTTGACTTGGGAAGACATAATAAAAGACAGCAGAAAAACAAACGGGTATGAGTATATACAGGTAAAACAGTTAAAAGGCTGTGAATGGTTGAAGAAGATATTTGAGAACAGAAACGAAGACAGGATTATGGTTTTCAGGGTAAAAACCAATAGCAAGTCCAGACTGTTAGGTTTCAGGGAGGGACGAGTTTTCAAAGTCTGCTGTTATGACAATAACGGCGTTTTATACAGCCACGACTAATTCTTTTTTGCTATATCTCTAATCTAGCTTTTCCCTCTCTTTCGTTTCCATTCCAGCAGGCTAATCACGCTATCTTTGCTTTTGGCAGTTGGTGTTCGGGGTCGCTTTGGTCGGATTTGCGGTATTTTGGGTTTTCAAGCAGATCGTCCATATATATGTTTACTTTTTTCTTGCCTTCGTCATTGAGGAGATTAAACTTATCGTAAAATAAATCGATTTCCTTTTCTGTTTTTTTAGGAACGTCATAGCCCTCTAGCCATACTGGGTTTACTTTTAATATTTTGGAAAGCTTTAAATGAATTTTTGCGTTTGCTACGTTTCTACCACTTAAATAATAACTTATTACAGACCTATTGCAGTCAATAGCTCTAGCCAAATCGGACTGTGAAAGATTAGCGTCACTCATAGCCTCTTTCAGTCTGTCTTTAAATGTTGATACTTTTTCCATTGTTATAAACCCTTATTAATTAAGTATATTCAAAGATTTAAATAAGTCTAATAAAAATATTTGTAAAAAAATAATATTTTTATGTTGACACATAACAACAAAATAATTAATATTAAAAATGTCAGGGAGTTGAAAAACTTCCAAGCTCTTTGAAAACAAAATGTGTCGTAAGACCGCTGTTAGTAAGGAATTACGTGAACAGCGAAGAAAGATTTTAATATGGATAAGGCTGACAATTTAAAGAGTCTTATCGCTGAAAACGGTTTGAAACTTGGCTTTGTAGCTAAGAAACTTGGAATCAGATATGAAGTTCTTTGGGCTAAACTTAAGGGTAAAAGTAAGTTCAATCTAGACGAAGTGAAGATTCTGGTTGATATGCTTAAGATTCCAAGCGATAAGATTTTCAATTTTTTTTAATATAGTATGTTGTCATCTGACAACATTTCAATTTTTTTTAATATAGGAGAAAAAAGATGGACGGACTATTAACCTCGACAGAAGTTTGCAAGCTTCTGCATTTCACAAGGGTGACTCTATACAAGAGAATGGAAAATCCGAACTTCCCTCAACCAGTGAGGTTTGTTCATGGTGGAAGACTTTATTTCAGATTGTCTGACATATCAAAGCTCATCAATGGGGAGCCAATAAATGAAGAAAATACAGAAAAACCTAGTTTGGATTAACTACCACTGGTTAGAACTTATGTTCTGTTTTTTGGCGGTGAGCTTATGTGTCGCAGTATTCGCCCAGATGATTGGCGAATCGATATAAAAGTTTTCTAGAGGAGAAAAACTATGGCTATTAGCAGAATAGAAGAAGAGATACAGGGCATATACGAAAAGATTTCGGTAGAAAATAATGAATCGATAGATTTAACCAAAGATGACAAAGATTTTGAATGGCTGAAAGATGATGTCAATTCAAACTTGAGCACAGCATTAGACAGAGCAAACAATGTTTTCCAGGAAAGAATATTCATGCTCAAGAACAAGATAGAAGATGAAATTGGCTATCTTTGCAGTAAATACCCTGACTATTCGGATGATACAAAATTCGCTCTCAAATGTTTCTGTTTCGAGCTTAAAGGAATTATCGAAGGAAGCGAACTTTAATTTTTGGTGGTCAATACCTGTGAGTAATCAATCCAAAAAAAAATGGAGAAATAATATAATAGCTATAATCCCTATATTTATCAATAAATAAAAAATAATATGGAAATTCAAAATAGATATCATTTGTTCGCTTCTATCATAATCAATTTTTAATAAGCTAAACATGAAAAAATAAATAATGAAGCCAATTCCTGCTCCGATAAGTATACTACCAATGGTATTCTGCAATAAAAATATGAGACTCACATTTAAAAAAATACAAATAAGAGCAAAAAATATTTTAAAACCAATTTTTACCATTTTTCTTTGTCGTAATTTTTTTTCTTTGAATACAAGACAAATAAAAGACATGTAAGAATAAACAACATAAGCTGCTCTATAAGAAGGGCATTCATATTCAGAAGTGAATTCACATAATGAATTAATTGATTCAGGTGATAATGTTATATCCTTTAAATTCATACTCAAAATTTTAGCTTTTTTCCGAAAAATTAATTTTAGAATAAAAACAATCAATTCTGTTATAAAGAAACCTAATATATGTATGAAGCTTTTATAAATATTCCAAAGGCAAAATCCAAAAATGAAAAAAATTAAAAAAATGTGGAAATTTGTTAGATGATCTATAACATCCGCACATATATATAAATGATCATAATTATTCAAAATTCTTTGGGACAAATCATCAGATATTAATTTTTGATTAAAATTAGAATAATCTATAAATATATATAAAATAACTCCAAATAATATCAATATTAGTATAATT
>CAJOND010000155.1 GCA_905236675.1 Candidatus Rifleibacteriota bacterium | reverse complement strand
ACGCATCATAGCACCCATCATCTGCTGTGGAGATTTGCAGCTGGAGAGATTCGGAAGGATTGTTGGATAATACTGTTCGATGAACTTAATCCAGCCTGGACAGCAGGATGTGAACTGTGGAAGAACTCCGCCATTGCTGATGCGGTTCAAGAGTTCTGTGCCTTCTTCCATGATGGTAAGGTCGGCAGAATATACAGTATCGTAAACTTTCTTGAAACCAAGTCTTCTTAAAGCAGCAACCATCTTGCCAGTGGTTTCTTCGTTAGAAGGAAGACCGAATTCTTCACCAATACCAACACGAACGGCTGGAGCCATGTGAACAACACAAGTCTTAGTTGGGTCGTCGAGGTTCTTCTGAACTTCACAAATGTTCTTCTTAACAGTGAGAGCGCCTACTGGACATACAGCAGCACACTGACCGCAGTTGATACATTCGGTTTCAGCAATTGGCTTAAAGAAAGCTGGAGTTACAACAGTGTTCTTATTTTTTTATTTAATAATCTTTCTTTTTTAGGGGAATAAGTTAATGTAAGTTTAATATATTAAATAATTACTAAGCTATTTATGGCTTTTGCGACTAACTATACAGATTAAAATTGAAAAAGAGAAAAATTATGTTATAATATAAATAGAGTTTAAGTAGCTCACATAATTAAAACGGCGTGCTTCCTATTAAAGTTGTATCTTAGATATAGTTTTGATAGCAAGTATGTCTTAATATAATGTGACCTACTAAATTTCTAGAGTGTTTATTTCGCACTGTAGTGGCAGGTGTATTCATAAAAGATAACTTCCTGTTTATGTGTTTATATAATTAAATGCTTAAACGGCAGGTAATCTTACGATGTGCTTCCTACTTAGGTGCAAATAAGAAATAAACTACCTTCAAAACAAGGTTTACTGTTTTTTATGTGAAATTTACCGCCCTATAAAGGGCGGTTTTTTCTTATTTAGAAAACTTTTTTATAACTTCTTCACCATAAATTAGCCAATCTAAAACCTTAATCATTTTACGAATCTGACTTTTGTATGTTCCTGCTTTATTTAAATCATTATCCAATTCTTTTTCTATAATATTTTGAAGAAAGGTATGTAATTTATCTTTATTCAAATCTTTTAAATCAATTAGGTCAAAATAATGTAAAGCAGAATAACTATTATCTTTAAATTTGTTCTCAAAATCATTCCATGAATAAATATGTCTTGAACGTTTATTTATTACACTATCACTATCAAAAAATTTGTTTATTCCTGTATTATTTATAAAACCTTCCATAAATCTAGGCAATTTAGAATGTTGATATTTCAATATATACTTGTACACTGGTAAACTGTTAGAATTTCTTTTTAACAGCGTTTCTAGTGATTTGTTTATTAACATAGTTGCATCATAATTTTTATTATCAAAAACTATATCTAAATACAAATCATCACCTTTTGGCATACTGTATTCTTGTTCAGAATTTCTAGAAACACCTATAACTTTTTTGATATTTGTATTATTAGAACTATCTAACCAAATACTTATATATTTTTCTGCTTTTTCTTCGTTATTAAGTATGACTTTATAAACATCATGTTTCAACCGTCTTAATAAACTTAAGTCATAAACCGACTGCTTTTTGGTTAAAACACTGAATACTGCTTTATAATCGACTACATTTAATTGAGTCATAGGAAAATATTTCCCATTTTCAAAAGGGTATTGTAATTCCCCAATTTCATTATTCTGTTTATTATCTGTCCAATTTATGAATAAAAATCTATTTTTCAATTCTTTAAGCTGTTTTTCAGTTAAACATTGTGAAATAGAATACAAAATTTTTCTAATATCGCTATCATTTACTGAATAACCTATAAAAATAATAGGATGCTCTACGAAAATAGTTAATAATTTTGCAGCTAAATAAGTAGTCTTTCTATCTTGTATTTCATAATCTTTCTGAGTTAGAACTATAGTCGATGGTTGTGTAGTACTTCCATGAATTTTATATATTTCATAAACATCCTGTAGAGGCGAAAACAATAATTCGTCTTGGTTACAATAAACAGTATAGTCAGATAATAATTTTTCTAACAAACAATCATAATTAGTAGTTATTACACCACTTAAAGAACGTTTTGCTATCCTGCCAAAAAGTGCTAATTCATCAGCTAACAATCCCTGATTAGGTAAAGTTTTAAAGGAATTAATATAATCAGATACTTTACATTTAAAAGGACTTGCATTAGTTCTTTTTACAAACTCTATTTCCTGCTTTGAAACATTTGATATGTTTTTGTACCAATTATCATTAAAGTCTTTTTCTATAAGTTCTGCTATTTTAGGTAAACTATTGTCCCCTGCCTTATATTGATATGTCATAAAAGCCAATGGATTGCCAGGCAAACAAACTTTTGCAAAATACTCTAGTAATTCACGCCAATTTGGTAAGCCTAAGTATCTTCGAGAAAAGCCTGAACCAATAAATAAAAAGGGTAAACTATCTGTTTTATTTAAAATATTCTCTAATTTTGTTTCAAAAGTTTCATTGTTATTCATTGTTTAACTCTTACCCTTTTCTTTAATCGTTTTTATAATTATATGGTTATTTTACAATATAATTATTAATTTGAATATATTGAATCTTAAAACAATGTTTTTCTTTCAATAGCAATCTCTATCATTATAAAAAGAATTCTAGAAGTAATTGTTGTGAGGCTTGATTCTGATAGGGTTAAACGAATAATGGGAAGCTAATATAATAAGTTACACAAAAACTTATCTTTTTTGAATAAGTAGTGACTATTCTCTTCATATACTGCTAAACATTGGGAATACTTGAGGGGTCGTTGCTTTGGTGTTTCGCTTCTCTTTGCTTATAATAAATAGTCCATCCATGCTTTCATATACATATACTTTTCCCTCAATGATTGGTCTAACGAAGTGTTTAGTATATTTCTTATAAGATTATTAACGTTATCTCTATATTTTATAGTGGAATTATGGTTACAGAAATAATCTATATAACGAGTTGCATAGAATCCATCCTGTTCTAGGTATGTAATTCCATCAAACATTAGTTTGTCAATTTTGTCTGTTATCTCGTCATATAATTGTGCTGGAATAATAATGCGAGGTACATTGGCAAGTTTTTCAGCTCTTATGTATGCTTCTACCATAGCTGGTCCAAATAAAATATTCTGATCTTCATATATGTCTCCTCTAGAAATACTACCACGAACTAATATAGGTGTATCTAAACACAACATTCGCACTTGTAAACTCATACAAAGAGATATCAAAATTGGGAGAGCAGATTTTATATCATCTTTTATATAAATACATACACTATCTGACATAATATAGTAATGTATATCTTCAGGAGGAATTACTGGTATTTCAACTTTTTCTTCTTTGATTTCATTAACAATATACTGTTTCTTAGCTTCATTAAATATTTCTACAATTTCAGAACAGGTTTTTATCTTTATAATCTCTTTGAAACCTAAAAGGTCAATGAATGCGAAATAACATTGACTATACTCTTTCATTTTTTCAACCTCTCCTTAAATACGTCTATTAAATAGCTTCACTTATTAGAATTGAACAAATCAATATTTTATTTGATAATAAGGCTCACCAAATTTAATTATTTTTTCTTTAAGTCTATTTTGATTCTTTCTATAAAATTTTGCTAAAAAATTATTCTTTAAGTTGATTAAATCTTGTAAAGGGAATTGGCATAATCCATTTTCTGAACAAGCAAAATAATGATGTTTCTCTTTTTTAGCCAATCTTTCATATAATACTGAACCAATCATATAATCTAAAATTTTAATGTTTACTTGATCTAATTTTGAATCAGATATATAAGAAAAAGTATTTTCAATACTCTTTTCAGATTCCATAGGTGCACCTATGATAAAGTTACCAACCATATAAATACCTATAGAATCAGCATAATCAATAAGCTCTTTTATTTTATTTAAATCAATTCTTTTTTCATAAAAGTCTAATATTTCATCATTTGCAGATTCTATACCCATACTAATTATAGACCCTTTTGCTTCTTTAAATAAATCTAAAAATTCTTTGTCTATTTTACTCCAACTACTAATAGATATTTTCATTTCGTCTGTTAATGAATTATTGATTAATTTTACTAATATTTTTTTTGCTCTATTAATATCAAAAGTAAAGTTTTCATCATTAATCCAAACATTCTTATAATGCTTTTCTTTTAGATAAGTAAACTCTTTTATTACATAATCAATACTATGTTTTTTATAACTATTTTGCCAACCTCTTCTTTGACAAAAAATACAGCTATTTAAACATCCTTCAGCAGTCCTTATAAGTGTAGAATTATTATTTTTAGCAAAAAAATCATTGGTTAACAATAAATCTCTATCTGGATATGGTAAAGTATCATAATTATTTTTATTAGGCATATTTGGTGATTCAAAAATCAATTTAGGTATTTCAATCAAAGGATTAGCTTTTACAACATAATCAGCATAAAAAATAGAGTCACTATCCATTATACAACTATAGCCAAAAGCCATTGTTTTAATATTATTATTTTTAGCTAATTTTAATATTTCTATGGCATTGCTTAGGTTTTCTGAACGTTTTAAAGCAAAAGTATCTATTTCTGTAATAACAATATCTACGTGATTTTCGTTTATGTAATGAATTAAGGTTTCTTTACTATATTCTTCATAAGAATAATCCAGATAAAAGACAGTAGCATTATTCATCTTAAGGACAGACGCTAATTGCAAAAGCTGCATAGAGAATCCAAATCTAGGATTTTTATCTAAACTAGGTTTAGGATATACCAATAAAATATTATTCATATAATTCATATTTTGATAATGCTGCAAGTCCCCACCCGCCACCGTCTTCTAATTCATGATAAGGCCAAATTCCATTAATTAATTGTGTTTGACATAAATACTCATAAGCTTTTTTCAAACAATTTTTATATATAGGGTATTTATCTATATATTGTATTAAACCAATTAATGAGATACTTGTACAAAAAACATTTGCACCAACAG
>CAJOND010000154.1 GCA_905236675.1 Candidatus Rifleibacteriota bacterium | reverse complement strand
TTCTCTGAAGGCTTCAAAACAGCCATTCAGCTCTACTTTGGGGAATGAGTTTTTATTGTAATTGGTTTTTGTTGTAGTTGATGAAGAGTATGATTGGTTTGATTGCTCTAAAACCTTCGCTGAGAGAGTTTTTTAAGATGTTGCCCCAAAAGTTAGAGTTAAAATTAGATTTAGGAGTTAATATGCTAAAAAGAACTTTGAGAAAAACTAATTTATGCTTAATTCTGTTTTTGTTTGTCATTACTCCAATTTTAGGGCAAAACCTTAAACTAATCTGTGGAATATGTGGCACAAAGGTTGAAGTATTTCCAAGGGGAATGGCGTATTATTTTCTTCCACTAGAAACTTTTGAACAAGATATACAAAAAACTTATCCATCGCTTTTTACTAGTGCAACCCCAATTACTTGTCCTAATTGTGGATATACAAAAATAGATAATTTAACCGTTAATCCATCTAGAAAAGATATAATTAAAAATTATTTAAAAAAGAGAAAGAAAATAATAAATATAGATTTTAAAGCAAATCCTTGTCCGCAATTTGTTAATGCTGCGAAATTCAGTGCCTTAAATTTAGAATCAAATATATTAATAGGGAAATGCTATCATTTAGCTGCATTATCTTACAAATTCAGATTTATTTTTATGTCAAACAAGTTAAACAAGTTATTCAAACAAGCATCAGAATTAAATCAAATAATTCCATTAAAAATTGCAAATAAACTGCTTTATCCAGAGCCAGCAGAATTAATGTGCGGTTTAGGAACACAACTGCCTTCAGCAAAGACGAATGCTATTACTGTAATAAGATTAGAAAATATAATTAGAGATATAACTCTGTCTGACAATGAGTTAGCTGCTGTATATTACAGTTTACTTTACCATTATTACAGTTTAAATGATTACTACAAAGCTGAAAAATACTATAAATTATTCTGCAATACTCAGGTAATAAAAAACTTGCAATCATTATCTGATGATGATTTGCATATATTAGATTTATTTGAAATAAAAAAATTAACAGAAGATATTAAAAATCTAATAAATGAAAATCGCTATTATTTTCAACTTGCAAAGAAATATTATTTGTTAGCATTAGAAAAAGAAAGCTTTACAAATAAAGAAAAAGTAGCTCTTTATTACTTACTAGCAGAATTAGAACGAAAATTAGGTAATTTTAAAAATGCTGAAAAATACTATAATTTAGTTATTAAAAATCCAGAAACAGATGATTTTATATTGGATAATATCAGTTTTATCTATAATAAATATTTGAAAAAACAATCTTTTGATTTAGACAGACGGCTGTATGATATTGATAAAGAGAGTTTAGAAAAAATATTCGATGAACTTATAAATAGCCCTAATAAATTATATGAAACAGCTAAAAGATTGAGATATTGTAAAAATAGAGATTTAATATTCCCAAAATTAAAATCATTAATAGAAACAGGAGATAAAAGACTTATAGAAAATGCCATTTATTTGATGACAGACAGAACTCAAGAAGCTGTAGATATACAAGTAGATTTATTAAAAAAGGGTAAATGTGTTGATTATATTCTGAATTATAATAGTTCAAAATTAAGATATAATGCCAATTTGATTAAAAAATCTGATGATTATGTATTTATAGATATTTTTAATCAAAATCCAGTTCATAACAAATCAATTATTTCATTTTTACTTTATATAAATACAGATAATTGCAGAAAAACTATTATTCAAAAGTCTAAGGAAGCCTTTTCCGAAAAGGCAGTAAAAGAACATATAAAATCTTATGACAGAAATCTAATATATTATCATAAGGCATTACTTAATGCTTTAACCTATATTGGCACAAAAGAGTCAATAGAGATTATTGTAAACCTATTATCATATTTAAAAGACAATTATCCAGATATAGATAAACCCAATTTTTCAGACATCAGGGAATTAGTATATTCCGTTGGTGAAGCTATAGAAATAGCTTTTAATAGATCTTTTGGTTTTGCTAGAACAGTAGAACAAAGACCTTATGGAAAATATCCACAGAGAATAGAATATCTAGGGTTCAATACTGCTTATAAAAAATTTAAAAAAAGGTATGACAAATTTATCAAAAGTGGAAAATCTTTAGAAAAAATCGTCGCAGATGGATTTAAAGCAAACGGATATAAAATCGAACCTAAAAATGATGTTAATACCTTAAAAGAATTAATAACAGGGCTTAATGATGCTTTTGAACCGATAAAGGTAAACTCCTACAGAGAATTAATAAAAAGAACGGGTATCATTTATGAAAATCATAACAATGAATATTATATGATTCATAATTTAATTGAAAAAGAACCAGACTATATCGAGTGGTTTGAAGAAAATAAGAATAAGCTGGTTTTTGATAAAGAAAAGCAAATGTTTACAACAAAATCTGAATTTGAAAACAATTAAACCTGCTAATTAATGTTTTATGAGTTTAAGAAATTATTTACCCGATTAATTCTACTAAAAATAGAGATTTAATATTTGAAATATTAAATCTCTATTTTTTTTGTAATATCAGTTTGCAGTATCTGGGCCGATTAGTTCGATAGAAACAGCCTTACCTTTTTTCATGGTTATGCGTAAACCTCTAGTGTAGGTGCCTCTTAAATCGTTCCATCTATAAACGCCATCATTTTTGAATGTCATTACATATGGCTTTCCCCAATCTTGTCCTACTCTTTCTTCTAAGTCTTTCTTTTCTGCTTTTTCGTCAATTGGATGCCATTTAGCATTAGAAAGTTTAGTAGACAAAGCTTTTAATTCTTCAACATTACCACCAACTTTGAAGCCTAAAAAATCAACAACAGGTTTAGTTATTACAAGTTTAACAAATATATCTTTCCCCAAAGCTCGTTGAACTGGTTCTGAAGCTTCTTCAGGTTCTTCTTCTTCGTTGTCTTCATCTTCATCTTCGTCAACTTCTTCTGGCTCACTTGATTCATCACCAAAATTTCCAGTATCATAAGCCATTTCATATTCGATACCATCCCACTTTTGGTCTTTTAGCATGTAGGTACCAATATATCTTTCTTCTTTAACATTAGATGGATTGCCTAATCTCAAAGGCATTTCAGAAATATAATCAAAAGTTGCACCTACTCTTGAAAAAGCACTAAAACAGTGAGCCTCTGGAGTAATAGATTTGCCATTCACCCAACCTTCAACTCCTTCAGAAGTTGTTACTTTAACCCAAGTATCTTGATCAACTTTCTTAAATTCGCTTATATAAATAATTTTATTCTTAGATAATTTGGTTTTTGCTGTGCCATTAACAGGTTTATCTAAAACATTTACATTGTCTTCCAAACAAGCACCTTTGGTAAACAGACCTTCTGGAATACTTGGAGATACAAATTGTTTGAAATCTTCAAAATGAGGTAAACCTTTATAGAAGCAGTCAATATTTCCACCAACTGCGTTAAGTTTTCCATTATCAAAATAGAAATCCATTGATATAACGTTATCTGATTCGGTCAAAGTAAAGTTGAAATTGGCTACTTTTATTACGTTGTAACTTAATTTACCACCAAATTTTTGGAAAAACTTATCTTTTTCCATACCGAAAATCTTATCGCCAACAAGAGCATTGACCATTTCTGGATCAGAAATAAGAGCATAGTTTACACCTCTTCCAAAGCTACGATCTTCTGAATCACAATTTATATGTATGACTGCATCTTTTTTAGCATAAACTTCAACGTTTGTATTGCTCCAATCATCACCTTCAATATGAGGTCTTTTTAAAATAACTTTTGTCCACTTCTTGGAATCATACTTATCAATTGTATCCATAGCAAACTTATCAATATTATTTAAAAAATTAACACAAAGTATGAAAGAGTCTAACTTTTGATCTTCACCACAAGTCCAGGTTTCTACACCGCTTTCAGTTTCATGGTCAATATAATATTTAGTGCTGAATTTTGTTTTTTCGGAATACAAAGTATATTTCGTATCACCAGCCTTCTTTGTTTCTAAAACTTTTTTATTTTCTGCATGTGCAGAATTAACTGTTAAAAATAAGATTGCTAAAACTAAATAAGTAATAAAATGCTTTTTCATAATATTCTGAATATTCCTTTGAAAGTTAAGTATTTAATTTAGTTAATATTTATCTTTATTTCCTTTATATCAAAAACAGACTTATTAGAAAAGAATTCTTTAAGAATATCTTTTGAAAGTTTTTCAGGATTAATATCATTTGAATTATCTGAATTAGTTATTATTTTTTCTATGTAATCAAAAATACAATTTATCAAAACTTGCCCATCATCACCACCGCCTATTATTTTATTAATATTTGGTTTGGCTTTAATGGTAAAGGAAACTTTATATTCTTTTCCTTCTTTAGATATAAAAGTTTCTGGATTTGCATTGAGTATATGCTCTTTTATACATTCTTTTACACAATTAACTGGGTTTCTTCCCGCTAAATCAATAGCAGATATCGTATTAAAACTAACATCAATATTGTTTTCTTTTGCAAGTACCAAGGCTTGAGAAATTAATTTCGGAGAACCAGTTCCAAGGTAATGCATTTCAAGTTGGTCTATATTCACGTTAATACCATTTTTTTTTCAGTAAAATTGCGGAGTTGATTATTTCATAAGGATCTGCTTTCCTAATTTTCATAAATAATAGATGAGTTAATTCTATGTTTAATCCAGCTGATTTTGCATTAAGATAAAGTTGTATAGGTATAAAATAAATTAAAATAGCTATTAAAATAACAACTCCAATTAATATAGGTATTATTGGTGATATTGTCACTGTTTTAAAGCTCCTTTATAATCATTCATTTAATATATAGCTAATATATATAATAATTCTTTTATTATCAACTTAACTTTATCACTTTATTATAGGTAAAACTTTTGAAGGAAGTTTCTTTATTATTTTTTTGATTTCGTTTTTTATTCAGGGAAAACGCATTATAAAAATTTCTGGTATAGAAAATAGCTTAATATAATAATGGATTAAAAAAGTTTTATTTTGCTTACATCTTTAAATACCTAATAAAACTTTCATCATATAATTCGT
>CAJOND010000153.1 GCA_905236675.1 Candidatus Rifleibacteriota bacterium | reverse complement strand
TTGAATTCTGGTTCATATTGTTGCGGCATAATAAATTAACTCCTTACGATAATTTTATCTGTCGGACAACAATGTTACAATTTTAGTTTATCACAACAATCCTACTTTCAGGGATAACAATGTTCGTGGTTCAGGTTGGAATAATACCGAAAAGGGTGGAACTACTGACGAGGTTAAAAAGAAACTTTTTGCCAAGTATGGCGAAGACAAGCTTATGCAAGCCGGTGAAATGTTCTGGAAGATGAACAGGGCAGTAATAGACTTGCAGGAAGATTACAAGCTGATTGACCATCAGACAGCAGAAAACATAAGAAACAGATACCAGCATTACACACCTCTCAAACACATAGCCGATGATGAGATAACTACAAAAGTAGTTGAAAGAGCACTAGGCAGAACATCTACGGCAACAGACAACCTTATGTTTGCAGCTTCCGCAATAGACACGACAATAAGATGGGGAGAAAGGAACAATGCAAAGCTTGCAATGTTAAACCTTGCCAATCTTTACAAGACTCCACTTGTTGAAGTGAACAGGAAGAAATTGGAGCAGTATTTTGATCCGAAGACTGGAGAAGTTGAACTAAGATTAGACAGAAAGCTGGATGAAAACACGATATTTGTAAAATCCGGGAATGCCACATACCACATAACTTTCAATGACGAGGACTTATACAAGGCTTTCACTTCATCGAAGGAAAAAACAGGCTTCTTCGGTTATGTTGTTAGTTTTTCAAGGTTATTTACCAATATGATGGGCTTTGTTTCCACTGTAGCAAACCCGGACTTCGGTATTGCAAACTTTGTTCGTGACCAGCAGCAGTCAGGTTTTGAAAATTCTGTTTTCAGAGGTGGCAAGTTCGCAGGAAACTCTTTGGTTAACGCTTTCAAGTCTATGCTTACATATAGAGATTATGTTAAAGGTGTAGACAATGAAGACACAAGACTTTTCAAGGAATTTCTAGAATCTGGAGGCATGACAGGTTACGCCGATATGATGAGCCTGAAAAGAAGAGCTGAAAATTATGAAAAGGCTATAAACGAAGACATAGAAGCGAGCAAGAGCCTTAATGGAAAAGCAAAGAAGTTGCTTAAGCATCCATCGAATATAATACATGGCTTGTTCGGTATATTTGAGTCTTTCAACGATATGCTTGAATCTGCAACAAGATTCGGAGTCTACAGGGAAAAGAGAAAAACCTCTACAGCTCTTGAAGCAGCAGAATTGTCAAAGAATATTACCATCAACTTCAACCGTCATGGTGAAATATGGGATTCTGACGCAAACGCAATATATCTTTTCTCTAATGCGAGCATACAGGGAACAAGAAAAGCTTATCAGGCTTTCAAACAGGCAACGAAAACCAAAAAAGGTAGAATTATGCTAGGTTCTCTCGTAGCTGCCGGTTTTGCTTCTGAAATTCTCGGACAGCTCTTTGCAGGTTTCGACCCTGACGACAAGGAAAGCTACTATGACAAACTGGAAGATTACAAAAAAGATGGTAACATCATTCTTTTCTATGGAGGGAATAAATATAGCTCTGTTCCTCTTTCTCCTGCACTGGCGGTTCCATATATGGCAGGAAGAAACTTGGCTGCTTGTGCAACAGGCAAGAAAACTCTGACACAGGCTTTTGGAGATATGTTCTCTAACTTTATAACTACTCTCAATCCTCTTGGTGAACATCACAGCTTATTAGGCACCATAACACCTACGGTATTCAGACCAGCCTTGGAAATGGGGACCAACAAGAAATGGTATGGAGGACCAATAAAACCTGAACAGCCTCAAAGAGGAGCACAGAAACCAGAACATAAACTTTACTTCGAGAAGAAAACAGCAGGTGCTTTCGTATGGTTTGCAAAATGGTTGAGTGATATTACAGGAGGAGATGAATATAAAGGAGGAGCTATAGATTTGTCTCCTTCTACTATGCAGTATGTTGTTGAACAAATCGCAGGTGGATTAGGCAAGAGTATCAATAAATGGTATAAGTTAGGAACAAATCAATATGGAAATTGGAAAGATACACCTTGGGAAGAAGTTCCAATGGTTAGAAGATTTATTGGTGAAACTAATGACTACGGAACAGCTAAGCTATATAAGGAAAACCAGCAGACTTCAAACCTTTTCACAAAAATAAAGAATGAAAAGAATACCGATTACCTAAAGGCTCACCCTGAATACAGGAAGATACACAGCATAATCAATGCAGCCGACAAGCGTATCGATTCTATCAGGGACAAAATGAACATGACGGAATCAGATAAGGAAGTTGCGATAACAAAGATACAGAAAATGGCCAACATGGCAATAAGAAATCTGGAAAAATAAAATATAAAAATCTCTGCAATTATTTTCATCTATTATCAAAAAACTGATAATAATATGTTATTATTAAGAGAGAATAATTGCGGAGGTTGTTTATATGAAAAAATATCTTGTCCTGATCCTTTTTCTTTTTTCATCAATCTGTCTTTTTGCAGATTACCCTTCGGGTAATGACTTGAATATAAATGGCTCTGTTCTGGGTTATGACAACACCAACAAGAAGTGGCGACCGATAGCGGTAGATGAGAATGGCAACCTACAGTCTGGTGGAACGACCATAGATAATATTTCAATAGATACCAGTAATATAGAATCCTATCTTAAAGAAACAGACGGCGAAAATACAGTTACTATTACTGATTTAATCAACAGCATCGGCACAGATACAAGCAAGATAAAGCAGGATGTTTCAAATCTTGCAAAAACAGCTCAACCGAGCGAATTCAGGACAGCAAGACTTACTGGTATATCAGCAAGCACAGCAACACAGATCAATGTTATTACGGATTTGAATAGCACAGCGACAAACAGAGTGTTTGTCGAATTACGTGCCATTAATCCCGATGATGTATTTTACATTGGCTTTGCAAATACATTAACTGATTCCAATGGTAGACCCGTCAAAGGTAGAATACTGATTAATATGCCTAGTTCTCAGTCTTTGTATATTTATCACACTAACGAATCTGCATTAGCAATTCAACAAACTGAGGGGTGGAACTAACATGAAAAAGCTGGTAGTTTTTCTTTTGCTTTTTATTCTGCTTCCTTTTGTCAGTTATGCTCAGATTTGGGAAGGTGACGGCGGAGATGCCATACAGGAAGAATTAGGTTTCGGTGGTGGTTACTGGTCTGAACTTCTTTCCAGAATTCGAGACATTCGTTCTTCTGAAAAAGTATTTTATAGACAGATACTAGATATTTACGCAACAAGCATAGATTATAACCCTCGTTCAGATACTTCTATTGAATTTTTCAAAAAAGTTCAAAACAAAATTCATTTTGCTGTTCATGGTCAAACTGCAGCAGAGGTTATATATAACCGTGCAGATGCAGAAAAAGAATTTATGGGTCTTAAAACCTTTGAAGGGAATAGACCTCATTTAAAAGATTCTTTAGTTGCCAATAATTACCTTGATGATAAAGATCTACGTGCTATGGGACAAATTGTTTCAGGTTATCTTGACTTTGCCGAACGACAGGCTGAACGCCACCAACCTATGACAATGAAAGATTGGGCAAAACACTTAGATAGAATATTAACAATGAGTGGAGAACAACTTTTAGAAGGAAACGGCTCTGTTTTTCATGATGAAGCAGTAAAAAAAGCAACTTTAGAATATAAAAAATACCAGCAAAAAACTCTAAGCGATGTAGAAAAAGCATTTCTTGATTCCATTAAAGAAATTAACGTAATTCGAAAAGATAAAAAGTAAGGAAAAATGTTTACATTGTAGTTGGTTGGGAATTTTTATAACTTGGGTTTAATATAAAAAGACACTTGCTACTCGCAAGTGTCTTTTGGTTTTATTGGTGTGGTTGGTGTGATTGTTTTTTATTTATTCCCAACTTTTTAGGTTGGGAATAAAACCATTTATGATCTTATATCTCCGTTTTTGATATTGAATCTTAAATAAAAAACAAACTTAACAAAAATTTTTTCGCTTTTTTTGTCCAATTTTCCGTTTTCGGTTGATTACTATATGTGCAGATTAAAATTTTATGCACGTATTTTTAATCAAAAGAGGTTTTCTTATGGAAGAAGAAACAAAATTTTTCGGACTAACAAATGATTTCCTATTCAAAGCTGTTTTTGGTCAAGAGAGAAATAAAAAGCTTACTATTTGTCTACTTAATGCGCTATTGCAATTGGAGGGATTAAAGCAAATAAAAGAAATTGAAATTCTAAACCCTTTTAATCTTCAAAATTACAAAAACGACAAACTTTCATTACTTGATACTAGGGTAAAAGATGCTATAGGAAATAGTTATAATATTGAAATGCAAGTTAGAAATGAGAATAACTTAATAAAACGATTTTCATATTATTTATCTAAGCTTTATTCAAATCAGTTACAAAACAATGAACCATACAACAATCTAAAGCCAGCAATAGGTATAGCAATCCTGGGTTATGATTTATTCCCTAAGTCATTTAAGATTGATGAACAATTCTTATTTAAAAACCAAGATAATAGTATTATGTTAGAAGATATTATGACTATGCACTTTATCGGACTTACAAAGCTTTCTCCAAATAAGCCTATAAAAGAGATGACTAGGTTTGAGAAATGGGTCTATTTACTGTATAATAGTAAGAAATATGCTTCAAAAGATTCAAAATTACCTTCTGAAATTGAAAGTGAGGCTGGTATGGCAGAAGTAGTAGACTGTGTAAAAAAATCAAATTCAGACAAAGAAATGCGTGCTAGAATGGAAGACCGAGAAAATAGTCTTATATATCTTAGTCTAATGCGTGGAAGTGCCTATGAAAAAGGCAAAGAAGAAGGTAAAAAAGAAGAACTAAAAGATATTATTAAAAATATGCTTTTAAAAGGGAAAAACAAAAAAGAAATAATGGATTTAACTGGAATTTCTGAAAAAGACTTTGACGAAGCAAATATAAATTGAAACATGAGAAAAAGCGGTTAGCATTAATCTAACCGATTTTTTTGTAGTCGGTAGTTACAGTTTTTATTGTCTTAATGCTCCTCCAAAACAAGAATTATCAACTAGCTTTATTAATGGATTAGTCCAACAAAATTAAGCAGCAGTCTCAAAACGTTGTTTATTCCCATTTA
>CAJOND010000152.1 GCA_905236675.1 Candidatus Rifleibacteriota bacterium | reverse complement strand
TCATTCCTAATCGTTAATTCCTCATTAATCAAATGCTTCCGTAAAACCCTAAAAATTATACACGAAATGCCCTAAAAAATACACGTAATTTCTAAAAATTTTATAAAAAGTAACTAATCTCTAAAAATTACACGTAAATTTCAAGCCATTTCACGTGTAAAATTTCCGTTTAAATTTTTAGCCTAAAATATCAGTTTTTCTCTAAAAAATCCTCTAAAATAGAACAACACCGCAAGAACCTTTAAAAATTGCGGTGTTGTTTCAATATTGCTTATTGCTAAAAATCGTCACTTTCGCATTAGCAAATTAAACATCACTTCTATATTAGTTTCTTTATTTCCATACCAAACATTACTTTGGCTCTTATAATCAAATATTTTCTCTCTATCTTTAGAAGGAATAAGAACAGCTTCTTTTGTAGTAATAAAATAATCTCCACTTACTCTCATTTCAGCAATATTTTGAGGAAGCTGTTGCACTTTGCTAAAAACAGTGGCATTTTTATAATAACCTACTATTTTACCTTTACAATGCCAAACAACTAATACCCCATCAATCTTTTCTTTATCTTTATAATCAGAAGAAAGCCTTTCTATCAAAATAGATCTTTTAACTGGTTCAACATATCCATAATAAGTTCCATTATGGTTAGTAAAATTATTTATTTCAAAGCCAATATTATTCTTATTAAAACTTCCACCACCTATAGGCTTATCATTTGTATCCCCATCATAGTATCTTGACTCTCCAACATTACAATATAATATTCTTACTTCCATAAATTCTTACTTTATGTATAATACTTTCTTTCTATTTTCTTAATCTGCTTTTTATCTAGTATTAGATTGTGTTTGTTCTTGTATTTGATTATAGTTTTCTTGTCTAACAGCTCCATTTGCAGAAGAACTTTTAAAACAGCCTAACTTAGCCATCACTATAAAAATCATAATTCCAATAGCGACTTTAACCCAGAATTTAGCCTCTGCTACAATCATATTGGCACCGCAATAAGGGCAATGAATTTGAAATAAATCTCTCTCCGAAATTTCTCCGCATTTGAAACATCTACATCTAGACATAAAAACCTTCTTTAATCACATTTGGAATGTTATTAATCTTATCTATGTCAATAGATAAGATTACTGAATATTATATTCAGCAATTTTCGCAACTTTCTTATTTGTCTTTTGTCAGTTGTCCTTTGTCCTAAAAATCTTAGTCTAAAGTCTATACTCCAAAGTCCTTTTTTTCCCCGAACTCCCCTTATCACTGACAATTTCTAATTATCCTATAATCCTCATCACAAGGCACATATATTTACATACATCACACAAGTCTTAAAACAATCCACATTATACTTATAGTTTATTTTTTATACTCAACGAATATATTTTAATTATTTTAAAAAAAATTTTTAACCAAAAGGTTGACAAATTTCTAAAAAATCCTTATATCTAAAATAAAATAAATATTTAAAGGAGTTATATAAATGAAGAAAATTATATTAGATGATGGCTTTCAAGAATACTTAGTAGAAAACACTAATCTAGTTGGCGAACCAGGAATACCAGAAATAATTGATTTCCACAACACAGAAGTTCCAATAGATATAGTTCCTTTCGAGAAAATTAACAAAGAAACCAATAAAAGAAAATATGTGCATTTCTATATGCACGATAAAGGTTTCAGACAAATTCTAACAAATACAAAACTATATGTAACCAAATTAAAGATGTTCGATGGAGTTATTACTCCTGATCCAACAATAAAAACCTATCGCTCTAAATGCATACAAGAAACGAATACTTACCTTAATAGAGCTGTTGGAGTTTATCTACAAAAGCAAGGTATTCCTGTAATACCAAATATTAGATGGGGTGATGAAAAATCTTTTAGTTTCTGTTTTTTGGGTGTTCCTAAAAACTCTATTCTTTCAATTAGTACTCATGGCTGTATTCGTTCCAATGAAGAAAAGGATTATTTCCGCAAAGGTCTAAAAGCAATGCTATTTATACTAGAGCCAATAGATGTTCTTGTTCATGGTTATATGCCAGATGAAGTTTTTGGAGATTTTTTAACTCTAACAAGATTTCATCGATACAAAAGTCAATTTGAAAAAACTCATCTGAAAAAGTAGGTGATTATTATGGGGTTCGGTTATAAAGGTGATACTGGTCATTATCATACACTAGGTGAAAATGCTGCTTCGTTAAAGGAGTCTTACAAATTCAATCCTAATACTGGCTACTTTGGAGAACCTGGCAAAAGTTCAAATAATCATGTTAGAAATATTGAATCTGAAGATCCGTTAAAAACTTCTAAAGATTTCTATGAGAAAGCTGCTTCTGGTGGAAAAGAAACACCTCTAAAAAATGGAGAAGGAGTTATAACAATAATGAAAGATGGTACTGTAATTGTTTTCCGAGAAACTTCACATTCGGATGGTACTTCTGCTATAGATATAAATATAAAATCTCCGAAAGATAATGGTGGTATAAAATCTCAAAAAATTCATTTCGTAAAAAAGGAGGTCAAAATAGATGAAAAAAATTGAAACTCAATTCAACGATCAAATGATTGAAATTTTAAAATCTATGATTGGTAAGAAACTAAACAAATACAGATGCGATCCTTTCACATTTTCAAATACTGTTTATCTCAATGTGGGAATATATGTTGATAATAAGGTTTATTTATTATCAAATGAAAATGAGGTTATTGATTATTTCGGAGCTAATGAAGACATCCCTGTTTTTAAAATTAGAGAGTGTAAAGAATCAGATATTAGATCAGGTCTTCTAGATGTAGAACAAATAGATAATCCTGTAGATTCTCGAATAAAAGAAATTCATGTAATACATGAAAATCAAAAATTATTTCGAAAAGAAATCCTTACTTATGATTATGATTTAACTCGTGGTCTTATATTTATTCTTTCTGATGATAGAGAAATAAGTTTTGAAAATTGGGGACCTTTCGGCGAACATATAAAAATTAATTGTGGGCATAACCTAATTAATAAATTTGATGCTATTGATGATAGCAATCCAGATGGCGATCCAAATGATGTATTTAAAACAACTCGTTCCATTATAAAAATTTAATCAAAATTTAACACAAAATTTTTACCTTATGGTATAATTAATATAACAATTTTGAAAGTCGTTGACCTTATAGTTAACGACTTTTCTTTACATAATAATATATAGAGTTAAAATATTAAGGAGATTGACACATATGCTAACCCCATTAGGGAAATATTTAAGGAAACTGCGAATCGACAAGGGAGAAATACTAAAAGATATGTCTGATAAACTCGAAGTCACAGTTTCATTTCTTTCTGCCGTTGAAAATGGCAAAAAGAAAATGCCCTCTGAATGGAACCAAAAAATTTGTGACTTATACAAGTTAGATGATACTCAAAAAAAAGATTTCTCCGAAGCAATAGCTACATCAGAAGAAAAAATAGAAATGAATCTTAAAGAATTATCTTTTGGGAAAGATTTTGCTGTTGCATTTGCCAGAGAATTGCCTAAAATGAATGAAAAGCAAATAAATAGCATAGCAAAAAAATTCGAGGAGATTCTTTCCAAGAGATGAATAAATATAAAGTCATTCCCCTAAGTCGTGAATATATCACTCAACAAGCATCAAACATAAGGAAAGCAACTCAAACAGAAAATATATTTGTATTTCCTATAGAGAGGATAATTGAGACTTTACTTGAATGTATGGGTGGTAATTTAGAAATATTAGAAGATCATGAACTTCCCTCAAACATTCCTGCAAGAACAATATCATATGTCAATGATAATTCAAATAATAACTTACCATACACAAATACAATACAAGTCAAAGAAAGTGTATATGTTGGTGCTACATTAGGTAATCCAGAAGATAGATTTACACTAGCTCACGAAATGGGGCATGCTTTTTTATTTCATGGCTATATAAATAACAACTATGTTTGTAAAGAAGAAGAAGAAATACCTACTAAAGAAGATCCCGAATGGCAAGCTGATACTTTTGCTAAAGAATTATTAGCACCTTCATATCTTTTTAATGGAAGAAATCATGAGGAAATAGCAATAAAGTGCAAATTACCTTTAAAATATGCACTTCAACAAAGTGATTTAGTTATTGCAGAAAGTTTTATAAAATATGAATTAGATCCAAATCTTGGTCAAGTTTTCAAAAATAAAAATTACGTTGTTAATTATCCAGAAATACCTTTTCCACTTGATCAATTATTATTAATACCTTCTAATGCTCCAATATTTAGAAAACTTATAATAAAAAAATAATTTAATATTTCAGAATCCGAATTATTAATCTATACTAACAATTCTTAACTATCTTCGTGCCCCAACATCAGGGCACATATTTTTTATAAACTTCTCTCTAATTCTATATTTCTAAAAGAGTCCAATAATCCGTTTTATGTAAACCAACCCACCAGAAATATTATAAAATCTAAACTTTTTTATTTCCAGATACTAAAGGGCACGCCTTTTGGCTAAAATAAAATTTTATCTGTTTCAAAAATGTCCAACTTATTTTATGTACCTCGTGCCCTTATTGTCACATAAAGCCTTAGTCTTTATTGTGATCTTGCAACTTCCAGGCAATCATATAATGATCTTTTATTCTATTTAAAATTCCAGCATCGTCAAACAACAACTCTGGTTTATATACCTTTTGTTTGAACAAATCCAAGAACTTCTTTTCATTTGCAGTTATGACCAACAACTTAGAAAGAAAATCCTTAACAACTTCTTTCATTTCATCCAGTTTTACAAAAGTCCCTTTTTTTATTACAGGTAAAAGTTCTGAACGAATTTTTCTACTATTAATTCTATCAATAACAGATAAATCATAAAATTCTGGTATTACTTCTTGGGAAACCACAGTATAAAAAACCACACTTTTATGCAACAGCTCCAAATCTAGGTTATTAAAAAGTTTATATTCAATCATATTATAAACGTCATAAAAATCTCTTATAGCACTACGACTTAACAAAGCATTGATCTTCGCAGCAAACAATTCAACAACATTTAAAGTCAAAATTTTATTTTTTGTCTTAATACTATCGCTTAGACAACCCTTTTCTTCAAGTTCAAAAAGATGATTTCTCAAAGAATAGTTGATTTCAATTTTTATATTGTCTTTCATACCACCCATATTTTG
>CAJOND010000151.1 GCA_905236675.1 Candidatus Rifleibacteriota bacterium | reverse complement strand
TCCATAGAAGCCTGATTTGATTCAGGATTTACTTCGATTGTGCCTTTCTTGCCCTGTTTGAGTTCTGGCAAGCAAGAAGGAATCAATGGATTTGGAGAAGTTTACTATTTCAAAATTTAGATGGAAGTCCGTTTTTTATTAATGTGTCTAATAAAGACAATAATAATTTCTTTTGTTTAGGGGAAAGAGCCAATAAACGTTTATCGTCATCTGAAAGTTTTATATTATTGCCAAAGTCACCAATTAAATCTCCAACAGTTATTCCGAGAGCTTTTGCTAATGGTTCAACACTTTTAACTTTTGGGGAAAGTTCTCCTTTCACCCATTTTGATATAGTGGCTTGTGAAACGTGAGCCATAGTAGCCAAATCTTTCTGATTTAAGCTCTTTGAAATCATCAACTGTTTTAGCTTTTTTGAAAAATAATTCATATTTACTTTCTTATAGTTAATTATTGACTTTTTATAACTTTAAGAATAATATTGTTTATGTCTAATATGACAGAAGCCCTACTTATTGCTAAGTTGGGCTTTAAAATAGAATACAAACAATAATTAGATAGAGTATTCCGCATCTATCCGCCAAGACTTCTGCGGAATACTTTAACAAATCTAAGTGAGAAGCACATAGCTTTGTTATGTACATATAATAACAAACTTTTGTGCATTTTTCACCTAGCAATTTTTTATGATAACTTTTGGAGTTATTCAGATGAATAATGCATTATCAAAATTCAATCTAATTCTATAAATCCACTACAAACAACCATTTCAAAAGTGCTCGGTATAATACCGAGTAAGGTTTAGCATTGACATACTAAACCTTAATAACTCTCCATAAGTTAAAAATTGGCTTAGTGAAAAGTTATTTTTGAGAACAATATTTTTTTAAGGAGAAATTATGAAAATAACAAAAAACGTTCTGTCGCTTATTGTCTGTCTAATTATATGCAATACCGCTTTTTCAGATGAACTGGTCTTAAAACAAGATGAAAACTTTAAAATAGATTTACGTAATTTTATAACTTGGATTGCGGATTCTCCAAATGAATTTGATTTACATTTTAGAACTTATAAAAATAGTTTTGGGAAAAATCCATTAGAATGGAATGATAAAGATATTGATTTAATAAAGAACTATATTAATGATGATTTAAAAAGAGAAGATAGTATGCTTTCACCTCTGTCAGATAAAAGCAAAGTAGATACCTTTTTAAAAATTTTAAAAGAAAAACAAGGAGTAAAAAGTTTAATAAAAGAAGCATCTGACAATGGTTTGCTTTTAAGGGAGGATGCTTCTTGGTTTGATTCCTTTGGTTGTTTTATAGGTGATATTGCTGAACGTGGTGATAAAAGTGATTATTGTGATTATGCAGAAGGAGGTAAAAAAGCTTCGTCTTATAAGAAAAGTATAGATAAATGGAATGATAAAGATTTTGATATTGTTGAAAGATTTATAAAATTATATAAATATACTGGTACGAGTTGGACAGGTTCAGGTTCGCATTATGCATTTAATGTAAAAAAATATTTTCCTAAATTTAAAGAATATGTAAAAAATAGACAAAAAGCTGATGAGTTAGAAAAAACAATAAAATTATCCGATTTTAACGGTCAATGGGATTGTAAGGGAGAATATATATCATTGAATGTAAGTGCTGATAAACCTATTATTGCTTTATCAGGTCACGAAGATATATACGATTTAAAAGTTAGTAACTGGAATGAAAAAGAAGGTAAAGTTACAATAGAATTTAAATTACCAAAAGGGCAAACAGCATTTTTTTCAGACAATACTCTTTGGAATCTTTCTCTAGAAAATAAAAAGAAAACATTAGTAGCTAAAACAGAATCTGAAACAGTCAATTTTAAAAAAAATATCTGACAAAATAGATACGCAGCAGACAATTAAAAGAGTAATTCCGAATTTTGAAAAATTAGATGAGGAATTTTTAAAATCTAGAATTGTTAGACCTTATGAAATAGCAGGATTGTCTGTAAAAGAAACTGTTATAAGAATTGTCAATATGAAACAGACAAAATATGTTCCCGTAGATTGGAAGATAGGGGATAACGAATATACGCTAACTTTGAAATATCAGAATGGTGAAAAAACAATTAAATTGATTTTTACTCATCTGGTTGCCTTATCTGCTTATGTAATGAATGGACCCACTGTTGAGTCTAAAAAATCTAACTTGGATTCAGAAAAAAGTACTTTCAGTACAGTAAAAATAGTAGCTGAAACAAGAAGAGAAGCTACAGATTTTCTCAAATATTATGTTATTGAACTTGCAAATGATACAAAGTGGAATTAAACAGGAGGAAATAAAATGGAAAGTATTCAAGAGACTAATAATAATACAGATTCGTTACAAAATCAAAATTTGAAAAACCCAATTGTTTGGAAAAATGTGACCTTACAGCTTTCAATGGTAATTGCAGGCTTGGTTTTATGGTTGGTAAGTCTGATATTTGCTTTAATTTATTCAATTTCAATTGAATTAAAAATCAGCTCTATTTTTGGAATTGTAGCTTTTATAACTCATATTGAAGGCTTTATTTTTATTGTTTGCGGTTGTTTCGTTTTTGCAAAACTCTTTAATTCTAATAATTTGATTGAGGCTAAGAATATAAAGGAGGAAAAATAAATGGCTAATTTTTGTCCAAAATGTGGAAAACCAGTAGACCCCAATGTGGCTTTTTGTAGTAATTGTGGTACAAATATAGAATCAACCGAAGCAAGTAATAATACAGAATCCAATAATGCTCAACAAAAACAACCGAAAAAATCTGGTTTCGGTTGTTTTAAAATCGGTTGTGGCTTGTTTTTATGTTTATTTGTACTGAGTTGTTTGGCCAATATTGGAAAAGAAGGACGAAATCAATCTAACAATACTCCAACCCAAGTTTCACAAAAAATGCCCAACAATTCAAACAATTCAACTCAAAAGCCTGAACAAAGTGTATCTAATAATTCTAATACTTCATCAGTTTCTAAAAATAATTATGAAGATATTAAATTAGATGATTTACTGCTTGATATTGATAGTATGTCAGAAGGCAAAAAAATTAGTACTAGTGGCTATGCTACTAAAGGTGTTGGTGAAGATGACTGTGTAGATCTATATGTTACGAATAATAGCACAGGAAAATCTTTATATGTAGATATAAAAAAATGTTCTCGTGACATAAGAAAGAAGTTTCTAAAAGAGGAAGTTTTTGATGATCGTATTTTCTTAAAAGTAAAAGGACAAATCAAAAGTGGTACTTTTGTTGGCAATTATTTGGAAGCCGATGAAGCAAACACTTATTAAATAACCATAATAATGTAGGATAAACCAAAATGAAAAAAGGGTTAATATTTGTAGTTTTAATTGTTGCATTAATTTGGTGCTTTAATAAAAGGAAGCAATAAAAATCTGTTTAATAAAACATTCTTAAAAGGTGATATAAATAATGAAAAAGATTTTTGTTTTTCTTGGTTTTATTTTTTTCATAATTAATAACTGCTATGCAGAAAAATGCGTAACTACTCGTGATAAATATATAGATATTGTCGATAATATGGAAGGCTGTGACCCATCTCCAGCGAATTATTTCTGGATGTATAAAAATAATAAGCAAAACTATGAAAAAGAAATAGTTGGAAAAGTTTCACTTTTTGATGGACAAGTAAATAAAGTAAAAAAAAGTAATAATCCAAAAGAAAGCTATATTTTAGAAATAGTAGAGCCTAACGATTCATCAATTTGCATAGAGATTGTTTTCCCTAATGAAATATGCAGTAATGCTAAAAATAAAATTATTAACATAAAAAAGGGTAAAAAAATAAGTATTTTAGGAAAAGTAAGAGAAAAATTTATAGTTGACGCTTTATGTTTTAATAACGAAAGAAATGAATTAGAAATAAATCTGGATAGTACAAGAAAACTTATAACAGCTGCAGTTCTAGCAATTAACGGTTTGAATTTAAGAAAAGAACCGAATTTAAAGTCTGCTGTAGTAGGCAATTTAAATTTTGGTGAGATAGTCCAAATAGATGAAGAAGGTAGAAATGATAGTATTGATGGAGTAAAATCGAATTGGTATAAAGTTTGTAAAATTAGTGGTAACTGTGATGAGGGCTGGTGCTTTGGGGGATACTTATTACAAAATCCCAATGATTATTCTCAGTTCTCACTAGGAGATTTATTAAAAACTATTGATAATTTGGAAGTAGGGAAAAAGATTGTAGCAATGGGATATGCAGAATTAGTATCAAATAATACTTTAGCCCTATATGAAAATAATAAAAATAATTGCGTTTATGTAGATATAACCAATACTTTTGGAGAAACTAAAAAGAAATTTTCTAATGGTAAGAGACTAGAAGTAGCTGTAACAGGTTGTATTGAAATAGGTTCTTCTGGAAGAATTATAGAAACAAAAAGTATAATGTTTCGTGATGAAGCTAAAAAGATAGCTTCTAAAAATAACAGCAAACAAAGTCAAAATTCTATTTCCCCAAAGACCAATAAGCCAGAATTACCTATTACAGATATAGAAGATTTGTTATTGGACTTAGATAGTATGTCAGAAGGCAAAATTATAATAACAGCGGGTTATGCCCAAAAATCTTTAGGCGAAGACGATTGTATAGATTTATTCCCAACATCAAGAAGTGGTTCTAAATCCTTATATGTTGATATAAAAAAATGTTCTCGAGAAATAAGGAAAATATTTTTAAGAGAAGGGGTTTTTGATAATCGCCAATATATGATAATAAAAGGGCAAATTAAACGTGGTACTTTCGTAGGTAATTACTTAGAAGCAGATGAAGCCGTTTTAAAGTAAGGTTTATTGGTAATTGAATCACATATACCGCTTGGAGTCACAAAAACTTATAGCGGTATTTTTATTACACCATTTATCGTGCTATTTTGTGGCATAATAAATTACAAATTACTACTTCTTTAGAAGTTATGACTCTATATTTATTAATAGCTAGAATTAATCATAAATACATATAATCTATTTGTGCCACCACTGGTGACACAAATTAGTTGGACTAATTATTAAAAAAATCTCTTAGTAGTTTGCTCTAACATTTTTGCCTAACTCTTCATATTTAATTAATTTAAATATGAAATACTTCTTGAAAAAATACATTTTTTTTATTATTTTAATACTTGAGAAACAGCAATTTTTATTAACCTTTGAAATTTAATTACTTAACTCTTTGATTTGCTGTTTATATACCCAATTAATTCAAATTTAAATATCAAGGA
>CAJOND010000150.1 GCA_905236675.1 Candidatus Rifleibacteriota bacterium | reverse complement strand
GCTAGATATTAAATTCTTATTCGTTATCTCCATTTTTACTTAGTCCTTTTTTATTTTATATAACTTCGTAAAAATGTAACTAATTGATTAACATTTACATATGCTACTTATCACTATAGTATGTAGGTGTGTGTAGCATACCTTATTATATTTCAAAAATTACGCCAATAATTTTTGAACTCAGTATTTTTTTAAGCGACTAATTTTTTTATTTTAATATTATTCAAAAGCATTATTTCATAATCTTTATATCCTTTCTTTTTAAATCTATAAAGCCAGTTTAAATAATTTTTATATGCTATTTCAGAAGCTTGTTTACTCAAAAGGAATTGTTCACCTATAGTTTGAGGAGAAACATTGAAAGACAATGTATTGTAAATAAGAACATTTGGAGCAATAATATTTCTTGAAAAGAAATTAGTTTCAGCTTCTTCTTTTTCACCGCCAATATTAATGTGAGCAAGAACGAAGTGACCTATTTCGTGCATTAATGTATATCGTATTCTAAATTGATTCATATTTTTGTCTCTATAAAAAATATGCCATTCCCCATTAGACTTTTCAGTTGAAAAACCATCTTTGCTAAAGTTTATTAATATGTTTTCTTCTTCTTCAGATAGCTTGGAGTAAGGATGTGTTTTTAAACCTAATTTATCTGATAATTCAAAAGGATTAATTGGATATTCGAGAACATCGTAATCAATCAGAGTATAAACAATTATTCTTAAAATAAATTCATAAGTTTCAGAATCTAATAATATCATAACAGTTTACATCACTTTATAGAATTAGCAATTATTGCAATAAGTTCAGCTTTTTCTTGAGGACTCATTTTAGAACCGCTACGTGCTATTAAAGACTTTATTTCTTTCAAGTCTTCATCTTTATCAGGTACATTAGATTGAGAATTGAGACCTAAGAGCTCATCAACAGTTACATCTAATGATTCAGCTATGCGCACTAGGCTTACACCTCTAGGAATTCTATCTCCTTTCAAATAGTGCGATATTGCAGATTCTGTTAAGCCAGAACATTGAGCCAATCTTTTTTGAGTAATATTCTTGACTTGTATTATTTTTTGTAAGTTTTCAGTTATTTGGTTCATAAAATTCCTTTCTTGTTTCAATATATATAAAATTTATTAAAACGTCAAGAATTTTACAAAAAACACTAAAAAATTGACGTTTTAATAATAACTAACAAAATCATTGAAATTAGAAAGGTTATAAAAACCTTTTAATACATATCCGACTTTTTACTGTTGCAGTCTTTGCAAAGCATTTGGCAGTTTTCTGGAACAGTTTCTCCGCATTTACTCCAAGGTTTTATATGGTCGCCAGCCATATCTTTATAATCAAAATGCTGTTTACAGACTGGGCAAATCCCGTTCTGTCGACTGTAAGCAGATAATTTGTCTTTTTCTGTAAAAGCCCTTAAATTCAAAAGTTTTGCAGCAAATGGGTCGTTGTCACGACTAAGAAAGTATTCATATATTTCTTTTTTCTTTTGAACTTCATCATCTTTAAAAATTATCTAAATTTTGTTCAAGTTCTGTAGTCGACAGTTATCAGAAAGAATGTCGAATTGGCATTTGTCAAAAAGTTCAAGTAACGGTTGTTTGTTTTCTTTTTTATTAACATAGTCTCCATATAGATCTAAACCTACAGTAAATCTTTTTACAATTGATTTTATACTTTCGATACTATTGTCTACCCCTATCCATTGCCTATTTAATTCAAAAGCTGCTTCCAAAAAAGAACCACTTCCAGCAAAACAATCTAATACAATATCATTATTATTTGAGGAACTTTCTATTATCATTTTAAGCATATCAATATTTTTTTCTGTGGGATAACCAGTAGTCTTTTGATTTTGATTAACAGAATCTCTAAAATTTAGCCAAATATCTTGAAATGGTATTCCTTTTTCATAATCACAATATATCTTCCTTCTAGGATTACCATTAGGACTCCAATAAATTTCACCATTTTTGTCAAGTTCGTCTAATTTTTCAGGAGTATATTGCCAATGTTTCCCTTTAGGCGGTAACATACCATGCCATTCTTTACCAGAGCTTCCATTTCTTGTTCCTGGAGCATGAATTGGAACTTTTTTATATCTTTTACCATTTTTTTCATCTATACAAGGATATTCTTTTATTATTTTTTCTTCGTCCCATTCTTCATAAGGTCGGTTCCAGATATAATCTTTCGTTTTTGAATAGAATAAAATGTAATCAGAAATATTACCAAAAGTATTTTTTGTATAGTTTTTGGTGCTACATTTTTTTCTTGTTATAAATCCTCTACTATTTTTTTCTCCAAATATTTCGTCCATTATTATTTTCATTGCAAACGCCATATTGCCATCAAGATGTAAATATATAGAGCCTTTATCTGATAATAATTCATACATAATAATTAATCTTTCTCTAAGAAATTCTATATATTCGGCTCCACACAAAATATCACTATATGCATATTCTTGGTTTTTATTAATAAAATCAAAAGTTGTTGCAAAAGGAGGGTCTATATAAATTAGATTAATCTTATTTTTATATCCAGTATTTAATAAATATAATAATACATCTAGATTATCACCAAAAAATAAATGATTTAAGTCTCCATTATTAAAAGTTTTATATTGAGAAAAAACAGAATATTTTTGACTTAAAATATAATTAGAACTCTGTTTTCCCTCATAGTCTATAGTATAGGGTATTTTCTTTTTCTTTTTTTTATCTCTTGTAGCAACACCAGTTGACATTATTACTTACTCATTAACCATTTTTTGGTTAGTCTTTCATTTATCATTCTTAGGGTTAAAACTTTTATTTGTTCTGGATATCTTTCTTCTATTTTTGAATAATCTTCCCACATAGAACCAAGAAGTAAACCAGGACCGTCATTTAAAAATATAATTTTTGTTTTTAATTTATGACTATCAATGTATCTTATTAGTTCATCAGAGCAATTTTTATAACCACCTGTTCTGTCATCTTCTTGGGCTCCTCCCCTATCTCCATCATATCTAGCGAGTCCAACGGCATAAATTATTTTCTTATTCTTAGAAGATATAACAAAATCTAAAGGACGACTAGGATTTAAATAATCTTTCCAAAAAGAAATAGCTTGTATGTCTGAGCCAGATCTTTTTGGACCCCATATTTCAACTTCAGGGAATTTTTCTTGTATTACACTAAAAAATTTTTCAGTTAAATCGTAACCTTTTTTACCTCTGTCTTTAGATTCCCATAATAAAGCACATAAAGCCTCATCTGGGTTAGGACGAGAGTCAAATCTTTCTTGAACAATTTGTATTGGTCTAAATCCATGTTCAAAATCTTTGCAAATTTTTTTTGCCAAAGTTGCTTTTTTTAACATTTCAACAGGAGTTTCAGGAGAAACATATTTTCTAAAAATTCTACATAATTGTATTCTCATCCAAGAATTAGGAACTTTAGATAAACTCATATATAGAGCAGATGAACTTTCAGAAGAATGAAGAAAATTAGAAAAAGTCTCTAATACAGGTGTATATAGTCTACAAGCATCTTGAAGAATATCAGGATAATACTCTCCAGTAGATAATGTTATATAATTTCTCCGTTTTTCAGGAGTATAATCTCTAAATGATTTCATTACAAAAAATCCATACATAATTAATAACAAAAAATTATTTACTAATTATATAAAGTTTTTTCTATATTTTCAAAGATTTATTAAAAATTTGAAAAATATAAAAATAATAAACTAAAACAAATAATGAATACTCGTAAGCTTAGCCAAAAAGATTTGGCTAAGTTAGGTAAAGTTTCTACAAATGCAATCTCTAAATGGGTAAATGGTATTTCTTGTCCTAAAATTGAAACTTTAGAACCTTTGGCAAAAGCTTTGAACTTAACTGTTGGTGATTTAATTGGTGATTTCGGAAACAAAGAAAACCTGACCGAAGCTGATAAAAAATTTATTGCTCTTCCCAATAATAAAAAACAGTTACTTTTAAAAATACTGCAAGATATAGAAGAAGGATTGTAGTCATATTTGACTTAGACGCTTTAGAGATATTCCAAAAGAACCCAAAGAACATAACATTATCAACCTCAACATCCTTTAAATACATTTTGTTGATTCAAGAAGACCCCCTCTGTCTCGCATTTGCTCGACAGCTCCCCCAACAATTTTTCCCAAAAATTCTGGGGGCGCTTTTTTAGGGAAAAAATCTGCCACCAGAATGCGATAGCATTGCTGGGGGCATATCTTTGAGGAAAATGTCTCCCCATTGTCATAATAAGTATAGCGTATAGGCTTTAGCCCTGAAAGCTATAAGGTTATGACAATGAGTAGGCGATAAACAAATCTATTTTTTTTATTCAATAATTAAACTGTCCAGTCTTCGACGGTTAGTTTAGAAACTCTTTTAAATTCCCTTGTATTATTTGTAACTAAAGTTAAGTCTAATGAACGTGCATGAGCTGCAATCTGGGTGTCTAAAGGACCTATTGGTTGACCGGTTTTTTCTAATTCAATTCTAACTATTCCATATTCCTCAGCCGCTTTGGAATCAAATGGCTTAATCTCTATGTTAGAAAGAAATAGAGTTAAAGCTATACGGTTTTTCATTTTTGCCTGACTCTTTTCAACTCCATAAGAGAGTTCTGCAAAAGTAATTGAGGATATACAAATATCATTTGATTTAAGTTTTAAAAACCTATTAATAACCTTATCTGGTTTGTGTTTTATTATGAAGATACAAATATTTGTATCTAGCATATATTTCATAAAGACTCTCTCATTTCTTGATAATTTTGAGATCTTCCATCTGCCATAAAATCATCTGAAAAAAGATCTAAGCTTTGTTTAAAAGCTTTCCATTCATCGTTTTTAGGCATAAGCAAAACAATATCACCAATTTTATTTATTATAATTTCATCTTCTTTAAATCTATATTCTTTTGGCAGTCTTACAGCCTGACTCCTGCCATTTTCAAATATTTTTGCCATAGCCATAAACGAATACCCTCCATATAATAAAGTATATATCAAGATATATATCATTGTAAAGATTCTTGGTTTTAAATTTCAACTATAACTACAACGACTACCAACTACAATAAAAACTATATTATTGCTTCATATCCGTCTTGAAGCCTATCTGTGGCTTTTTAGACGGATGCTGTATCATCATTCCATTTATTGTTTGCATAATTACATCAATACTGTTTCTTAATTCTTTTGTTTCTTTTCCTAAGCTTTTAGAAGCTTTTTCTAGTTCAG
>CAJOND010000149.1 GCA_905236675.1 Candidatus Rifleibacteriota bacterium | reverse complement strand
AAGCTTTTTTCAAACAATTTTTATATATAGGGTATTTATCTATATATTGTATTAAACCAATTAATGAGATACTTGTACAAAAAACATTTGCACCAACAGTGTGGTTTTTCCAAGGAGCAAACCGATGGGCGACAAGGATAACAAAACCAAAAAGTTTATAGAGAAAAATCGTATATTCGCTGACGTATTCAACTATTTTATATACGATGGTGAACAGGTTATAAAGCCTGATGATTTACAGCAGCTAGATACGACAGAGATTATATTAAATCAAGAAATACCTATCAATAAAAACCCAATAAAGAAATACAGAGATGTAATAAAACACTGGGCTATAAAACGAGATGACAAAGCAACCTACGTTCTTCTTGCTTAGGTGAAGAAAATTTTAATAAATTTATGACAGAATTGAGGGAAGTATTACTCTGTTTAAAGTATTCTAAGGACAAAGAAAAACTTTATAATACAGTAAAGAATGATAAAGCTTTTGAGCATGTTCCTAATGAAGCTGTGTCTTTAATCAATACCTTAACTGGCTCTAATATGAAACTTAATAAAGACAAGGAGGAAAGTAATATGTGTGAAGCAATACAAGGTTTAATTGAAGATGGTATAAAAAAAGGTAAATTCGAAACCTTATTTGAGCTTATAAAAGATGGTATTATTACGTTAAAAGAAGCTGCTAAAAGAATGAAAATGTCTGAAAAATCATTTAAAAAACAGTTATCTGATTATGGCTATGTTATATAAAAACAGGTTTCATAACCATTCGGCAAACAGCCAAAGAAATTGGCTTGTCTGTCGAAAATTTTGAAAAAGAGGCTGAGAAATTGGCTTTATATTAATATTTTATTATTTCTATCTAAGGCAAGTTTAGCTATAACCTTTTTTAGAGCCAGCTTTTGGCTGGCTCTAAACATATAACTAGAGCACAACTTTAAATTTTAGTTTTTCTTGAAGTTTCTTCTGTTTTTCTATATTTAAGTAACCTCCGAGAACAATTATTAATAAAAATAAAGTCGAAAATATAATAAAATAATAAATATTTCTTTTCATAGATTAACCTCATTATTACTTCGCTAACTAAATATTTAAAAAGAATGGTATTTAACCACAATAGAAACTTTATCAGCTTGGTAAACCTTGCCTTTTACAAAGGGTTTTCCGCCTATTGTCACAGAGTCAACAGTATTTTCTTCTGTAATCCAACCAGTTATAAGATCTCCCATTGCTACTGTCTTAATATTTCTAAATCCATTTCTTTGTAATTCCGTAACTACTCCTGAATAATATTTTCCTTTATATTCATCTGAATCTACGATTGTAACAGCATAATCACCAGGATTAAACAGATTATTATTCTCACGAAACATGAGGCAGAAAACACAGGTGAAAATTATCACCGATATTCTGGCAATCTGAACTAATTTCTCTTTATTTCTGCCTTTGTAGTTTTTAAATAAATATTCCATTTTGCCCTCCAACCTAAATATAATGGTTTGGTATATTGTTCTGCAAAAATCTTAAAGAATCAGATTTAGTTTTTATTTTTGCAACAAACTCATTAATCTGTGAATCATTACTCAATTCTAATTCTGCCCTAAGAGTAGTAAAATCCATAGAGGTTTCATTTATTTCTTTCATAGCCTTAGAAATAAATTCATCTGTTTTTTTCTTTTCTTCGCTAATTTTTAGAAGCATTTCGTTATTATTTTCTAATCTTTCCGAATTTGCTTCTTGATTTTTTGAATTATCAGTCAGTTCTTTTTCTAACTGTTCAAGCTTTATTAATCGTTTTTCTTCTTTACAACACTCTTTATCTAAGCAAAAAATATCTTTAAACAATGATTCTACTTGTTCTTTATATAAAGCATATTTTTCATCGCTGTTTATTAGCTCAAATAAAGTCTGATAGCTTTTTTCTACTTCGTTATGTCTATTTTTAAACTCTTTTAATTCATTTTCCTTTTTTAATTCATTTGTTCTCTTAAAAAAATGCCAATTAAAGAAAAACTCTACAAGCAGAATAGCATTAAAAATTGCCATAATAGAAGCTGATAAACTTAGCTCAATTTCAAAAACAAATTTTACAATTGTTGGTGTAAAAAGAAGCACTAACCAAAATTTTATTGATTTGTCGTCAACGTTGCTTTTATGTTTATCATTTTCTAAATCAGAATTATCTTCTGAACTGGTACTCGCATCCACTAATCCAATAAATAATCCTACTAATATTATAATAATTGCATAAAAAACATTCGAATATTCATTAATAAAAGCTGCTATTGCTATAACAATCGTCAAAAAAATAATTAAAGAACAACAGGTAAACCCTGTTATATCTTTATTATTTGAAGAATCTGCCATAAATTCTCCTATTCGTGTTTAAAGAATATTAAAGATCGAGATAGTTTATATCTTATTTCGCTAATTCATTAATAGGAGTATTCAAGCCAATGAAAAACTTCCTTATATCAATACAATAAGGGCTTGGCAAACCGAATTTATTTTCTTTTTTATTTCCAGGAATAAGCAAACTAAGAATAGGAAGTAGCCCTATTAACGGCAAAAAGATACCCCTTCTCAAAAGAGAAATATCAAAACCGAAATCAAATAATCGTCTACAAATTAAAGCAAATGTTGGTTTTACGGTAACAGCAAATATAGCAACATTTAACAAGAACATAAGGGTAAATAATGTTTTTTGACAAGTTTCATGACTTAATACTTCTCTAAAACTGAAAACTAAATTCAACATAACCGCAAATACAACTACCTCAAAAACAACTAACGAAATAAATCCTATTAGCATTGTTACCCAATATTCCTGCAAGGAGCAGCGACCACTTAAATTTCCATTCCACCAGTTCTTTAATAAATTTTTCAAATTCATTGGTTCCTTACTTGAGTTCTGCCCATAGTTTTCAACACAAACATTTTCCATTTTTTGTCTCCTTATTTATTTCATGTATTGATTTACAGTCATAGTTACTTTGTTCTAATTTTCAATTAACAGGTATCACCTCTCTTCAAACTCTTCTAATTTTTATTTATTTGGATTGTCGCTAGAATTAGAGGTTTTAGTTCCAAATACTTTTACCCATAAAAATTTAATTATCCACAAAATCACATAAATAAAAAATAAAATTAGAGAAAAGAAAATAATTGCAGGTAATATTATATTTTCATCATCTGCTTCTCTATTAGCCTGTACAACTTTTTTAGATACCGAATTAGTCTGTAAAACCCGATTAGGATTTTTATCTCTTATCGTGCCGAAAGCTTTAACATTAGCCTCTCTTCCACAAGGAGCATCACGATAATTAATATAATCCATAATTTTTAATTCTTCAGTTCTCTTAGTATTTGGATTATATGTTCCAGAAAAAGTAACTTTTATCGGTTTATCTAAATCAATATCTTTAAAATCAGTATCCCAATAGAGGTGAAAAGAATCTTTAACCCAATCTCTTTTCATCAAATCGTGGGAATAAACTTTATTATTATTTTCAAAGCTGACTTTAATATTAACATCAGGCAAATTGTTTTTATCTGGTATAGATGTTTCTCCCCAATAATTCCAATAAGCTTGTTGTCCTGTAATTTCTAAATAAGCTTTATTGGTACCCTTTTGCTTATTAACCGAACAGCTATAGTTAGAATTTGTAATTATATTTGTTTCGCTGACTTCTTTTTTATCTCTAATTATTCCACAGGCCTTAACATTTGCTTCTCTACCACTTGGAGCAAACCAAGAATCAGAATTATAATAATCTGTTACCTCCAATTCTTCTGCCCTAACTTTATTTGTATTTATAGTTCCTCTTAAAATTACTTTTAATGGTTTGCTTATATCAATATCTTTATAATTAATATCCCATAAAAGATGGAAACTACCATTGTCTAAATCTCTTTTTAACAAATCATGAGAATAAATCTTATTTTTTATTTCAAAACTAACTTTTATGTTTATATCTGGTAATTCGAAGTTTTTTGGAATTGCTGTTTTCCCCCATCCACTCCAAAGAAAAGACTGCTTCCCATAAATTTCTAAATAAGCTTGATTTGTTTCTTTTTGTTTATTAATTAAACAACTTAAACTAGTGTTTTCGATTATATTTTCTTCACAATTTTCAGGCTTTATTCTATATTCTTGAACCTCTTTATTATGTGACTTTACTCCCTCAATGATAGCATTTCCAACTACTTCTACAGCTTTTTTCCCTATTTCTGTAACAACATCTTCCCCTGTTTTTTTTAAAGATTCTAATGCCTCTTCTTTTGTTCTAGCAGCAGCTTCAATCCTTACGATAGAAAAGATTATGATAATGAAAGCAATAAAGAGGTATAAATATATTTTGCCTAATTTTTTGTTCATACTTTAATCTCCTATTCAATCAATCAAATACAGGGAAATGGCTTTGAATGTAAGCCAATGATTTAGATTTTGCTTCTAATGAATTTAAGCTGCTTTCAATTTCATTAAAATCATCAGATTTTTTAAAATCATTATTCATTAATTCAATTTCGATATTTAAAAAATCTTGTGCTGTTCCGTTAATAGTATTATTTACTTCTTGTATGTATTGTTCATATTTTTCAAGTTTTGCTTCAGCTTTTTGCAAGTTATTTATGGAAATAGAGTTCCTTTCTTCGTCACTAGATAGCGATAAAGTTTTCTTTAATTCGGAAACAACAGTTTTATATTTATTTGCTTTATCTTTTATTTCCTTGATTTTAAAATGCAAGTCCATACTTCTTAAATAAATATCTTTTACGATATTTTTATAAACTTCCAGATTGCCACCTCTTTTTTGTATGCAATCAATAACGCTAAAATACTTTTTAGTAACTTCTGGATAAGCTTTTTCAAAATCAGATTTTTTATTTTTATCTTCTAGTTCATCATCTAATCTTTTCTGAATTTTATTTTTTAATGTGTTTCTAATTTTATTATCTATCAAATAAATAGTTAAGGCTGCTACTGCCATTACAACAATTACCATTATTTCTTTAAACACCAAAATTCCATAATATGCTGTATCTTCTCCTAATAACCAAAAAACAACACACCAAAGAACATATACAACATAACAAAGAGAAAAAGGTGCCCAGACATATACCAAAATATTTTTTCTTGCTTTTTTTGTTTTTAAACGGTTAAAAGCCAATATAAAGATCATTAACCCTATTATCACAAATACGTAAACTCCAATCTCAGCTCCTGCTAACCAAAAAAACACACCTAATGGACAAAAAAAGCTTAAACAACCGCAACCTTCTGAATCTATATCAGCATCAAAACCTTCTACATATTTATTTAAAATACTACTATCTTTTCTAATGTTTTCGCTTTCTTCTTTTTTTTCAGTAATAGTTATCACGGAATATCCCATAAATTCAGAGATTATCCTATAACAATCGTTCCTGTTTTCACCTTCTATCTCACCTTGAACTGTTTTTTTACTATCATCATCAATACCAACATTAACCCCTGCTATATATGAAAATATTTTTTCATTTGGGTTTTTGTTGTCTTTTTTTGTAATACTAACTGGCAAGTAACCTTTTTTGTTAATCCTCTCAATACATTCTTCTATATCTTTACATTCCATTTCACCCTGAATGGAGTCTCCTGACCATTTCTCAGCTTTATAAACAAATAATACTTTATTCGGCTTATAGTTTTTTTCGAAACAATCACCTTCAATTTCTTGGTTATAAGTAGAAGGATTTACCTTATAATCGCTGTTTTCCTCTTCAACACTTAATATAAAATAATCTTCAGGATACCTGTTTCTTACTCTGCTAAAACATTCTTCTTTATTCCTGCAAGACAAATTTCCCTGAATGATTTCATCATTTGGGGCTTTAACTTTATATATAAAAACTGCCATAAATTACAGTAAACCTCATTTCAGAATGAAAATAGCAAAGTAAATTTAATATTCAGCGTATATTGTTTCTTTAAAATTTTAGCTTTAGAACAAGAAACACTCAAGGTTGTCAACGACAAGCTTGAGTAAATGGTATACCATTTACGTTTTGGTGCACCTTCCTATAACGATTGAGTTTGGATGCGTATCCCGAGTCTATTTAGAGAATCTGCTTTTTCACCTTCTTAGGAAAATGAAAATAGAAATTTTGCTAGGTGAAAAATGCACTAAATTTTGTTATTATATGTACATAACAAAACTATGTGCTTTCCACTTAGATTTGTTAAGGTATTTCGCAGAGATCCGCCAAGATTGCTTGCGAAGTACCTACTTAAACTAAATTGTCAGAACAGTTAAATACTTCGATAAGCCCCAATAATAATCTGGGGCTTTCGTCATATTTAGACAAGTTCAATTTAGCCGTAAAATCATAAAAAGTCAACTATAAAACAAAAGTAATATGAATTATTTTCAGAAAAAACTAACACAAATAATGCGAGAAAAGAATTTAAAGCAATCTGATATTGCTGAAATGGCTAAATTGTCTCAAACAACCATTTCCAAATGGTTGAGAATGGAAACTTTACCTAGAGTTAGAAGTATAGAACCTCTAGCCAAGGCTTTAAACCTTACTGTCGGTGATTTAATAGGTGATTTTGGAAATAACACAGATCTTACCGAAGATGATAAGCGTTTTATTTGCTTACCACCGAATCGGAAAAAATTCCTCTTGAATTTTCTTGATTTTATAGATAAAGAAAAGGCTTAATTTAGCTTGAACTTTGTTTTATAGTTTCGTTAACTTTTTATTTTAATTATTGCCTTTTATTTTCTCGTTCTCATCAATATAGCCTTCTCTGATAAAAGCAGAACGGACTATTTCATATATTTCTTTATTTCCAGTTCTTTTGGCAACTTCAAGTCGTCTTATTACAAAGCAATCTGGTTTATCGACTAAAAGTTTTAAAGATTGTTCTGTTGTAAGAAGTTTTATATATTCTATTTTTTTCTCTATTATTGCCACCATCAGAGGTGACATCTGGTTTATATTATAGGTTTTAATAAATTTCTTATCGCAAACCATTTGCTCAATCTCTGAATTTATAGGTTTATTTTCGTGAATAGCAATATGAAGCTTGTTCCCGAAAGGTTTCAGAGCAGGCATATTATTTTTCTTTTGTATTAAATCGTCTAAAACATCTAATAATATTTCTGAATAAGTATAACTAGAATCTAGTTCTTTTCTTATATAAGAAGTAAGACTAGCAGCCTCTTCAAAGTTCTCCATCTGTCTTAGAATATCTGCTTTTAATATTAATGTAGCTCTTTTTTCATAATCGTTGAAAAAAACATCATTTTTCTCAATTCGGCGAATATGCATATCTAAATATTCAAATGCTTCTTTAATATAATCTTTCCTTTTAATTTTATCGTTTTTTACACTTCTAGAAGCTTTCAGAAAAAAAATAAATTTTCTAAATAACTCCTCGGAATTATGCTCAAGCTCAATAAGCAATAAAGGTGCTTCATAAAGTTTCCAAAGATCTCCCTTTTCTCTTTCGATAAGGAATTGAGCATGCCATAACAAATTCATTTGTCCTAGTGCAACAGGGGAATAATAGTCTGTATTTGCTATTAGTCCACATAAAGGGCATTGTGGAGGAAGAATATATGTTACTTCTATAGGGAGCCCATCTATACAGATTCTTGAATCATAAGGAAATCTGCAATCTATATCTATTTTTTCTGAATAATAATCAGCAACAGGATAATTAATATTGCAAAATTGACAATAAGCTTTTTTATTATGTTTCACCTGACTCAATAGTTTTGCTTCAATTTCCTTTGAATCTTGGTTATATGCACACCATCTAGGGGAATGAATTTCTTCTGTGGAACTAGAAACATAATTTTTTATTTCTTTATAGAGTTCTTTTGGTATATAAACCCCATTAAGAATGAATCCATCATCAGCAAATATTTCTAAAGCTATAGACAGAATAAATATTACAATAATTATTTTTTTCACAGTTTCACCACCTTAATGGCAAAACCACTAGGATTATCTTTGCCATATTCAACATTTTTGTATTCTTCATCCTCATTATTCTTTGGTGGAAAAGGATTCGGTGATATATAAAGTCCTTTACCACCATCAAATTTTATGACATAGCTAAAACCTAGTTCACATAAGTCTTCTTGTAGGTTAAAACCTTTTTTATAGTGCTTATATGCAGGAAAAATCAGATAAACAAGTTCATCGTATTCAGCAATAACAATATGATAAGTTTTACGGAATTGATCTGCTTCTATTCCATCTTTATTAGCCTTTTTCTTTGGGTCTTTTATTTGATCAAATAATTGAACTATAAATAGTTCTTGAGATGATATTTTTTTACCTTTATCAACCAGAAGACCTCCACCACCTAAAAATTCAGAAACTTCGTCTCTTTCTGATATTTCAGGAAATGTTATATCTCCAATAACTGGATTATCACAAAACAGTTCTTTAATTTTCTCAACAGAGTTACTATTACACTGTTTCAAATTTATAACACCTGATTTTAATACAGCTACTCCGCCTCTCTTTATAGCTTTAGGTTCTTTTGTTTCAAGAGGTTTTTGATTGTTAGTAATAACAGTTCCAAGCGGTGCACAATTGAAAAAAAATGTTCCACTTGTAACTATTTCGTAGCCTTTTGAAAAATAACTTGAGCTTATATCTTTTATCCCTTTACCTAAAGCATTTATAATTTTCAATTCATCAATAAGGAAAGCTTTATAACCTTTTTGTTTTAGTTTTTCTATAATACTTTTAGCTTTGCTATTATCTGGTTTTGCTCCTTTATCATATTTATAATCAAATAGTTCAAGATTCATTTTTCTTTGTTCTTCATATTTTCGTTTTTCTTCTACTAATTCCTGCTTTTTTCTTGTTAAAAGCTCGCTCTTTTCATGTTCAGACAGATGTTGAGCATCAGCATACTTTTCTATATAATCGAGCATATCTTGCTGTTTTTTTTCAAACATAGAATCATGCTGTAATTGGACTTCGTTTATTATTTCGTCAAAAGTTTTTTCTGGATATTCCTGTCTTTTTTGGCTTAAAAAAGAGCACTTTCCATAAAAGATGTGTTAAAAATATCAGTTATACCCTCAATTTTACATTTTTTATTCCAACGTTTATAAGCTATTTTTATTTTTCTTGTAGTAAAATTGTAATTATATGAACTGCCACTTATTTCGTTCATAAATTGTTTCTCCTATGAATTTTAATAAACAGCTTATCAACGGAATAAATAATAAAATCAAAAATGGGAAAACGAAAAAGCTGTTTCTCAACATTTTTATTCTATCAAATTATTATTTTATTGGCAAGATTTGAGTGGAAGCTTGGAACAGTAGCTAAAAAACACACAGACTTATGTTTGCTAAAACAATCCTCTCATCTCTTTTTCTCTTATCTCTGTTCTCAAATAGCTGGCTACGCCAGCGTTTTTATTGTAGTCGGTAGTTGTTGTAGTTATTGTTATTATAAGGTTAGCAAATTAACAGTTATTTCATACCATGATTAAATCGTCATTGCGAGCCTCTGCAAGAGGCGTGGCAATCAAGTCTTCGATTAAACAATAAAAACAAGTGAGGCGATAGCCTCTAAAAACTAATTACAATAACTACGCATAAAAAAAGCTCTCCGAAAGAAGAGCTTTTTTTATTTGCTAATTATTATCTAAAATTCCCACGCTTTGCATACTTGGTGTGGAGCAGGTGGTGAGCCTTTTCACCGCAGGGGCCTTCTGGAAGAACCTTCTTGTAGGTTTCGATGATTGATGGGTTGTCCTGAGACTTTCTTCTTGGAAGGTCTTTGTCAGCCTTGTAGAGACCAGCAGTTCTGCGT
>CAJOND010000148.1 GCA_905236675.1 Candidatus Rifleibacteriota bacterium | reverse complement strand
ATATTCCGAATCTCTACAAAACTATTCAGGTGACATACTGTTAGTTGGCATTACTTACGATGACGACAAAAAGCATTTTTGTAAGATTGAAAAACTCACCAAACTATCATAAGCCCAACCAATCCCCTAATCTCTTATTCTCTAATCTCTGCTCTCTGCTCTCTAAGAATACGGTTAGTCGTATAGACATTATTAGAATTTGAAAGTATTTTATATCTAAAAACGTTCATAAGCTAAAACAATCCTCTTGTCTCTTCGCTCTTTTGCTCTTCTGCTCTAAAAAACTGGATTGCCACGCCATCTAAAGATGTCTACACTAAATAAATATTAAAGTTTAAACAACCTTTCCGCATTGCCATGTGCAATCAAGTTTTTTTCTTCTTCTGTTAAATCAGAATTCATAAGAAAATCCGTACTACAATATTCAAAAGGTATATAAGGATAATCTAAAGCCCAAATTATGCGACTAGCTCCAAATATTTTCACCATATATTCAAACATATTCTTGGATAAAATACCACTTGGAGTAAAATATACGTTTTCATGAAAATAGTCGGAAATTTTCTTTTTAAGTCCTGTGGTCTTGGGTTTTATAATCTGATCAATTCTGTCAAGCATAAAAGGTATACCTTCTCCCCAGTGACCAGAAATAAATTGCAAATTAGGAAGCTTGTCAAATATTCCGGATAAAATCAATCTAGTCATATGCAAGCCAACGTCAAGGTGCCAGCCTAAGCCAGCAGTAGCAAATTGCATCCCTGTTAGAGCCGAATAAGATTCTGAGAGATAATAATAATTTTGAATTCTTCCATCAGGGAACTCGGGATGCCAAGAAATAGGAACATTGAGTTCGGCCGCTTTTTCAAATATTGGAAAAAATATAGGATCGTCATAAAATTTTCCCTGCCATGTACCGCTAATCAAAGCTCCGCAAAAATGAAAATCCTTTACACATCTCTCTAATTCCTTTGAAGCTTCCTTAGGTTCTGCCATGGGCAATGTTGCAAATGCAGAAAACCTTTTTGGATAACGGTTTACAACAGTAGACAGTATGTCATTCGCCTTTTTGCAAAGTCTAACTGCTTCATCTTGCGGAACCATATCCGAAACAGGGTTTGTATAACTTAAAACCTGAACATCTACTTTCTGTTTAGCCATAAAATCAAAACGAACTTCATCTATATCTGTTAAGGAATTCCCTGTGAAACGCATGGAATTATAAGAATTTCTTATTTTTTCAGGAAGATTTTTCATTCCTGACGATTCACCATATTTAGCATTAGTTTCAACAATTTCAGGATCAGTAAAATGTTCTTCAACAGTGATAATTTTCATATTTGTAACTTCCTTTGAACTTATTTTCTTTCTACTTAAATCTCATAAGAGTTAAATTATTTGTAAAATAGCTGTTGTCATGACCATTATTCGCTATTTTTTATTTGCAATCCAAGATTCAGCTTTCGAGTAGATTTCATTGATTTCATCTGGTCTATCAATTCCAAGCAAATCATGATTTATTTCTCCGCCAGCTTTTGTTCGTATGTAAGACATCCATAAATAGGAAGGTCTAAAACCTTTTAAATCAGAAGATTTTATATGTAAATCTGTGCCTGCTATAACGGGAGTTAGTTTGTCTCTTTCAAATATTGAAGTCATATCTGAAATTTTCCAAATGTTATTTCGCTTTTCACAGCAATATAACAAACGCATATAAGAAGTCCAAACAGCCTCTTCTCCATTAACTGTTATCCAGTGGTTTGATTCTGTAGGCAATTCAACATAAGCTCTGTTTCCATTCTGATGTATAATTGGAGCACAGCTTCTGTTCAAGATCACTTCATTTTGTGTAGCCTCTGCCCTACGTTCTTGAGAATTTTCAGGTTTTAGAAAATTTTCAGCTTTTCCTGTTGTCCAGCTGGTTGTTACTGTAGCATCCGGCCAATAACAATTAGCCAATTCCTTAGATAATTTTCTTACCCTAGCCTGTCGTTCCCAAAGTGTAAGTCTAGATAATTCTTCATAATCGCTTAATTTATGAGAATCAGAATTTATATACAAAAAATCGTCTATAAGAGAAAATACTTTTTTCGGATTCTCAAAGAAAGCTATGTGCCCTGCTTCTGGTATTATTTCAAAACGTGCATCAGGTAGATTTTTTGATAGTTTTTCTGCCTCAACAGGTGGATTAATGCCATCATATTCTCCTGTCATCAACAATACTGGTATAGTAACTTTTGAAGCATCTTTTATTAAATCAAAGTCATGAAGTGAATTATCTATTGTTTTCTTTTGATACTCAGTAAGTTTAACGGAACTGGCAATTTGTTTGTCAAAAGCTTTTATATCTTCTAATTTAGTCTGAGGTGCAAAAACACGGTGAATCATACGTTGAGAAATCTCTTCTTTTGTCAAACCTAATGATTTTGCGTCATCTTCCATTTTTTGCGTAGAAGAGGTGGAACCGCCGCCTTTTGTTCCTATTAAAATAATTTTTGAAAATAGGTCGGGGTAAGTTTCAGCTGTTTTTAACGCAATGTATGATCCCATTGAAAAACCAATTACAACAGTCTTTTTCATGTCGAAAGTTTTTATGATTTCAGCTAAATCCGATACATTATCTTCGAGTGAAAAAGATTCTGGTTTGTCACTTTCTCCATGACCACGAACATCATAGCTGACAACATGAAAATTATCTTTGTAATAATCAAAAATCATATTCATATTCTCTTTGGAATAGCATTTGCCATGAATCAGTATCAAATCAGGACCTTTACCGCCTTCTTTTATCGAAATATTTATCCCATTGATTTTTTTCTTTATAATTTGAATGTTGCTTTTATCATTAATATTGGAATTTAAGTTTGCAGCTATAAGATTTGAATTTATGAGCAAACATAATAAAAATAAAATACATTTCATAATAACATCCTTAAAATCAAATGATAAAACATATTTTTGAATAGCCATTTCCATATTGGAAACGGCTATCTAAATATTGAAATTGTCTATTTATTTAGTATATTCTTCGCTTTTGTTCCAAAGCTCTTTAGCATTTTCCTCATTATATGAAAGAGGTGATGTAAAGCAGGGTCTTATGCTTCTGTCATAGAAATGTCCTGAACTTGCAATTATGTCGTCAGAATAGGTTAACTCAGCCAAAGCGGATGATGAATTATTCAAATCACCATATCGTTCAGGCATATTAATTCTAATAAATTCATAAAAATCTTCGTTTTGTCCTGGAACGAGATGAGTTTTCATTAAGCCTGGATTAAAAGCATTTATTTTTATTGAGCTATTTTTTTCTTTTAATTTTCGAGTTAATTCATAAACAAAATAGACATTACATAATTTGGAATAAGAATATCGGATTCCATTAATGGCCATTTTATCATCTGGGTGTGCTAGTGCTTCTGTACCTAACCAATCATATTTTTCACCAGGCTTCAAAGGTGGATTGTGCATATCGCTGGCAGTAACAAGTATCTTTCCGTTTTCTTCCATAAATGGAAGTAAAAGATTGGTTAATAAGAAATGACCAAGATGATTAGTGGCAAATATGATATCAAAGCCATCTTCCGTCATTTCCCTTTTTTTATTTAGGAAACCAGATATTCCAGCATTGCAGAGCAGAGCATAAATCTTTTCGCCATATTTGTTCTTGTATTCTTCAACAAAGTTTCTTACAGACTTTAAAGAAGAAGTATCAAGCTTCATAGCAATTACATTTTTATTGTCTGTTTCTTCAATAATCTGAGTTCTTGCCTTTTCTGCCTTTTCAGGATTTCGACAAGCAAGTATTACTTTAAATTCCTTTGATTTTGCAGAAATTTTTTTTGCTGTTTCAAAACCTAGTCCAGAGTTTGCACCTGTAATAATAACTGTTTTCATTTAAATATTCTCCTTTTTAGTTAGATTTATTAGCCTTGTCGGCTTTTAAAAGATCGACCCAATGAAAAAGATAATCACGAATTTTCACGAAATCATCATACTCTATTTTATTTTCAAGATTATCAACATGTTTACCTAAGTAATTACGCACTTTTCTATATATTTTTTCTCCTTTTTCAGTTAAATAATTTCTGTATATAATCTGCCTACGCCCCCTAATATCTTGTTCTTTTCTTATAAACCCCTTTACCTCCAGCTCATACAAAAACTTGCAAACATAAGGGATCTTCATAATGATTTTATCAGATATTTCTTTTTGAATTATTCCAGGGGTTGATTCTATGGTCTCAAGAACCAGATACTCTTCGTGATTTATTTCAAAATCCATCTTTTTATAAATATTTTTCATCAGGTCTTTATATGCTTTTGAAGCCAATTCAACAGCAAACGCCAAAGACTTGCTATATTTTGGAAATTGTTTTGTCATATCATCACCTTAATGAGTATAATACAGAACAAAATTTCAACAATATTAAAATAAATATTATTAATTATTTAATCATATTTATTTTAATATTTCAACATTTAATATAATTAGTGTCTGCTTAATATAAATTTATTGTTGATAAATAAAAGAAATTAATAGGATTATAGCTACTTTTACTGCAAAGTAAAATAGTTTATAATAGCTTTATTTCGTTTATAAGGTTTGCATTTATTAATTGTTGATTTAAATAAACTTTATTTTAAAGGAATAAAAAAATACTCCCCTTTTGAGGTTATCCGAAATCTAGGTTTTGACTCCATAATTAGATTGTGCTAATTGGCTATACAGTTATGACAAATGTGTAGACTTCAACTCAATAAAAACAGTTCATATTTCCTTTCACCTCAGCCCCAACGCTTTCCAAGCGTTGGGGCTAAAACATTACTCAGTGAACAAGAACCAAACGAAAGCCAACGTCGTTGTATGTGTATTCGGAGCCGTTGTAGTTACGATAAGCCGAACGACAGTTCCTCGGGTAGCAGTCACAGGCACCACCACGATTAACACGGAAAAAGCCAATATCAGAGCCAGCAGGGTCTGTCACAGCAGTAGTAGGATAATCGCCATACCTGTCCTTGCACCATTCATATACATTGCCGTGCATGTCATACAGACCCCAGTCGTTGGGCTGTTTTTCACCGACAGTATGGGTCTTGCTATTGCTTGAACCCCAGTTCTGCCAATACCAGGCAACTTCATCAAGATTTGAATCTTGAGAACTAGTGTTTACCAAATTCTTACCATTGTTTAAAGCTGTAGTAGTGCCAGCTCGGCAGGCATACTCCCACTGTGCCTCAGTGGGCAGGTCGAACCTGTAGCCAGCAGATAACTGATCGGCTAACTTTTCATTGATTCGTTCCAGAAAACACCCTGAACCTGTTGCTATGGTATTCCA
>CAJOND010000147.1 GCA_905236675.1 Candidatus Rifleibacteriota bacterium | reverse complement strand
GGCGCAATAAAGTAATTGGGGGAACAGTATAATGGCTGAAAAAACTCTATTCATAAATGGAAAAGAAGTCGCTTTTGATAACGAAAAAAATCTTCTCGAAGTAATTAGAAAAGCTGGAATCGACCTTCCAACTCTCTGCTATCATCCAATGCTCAAGGCTTACGGTGCCTGCCGCCTCTGCGTAATCGAAAACATTATGCCGAACGGTGCCCGCATGGTAAATACAGCTTGTACTACTGCTCCAGCTCCTGGTATGAAGATTGAAACTCATACTCCAAGACTGCGCCAGATTCGTAAGGTAGCAGTAGAACTTCTTCTTGCTTCTCACAAAGTTGAATGCCCGACCTGTGATCAGGCTGGCCACTGCAAACTTGAAGCAATCGCTCACAAGCTCGGTGTTGACAAAGTTCGCTTCAAAAAGCTTGCAGAACCACATCCAATCGACAACTCTTCTTATGCAATCGTCAGAGATCCAGAAAAATGTATCCTCTGCGGTCAGTGTGTAAGATATTGTAAGGAAATCCACGGTGTTGCCGCTATCGACCTCGCTGGTCGTGGCAAGAACACTGTTGTAACTCCAGCATTCTTCAAGCCAATCGCTGAAACCGAATGTATCAACTGTGGTCAGTGTGCTGCTGTATGTCCAGTAGGCGCTCTCACTGTTAAGAAGAACATTCTTGAAGTTCAGAAGAACCTCGACGATCCAACCAAGACTTGCGTTGTTCATATGGCTCCTGCAGTTCGTGTTGGTATTGGTGAAGAATTTGGTCTTCCAGCCAATGAAGAAACCACTGGCAAGATGGTTGCAGCATTGAGAAGACTTGGTTTCAAGAAAGTTTACGATACAGTATATTCTGCTGACCTTACCATCATGGAAGAAGGCACTGAACTCTTGAACCGCATCAGCAAAGGTGGAGTTCTTCCACAGTTCACATCCTGCTGCCCAGGCTGGATCAAGTTCATCGAACAGTATTATCCGACAATTCTTCCAAACCTCTCCAGCTGCAAATCTCCACAGCAGATGATGGGTGCTATGATGCGCGAAATGCTTCCAGAACAGCTTGGCGTTAAGAACGAAGACCTCTTCGTATGTTCAATAATGCCTTGTACTGCTAAGAAGTTCGAAATCAGAAGACCTGAATTCGAATACACTGAAGGCAAGCGTGATACTGACGAAGTTATCACCACTCAGGAACTTGCCCGCATGATTAAATGTGCTGGCATCGACTTCGCTAACCTTGAACCAGAAGCATTCGATATGCCTCTCGGCGAAAGAACAGGCGCTGGTGTAATATTCGGTGTTACTGGCGGTGTTATGGAAGCTGCTCTCAGACTTGCTGTTGAAAATCATACCCTCAGCGACAAGGAAATCGAATTTACTGACGTTCGTGGCAGCACAGGCATCAAGGAAGCCACTCTTGAAGTCGCTGGCAAGAAAATCAATGTTTGCATCGTTCATGGTTTGGCTAATGCTCACAAAGTCTGTCAGGAAGTTGCTGAAGGCAAGAGCAAATACCACTTCATCGAAGTTATGACCTGCCCGGGCGGATGTGTAAACGGTGGCGGTCAGCCAATCGACTTCAACGCATACGAAAAAATCGAACGCAGAACCGCAGGTCTCTACAAGGCTGATAAAGACCTTCCAAGAAGAAAGTCTCAGGACAACCCATCAATCATCGAAACCTACAAGAAGTTTCTTCCCGAAAGTCCATGCGGTGAAAAAGCTCACCACCTGCTCCACACCAAGTACGCAAAGCGTGGGAATTTCCGCTAATTAAGCGATAAAAAAAGCTCTCCGAAAGGAGAGCTTTTTTTATGCGTTACAAATCGGCAATTTTTATTTAACATAATATATTATAAAAGGAAAAGATGAACAATAATTTCATAGATGATATTATAAAATTTGAAAAATTTATAGAAAGTATTTTAAAACAATCTAACTTTATAATTAGGAAATAATAATAATTTAAATAATAATCATTGTTTTGATATTATTGCGGCAAACGGTTATAACAAAAGTGCTAAGTTAGCGATACAAGGTCTTTTACGAGAAAATGAAAAATTAATAATGGTATTAAATAAAGATGAATTAGAAAATTTATTAAAGATAAAAAATGAATATGGTGATACTGGAGTTTCTGATTATCTTATGAAAGAACTAGATGATATTATGATAAAATTAGATAGATAAATCATGTATCTTATTATACTAAATATAAGTTTTTAAATTGATGTCGTTGTTTATCAGATATTTTTAAACCTTTATTAATAAAACCATCAAAATCACCATAAAACTTTTTTATATTGTCATATAAACATAAAAAATATTCTTCTCTAGCTATAAATAAATATTCTAAAGTTTTTTTACAGAATTCAATTTAACTTTTTATTAAAGATTGACATAATTTTGTTATAGATGATAAACTTAAATTGGTGATTTATTATGATTTAGGAGGTTTGACTCATGGTTAAGTTAGCTTATGAAGCACCTGTATTTGAAGAAGTTGAAGGCATGGTTTTTACTAAAGAAGTTTGGGAAGAATTTAATCAGGGCAAATGGTGTTTTGGTTGCACAAATTGCAATTGTAACTAATTCTTTTTAAGTAATTTTACTATTATTTCCAGGCTAATTTGATGATAATTTCATTTTAGTCTGGTTTGTTGTTAAAAAAATAGTTATATGGATAAAGATACTAACAAAGAATTTTATTTTCAATGGCATTTCTTGAATTCTTGTAATTTAAGATGTAAACATTGTTATCAAGATGGTTATAATGTTAAGGATTTGGACTTTCAAAAACTTATAAAAATTGCAGATGAAATTATTAATTGCTTGAAAAAATGGGGAATGGTAGGAAGAATTGCTTTAACAGGTGGAGAACCTTTTTACAGTAATTATCTTCATAATATATTTAAATACCTTGATAATAGTGAATATATAAAAACTATTGATATTTTGACAAACGGAACTCTAATTACCGATGAAGATATAGTAAAACTAAAAACTTATAAAAAATTACATCAAATACAGATTTCGCTAGACAGTGGAACAGCAAAAAATCATGATATGATTAGAGGTAAGGGTAATTTTGATAAAGCCATCTCGTCAATACGTAAATTAAAAAATGCTAATATTGAAGTTGCTCTTATGTACAGCATACAAAAAATTAATAAAAATGATTATAATGATTATATAGATTTAGCCATAGCTGAAAATGTTGACGCTATAACTGTTGAACGTGTAACTCCATGTGGTCATAGTCAAATAGAAGATATACTGTCTGCTGAAGAAATCAAAGAAATTTATACAAATATAACTATTAGAGCAAACTCTTTAATTGATAAACCCATAATTAGAAGAGCTAGACCTCTTTGGATTAAGACAGCTTGTAATAATTTGCGTAGTGATTGTAATATAGGTGGGTTTTGCCCTGTTGGTCTTACTTCTATAGCAATATTACATGATGGAACTGTTCTTCCTTGTAGAAGATTAGAAATTCCTTTAGGGAATATACTAACAGATGGATTATTTAAAATTTGGTATTCAAGCGAAGTTTTATGGAATATAAGAAACAAAAATAATTTAAAAGGGAAATGTCATAAATGTGAAAACTTAGCTTTTTGTGGAGGGTGTAGAGCTATTGCTTATGCTATTACAGGAGATTATATGGAGGAAGACCCACAATGTTGGAACTAAATAATATTTACGTTTTAAATCCTAATATTATATTAAGAGGTATAAATAATAAATATTGGGCATTAGATACTAAAAGTGGTTCTCAATTTAGGTTAAATCAATTATCTTATGATTTATTATCTTTTATTGATGGAAAGAAAACTATAAAAGATATAATTGAAGAACAAAGTAAAAGATATGATGTAGAAAAAGAAATTTTTGAAAAAGATGCAACTAATTTTTTAGAAATGGCATTAGAAAAAGATTTCTTTACAAAGAAATAATAGTATGATTATAGATTCCCACATTCATCTCGGTTTAAATTCTTTTTGTAAGCAAGATTCAAAACGATTAGAATATGATTTACAAAACAATATAGATGATTTACTCAGTTTTATGAACTGTCATAATATTGATAAATCGGTTGTATTACCAATTCCTGGAAACGATTACGATTCTTCAAAATCGAATGATTATTTATGTCAAGCGTCAAATAAATATCATGATAGATTTTATCCTTTTTGTAAACTAGACAACAACTTATCTATTAATTTGATTTGTAATAATTTTTATGGTGCGAAATTTCACATGGTATATGAGAAATTTTCAAATAAGGTGTTAGAAAAATATTACAAAGAATTAGAGTATTATGGTTTTCCATTAATGATTCACGCCAAATTTGCAGATAAAATTTCCCAAATTTATAATATATTATCTATTGCCCCTAAACTTAAAATAATTGTTGCACATCTAGGTAGAGGTCATATTTATACAGATGAAATGGTTGAAGAGATACTTACAGAATTTCGTGATAATCAGAATGTTTATTTTGAAACTTCAACAGTCGGAAGAATAAGTGCTATTGAAAACGCATGTAATATAATAGGGTCTAACAGAATTATTTTTGGTTCAGATTATCCTTTTGGTAAAGCTTGGTTTAAAGACGGTTATGTTTATGGAGATGAATTAAGTCTTATATTGAATGCCAAAATATCAAAAGAAGATAAAGATAATATTCTTTATAAAACGATGTTATCTTTAATGGATAAATGTGATAAATCAAGAAAAAAGGTATTAATTAGACCTGTTGTTAAAGAAGATAAAGAACAATTATTTTCTAAGATTGCAACAATAAGTGATTATGATAAAAAATTATTAGCTCTAGATAAAAAAATGCAATTAATTAAAGAAAATATTAGAAAATGTAGACATGTTTTTATTGCTACTTGTGAAAATGAAATTGTAGGATTTTTTAGAGAAAGCGGAAGATTAGACAATTCCAATATGTTGGAAGAAATAGTTGTTTTTGATGGTTTTAGAGGTAAAGGATATTCTAAAAAAATAATGGATTATTATACAAAATTTTTTCCTAAATCTTTTGCAAAAACACATTCGAATAATATTAAAATCAATAAATTATTGTCAGAATATGGATTTGTTGGAGATAATGGTTTAAAAATAATGAATTGGTCTAGGTCTATTTAATAGATGTTTTTCAAGAACAATATTCAAAATATTATAAAAGAAAAAAGGCACTATTATGCTCCTATATTGAATGGTTTATTGGAATATGAAACTTGGAAATACTTTTCAGAACAGGGTTTTATATTTTTTACATTACCAGAATTGAACCAAGCTTATGCTCATAAAAAACTTGTTTTTGAGTTTAATATTGATAATACTGAATTTGAATTAAATAATAGTCAAGCAATGCGGATGACAGCCATTTCTTCTATTTATGATAAAGTATTTTCTATAAATAGATGTTTCAGAAAAGAAACAAATAAAGAAAAAACTCATTTAATAGAATTTAAAATGCTTGAAATGGAATTTTCTATTAATCAAGAAAAAGATATATTTATTCTGATAGACAACTATCTACATTATATCATTACTTGGTTTAATTTTTACATTCAAAACAATCATTTAGAAACTATATTTTCACCAAAAGAAACAAAATTTCCCATCGCTTGTAAAAAATATGAAAATATTTTTGAGGATTATCTCAAACATGGTAAAAAATTAAATTTTGACCGTTATGGTTTTAGTGACTTTGATATAACAAATGATATAAAAGAGCCACTATATATTACTTATTATCCTCATGAGGGGAACTGGAGAGCTAAAAAGAAAGATGAAAAATACTCTTTTCTATATAATTTAGTTTTGCCTTATGGTTTTGGAGAATTGGTTGAATTTTCTATTAGAGAAACGAATTATGAATATTATGAGAGTAAATTTAATTTACTTGGTCTTACCAAGAATTATCAATGGTATCTTGATGCAATAAAAAATATAAATACAATTAAAGCAGGATTGGGACTAGGAATAGAGAGATTAGGTTCTTGGTTGATGAATTTAGATAAAATAGATGATCAGTTAGTATTTCCTCGCACACCAGATAGGAGATAGTTTATATATGTCGTGTTATTCAGACCGAGCAACAATAGCTTTACATAAGATGATAAATGAAATGTTGAGAAAAAATATTGAATTAGCAAGAATAATAAAGTGTTCAACTCAATTACTTATGGTTGGAGTTTCTGCAAATTCTATTCCAAATCAAATAGTAAAGAAATGTCTAGAATCACAATATCAAGATGGTGGTTGGGTTTCGGTAACAGATACCATATGGAACACAAAATTCCTTAGCTTTTTCGGTGTATTCGATAAAAACATAAAAAGTGCATTAGAATATCTTAATCAAAATAGAGTTGAATTAGGATTTGGAAGATCAAAAAGAGATATTAGGCGAATTCCTGTCACTGGGTTAGCGTTTTATTTATTACCTCAATTAGCTTCAAATGAGTCTCTAAAATGGCTTGAAAATCTTTGGATATCTGAAAAAAATAGTTTAACTTATAAAGCTGCCTATACTCTAATGGCTTTTAAACATAATGATTACAAGCCTTTTAACGACAATATAATTCAAGAAACAATGGAATGGTTATGTTTACAACAACAAGATAATGGGGGGTTTGCTCCTTGGAAAAACCACCCTGTTGGTGCAAATGTTTTTTGTACAAGTATCTCATTAATTGGTTTAATACAATATATAGATAAATACCCTATATATAAAAATTGTTTGAAAAAAGCTT
>CAJOND010000146.1 GCA_905236675.1 Candidatus Rifleibacteriota bacterium | reverse complement strand
AAGACCATATCGGCAAATCCCTTACCCGATGGAAATTCTTTTATAAACTGATAAAAACGTATTGCTGTATAATATGCAATAGAAACCACACTTCGCAAAGTCTCCTCATTGTTATAACCTAGAATAGAAGAAATATCCTGATGAGCCTGCTCTATATATTTAGCAACAGTGTTTTCATCACCGTTCCAGGTAGCTTTTAAAAGTGTATCTGAATTTTTCAAAGCTCTAATTACTTCTTTCCATTCACTTAATTTTATTGATTTGTCAAATTCACCCTTGATTTCACGATTTGGTATGAAAACCTCTTCATTTTCCTCATCATAGGCAAGATAGCCCAGATGGACAAGTAATGCAAAAGCCTGATCACGTGATTCAATAGCATCTGTATCACTTTGAAAATCAGAAACATCAGCCATTACTCTCGCACCACCCATCATTTCAAGAACACTTTCTCGGATACCGTTTATATTTAAATTTATAGGTATTCTTAAGGCTTCGAAAGAAGAAGTTGCTACCCAATAGCCTTGAAGTTTACCTCCGTCCATAGAAAGCACAACTGAACAAGGATTGTAAATATGCAGATTTCCAGGCATTAAATAACCGTCATACCAAGCTTTTATTTCGTCAAAATCGCGATTAAATCTTGTGCACAAAGCTTTAACTTCTTCTTCTGTAAAACCGAAGTATTCAGCCATATTTCTAGGTATAACCATTGAATATTCGGTAAAATTATTCAATGATGATTGTGTGTTATATTTCTTAACAGGGAGTATGCCTGTTAGGTAAGCAAGTTTTATAAATGGACTGTCTTTGAATAAAACTCGTAAAAGCTTTACATATCTTTCTTGTAACTTCTTATCTCTTTCAAATTCTCTGAATATTAAGTCCCATTCGTCTATAAAAACTATAAATTTTTCATTGGTTTTTTCATAAATTTTATTCAGGGTAAAAGCTAAGTCAGTATCGTTTTTAGTAACCACTTTAGGAAAATATTGTTTAAGCTCTTTTATAACAAGTTTATTGAGATTATCTAAAATTTCATTTCCATTATCAGGATTGGTTGTCAATTTTGGCAAGTTAAGCCAAATAACATTATACTTATTTAAATGTTTTTCAAAATCAGGATTCTTTGTTATTTTTAAATTGGCAAATAAATCTTTTGAGTCACAACCTTTGCTGTAATAGGCAATCAACAAATCTATGTTCATTGATTTGCCAAATCTGCGTGGCCTACTTATACACATACAGTTTTGTCGAGTATCAAGTAAACTATTAGTAACTTCTATCATTCCGGACTTATCAACATAAATCTTGGAATTTAAAGATTGTTTTAAACCATCGTTGTTCGGATTTACATATATGCCCATTTTGCTTACCTTTTTTATAAGTCTAGCATATTCTGATTACTTAGACAATAATTAGGAAATATTGGAACAAGCCTTCTTAGGTAACTTTGGCATCTTCGAGCCAAAAGAGCATTTTATTTCATAGCAAGGTGGTTGCAGTAAAGAAAGAACTTATTTCTTCTGGTGTGTAATTTTCGTTTTTCATCCACCATCTTACTGTTTCTGCAAAATCACAGACCATGTGGTTAAGCAAATAACTCTCAGGTATTTTTAAAGATTTCTTTTTTAATTCGGTTTTAAAAAGCTTTTCTAGATGTTCTTTAAAATATCTCATGAATATTTCTCCGCTCTCACAGGATAAAATAGGTTTAATATAGCTTTTATTATCCTGCAAATGATAAAGGATATGAGTTATTTTATTGACCAATTCCTTTTGTCGAAGAGTTTGTCTGGTTAGATGTTTATTGTCAGATTTGCAATTATCTAAATTAGAGTTGGTAATAGAAAAATCATGTGATTTTTCCTTAGAAAGATTTTCTGAAAAAACATGCTCGAAAATTCCATTACAAATATCGTTCAGTAAATCATCTTTTGTCTCAAAATGAGAATAGAATGTGCTTCTGCCAATGTCAGCCTCGTCAATAATTTCTTGAACAGTTATATTGGAAAAGGATTTCTTTTCCAACAGCTTTGTGAAAGCTTCATAAATAGCCTTTTTTGTTTTCTTTTGCCTTCTATCCATACATAAACCTTGAAATGTAGTTTTTAGGACAAATTAATCAAATAGTTCATTAACTTACGGCATAGCTAAGTTGATTATTGAATAATTTATATAAAACAATATAATCATAATCGAACAAAATGTTCAATAACTAATTGCTTATATTGAAATAATCTTGATTGCTTAAAAATACGAATTTTCACTGTTTACTTGGTTAAATAGTATAATTCTAGAGGTCATCTTATAATGGTAAAAAAAATATCTGATTTCTTAGCCAAATTATCTATGACTATTATCGGAGGAATATTTCTTTTTTTCTCGTTCATACTTCCTAAATTTGGGTATTCATGGGGAGAATATCTAGCTTGGGTAACTGTAGTTATCAGTGGAATTCCTTTGCTATACCTAGCCATTATAAGAATTATTAAAAATAAAGGAATAAGTAAGATTTCATCAGCTTTATTAATATCTATAGCAATGATTGCAGCTATTTTTATTGGCGATTTGTTCGCTTCAGGTGAAGTTGCATTTATTATGGCTATTGGTGCTATCTTAGAAGAAAAAACAACAGAAAAGGCAAAAACTGGTTTAAAAAATTTAATTAATATTATACCTAAAACTGGAAGAATACTTAAAGACAATAAACGAATAATAGTAGATATTTCAGAAATAAAAGAAGGTGACATATTACAGATATTACCTGGAGAATCAATTCCTGTTGACTCAGTGTTAATTAATGGGGAGACATCCGTAGACCAATCTTTTATAACTGGTGAAAGTCTGCCTATAGACAAAACCAAAGGAGATTTTTTATATAGTGGAACTATAAATACTTTTGGTGCAGTAGATGCTAAAGCATTAAAAACAGGCAAAGATTCTTCTATTCAAAAATTGATTCTTATGGTTCAAGAAGCTGAAAAGAAGCAGGCACCAATACAAAGAATAGCTGATAAATGGGCTAGTTGGCTTGTACCTGTAGCTTTAATAATAGCGATATTAGCTTATTTAGTTACTGGAAACATAGTTAGAGCAGTTACTGTTCTTGTTGTTTTCTGCCCCTGTGCGCTAGTTCTTTCTACTCCGACTGCGATAATGGCGGCTATTGGTCAGGCTACCAAATACGGCATCATAATAAAAAATGGCGAAACCCTAGAGTTGATGGGAAGTGTGAATACCATAGCCTTCGACAAAACAGGAACATTTACTTTTGGAAAATTAGAAGTATCAGATATTTTTACTCCTGAAAATATTGCAGAATCAGATTTATTGCAGATTGCAAGTTCATTAGAATCTAAAAGCGAGCACCCATTAGCAAAAGCTATTTCCCAAAAAGCAAATTTAGAAAAAATAACGTTTAGAAGTATAACCGATTTTAAAATGACAGCTGGGAAAGGAATTTCAGCTAATATAGATAATAAGAAATATTATTGCGGTAAAGAAAAATACATCTTAGAAAATAATATTTCACTAGAAAAGGATGCATTAGATTTTCTTGATACACTTTGTTCACAAGGAAAAGCTTCTGTTATTGTTGCAGATTCTAATAAAATTATAGGGGTAATCGGCTTATCAGACACTTTGAAACCTAATGCCAAAGAAATGGTTTCAGAACTAGAAAGAATGAACACTAAATCTATTTTGTTAACAGGTGACAATAAAAAGGCCGCTGATTTTTTTGCAGATAAAATAGGCTTAAAAGAGTTATATTCGGATTTGCTTCCTAGCGAAAAAGTTGATTGTATTGAAAAATTAAAAGAGTCTGGCAAAGTCTGTATGGTTGGTGATGGTGTTAACGATGCTCCAGCTTTGAAGATTGCCGATGTGGGAGTTGCCATGGGTGGAATTGGAAGCGACATAAGCATTGAAGCCGCAGACGTTGTTTTGATGACTGATGATATTTCAAAAATTTCATATTTGAAATGGTTGTCTAACGAAACAGTTAAAACTATAAAAACAGCTATAACGCTTTCTATGACAATTAATTTTATTGCTATTATATTATCTGTTTCAGGAGTTTTGAACCCAACAACTGGGGCTCTTGTACACAATGCAGGGTCTTGTTTTGTTGTATTGCTGGCCGCAAGGCTATACGATAAGAAATATAAATAAAAGAATCAACCAGATAAATAATATTGTAGTAATTGTAGTTGGTATTTAGAGACCTAAGCTAGCCTTTGGGGTGGTATTTGTGTAGAGTGTGATTGGTGTTATTGTCTAATTGTAGCTTAGTAAGCTAATGAATATTTTAAATAATCACAACTTTTCAAACTATCTAATAACAATAAAAACAACAAAAAACCAACTACAATAAGAACCGCATTACAAAACTTTTAAGTTTTTTTAATCTGCTCAATCTTACAATAATGCTTTTTGTCGTCATCGTAAGTAATACCGACTAACAGTATGTCACCTGAATATTTTTGTAGTGATTCGGAATATTTCTTTTCTTTTATTTGAGTTATTGCTGATTCTGGTGATTTGTTGTGTTTTAACTCTACAACTATTAACGGCTTGTTTACATGTTTATAAGGCAAAAAGACTATATCGGCAAAGCCTTTACCACTAGGATATTCTCTTTTAATTTCATAATAATTAATAGCTGTATAATAGGCGATAGAAACGACAGATCTTAAGGTTTCCTCGTTATTATACTTCAAAATTGCAGCAATCTTATCATGTGCCTGTTCTATATATTCTGCAACGGCTTCTTCTTCACAATTCCAAGTCACTTCTAAGAGGTCTTCCGAATTATTCAAAGCTTGTATAACTTCTTTCCATTTACTTCGTTTTATAGATTTATCAAACTCAGCCCTTATCTCTCTATTTGGAATGAATACCTTCCGGCTTTCTTCATCATAGGCCAGATAACCTAAATGGACAAGTAAGGCTAAGGCTTCGTCACAGGATTCGATTGAATCCATATTTATCTCATAATCTAAAACATCAGCAGTTATTCTTGTACCGCCAATTAATTTAAGTATTGTTTTTCTTAGTCCATCTAAATCTAAATTTATAGGTATTCTTAATGCTTCGAAAGAAGAAGTTGCTACCCAATAACCTTGCAGTTTTCCACCATCCATAGATTGAACTACAGAACATGGATTGTAAATATGCAGATTTCCAGGCATTAGATAGCCGTCATACCAGGCTTTTATTTCGTCAAAATCTCTGTTGAATATTTTGCACAATGCTTTAACTTCTTCTTCTGTAAAACCGAAATATTCAGCCATATTTCTAGGAATGACCATTGAATATTCTATAAAATTATTTAAAGCGGACTGAGTATTATATCTTTTAACTGGTAATATACCTGTGATATAAGCAAGTTTTATAAATGGACTATCTTTAAATAGAGCTCTTAGAAAATCTACATATTCTTCCTGCAGTTTTGTGTTTGTAGAT
>CAJOND010000145.1 GCA_905236675.1 Candidatus Rifleibacteriota bacterium | reverse complement strand
TTACTCCAAAGGATTTCAGAGAAAAACTAAAAGACTCAGAAAAATCTAATAATTAGGAACTAAAATGTAACTAATTGATTGACTTATACAATTGCGAGGAGCGTAGCGACGTGGCAATCAAGTTTTTTGGGGATTATGATTGTTGTGATTGTTTAGAGCCTTACGGCTCTTGGTGTTATTGTTTGCTTTAAGTTCAAATAAGTATCAATTGTTTCAAATTTTAGATAGCAAAACTTCGCCTAGACAATAAAACCTATCACACCTCACACCAATCACACCGCCAAGCTTTGCTTGGCTAACTTCGATTAAACATTAAGAACAACAAAAACCAACTACAACGAAAACCAACTACAATGAAAACCATAATGTTTAGCTTACGACCAACAGGAAGTTGTGAGTGCAAGCAAGCCGAAAACAGGAGATTTTTGATGTTGAATGACTAGGATAGACAACATTCGACAGAGGACGTCAGCGAGTCGTAAAAGTGGATGTCTTGTGTTAGCATACATGGAGGATTTTAATTAAGTTTTATAAAAAAACTATTTTTATAAAAAAAACTATTTTTATAAAAAAAAGTATTTGTAAATATAGTAAATAAATTTGTAGGTGATATTAATGAAAAAATCTTTGCTTTTTTTTATATTGATTATGCTTCTAACGGTATCTATTTCATATGCTGAACAACAAGCAGAAAATACAAGTCCATTTTCTTCTGATACAAAAGTTGAATCAGTAAAAGATGCTGATGAATCAGTAAAAATATCAAATGTTGAAATAGCAAAAATTTGTGGTATTACAAAAATTGAAAAGGGGTTCCCAATAGACGGAACAGTTACTATTACAAACGGTAATAACTTAAGAATGAGAGATTATCCTTGGGGTAATGTTGTCGGAGATTACGCAAACGGTACTCCTTTAAAGGTTCTTGGTGAATCCGGGGAATTTTATTTGGTTGAAATAGATGGCAAGCAAGGTTATATGCATAAAAATTTTGTTTCAACAACAGATAAACAAGCCTTAGATCAAGAGCCATACTATCCTGGCAATACCAGAAGCGGTGCTGCTTTACCATTAAAAGAAGCTGTTCAAATATCAAAAGATAATGCTTCTGGTAAAACCCCCGCTATATCTAATTCAACCCCTGGTGGAGTTAGTATATCTGGCAATAGCGTTCTATTAAATGTTGCCGAATGCTATCAATGTAATACAAATTGTCCTTCTCCAGGAACAGCTTGTGGACCAACTTCATTAGCAATGTGCTTTTCTTATTATGGAAAGGGCGATCCTTATTCTATGTTTCCTTCTATTTACAATGAATGCGGTTGTACTACAGGAGGAACTGACGCTAAAAATTTGATAGATGTTGCTAGAAAACACGGTTTTAGTAAAACAGATATTCACTGGCGTGTTAATTATGATTTTTGTAGAGAACAATTAAAAGCAGGAAAACCGATGATAGCAATAGTAGAACATCACTATGTTGTAATGAAAGGTATTGATGCAAATGGTAATGTTATAATAAACGATCCTGCTGGTCCGTTCCGTGGTTATGGTGTAACAAGAACTATGTCTCCATCAGATTTCACTGCTTGGTGGAATAAGGGTTCTGCTTGTTCTGTAATAGTGGTAGAATAATTAAGAAAATATATAAAAGCCTAATTTTAATTGATATAAATTAGGCTTTTATGTTTTGATATATTGGAGCTTCTTATGAAAAAAATACTATTTGCTTCTCTTTTTGCATTAATTCTTTCTTCAGGACAAATAATGGCTGATAATTCAAATATATTAGATGAAAATGGAATTCGGCTTGCTGGCTATTGTAAAGCTATTGCGAACTCTTCAGATGGTTATACTTATGTATTAATGAAAGATAAAAGACTGATTAGAATAGATATAGATGGAGAACAAAAGGAATATCAAATTCCATTATATAAAGAAATATTGAGTCAGGATGATTACTTTTGTGATATGGCCGTTGATACAAAAGCAGCTTATTTTATAGGTTATAACTATAGCTCAATTCAAGCCCTAGATTTAAATAATCCCAAACAACTCAGAACTTTACCTTTAACATTTGAAAATAAACCAATAAAACCGATGATGATTTCAAAAACATCAAATGGGTGGTGCATAAAAGATTTCGATTTTAGAACTTTTATGGTTGATAATAAAGGTAACCTTAACTTACTTCCTCAGAATTCTAATATTAATTTAGATAAAAATGGTAAGCCTTTAATGCTTTCTAATCCTATATTAAACAAAGAAGGAATAACAGAATTTCCAAATAAAATACTAAACGAAGACAATAGTGTTAAATGGAATATTCCTAAAAACGAATTCAATAAACCCATTACCAATATAGAATATTTAGGCTATGCCAATGATCAAGACAATGATATTTATTTAATTCACACATCTAAAGGAGAATTAAATGTAGAATTATTCATTGTTGCAGTAAATAGTGAAAAAGAAATAGTTGCTAGAAAACCAATACCTGTTACAAATCTAGATTTTATAATGAGATTTTGTAAACTTGCTTCAGACGGTTCTGTAATTGCCGCTTACGGCGATGCAGAAAAACCAGATGATATTGCTATTATTAAAAGATTTGAACTGAAAGAAAAAGAACCCAACCAAGCTGGCTAAAAAAAATATTGTCAAAAAAATTTACTTCAATTTTTCTAAAAGCCATTTTAAATAGCTAATTTCCAAGGCTAAAAAATATTTTAAAAAAGTTATTGACTTTAGTATATGATTTTTGTTATGCTAACTCTCCTCGGTTGGGGGAACAAGATCTTTGATAAACGAATCGCAAATCCGAAAAACCTTAAACTTTGAAGCGTAGCGATACGTAGAGCCGTGCGTCGGTCTTAATGAAGGCAAGAGCTGAACTGGTGACAGTTCATAAGTCTTTAGGTGAACAAAAATAAGCCGTGAACGAAATCGAGCTTGAATCCAAAGAAAGGTAGAAGGAAGGAACCCCAGAGAGGGAGCGCCACTCGGGTAACACCGAGGGAGAGCAACTTCAAAGGTGCAGAGAAACCCCAGGGCAGTAAAAACTGCGGAGGGGGAAAGGCAGACCGCAAGGTCGAGCGGGGCACCAGAAGCCAGATACCTCAAAGGGAGACAGAAAGTCAGGAGAGAGTGCCGAGACGCAGCAAGGGTGAAACCAAGCGGCGGGCAAGGCGCGGAACAACCGGGAGCAAAGCTCCGAGGCTGAACCGAATCTCACAACGGGAGCCAGCTCAAAGGAAACGATGAGCCAGGGGCCAGGGCGAAGCGAGGTCGCAGAACGGAACGAACGAAAGCGGCCAAGAGGTAAGGGAACCCACGCGAACCATGGAAGAAACCCGACAAGAGACGGCAGACAGCGAGGGAAGCAGAAGGTGCAAGAGATTGCAACCGACCGGATGTGACGTAAAACTCTGAAGACTGAAACCCTCGAAGTGCCAGTGGGGCGGAACAAACCCACGAATCGGAAGGACGCCAACCACCCGTTAAGAGGCTCTAGAAAACCTGGAAATGGGGAGCGACGGAGTGACATCCGCCTGTCACGTTCAACGAAGACGGCGCTGTAAGGGAACAAACCTGAAGGAAGCGTCAGCGAACCCTAGCTGATGAGAATCCGTGGAACAGAACCTTGAAGTCTGACAAAAACAAAACCAAGACGGAAAGTCCGAAAGAGGAAAGCGAAACAAAAGCAAACCGAATAACCAAAAGGTGTAGGTGATTGTTACTTAGAACCTTGAGAGCGACGAACGCTAGAAGGTCAGGTCCGAACAAATAGGGGCCGAAGGCAGACACCAAAAACTCTAAGGGACACCAAAGACAGGAAGGGGTAGCCGAAAGGCGGTGACGTCTGAAGCTGACCACGAAAGAGTCCTCTAACGAGGACAAGCCAAAAGGCAAAACAAAAGCGAAAAGCTTAGACAAGTTAGGTCAAAGACCGTAGCGAGTCATAAAGATTGAAAGTTTCCGAAAAGGAAAAATGCGATTCAAAAGATCAAGTTCGACAACCAAGCAGCCTCTGAGTAAAATCGGAGGCTGTTTTATTTTAGTTTGAATTTAATAGATAAAAAAAATAATTTGTTTTCCTTGATATAACTTGACTATACAACAAATGGTTGTTAGAATACGGGCACTTAAGGTTGGAGGCTGTAAAATGAAAAAATATTTTTTTACCTCTGAATCAGTAACTGAAGGTCATCCAGATAAGGTAGCCGATCAGATTTCTGATGCAGTTCTCGATGCAATTCTCGCAAAAGATCCGTTAGGTCGTGTCGCTTGCGAAACTGCTGTAACAACCGGTTTAGCTATGGTTATGGGCGAAATCACTACAAAGTGCTATGTTGACGTTCAGTCTATTGCTCGTAAAGTCATTACTGATATCGGTTATACAAATGCTGATTACGGTATTGACGGCAAAAGCTGCGGTGTTATCGTAAGTTTGGACGAACAATCTCCAGACATTGCACAGGGTGTTAATCACGCTCAAGATGGTTCTGACAAAGATGAAAATCTTAATGTTGGCGCTGGTGACCAGGGTATGATGGTAGGCTTTGCCTGCAATGAAACTCCTGATTATATGCCTGCTCCTCTTTATTATGCTCATAAAATGTGTCAGAAACTGGCTGAAGTCCGCAAACAGAATGTCGTCAATTATTTGAGACCAGACGGAAAAGGCCAGGTTACTGTAGAATATCATGATGGCAAGGTAGCCAGAATTGATGCAGTTGTCCTTTCTACTCAGCATAATCCAGATGTTACACACGAAACCATTGAAAAAGATATGATCGAAAAGGTTATCAAACAGGTTATTCCTGCTGAACTAATCGATGATAAGACTAAGTTCTATGTTAACCCGACAGGTCGTTTCGTAGTTGGTGGTCCACAGGGCGACTCTGGACTAACTGGCCGCAAGATTATCGTTGATACTTACGGTGGAATGGCAGCTCACGGCGGTGGAGCCTTCTCTGGCAAAGACCCGACAAAGGTTGACCGCTCTGGTGCTTATATGGGCAGATATATTGCTAAGAATCTTGTTGCTGCCGGTGTTGCAGACAAAGTTGAACTCCAGATAGCTTATGCTATTGGTGTTGCAAAACCAATGTCTGTTCATGTAGACACTCACGGAACTGGCAAGATTAGTGAAACTAAGATTGAAGAAATCATCAATAAAGTATTCGATCTTAGACCAGGTGCCATCATCAAGAATCTTGATTTGAGAAGACCGATTTATCGTCAGACTGCTTCTTATGGTCATTTCGGCCGTGGCGAACTCAATCTTCCATGGGAAAGATTGGATAAGGTTGAAGAAATCAAGAAACTTGCTTTCTGATTTGATTAACAACTAAAAAACACCCCCCTACGTATTCTTTTGCGTGGGGGAGTTTTTTAGAGGGTTGAGGGGAAAGGAAGAGAAGAAATATAAACTTAGTTTAATTACTAAAACAATCCCCTAACCCATCCTCCCTACACCCTAATCCCTTATAAAAATATGAAACATTATATATATTTAATAACGTTATTATTAATTCTAACTAGCTTTTCTGCTGTTATGGCGGCTGAAGACAATAGAATATTACCTGTTCTGGTTTATCATCATATACAGGATCCAGTTAAATCTGATGTTTCATGTACTCCTTCAATGTTTGAAGCACATATGTTGGCAATAAAAGATGCCGGATATACTCCTCTTACTATACCTCAAACAAAAGCATTTTTTGATGGCACTTTACCTGAAACAATTAAAAAGCCTGTACTTATTACTTTCGACGATGGCTATGAAAGTCTATATCAATACGCCTTACCAATTTCTATTAAATATAAGATTCCTATGACAGTTTTCATTATAACTTCAAGAATTGGACAAAAACCTCAATTTTCAAGATATCTTAGTGAATCTCAAATAAAAGAAATGAATGAAAGCGGCTTTTGGTATTTTGGTTCACATAGTCACGATTTGCACACAGAAAGTATTCGAATATATAATGCTTTTGGTGGAGGCAAGGTCAACCCTTTGTTAGAAGAACTTAGAGCGGACCTTAAAACTTCTTCTAAATGTCTTGAGAAAATAACAAAAGTTCCAACAGAAATAATAGCCTGGCCTTATGGCAATCATAACGAAGAATATTCTGTTATAGCTAAAGCCGTTGGTTATAAAATGCATTTTACCAGTCTTTCCGGTTATAATGAAACAAAATCAAGTCCGTATTTTATCAAACGCATACCTATTTCTGCCCGAGACACAATTACTTCAGTTCTGAGAAAATGTCGTGGGAGACGCAGATAAAAGAATTTATTTCAGACAAAAAAATAACCACTTTATAATTAAGTGGCTATTTTTTTGTCTTAGGGATTTAATTATAAATTCTTAATAAAACTTCTATTCCGTTAATTGCTTTATTTCTTCTTTATTTTCTACTTCAGTTTTATTAGAAGAATCTTCTAAAGAATCTGATTTATCATTGTTACCATTGTTACCATTGCTTTCAGATTCATCATCCGCACTATCTTCTTCATATTCAAATCTCTTGCGTTGTTCTTTTTCTAATATAAAATTCTGTAAAGTTTCATCTATATTATTTAATTTTTGAGAGATTTCGACAAATTTATTATCGGGTAAAGAACTTCTTAAACCTTCAAAATTATTACGAACTTCTTCAAAGTTTTCTTTTATATTAATAACTTTATTTCTAAGACCTAGAGTCATTTCATTCATAGAATCAGCTAAATCTTTCAATTCATCTCTTTGTCTCAGTTTTATGAAATTAGTTAAATCGCCTTCTCCTATGCCTCTAACAACTCTTTCCATACGGTATACAGGTCCTGCAACAATATGAGTTATTGTTACACACAACAAACTTGCTATGAAAACACTAACTAGTTCGGCTATTAATATTCCAGGCATAAGAAGTCTACCAATCGTTGCTGGACCGTCTGGAATATGATAATCGTTACAAAAAGATTTCAAGCTTTCACAAGAAACGCCATAAGCTATAGCCCCAACTATATTTGCAACAATAATAACAACAAGCACCATGATTGCTGCTAATCTACTTTGAAAGCCAGGTTTAATAAAATAGTTTTTTAACTTACGCGGCTTAATAACAGACATAGAGAATCCTCCTAAGACTATATTCTACTAAATTATCACAGCTTTGAAACAGATTCAATTATTTATAATTAAATAAAATAGAAAAAATCATTTTTTAATCTTCTATTTCGTATTTATTAGAAATAAGTTTTTCTGTGTCAGAAGCTATTTCTTCATCTTCATCACCATAATATATCTCATCTATTTTTTCCAATTCTTCTGTTTCTGCAAGTAAATCCATTAATTGACTTTCAACTTGCTTTTCATTTGGGTCCATATCTTCTGCGTCTTCCCAGTTAAATGTTAAATTTTCATTATCAGATAATGCATTTTCATCTAAAAAGCCTGAATAGTCTATCTGATTGTCCTTAGTTATTTTATTTCTACGAGCATCTAAAGGTTCAGCAATTCCTTCCGGTGTTCCAACTAATAAATCTATTTCATTTCCAGATAAAATATTTTGCTTTTTATTACCACTTATTTTTTCAGCAAAACATAATTTACAAAACGACAGAACAACAAGAAGAGAAAGAATTGAAAGAATTATTTTATATTTCATTATTTTCAACGGTTCCTATGAACAATTCAAAATGCTTATGTAGACAGTATAAATGTGTTATATAACCATCATACCAAACACCATTCATAAACAAGTATAAAGAGGCCGATTTACCGCACTTTGCTTTCGCTTATCTGCAATGACGACCTATTCATTACTTAATTACCAATTATTTTAGCTATCGGCATTTTTTCTTTACATAATGATTATCTTTTGGTTAAATTTAATAAATACTGTAAAAACTAGAGGAATAAAATGAACAAATATTTATTTAGATATGGTTTCGAAAAAGGAAAGAATATTCGATACAAAATTCTTACAACAGGCAGTTTTAAACTTATGGGACCTGAAGGAGAAACTTCAACTCCTATAAGTATAGATATGGAAATCAGTCAGTTTATTGAAGATTGTGATGAAACAGGCTCTAATGCCATATTAAAAGTAACAATAGACAAGACAGTAGCAAATTGTGATATTCCAAAAGAAAACTTGCCTGAAGTAGGCAAAAGTTATGTCATGAATATTGATTCATTAGGGAACAGCAAATGGGTTAACGGGCAAGTTGGATGGCAGGGAGCAGAACATTCGTTAATGCGTTTCCCTGAAAATGAAATAGAAATTGGCGACACCTGGATTCAAAAAGTTGAAGAAAGTGCCGGATCTGCCCCACCATTTTATAACAGATATAGATTGAACGGTCGCGACAGAAGAAATCAGGATTTAATTATCTTTTCTTCTGAAATCTATTCTGGTCACCCAGATTCAAGACAAAGTAAAAATCTAGGCAAAAGCAGCTTCACCTTTAATCTTGCAGATAAATGGATACAAGATTCGGAAGTCAGAATAAAGTATGAATATATGATTCCTGTTCCTCAACGCCCAGGACTACTTCTTAGAGGGAAAACAGTCTTAAATGTTGATATGCAAAGAATAGGGTAAGAATCCAAAAACTTTACTTACTAAAATGGAAAACCCCGTATTTTCTACGGGGTTTTTAATATATGTAATCTCCGTTTGCTATGAATAAAGAACAATTGGAAGCAAACCGAGTAAATTTATTTTAAATCAGTGCCCGGAGCGGGACTTGAACCCGCAAGTCCTATACGGACACAAGAACCTGAATCTTGCGTGTTTGCCAATTTCACCATCTGGGCAGCTCGCTTATTAAGTGCAAATATTTTACTCGTTAAGCCTGTAAAAGTCAATTATTATTTATTTATTCGGCAAAGAATTTTTTTTGTGTTAATTGCAAAAGTAAATGCAAGTTAAATTGCGTTTAGTTCTGCAAAAATAGAAATTGCATTTAGTCCTGCAATTTTGATTTAAATTTTTAAAAAT
>CAJOND010000144.1 GCA_905236675.1 Candidatus Rifleibacteriota bacterium | reverse complement strand
CTAATCTGTTCCATTGGTTTTCTATACCTTGTTACTCTGTTTTTATAGCGAAAACAATTATTTCATAAAAAAACAATAGCATAAGTTTTCCTTATTAATATTTTTTATTTTCTTTAATTTTCTTAACTTAATGACATTGCCCCTCAAGTGGAGGCTTTAGGACAATAACTACAATAAAAAACAATTATAATACGCTATAGCTAAAGATGATTTTACTTTAGCTCGGTCACCCTTTCTATTCTGCAATGCTGCGCAATCGGTGACTTAACAGATCATTTATCTTACAATCGAATTTAGATATTAATTCAAAAATAAAAATTATACCTTCGTCAGTTAAAGCTTGTAATTCTCTGGATTGCCAAGTTTCCGCAATGCTTTGCATTGCAGCCCCTCAGTCACTACGTGACAGCTCCCCCACCGTTCGTGGGGGAGCATCTTCCCATAACAAGGACAAATTTGGGAACAGATATTTTTATTATTAAACGAGCCAGCAAAAGCTTTTTCGTCAGAAATTATTATTTCTTTCTCTTCGTTTATTGTTATGCCAGTTTTTGCTATTAGACTGTCATCTATATCTTTAATCATAATATTAATTATATCAGAATTTACATCAAAAATGTCGCCTGCCAGGCGACATTTTTTAATTTGTGTAAGAGGATAAGAAGGGAGGGTTGCATTTACTCAAAATTATGTTATACTTAGTTTAGGAGCTTGCGAATACTGGTAATATCCGCAAGCTGATACTACAATTAGTTAATTGGCGGTGCTGATGCTAACAGCAAAGACAATACTAAAAGTATTAACAGAACTTTTTTCAAAGCTATACCCCCCTTCTAATCCGCAAAGGACAGTATAGCAAACGGAAGCCTCTCACAACTTGCTATACCTGAGTTGTTGAGAGGCTTTTGTTTTTAAGATTTTGTTATAAAAAAACTTAGATTAGGATGGATTAAAGAGAGAAAGAGTATAAACCTATGGCAACTAAAGTTGCCATAGGTTATTGAAGTGATGTATTTTCAGACAGTTACAAAAAACAGTTTTTTCAACTAAGATATTTCTGGATCGCCACGGCAAGCCTCGCGATGACGTAAAAAGCTAAAGTAGTTTATCGACAATCACAACAAAGTGAAAAGCCTATGCTTTCATCTGATAGTTTTCTATACTTTCAATCAGTGAGCCAAAGCCTTTGTCGGCTGTTATACCCGTAATTGATAATAACAAAATTCAAAAAAATTACTTAGAAAAAGAAAAGCAACTAGTCTATTCAGAAAGATTTACCAAGCTTTTCCTAAGCATTATAATTTTCGCTTTGACACTAAAACCTATAATTGGCTTCTTTAAAGGGGAATCCATATCGTTAATAAACTTATTTTTTATAGGTTTTTCAACTGGTATGATTTTTCATTCAATAAATCATATTGGAATTAGGGTTTACATATATGAAAAATTAAATAAAGGCATTTTGAGTTATGTTCATAGTAAAACTGAATTACTATTAGATGGAGAAAGCCTTAATAATCTTGATTTAAAACCCATAGAAGAACTACCTTATAAATCTCCTACAGAAATGGAAAAAATTTACTACTATTTATTTTATTCTTCATACTTACTTGCTTTAAATAAAATAGAAGAAATAAATAAAGTATCTTTAGAAATGACTGATATTTTAATAAAAAAGAATACAAATATTGTTAATTTTCTTTGTTATTACCTTGCTTATTACAGGCTCGTTTTCTATTATTCAGAAATAAAAACAGACAAAGAAAAAGCTGATTGTTTTTTCAAAAAAATAGAACCAATTATAAATAATGATGAAGATTCTAATGCTAAAAGAGTTTTAGCCTATTATAATTATAGAATTAATAACGATGCTGAAAAAGCTAAAAGTTTTATAGAAGAAGGACTTTCAAGAATAGACAAATTTTCTTTTGGACCAGATCGAGCCTTAGAAAAAGATTTACTATTAAAACTTAAAAATGAAATAATCTGATATTCATCACCTTAAAGGAATGAAAAAACTTGAAGGAATCGTGCCATATGAATAGGAAAGCACTTAATGTCTTCATCTTTTTGATAATCTTTTGTATAAATGAGAATTTTACGTGAAATCTTCGATGAAAACTTTGAGGAAAAAGCATCTATCGAAGAATTATTGTTGATTTGAGATAAAACTCATAAAAAAATAGTTAAAAATAATTATTTTTTTATTTGGCTAATTTCATTAATAAAAGTTTGAACTGCTTTATTTGGATTTTTTAAATAAACAATTCCAAATTTTAATTTGTAATTCCAAGACATCGGAACCGACACCAAAGATGGATGTACATTGTTCCATATACTTGGTGTTTCAAGTAAAAAGCCTTTTTCAACACATCGATTAAATATTTCAGCATTATAAAAACTGGGAACGTCGACTATGTTTATATTTTTGTAATTTTTCTCAATATTATTTCTAATAGCATCAATTACAGCAGAATTTCCTCTTTTTAACAGCATCAATGTTTCACCAGATAAATCAGACCACTTAAGTCTTTTTTTCCCTGCCAATTTATGAGACCTTGGAATGCTTATACAACAGGCTTTTTCTGCTAATGGGTAAAGGCTATAATTTTCTGAGAAATTGTTTTCGTCATATAAAGTTGCAAAGCAGTCTATTGATTTCCCTAGCTGATTTAAAAACGAAATCAAATTTGTGTAACTGTCACCCATAGAAACCATGTTTAACTTTAGATTTGAATTTGAGTCAGGAACATTTCTCCACAGATCAATTAATTCATTAGCGGGATACAACAAAGAAGTCCCTATTTTTACAGTCAGTTCTTGATTATATTTTTTTCTTAATTTATTTATAGTGCTTTCAGAGAAATCAACTATTTTGTTCCCAGCTTCATATATTTCTTTTCCTGCCTCTGTGAGAGTTACACCGTGATTTGTTCGATTTAAAAGTTTAACGCCAACATGTTTTTCAAAAGCATTAATTTGTTTCATAATAGAAACTTTAGAAATATAAAGCTTTTCAGAAGCAGAAGAGAAGCTTTTACATTTCACAACTTCGATGAAAGTTTTTATACAAGAATTATACATTTTACATGAGTGCGTTAACTTATAGCTAACACTAGGTTAGCAGATTGGTATATTCCAAAGCAAGTTTTTTTTAACTATTATTTAACTAGCAAAAATTAAATATATAGGAGTAAATAAATGAAACAGAGAAAGTTAGGAAAATTGTCAGTGTCGGCAGTTGGATTGGGTTGTATGGGATTTAGTACTGCTTATGGTGAAATTCCAGAAGAAAAAGAATCAATAAGACTTATGAGATTAGCTCACGACATGGGTTGTACATTATATGATACAGCAGAACAATACGCTGCTATGAGAAATGAAGAACTGGTAGGGAAAGCTACAGAGCCAATCAGAGATGAAATAGTATTAGTAAGCAAATACGCACCTGTTGCTCTGCCTGGTCAAGAAATACCACAAGGCAAATTAAGTAAAGAAGGTTTAAAATATGCTATAGAAGGCTCTTTAAAAAGATTAAGAACCGACCATCTTGATTTGTATCTTGTTCATAGATTACCTAAAGAAATAGAAGTTGAAGAATTAGCAGAATGGTTCAAAGATTTAATTAAAGAAGGTAAAATACTTGGTTGGGGTCTATCAGAAGTTTCGTCAGAAATTATACGTCGTGCACATAAAGTATTGCCATTGACTGCGGTAGAAAGCGAATATTCAATTATGGCTCGTCAGTGGGAAGATAATTCTATGAAAACTTGTGAAGAACTTGGTATAGGTTTTATGGCATATTCACCAATGGCAGGCGGTCTATTAAGCGGTAAAATAAGTTCTAACACAGAATTCAAAGGAGACGACATTCGCAGAACAATTACCAGATACAGCAAAGAAAATCTAACTAAGAATCAGCCTATAGTTGAAGTAGTAAAAAAATATGCTGAAGGAAAAAATGTCACTCCAGCTCAGATTTCCTTAGTTTGGGTTATGCATAAATCTTTTATATTTCCTATTCCAGGAATGAGAAAGGACGAAAGAATAAAAGAAAATCTTGGAGCCGCCGATGTTGTTTTAACTGATGAAGAATATAACGTAATCACAGAAACATTGAATAAAATGACTGTCTACGGAGACCGCAAAGACGAAGATATAGCAAAGCTTGGACCATTGGTCAGAAATAAACTCTTTGGAACAAGCGGTGTTCCGATAAATGGTCTAGAAAAATAAGAAAGGAATGTATGATGAAAAAAAACAATAGTTGTAATTGATGCAGGAAAAGGTTTGGGTAATGCAGTCGTAGAAAAATTAGGTATAAATAATTTCAAAGTTATAGTTTTTGCTTAAAGTAGTGCCCTTAGAAGATTGTCCGAAAACTAGAAACTTGATGAAAATCAGTATTTATTAGTTTGTAGCTTACCCAATGTCATAACCATATAAATCTTAAAGATAAGACGACAAACAGGAGGTTTGGAGTGTAAGTGAGCGCTAGGATGGCAAGCGAGTCGTAAAGGGTGACTTAACCATAGTAAACTATAGTTCTTTGGATTATTATACGCTATCGCTAAACAAAGTTTACTCTAATTACGTTACCACGCCTCTGATTGCTTGCGACTAGCTCACCTCCTGTGGCTCGCTTGCATACCGCCGTCCTTGGCGGTTAATGCAATCAGCCTCCTCAGTCACTTCGTGACATCCCTCTTTCTTAAAGAGGACTTTTTAGTAATTTTTCACCCATCAGTTGCCACAACTTTCAGTTTTCAGTTTTCTCTTTTCCCCATTTGTCGAAAAAAGCTATTTCAGACTGAGCTAATTTAGGAGCGGAATTTCTTTTTTCTAATGGGTAACCCATAGTAAACATAGCTATTGGCTGAATTCCTCTAGGAATACCTAGAACACGTCTTATCCCTTTCCCGTTTATCCAGCCTATCCAACAGGTTCCAATTCCTTGAGCAGCTGCGGCTAAAACGAAATGTTCGCCAGCTATTCCGCTATCTACTAAATAATAAGGTATTTTACTAAAAAGAGGTGTGAACCAGTGGACTATCGCATCTGATTTTGCACAAAGAACAGCTATTACTGGAGCATCAGGAATCCAGTTCATAGGCAGACCAGGCAAAATTCCATATTGATATAAATCTTTTCGAGTCTGAGGATCTTTAACTATGACAAAACGCCAAGGCTGCTTATTACAAGCTGAAGGAGCGTTATTAGCAGCTATAATACAATTATTTATAGCCTCATCAGAAACTTCCTTTGAAGCATCGTAAGAACGACAGCTATTTCGCCATTTCATTACTTCTAATAATTCATCTATTTTCATTTCCCTATCTCCATTTTAATATTATCTAAAAAATTATATACCTACGCTATTAAAAATGTCTAAGAAATAATACTTTCAAATCAGGAAAGAATCAAAGGAAATAAATATTAACAAAATATTACAAAGATAGTTGTATTTATAAAGAATTTATGATATTCAATAAATTCCGATTTTTAACAGTTTGAAGAAAAATAAAAAGTCGATAATCTACTATTAAAGCTAGTTATCGGCTTTTTTATTGTGCGAAATTATGTTGTATGGAATTATCTTTATAAAATTTTTTTAATTTTTTTGTTAAG
>CAJOND010000143.1 GCA_905236675.1 Candidatus Rifleibacteriota bacterium | reverse complement strand
AATTCTTATTCGTTATCTCCATTTTTACTTAGTCCTTTTTTATTTTATATAACTTCGTAAAAATGTAACTAATTGATTAACATTTACAGCAATGACGGTATTTTAGGTAGTTGTTGTTGATACTTGTTGTCGAGTTCATCTTCTATCTTTGTTTAATTTTTACTATGTTCGAGGTAATTTTTGAAAAATTCCTTCCGTTTTTATTTCATTAATGATATAATTACTATGAACGTGGTAAAAATGAACAAAAAAGAAAAACAGATTCTTTTGATAAAACAGCTTGGAACAGCTATAAAAAGCCGAAGAAAGCATTTAAGAATGTCCCAGCAAGAACTTGCTTTACTTTCAGAAACAAGTTTGAATTTTATTTGTCAACTTGAATCAGGTAAAAGCACAGTAAGACTCAATAAGCTTCTAGATGTTCTTTATGCTGTGGGGTTAGAATTAAATGTAATTAACGGCAGTTCTCAAATAAGCTTTGCCGATGACATCGAATAAAAATGGTTAAAACAGCTGACTTTAAAGGAACAAATATTCTTAAAATCTATAGAAATGATACTTTTGCCGGCATATTGAAACGAACGGAAAACGGCTGTGTTTTTGAATTTGATAAAAATTTTATTTCAGATAATAGATACAAAAAATTAACTTTTAACATAAATAAATATAAAGAAACAATCAAAACTGACGGTTACAATCTGCCTCCTTTTTTTGCTAATCTGCTTCCAGAAGGCTTAAGGCTAAGAGCACTTACAAAATATTTAAAGACTTCTGAAGATGATATGTTTACACTCTTTGCAGCAGTAGGAAGTGATGTTATTGGTGACATATATGCAAAGAATGAGAAGAAAACAAATAGTTTCCCAAAAGCATTAAAATTAAATGAAATTAATTTTTATGAACTATTTAATAAAACAATAACAGATAATATTCCTTCATGGGAAGGCAATGATACTATCGCTGGTGTTCAAGAAAAGATTTCTGCCTCTATGATCACTTTCCCATTGAATATTGCATCTAATAAATCTGCTTATATTCTGAAATTGAATTCCAAAGACCACAACAATCTAGTTGAAAATGAATTTTATACTATGAAATTGGCTAAACTTTGTGGGTTAAATACTGCAAAGTTCAAATTAGTTAAAGATAAAGACAAAAATCTTGGATTGCTTGTAACCAGATTTGATAAAGAATTTATAGATAATGACTTTGTTTTTCATCATCAGGAAGATGGATGCCAATTATTAGACAGATATCCAGCAGATAAATATAGAATTTCTCTGAATGAAATAGCAAAAAAAATTCTAGAAATTGCCTCTGCACCACAAAACTGTATATTAGCTGTTTTGCAGCTTTATTGCTTTTCTTATATTATCGGAAATGGTGATTTACACGCCAAAAATATTAGTCTGATTCAAAAAAATGCCTCTTCTTTTATAGAATTATCACCTATTTACGATTTAATCTGCACCCATATTTATGGCGATAGGAAGATGGCAATTAAGATTGACGGAAGAGATGATAATATTAAAAGTAATATGGTAATTGATTTCGCCAAAAGACAAGGTGTTTCTGAACCAGCAACAAAGCTAATGATTAATAATATTATTAATAAAATTCAAAAAAATATTAATCTTATATTCAAAATTTCAATGCCGGAAAAAGCTTCAAATTATTTGAAAAAAACAATAATAAAAAGAATTAACGATTTGAAAATTTAAGTATTGTGATACTTAAATTTTGTATATTAGTTAATTATTAGTATTATATTACGATTTTAGTTTATCTATTCATCAAAACTTTTCACACCTAAAAAGTCGTTATTGACACCATTCCAATTGATTTATCTAGAATTTTATAATAAAAAAGTAAAGTTGCTGCTAAATCAACGATGGTTTGCTATAAAATTTCGGAGTATAACAATGTATATCGCAGTATGTGACGATGAATCGGGCTCAAGAGAGCAAATTTCTAATCTGATCTCCACTGAATTACTTCAGAGGCGGTTTTGCTTTAGCTTGATTTTATAAATACCAGATCGGAATAGCATTAACTTTTGATGTTATAGGATAATCTTCTGATACCATGCAAATCAATGCTCCAGAAGTAAATTTATCTTCTGGCAAAATAGAAAAGTTTTTGATCATTGATTTGTTAGGAGATGCTGTTAATTTAATTTCGACAGGAAATAACTGTTGGTTTTGCTCTATTATCAAGTCTATTTCTTTTTGTTCCGTATCTCTGTAGAAAAAAAACGAAGGCTTTTTTCCATTATTTAAATAGTTCTTTAGTATTTCTGTTACAACCATATTTTCAAAAAAAGCCCCGTTCATAGCTCCTTGTTCTAATACCTTAGGACTAGACCATCCGCAGAGAAAGGCGCATAAACCAGTATCATAAAAGTATAATTTTGGCATTTTAGTCAGACGCTTGGTGAGGTTTTCGTAAAAAGGTTCCAGAAGGTATACTATTCCTGATGTAATAAGCAGAGACATCCACTTTTTTGCTGTCGGCTGTGAAATTCCGGCTTCTAGTGCTAGTTGGTTGTATTTTACTACCTGACCTGTTCTTGCTGCTACTATACGCATAAATTTGATAAATGAGTTTTCGTTTTCTATAGTTGTTAAAGCTCGAATATCTCTTTCTATGTATGTTTGAAGATATGAATTGTAATAAACTTCTAAATTGCTGATATGGCCTGCATATAATTCCGGATAAGAGCCTTTTTGTATAAATTCAAAAACTTTTTGCAAAGAGATTTTTTTTGAATTCTGTCTTTTTTTATTTAGATAATCATCATCGAAAACGATTGGAATATCGGTTGCATTCTGTTTCTCATTTATGGAAAGACCAAGCATATTAATTATTGCTGCTCTTCCTGCCAAGGTTTCAGATACATTTTTCATTAAATGGAATGGTTGCGAACCGGTTAGCCAATATTGCCCTCTTTTTTTGCTGTTATCAACAATTTCTTTTATATAGTCCAATAAAATTGGTGCATATTGTATTTCGTCAATAATAACGGGAGCTTTGTATCTTTGTAGGAAAAGTTCTGGTTCAGAGTTGGCAAATTCTCTAATATTTGGTTTTCCTAGTGAAATATAAGTTCTTTTGGGGTCACAATGTTTAAGCATTGTGCTTTTGCCAACCTGTCTTGCACCTGTAACTACTAAGACTTTAAATTCCTTAGTAAGTTCATTTACTTTTTTTTCAATAGTTCTTGAAATATACATTTATGTTTTCCGCTAAATTCAAATTTATATTTTGAATTTAGCGGAAAATTTAATAACAGTCAACTATTAGTATACTATGCGCTTCTGTGTTTGTAATAACTATTTTTAGAAGGCCTTAGATAAATAACTACAATATTAGGAGTAGTCATTGTTTTTGGTTTTAGAAGCTTACGCTTCTCTTGTTTTTATTGTTATTCGATTGTCTGAAAAGTAACGAATATTACTTATAACCGATGCTTACTAATCTTCGATTTGACAACAACGACAATAATTAGTGACTACTCAAGAAAGCATTTTCTAAAAATACACCCTTTTGTAAAGGGGGATGTCAGCCAAAGTCTGACTGGGGGATTTTAAAATACTAATAAAAACCTCTCTGTCAGCTAAAGCTGACTTCTCCCCTTAAAAAGGGAAGTAATTTTTGATTGCTTGGGAACTAAACAATCCTCTTATCTTTCTTCTCTAAAAAAATTTTTATAAAAAAATTTTTTCAAGCGTGGATTTTATGTTTTTCATTTTGTCTATATTCATGAAAGCGAACGAATAAAAAATAAATAAATTCAGGAGTAGAAAAAATGAAAAAAGTAATTTCAATGGTAGCAATGATGGTATTAATGAACACAGCAATGGTTATGGCAGCTTCAGATCTAGTATCAAACAATCGACAGGATACCACTTTAAGAAACGACAGAACTCAGGTAGAACTTATGGGCGACAAACATATTGGTTCTGATAGTATAGACCCAACAAAAGCAGGCGTAAGAGTTTAATAAATAAGAATACCAAGTAACCTCTGAGTCAACATCAGGGGCTGTTTTATTTTAGTCGGCTAACACCTCTTTTGAAGATTAGACATAAGAGAAGAGAGGATTGTTTTAGTTTGAACTTTTGCGTAAATCTGTGTTAAATATTTGGCTTTTATGGTAGCGAAATATTTATAATTAAAAAATAATTCTAGTATAATAGCTAAAATTTAAAAATTTACTTGCTTAGTTTTTATAAAAGCCTTATATTTTCATTATGAATAATCGAATAAAGCATAAAACATATATTCCTAGAGAACGATATATTGAAAAAATACGTCCTTTTATCGATAAAGACATTATAAAAGTATTTACAGGTATAAGACGTTCAGGCAAATCTGTTATGCTTGAATTGATAAAAGACGAACTTCTTGAATCTGGGGTTAAAAGTAAAAATATAATAAGTTTCAATTTTGAACTTATTTCTAATTCAAGATTGAGAACAGCCGAAGTTTTACACGAAGAGTTATCGCAACTTATTAAGCCATTGAAAAATAAAGTATATTTATTTTTTGATGAGATACAGGAAGTAGAAAACTGGGAAAAATGTATTAATTCTTGTCGTTTAGAATTTGAATGCGATATCTATATAACTGGTTCCAATGCAAAACTACTTTCAGGAGAATTAGCAACATATCTGGCTGGCAGATATGTTGAATTTGTTATTTATCCATTTTCTTTTGAAGAATGTATAAAAGCAAAAAAAATAAATAATTCAGAAATAGTTATTGCTAAAGAATTTCAGAGTTATCTCAAAACTGGCGGTATGCCTTTCCTTACAAATCTTCAAAATAACAGTGAATCTTCAAATGTTTATTTACAAGACCTGTATAACTCAGTAATACTTAAAGATGTGATAAAAAGGAATAATATAAGAGATGTAGATTTGATGGAACGAGTGGTGAACTATGTTTTTTCAAATATAGGTCATACATTCAGTTCAACAAGTATTTCAAAATACTTTAAAAGTGAAAACAGAAACGTTTCTCATGATACGATTCTCAATTATATAAAAGCTTGTTCCGATGCTTTTTTGTTATATAAAATAAATAGAGAAGAGATTTCTACAAAAAAAATACTTAGTGTAAATGAAAAATACTATATTGTTGATCAGGGAATACTTAATGCTGTTTATGACCAGAATTTCAAGAATATAGACCAGATTTTAGAAAATATTGTTTGTCTTGAACTCTTGCGCAGATCATATAAAGTTTCAGTAGGAAAAGCTGGAACAAAAGAGATTGATTTTATTGCAGAAAAAGACGGAGAGAGAATTTATATACAGGTTGCTTATTTGTTGGCTTCTCAAGAAGTAGTAGACAGAGAATTTGGTGTTTATAAGTATGTAAAAGATAATTTCCCTAAATATGTTCTTTCCTTAGATGAATTTAATATGAGCAGAAATGGAATAAAACATCGCAATTTGCGTGATTTTCTGTTAGAGGAAAACTGGGGTTAAAAAACAATAAAAACTTTTTTAAGATTAAAGATATAAGACCAAAAATGGAGATAAGAATTCTTGTAGCTTAAATCTTATGTCTTATATCTTATATCTTATATCTAATTTCTTATCTCTCTTCTCTAAAAAAAATAAAAATAATTATAAGAAAAGTTACATCAAGTTCTCAAAAACCTCATAAATAGCTGATTTTAAGACACTAAAAATATTTATAAAAAGTAATTGACTTTAGTATATGATTTTTGATATACTAACTCTCCTCGGTTGGGGGGAACAAGATCTTTGATAAACGAATCGCAAATCCGAAAAACCTTAAACTTTGAAGCGTAGCGATAC
>CAJOND010000142.1 GCA_905236675.1 Candidatus Rifleibacteriota bacterium | reverse complement strand
TTTATAAAAGAAAGGAGGGCTATTATTTTTTTTATTTCAAAGGGGAGTAATTTTTATACCCCCCTATATATAAATGTCCTTGACATTGGGTACACTTCACAAAGCATTGCGGTGGCGGAGAGGTGACCTAACCAGAGTAAACTCTGTTCTTTGGATCGGACAGCTTGCTTGTTCGACCTTATTCTCCTCCGCGGTCTCTGAAAATATCTACCTTCGGATAAACTTAGAGGGAACAAGCCTTGTGCGGAGAATAGAAGGTTTCACGTCTACTGTCCGCAGTATAATTAACCAGATGCTACCCCGCGTAGCGGGGTAGCTGGCGAGAGTAAGCGACCGAAGGGGTTTTATTGAATTATATTAGACTAATTAGACAAGTAGCTATAGTTTAGTAAGTTATAGCTTTTTGATATAATTAGAAAATCAAATATTAGGAGTTACTTTATGCCACAAGATAACCAAGAATCCACAGAAAATGTAACAGTCTCTTCCGAAAATAAATCAAAAAGCAAAACTCTTTTGTATATAATCATTATATTGATTGTAGCATTGGCTGGTGGAATTGGTTATTGCCATTATATACAAGAAGAGCGGTTGGCAAAATTAAAAGAATCTAACCAACTTATAGATAATAAAAAATATATTGAAGCCTATGCAATTTTAAAACCATTGGCAGATAACGGCAATTCTCAAGCCCAATACACTTTAGGCTATTTATACGAAAAGGGCTTAGGGGTAAACAACGACTATAAAGAGGCTTTAAAATATTACAATTTATCTTCAGAACAAGGAAATATACAAGCCTTGGGGCGTATTGCCAATATGCATTATTGTGGTTATGGTGTTCCTCAGTCTTATGGAGAAGCATACAGGTTATTTAAAGAGGCTTCTGATAAAGGTGATACTTTTTCTTTAAGTCAGTTGGGAAGTATGTATTATAATGGCTACGGTGTTAATAAGGATTATAAAGAAGCACATAACCTTATAAAACAAGCCTTTGATAAAGGGGAAACCTCAGCAATTGGATTACTTGGTGAAATGTATTTTGATGGCAAAGGTGTTGATGTTAATTATAACGAAGCAATAAAGCTTTATAAATTAGGAAGTGAAAAAGGAGATTCCAAATCTCAAGCCAAGCTAGGTGAAATATATTTTAATGGTTATTATTTAAAAGAAGACTTAAAAGAAGCTTATAGACTATTAAAAATCGCCAGTGATATGGGTGATACAGACGCACAAATAGTATTAGGTGAAATGTATCTTATTGGAAAAGGTGTTAATAAAAATGAAAATGAAGCATTTAAACTTCTTAATAATGCATATAATAAAAAAAATACAAAAGCCATCTATGGATTAGAAACCATATATACTTTTGGTATTGGTACAGATAAAAATACATCAAAAGCAAGAGATATAATAAAAGAATCAATACAAAAAGGTGATACTGAAGCAATGATTCATATGGGTAAACGCTATTGTGAAAACTATGAAGAGATATATGGAATAAAACAAGATTATAACGAAGCAATAAAATTTTTTAAAATGGCTTCTGATAATGGCAACCCAAAAGGAATTATTTGTCTTGCTGAAATGTATTTAAATGGTAAAGGAGTCGAACAAGATTATAAGCAAGTATTAAAACTATATAAGCAAGTTGTTGATAGTGGTTATATATACGTTTTAGGGGATATAGCATATTTGTATAAAAATGGTTTGGGAGTTGATAGAGATTACAATGAAGCTTGCAAAATATATAAAAAATTAGCTGAAATAGGCATTCCTGATGCTAAGCTAGATCTTGCGTTATGTTATTGTAAAGGCGAAGGAACAGAACAAAATTATAAGGAAGCTCTTAGGTTATTTAGGCTTTCATATTTTAGATGGAATAAGAATTTAGAAGTCTTTGAATTATTTAATGAATGTATTAATAAATTAGGATTAGAAAAAACAGATGAAGAAAAACGAGATGAAGAAGAATTAAAAGAAAATATAAAAAAATGGCAGGAAAAACAAAAACAAGAAGCTTTTAAAAAATACATAGAAGCTTCTAAAGAAATAAGAACTAGGTTTGAAGAAATAAACAATAAACAATCTAATCAATTTTTAGCTCCTTATGATTCTTCAGAATATTTGTATTTTGAAATTTTTTATAAAGATAATAAAACTTACTCTTTTGGAGCTAAGGTAAATCAAAAATGTAATGATGTTGAAATTTATTATTGTGAAACAGCATATAAACAGGAAGGATATAAAAACAGTGGAGGATTCCATTTTGATTTTAATCCAGACCAAGCAAAATACGCAGGTCCTTGTATAACTGATAACGAAGAAGGGAAAGAAATTTTCAACAAATTCTGGGAAAACCTCGGAAAAGAACAATTAGAGTAACTTTATTCTTATTTAATATTTTATTACTACTGTTAATGAAAGTATTTAACCCTCAAAAAGGCTAGAATATTGATTAACAAAGAGTTGAATATTGATTTTTGCTATAATATAATAAATAAGAATCTTAGCTTTGCATGAGGTTATAATATGAAACGTTATTTATTTGCTGTTTTTTTTGTTTTTGTTTTTTCAATAGTGTCTTATGGAGCTAATAGTGATTCTATTCTTTTGAAATATAATCAAGAAATAGGAACTATTACAAATTATAAAATGACCATAATCGGGGAAACGATTACGTCTGTAAAAAATACGACTAAGAAAACCCCAATGGAAACAATAATGTATATTAGGCAAAAAACTAAGCAAAAAGATTCTAAGGGTAATTTAACTATTGAAACAAAAATATTATCAGGATACACATCTGTTGATAATAACAAGACCGATTTACCAAATATTGGAGAAACTATAGATATAAAGATGAAGCCAAATGGAACAATAATTTCTCAAAACAATATTAGTAATAATTCCAATAGCCATTTTCTAATGGTATTACCAGAAAAACCTGTAAAAATTGGAGACTTTTGGAATATAAATATACCTGCTAATCAACAAATACCATGTGATATGGAAACTAGATATACTGTAGAGTCTTTTGAAAAATATGAAGGAGAAGATTGTGCGAAGATAAAAAGCAAAGTAAGCAATAATTCTAGAAAAGATATTACTGTAAATGCTGAGGGGAATATCTTTTTCGGATATAAATCAGGTCGTATACTAGGCAATCAGGTTATTTCAAGACTAAATATGACACAAGGTCAAGCAACAATTTCAATGACTCTAAAATTAAAAATGAATATTGTTGGTAACGATGATTACAAAGAACTTCTTCCTCAAAACGAAGTAGTTAGAACTTCTGAAGAAAATTATGATTTTGACAATGACCCATTTTTTAGCGGAACAGATAAAAACAAAAAGAATTCAAATAGCGAGGATAAAGAAAAAAAGAATATTTCATCTCTTGAAAAGCTTCTTAAAGACAGAAAAGAACGAATCCAAAAAAACACAACAGAAAATGAAACAATAGTAAAAAAAGAAGATGAAACAAAAGAAAAAGAAAGATTAAAACAGCTTTTAAAGAAGTTTCGCAGGCATGAAGATAAACTAGAAGGCGTTGCTTTCTACAGACACCCAGCTTTTAGACAAGATGGTGGTAGAGAATTTTATCCATATATTGGTGTTAGAGGTAGCGCAACTTGGATTAGAGTATTTATACAATATATAGCAGAAGATTGGTTATTTGTTTCTTCTATAAATGTTTATACAGATAATGGAACTTATAGAAAAAATATACCTTCTAGTGAAATGAAAAGAGAAGTCGTTAGTCGAAGGGTAGTAGAAAACGCTGATTGCAATTACGACTATGATTACGAAAATATTTTTAAAAGCTTAGCTACAACTAAAAAAACTTCTACAATTCGATTCATTGGTTCTAAATATTATAAAGAGAGAGGTTTTAGCCAAAAAGAAAGAGAAGGTTTTGCAGAAACATTAGAGCTGAAAGAGCTAATTGATAAATATGGTATAATAAATTAGTTATATATTTTATACAAAGAGCCACCTGATTCAAAGGTGGCTTTTTGTATTTTAACTTTAAAAATTGTGTCTATTTATTTAGTCATAATGCTTTTGAAAGAAAAACAATGATTTAAGATTCAATATATTCAAATTAATAATTATATTGTAAAATAACTCTGTAATAAAAAAATAATTAATGAAAAGAGTATGAGCTAATAGATTGCGTTTCTTTCCTAATGAACTTTGACAATGAATTAAGAAAAAATTAAAAAAAGGCGTAAAATGAGTGAACTACAAAAATATAATGATGCTGTAAAAGTTATAAAAACAGCAATATTGCAAAGCCAATATGAAGCTGCAAAATCTGTAAATGAAAAACAGCTTATGCTTTATTTTGCTATTGGCAAATATATTTCTATAAATTCCAGAAAGGGATTCTGGGGAAAAGGTGCTATTGACGCAATTAGTAAAAGTTTAGAGAATGAATTACCAGGCTTAAAAGGCTTTTCTGCTAGAAATCTTAGAAATATGCGCCTTTTCTATGAACAATGGACTTTATTAGATAATTTTTCTGACGAAAAAAAATTTTTAGAAACTTCTAATTTGGCAGACGCTTCTGCCAAAATTCCAAAAATGGCTATTTTAGAGGATAAACAAAATAGTTTAGATAAAATTAAAGACTTTCCTGTTTTTGATTTTTTACATATAAGTTTTTCCCATCATATATTAATATTAACAAAGATTAAAGAGCTAGATGAACGTGTATTTTACATAAAACGAACGGCTAAAGAAAAACTTAGTTATGATGATTTGAAAATTAGTATTGCTAATGAAGATTTTCATCATCAAGGCAATCTTCCTAATAATTTTGTCAAATCACTTTCAGCTAGTCAGCAAGCATTGAAAGCTATCAATGTTTTTAAGGATGAATATCTCCTTGATTACATCAACGTTGAAGAGCTTGAAATAAGAGACAAGCAGGATGTTGATGAAAGACTAGTTGAAAATGCTATTATTCATAATATTAAGAATTTTATTCTTACATTTGGAAAAGGCTTTGCATTTATTCGCAACCAGTATCATTTAGATGCTTTCGGTGAAGATCAATATATCGATTTGCTTTTCTTTAATAGAGATTTGAATTGTCTGGTTGCTGTGGAACTAAAAAAAGGTAAATTTAAAACTTCATATCTTGGTCAACTACAAGGATATTTAAGCATATTAGACGGTTTTGAAAGAAAAGCCCACGAAAACCCATCAATAGGCATTATTCTTTGTAAAGATATGAACAAATCATTTGTTGATTATGTTATTCAAGATTATTCAAAACCGATGGGCGTAGCTACATATAAAACTTCAAAAGATATGTCTGATGATTTGAGAAACGCTTTGCCAAAGATAGAAGACTTAAGAAAATTATTAGATAAAAATGAATAAGTAAAAATTATCTATTGATTTAACAGATTTTTAGTTAGTCGTAAAAACTATAAATGGCTCTAGAAGCTATGTAATATATTAAAAGTTTCGTTAGCCTTTTCCCTAAAACTAAAATTATAAAAATATAAAAACCGAAGGCGCAGTAAAGAATCCACACAAGATTGATGAAGCAAAGTACATAAAAAAGGTAAGAACACTGTAGTAACTCCAGCATTCTTCAAACCAATAGCTGAAACCGAATGTATCAACTGCGGTCAGTGTGCTGCTGTATGTCCAGTAGGCGCTCTCACTGTTAAGAAGAACATTTGCGAAGTTCAGAAGAATCTCGACGACCCAACCAAGACCTGTGTTGTTCACATGGCTCCAGCCGTTCGTGTTGGTATCGGTGAAGAATTCGGTCTTCCATCTAATGAAGAAACCACTGGCAAGATGGTT
>CAJOND010000141.1 GCA_905236675.1 Candidatus Rifleibacteriota bacterium | reverse complement strand
AGCCTGCGGTTTTAAATATCAGACAATCTCTTTTAATGCCAGGTTAATAAGCTTCATACCTTCACGAATGTCTTGTTCACGGTATTCTTTAACCCAATCTCTAAGGTTTTCATATTTTTCTGTTTCTGTAACAACAAAAAATGCAGTGTTATCGCCTGGCCAGATATCGTTGCCAAACTTTTTGCCACCACCTTCGCCAGAACCATTAACCAAAGGAATCTGAGTAAAGTTGTGTATTTCTAATTTTTTGAATTGCAGCATAACATCAGCACCCATCGTTGCACTACATACTATAAAGAAAAATTCCATTATCTATTTACTCCATTTTTATACTTTTAACAAAGTTGTATATTTTAATATAGCAATTAATGCTAAGAAACTTTTTAGAGATTAGAGATTAGAGAGGAGAGAGATTTCTCTTACCTCTAATCTCTTATCTCTATAAATTATATACACTTTTTCCTGTATCAATCTGCCTTATAACCATCACGTTGATCAGCAGGAACAAGCCATCTCTGCAACAAGCTGTAAACAACAGGCATCATTGTCATAGTCATCATAGTAGAAACAGTCAAACCGCCGATAACTGTCCAAGCAATTGGTATCCACATTTCAGCACCGTCACCAGTGGATATACCCATTGGAATCATACCTAGAACGGTAGTTGTTGTTGTTGAAAGAACAGGTCTGAGTCTGCTCTTGCCAGCCTCAATCAAAGCTTCTTTAGTCTTGTAGCCACGAGCAATGAGTATATTAACGTAGCTGATTAAAACTATACCATTATTAACAACGATACCGACAAGAATCAAACCACCAAGCAAAGAGACAACTGACAAGCGGCTTCCTGCTATAATCAGCATTATTATGGCACCGATGAATCCGAATGGAATACTGAATGCAATAATGAATGGAGCAAGCAATGATTCAAATTGTGATGCCATAACCATATAGACAAGCATTATACCGAGAAGACCAGCTGCCATAAGGAGTTGGAAAGATTCTTTTCTATCTTTTTCATCTCCTGAAAATTCCCAGGCAAAACCCGTTGGAACGGCGGTACTGTTAAGTATTGTTGTAGCTTCTTCTATTACAGAACCTGCGTCTGTTCCATAAACGGAACCAGTAATCTGAATATATCTCTGCTGGTCATAACGTTTAACATTGGTAGGACCAAGAGCTTGTTTTACTGTTGCTATGTTGCTCAAACGGATGGGTTCGCCATTCTTGTTTGGAACAGTAATCTGGTCAAGGTCTTCGATTTTTTCACGGTCTTCGGGTCTAAGTCTGACTTCAATATCGTATTCATCGCCGCCTTCACGGTATTTAACTGTCGTATTGCCACTGAAGTATAGTTCAACCAGGTTAGCAACAGTATTAACATTTATACCTAAGCTGGAAGCTTTTTCACGGTCTATATTAACAGTAAGTTCAGGGCTTGCAAGTTTCTGGCTTATATCTAAGTCTTGTAAACCCTTGATGCTCTTAAATTTTTCAACAAGAGTCTTACAGTAGTTAACGCCTGTTTCAAGGTCGTGACCATAAACGTTAAGAGTAAAATCTTTACCGCTACCCATTGAACGAGTTGTTTCAAAGCGAACAGTTATACCAGGTATTTTTTCTATATCTGGTCTTACAGCATTGATAACATCGCCGACATGGATTTTTCTAACGTTTCTAGAACGTAATCGGAATTGAACCTGACCTATATTAGAACCTTTGCTGCTGTTGAAAGCTACAGATTCTGCATTTTCACCAATCCCATAAGAATACACATTAGCGATAACTTCGTCTTTAAACTTTGAAAGAACAATATCACGAATCTGTGCACAAATCTTACCTGTTTCTTCGTATCTGGTACCTGTCTGCAATTCGACATTTACAGTAAAACGACCTTGGTCCTGGTTAGGCATATATTCAACACCAACAAACTTAATTAAACCAAAAGAACCAATAAGCAGTGCAATCATTGTGAAAACCATTGTCAGTCTGTTATTAAGAAGAATTTTTAAAATACCAACATATATATTTTCTAAGGTTCTCAAAAACTTTTCAAAAAGTGCGAAAATTCCGCCTTTTATTTCTGAATTTGAGGTTAGTAATTTTGAAGCAAGCATAGGTGTCAGTAAAAGCCCTGAAATCAATGAAGCTAACAATGCCATAGAAACGATTGCGGCCAACTGTCCAAAGAATATCTTTGTGATACCAGTAGTGAACATAATAGGCAGGAAAATAACAACGGTTGTGAGCGTTGAGGCAACAACAGAAGCGGTCATTTCAGAAGCGCCCCATGCGGCGGCTTCCTTAACCTTGACCCCACGTTCAATATAGCGTTTTATGTTATCTATAACAACAATAGCGTTGTCAACAACCATACCAATTGCTATAACCAAGCTCGACAGCGAAATCTGGTTAATAGTGTAATCATTGAGGAACATCAATAAAAATGTAATAATCAATGAAGTTGGAATGGTAATCGCAATAATCAGACTGGCTCTAAAATCTCTTAAGAAAAAGAGAATTACAAGCAGAACACAGACACCACCGAAAATCAAAGATTCTTTTAAATTGCTAACGGTATTCTTAATAAATGTAGAAGTATCAATAAATTCAATCATTTCCATATCTTTTGGAAGACTTTCTTTGATACTCTGTTCAACCGCTTTTACAGAATTGGCAACAGCAACAGTATTACCGCCAGACTGTTTCTGAATCATAATACCTCTAGCCTGCTTACCGTCCATACGGAAATCTTCGGTAAGCTCTTTCAAGCCGTCTTCAACTTCTGCAACGTCTTTAACTTTTATTACGCCATTAGGAGTATGTCTAAGAACAACTTCGCCAACCTGTTCTACAGAAGAAAATTCTTCTGGAGTCCTGATAAGGAAATCCATCTGTCCGCTTCTTATATGTCCACCAGGGTTGGTAAGGTTCTGTGCTCTGATAGTATTAACTATTTCAGTACCAGTTATTCCAGTTGATTCAAGCCTTTCTCTATTCAGCTTGACTTTAATAACTCTTTTAGCTCCACCTTCTCCTGTAACAGTAGCAACACCAGGAATACGTTTCAAGCGGTCTACTATTTTATCATCGGTGATTGTTTCAATTTTGTTCCAGCTTTCTCTGGCTGTTACACCATAAATGACAACAGGAATCATGCTCATATCTATTTTCATGAGCAACGGAGCTTCTGCTGCATCTGGAAGTCGTTTCCTAATCTGGTCTATTTTATCGCGAATATCGTTTGTTGCGGTATCCATATTGATACCCCATTTAAACTTTACATTGACCAGTGAAATACCTTCCATTGAAGTAGAGGTAACTTCGTCGACATTTTCTACTGCCGATACACGAGCTTCGATAAGTTCTGTAACACGCTGTTCAACTTCCTGTGGACCAGCACCCTGATATTGAGTTACAACCATTACAACAGGCACATCGAATTTCGGCATCAAATCTATTCCGACTAATGTGTATGCAAATGCCCCCAATACAACAATTGCCACAAAAATCATAGATGTTGTAACGGGATTTTTTACCCCAAATTCTGAAAATTTCATCTATTTTAATCTCCAATTAGTCTATGCTTACAGCTGAACCTTCTCTGACAAACTCAGTGCCTTTGCTGATTAGGCGTTCTCCTGCTTTAAGTCCAGAGATAATTTCAACTTTGTCGTCATCTACAATACCTACTTTTACATCACGCTTTACAGCAATGTATTTATCGCCTTGTTTTTCTACTACGTAGGTCAAATAATTATTTTCATATTTAACCAATGAATCACGAGGAATAATGACAGCATTTTCATGAGTTGTAATAAGAACATCTATTTTTGCGAACATACCTGTTCTTAACTTGTTATCGCTGTTGTTTAAATGGATTTCTATCTTACCAGTTCTACTAGTGTTATCTATTGAAGGATAGATTTTCGTGACAATTCCCTTAAAATCTCCAGCAACAGAATCAACTGTTATAAATACATTTGTCTTACCAGCAACTAATTGGTATAAATCTTTTTCAATTATTGTACCTATAATTTTTACAGGATTGCTCTGCTGAATGTCGAACAGCGCTTTAGACAGATTTGCATTTGCACCTGGATCTTCGTATCTTGCTGTAATAACGCCATCAAAAGGTGCGTCAACAACGGTTTTGTCTAAATTAACCTTTACAGCGTTAAGATTAGCAGTAGCCTGAGTTAATTCAGCTTTTCTCATTTCCAAAGTAACAAGAGCAGTCTGAATAGCGTCGCTGGCTCTCTTAACATTAGTCTGAGCAGCAATATGAGCAGCATTAGCATTATCATACTGAGTGATAATATTGTCTACATCCTGTCTGGAAACAGCGCCTTCTGAGAACAACTTTTCCAAACGTTTTCTTGTTACGGTGAGGTTCTTTAACTGAGATTCAGATGCTTCAACAGAAGCCTTTGCAGAAACCAGAGAAGATCTGGCACTTTCAATAGTAACTTCTTGCATTTTAATAGCTGCATTAGCAACATTCAAAGAAGCTTTTGCCTGAGCATACTGAGCCTGCTGGGTTTCATCGTTAATCTGAGCAAGTTTCTGACCTTTTTTTACAAAGTCGCCAACATCAACATATATTTCTTCAATCTTGCCTGAAGCTTCAGGAATAAGACTTACACCAAGCATTGGCTTGATTTCGCCTGAAGTTTTGATTTTCTGGCTGATAGTTCCTGTTGTTACAACTTGAGAGTAAACAGGGGTTGCCTGTACTGTTTTAGATGTAGCAGTTTTTGTACTTGCTGTTTGAGTTGCTGTAGGTGTTGTGGGAGCAGCGGAACCCATTGAATTGATTCCGAAGAAAATTCCAGCAGAAATCGCAAATACAACGATAACTTTTAGTAACCAGTGCTGGGACTTAGTGTTTGGCAGTGTTTTAACATATTTGCTTTGTTTTAACATTGATTAGAACCCCTTTATATCACGTCCAAGCTTACCAACGGCTAATTGATAAGCTAGTCTGGCGTTATGATGATTGAAAATAGCCTGTAAATATATTAATTTGGCATTAGACCAGGCATTTTCAGCATCAAACAAGTCTATTTGAGTGAAAAGACCGTTTTCGTAACGAACTTTTGCAAGCCTTAAAGTTTCTTCTGCCTGTTTTAAGTTTTCTTTCTGAGAAGCAAGAACTTCTATTGCTGTTTGTAAACTTAATGCAGCTCTATAAACTTCTAATTCAGTATTTTCAATACTTTCGCTATAATTATTTTCAGCTTCCTTAATACCTGCTTTTGCATCTTTAACTTTGCTTTTTGTAAGACTTGCATCCATTATAGGCATACTTAAAGCTAAAGTTGCATTCCAAGTATCATCGGCATTTCTTCCGCTTGCTAATCTGGACGAAGGCTTGTCATAACCCCATTGAGCACTTAATACAACTGAAGGTTTTCCGCCACTTCTTGCGGAAACCAATGACTGATCAGCTATCCTTTTTCTGGCTCTAGATATTTTTAAATCTTCACGAAGATTTATTGCGTTCTTTAAATCTTCTTCAACATTTGGATTAATATTTTCAATTTCGAGCTTTGCAGAAGTGTCCAGATCCGTATCCATCGGAAGAGACAGAAGTTTTAACAAAGAAAGTTTTGCCATTACAGCATCATTTTTATTGCCAAGGTAAGAACTTTTATATTGAGCTAATCTAACATCGGCACGAAGTAATTCATATTTAGAAGTTTGTTCAGCCTGAAATCTTTTGTTAACCAAATCATAATGTGCCTGAGCAAGATCCAAATCCATTTTTCCAACATTTTCAACTTCACGTGAATATAGCCAATTGTAATAAGCTCTGCTAACAGCCATAACTATATTCTGTTTTGTTAATGT
>CAJOND010000140.1 GCA_905236675.1 Candidatus Rifleibacteriota bacterium | reverse complement strand
ATTTGGTATAAGCTTTTTGTTTAATGACTTCTTTTTGCCGTTAACATTAAGTTTTATTGCAAATTCTCTACCTATAGTTTTACCAGTATACTGAATAGAAGTTAATGTTATATTGGTTTGAAATTTAATCATGCAATAAACCTTTCAAAATAATTTTTTGCAAATTCCTTTCTGTTATCTGCAATATAACAAATTTGATTGTATTCTAAAAAATTAATTCCGTTACACATAGATTTCTCCTTATTTTGAGCAAAATAATTCAAGTAACAAATAAATTAATTGGATTTAAAAACAGCTCTCAAAGGTATATGTAAAAATAATCAAAAGTAATTAAACTAGCTGTTTTATCATTTTTAATAATAACAAAATAAGAAAGTTTTGACAATATTCTTAAACTTTTTGCCTAAATCCATTCATCACTATGTGCTCTAATCTCTAAAAAGCTGGATTGCGAGCAGTCGTAGACAGCTCACAATTGACGGTTATAGCTGAGACTTTGCAGAAGCACAAACTAAAACAATCCCCTCATCTCTTATCTCTGCCCTCTAAAATTCCCACGCTTTGCATACTTGGTGTGGAGCAGGTGGTGAGCCTTTTCACCGCATGGACCTTCGGGAAGAATCTTCTTGTAGGTTTCGATGATTGATGGGAAGGCAATGGTAAGGTCAGCAGAACAAACTGTATCGTATACTTTCTTGAAGCCGAGTTTTCGAGAATAGGCAACCATCTTTCCTGTGGTTTCTTCATTGGCTGAAAGATCGAATTCTTCACCAATACCAACACGAACTGCAGGAGCCATATGAACAACGCAGGTCTTAGTTGGGTCGTCGAGGTTCTTCTGAATTTCGAGAATGTTCTTCTTAACAGTGAGAGCGCCTACTAGACATACAGCAGCACACTGACCGCAGTTGATACATTCGGTTTCAGCTATTGGCTTGAAGAATGCTGGAGTTACAACTCTGTTCTTACCTTTTTTATGCACTTTGCTTCATCAATCTTGTGTGGATTTTTTACTGTGCTTTCGGTTTTAATATTATTTTTTCTTTTTTAATTTTAGGGAAAAAGGCAAACGAAAATTTCAATAACTACATAGCTACACAATATCCATTTATGGTTCTTACGACTAACTCAAAATTTAAACAAAAAAAGATTGTGATTTATACATACTCATTAACTTGATAAGAAATTATATGGTATGATATTATAAAAATGCGTTTGTTATCGCTAAACTTGGTTAAAGCATTATTCAAAAGAGAAAATATAGCAAATCAATAAGGTAGATATAGAATGAAATTAACATTAAATAACATAGGTAAAATAAAAAGTGCTTCAATAGATATTGAAGGAATAACTGTTATTGGAGGAGAAAACAATACAGGAAAAAGCACTATTAGTAAGGCTTTATATTCAATTTTAAATGCTATATTCGACTTAAATAATACTATCAATAATTATCGTATTTATTCTTTAAACAAAAGATTTGAACGTTTTTGGCTTGATAATCAAAAAAACTATCTTTTTTATTTTATAAACAAAAAACCTTTTGAGAAAGATATATTGGAACATTTATCCTCTAAAGTTTCATTTGATGAATTTAAGAAATACTTAAATTCAAATGACTTCTTTATAAAAATATCAAAAGAAATAAAAATAAGCGATAAAGAATTAAAAGAATTATATTTACCTTTTACTATTAGCAATGAAGAACTCATTACAAAACTGATAAACAAAAGCATTTCATCTGAATTTGGTAGTCAAGTTTGCAATATAAATAAATCTGATGCTAGCATTGAATTAAAACTTAGCAGGAAAATAATAAGAGTTCAATTAGAAAAGAATGAAGTAAAAAAGACTTCAATAAAAAACAATATATTATCACATATTAATGTTGTTTATTTTGATAATTCTATAATGGTTGAACAAATATTTAGTGATTTTTATAATTATAATGAACACTCTATTGAATCTCATTACAAAAAAATGTGGTATTTATTAAATGAAAAAGTTAGTGAAGATATAATTGGAGAAATAATTGCAGATAATGAGCTAAAAGAAATTTTAGATATTGTAAATGGTGTTTGTCCAGGTAAAATTATAAAAAATAACAATAGAGAGTTCCAATATTTGTCTGAAAACAATGTTACTTTTTCTATGGAAAATATCAGTGCTGGATTAAAGACGTTTGCTATTATCAAAACTCTATTAATTAAAGGTGCTTTAAAAAAATCTGATGTATTAATACTAGATGAACCTGAAATACATTTACATCCTAAATGGCAAATTATTTTTGCGAAGCTAATAGTATTGCTAAACAAAAAATTTGATTTGAAAATATTGATAAATACTCATAGTCCTTATTTTTTAGAAGCATTAGATGTTAATATTGCTAAATATGGGTTAAAATCAAATAAGTATAAATACTATTTATCTTCAATAGATAATGATGGAAATGCCTTTTTTAAAGATGTCAGTGATTCAATTGATAAAATCTATGCTCTTTTGGCTGAACCTCTTCAGGAACTAGAAAATGAAAAATTCAGCCAGAATTGATTACATAGATTGTTTAAAAACTTATCACTCCTCATTAAAAGATGTTTCATTAGATTCTATAAACCAAGTTTATTTATGCAAATCACCAAAGAAAGCAATTAATTTTGATGAATTTAAAAGTGATTATTCAAGAATACATTCATTAAATGATTGCTGTTCTGTCGATGCTTTGATTCAATATGAAAAAGATAGAGAAAAAACTATTTTGGTAGAATTCAAAAACGAAAAAATAGATACTGATACTATCAAAAGTATAAAAAACAAAATAAAAGATAGCTATCTGATTTTACTAGATATTATGAACCTTAATTTTAATGAAGCAAAACAGCATTTAGATTTTATCCTTGTTGAAAGTAAAAAGAAAAATGCTGGTAAGAAGAAAAATTTTAATATTATTAAAAACAGAATCTTTTTTAATGCCAAAAAACATTGTGTAAACTATAATTTACAAACATTTGAGGGTTATATGTTCAAAAATGTTTATACAATGAATGAAGAAGAATTTGAAGACTTTGTTGAAAAAAATATATAGTAATCAAAAGTTTTCTATTGTTGCATAGCCAAAAACATTTTTTTCTATAATTGTCATTACAAAACAGTTATACTATTGCTTAAAAAAAGGAAAGTGATAAGGAAGCAGAAATTAGAGAAGAACTAGAAAACAAAGCAAAAAAAACTAATCGCTGCGGGGTTTGATCCAGATACGGTTAAACGCATAATGGAAAGCTAATTATAGTTTTTGGGGTTATGTTTTGTGTGAGGTGTGATTGGTGTGAGTGTTGCAAAAGCTAGTTACTACTAAAATAACCATTGAGAACTCTAAAAGATGAGGAATAATTTATACAATAAAATTATTTTTTATTGGCTTTTTGCTCTACCGACAATATAAAATCAGCCATCATAATTGCTGAATTAACGAATAGTCTAGCATGATGTTCGTCTATCCTTATTCTAGAAGCACCAACTCCATGAGCATCACTGTTTTTATTACGCATTTCTGCAATAGAAGAAACTATATTTCCTAAACCAGATAACAAACCTTTGATTCTTGAATCTGTTTTTTCATCTGTATGCATATTATATAATTCTTTTACTTGCTTTAATAGGAGATTAATATTTCCTTTATCTGAAGGTTTTTCATTCTTCTTTTCTATAACATAACAAAAAACTTCTTCTAAAATAGTTCTAGCTTTTGTAATGGCACTATCATAATTCTTTTGTTCTATTTCATTTATTGCTCTCGCGGAAATACTTTTTATATACTCTCTACCAATAATTTTTATTTTTGGAATATCAATATCAATATTAGAGCTTAATTCTTTTATAATATATTGTTTTTTATTCAATGCGATTAGTTCACAATCATCAAAATACAAAATTTCATTAATTTTCTTTATAATTGTTTTGATAAAATGGTCATGAGCTTTATCTATTTCTTTATGATTATGCCCTTGAAACATATTGATAAAGTTTTTCTTTTCAAATAAATATACAAAAAAGTCAGATATTTTATTATTTTCAATACAATGATTTAATATATTTTCTACATATTGCCATCTACTTGCTCCATTAAAAGGCATATTTTCCACTTTAAAATAGCGAGAAATATCGCACAAATCTCCACCTTTTAAATAAGGCATAGAAATTGGTATATTAGTGTTATCATCATCAAATTTATATTCTTCATATTTTGTATCACCATCTAATATTGCATATATGCTTTTTTTCATTAATGACTGATATAAGTTCTTAGGCATAATCAATTACCTGCTTTTTATATTTCTACAGATTATACCAAAGTTTCACAGATAAACAAAAAGATTCAATCTATTACTATTTATGCTATAATCATTTATAGATTGATTTGAAATGAACTTGATACTGGTAGAATCTATGAAAATGCTGGTTTTATGTCTGTTTATATTTGTAATTATTGTTACTTCCACGGCTTATTGTGAAGGTTGGGATGTTTTTATAATAAAAAATTAGACACGAAAGAATTATATAAAGAATCTGTAAGTTCTGTAGTTGCCCTAACAGTTATGAATTCTAAAGGCGGTATGACTGGAACAGGTTTTTTTGCTCTTGAGCCAGATATTATTGCAACCTGCTATCATGTTGTTGCTGGTGCAACTTCTATAACAGCAAAAGACTCCAATGGTAATGAATACAAAATAGAAGACATAATTGATTATTCTGAAAAACTAGATATAGCGATTCTTAAAAGCTCAAAACAGGGTAAAACTCTAACTCTTGATGCCAATATGCCTAACCCAGGAACTAATGTTTATGCTCTTGGAAACCCAATGGGGTTAAATTTTTCTTTTACAAACGGTATGGTCAGCCAAATTCAGAATTTGGATGGAACAAATGTAATTTAATTTACCGCACCTGTTTCACCAGGGAACAGTGGCGGTCCTCTTTTGAGCGAAAGCGATAAAGTTTTAGGTATTGTTTCTGCTTATTTTACAAAAGGTCAGAATTTGAATTTCGCTGTGCCAGTGGCAATGCTTTACACTCTAAATAAAAGTAAAAGTCCTAAATTTGATGACAAATTAAAAAAGTTATATGACCTCTTTATGCAAGATATGGTTTTATGTCCTGCTGGTAGTTTTATGATGGGTAGTCCTGAAAATGAACTTGGTAGATTCGATAATGAAACTCAACATAAAGTAACTATTTTAAAACCATTTTATATAGGCAAATACGAAGTTACTCAAAGCTTGTATGAAAATTTAATGGGGAATAATCAATCTAAATTTAAAGGAGAAAATAATCCTATAGAAAACGTAAGTTGGTATGAAGCAAAGGAATTTTGCAAAAGGCTAAATACTTTATTTAAAGATTTTACTCCAAAAGGCTATAAATTTGACTTGCCTACAGAAGCCCAGTGGGAATACGCATGTAGGGCAGGAACAACAACTTCTTTAAACTCTGGTAAAAATATAACTTCTGTATTCGGTGGGCAAAACTTAAATGAAGTTGGTTGGTATGGTGCTAATTCGAAAAATAGAACCCATCCTGTTGGTCAGAAAAAGCCTAATGCATGGGGTATCTATGATATGCACGGCAATGTTAATGAATGGTGTAGAGATCCTTGTAGAGAATATACTTCTTCTGCAGTAACAGATCAATATTACAATAAAGATTCTTTTTATTTTATTCGTGGCGGTTGTTGTCGCACCATCGCTGCCCTATGCCGTTCGGCTAATCGCAACTATCGCGATCCATCGATTAGGAACTTCGACATTGGCTTCCGCTTGGCTCTTGTGCCTGTTGATGAATAAATATTAACTATTTGAAAGAATTTTGGGAAAAAGGAACCAATCCAGATATCAAAGAACGTTTTAAAAACGTAGATGATTTACTAGCATTTATAAGAAATCTAAAAGAGTTATAAAAAATACTTAAAGACCCCTTACAATTACAACTTGTTTGCCATCCAGTCTACGCAAAGCTACGCTTTGCTCCCCCTTCAGTCAGCAAGCTGACAGCTTCCCCGCATAGCGGGGCAGCATCTGTTTTATAAAATCCTCAAATGGATATTTTAAAGCAACAATCACACCAAGAGCCGTAGACTCTAAACAAACCACACCAAATCATAAACTATATTTAAAAGAAAACTACATAACAATTTCTTTCATAATATTAATTGATTGTCCAACGAGTATTACGATTTTTTCCTACCTTAGTTATTAAACCTTTTTTCAACATAGCAGCCATATGGTATCTAACGGAGTCATACGTTTCTCCTATTTTCATTGCTATCTGTCTTTGGGAAATACTTGAATCTTTTTTCAATAAGTTAATAATTTTACTTTCAACCATTTTGAACTGCGGTGTTGTCTGCGGCGTTAACTGCGGTGATGTCTGTAAACCCCCTTGAGTAGCTGATTGCTTGGTTAACTGCGGTGTTGATTGTTGCGTTGAAGCTGAAAAAACAACAGTAAAATCTTCACTTTTAATGATGTATTCAGGTAAATTATTCCCTAATTCCAAACAGCTTGAATTAATTTTTTGAATTCCTCTGCCCCAAGATTCAATAAATCCTGCTCTAAAAAAAGCGTTTGCAATTAAAGGATTCAGAGGTCTAGATCTATGAGGTTTCATTAAATCCTCGATAGTCCAATCATTTGGAAAAATACAATCATTAGAAATCATCAGCTTATTATCATAGACTCTAATTTGAATCGGTGTTAATTTTGCATAATCTTTATGGACTATAGCATTTAATAAAGCTTCTCTTATAGCTTCTTTAGGATAAGAATAATTCTCGGTTCGAGTAATATTTTCGTAAGCAATAATACCTTTTAAATATTTTGTATAGATTAAGTCAATTATCTTATTAACCTGTTCTAATAAAGAACCATGAACTTCATCTTGATAAATAATTTCAGAATCATTTTTAAAATAAGCTATTTTCAAAAAACTACCAGGTATATATTTCTCTGGTTTATGATGAAATAATAAAATTCCAGCTCTTGTTATTTCTTTTTTTATTATAAGATGTGGTGAGATTTTTCAGCACATGGACCTTCGGGAAGAACCTTCTTGTAGGTTTCAATGATTGATGAGAAGATGATGGTAAGGTCAACAGAATATACAGTATCGTAAACTTTCTTGAAGCCAAGTCTTCTCAATGCTGCAACCATCTTGCCAGTGGTTTCTTCATTGGCTGGAAGACCGAATTCTTCACCGATATGTTTTTATTTTATTATTTTTATTTTAGGGAAAAGGCTAACGAAACTCTCAATAAATACAAAAACTCTAGAGCCATTTATGTTTATTACGACTAACCTTAATAGTTTTTTCTTTTTTGTACACAATTTGGACTAGCCCTTATCCTGTAACCAACTTGCAAAGCCCCTTATTTCTCGTTATAATAAAAACAAGGAGCAAATCGATGGGTGATAAGGATAACAAAACAAAAAGAAAATATAGCTGACGAGAACCGAAGAAATAAAAAACTTAAAAATAATGTAGAATTCCTTTCTGGTTTGCTTAAAACCGATAGAATTTTACCTATAATAACTTTGGTTATTAACTTTAGTGGCTATGCTTGGGATGCTCCAACAAAGCTAATTCAAATGTTCCCAGAAATAGATAAAAAACTTCTTAAGTATGTTAAAAACTATGAGATAAATCTTATAGACCCAGTAAATATTCCTAAGAAAGATTTTAACAAGTTTTTTACCGAATTAAGAGAAGTTTTGTTATATTTGAAATTCTCGAATGATAAAAATCGTCTATATAAGGAAGTTATAACAGATAAACATTTTGAGAATGTTCCAAACGAGGCTGTATCTTTAATTAACGTTTTGACGAGTGCCAATATAAAAATTAGTGAGAAAAAGGAGAAAAGTAATATGTGTAAAGCTTTAAAAGGTTTAATTGAAGATGGTAGAAAAGAAGGACAATTAAAGGTTTTGGTAAGTCTTGTAAAAAAAGGTCTTATAACCTTACAGCAAGCAGCTAAAGAAATTGGCTTGTCAGTAGAAAAATTTGAAAAAGAAGCTAAAAATTTGGCTCTTTATTAATTTGGAAAGTTATGTGTGTGAAGCAATAGAAGGACTTATAGAAGATGGTAGAAAAGAAGGAATAAAGCTTTGTTTAAATTGATAAAAGATGGAATTATAACTTGTAAACAGGCTACTAAAAGTTTAGAGATGTTTGAAAAATCTTTTAAAAAGCAACTATCAGAATATGGCTATGTAATATAAAAAATGGAGTTTATCTAATGGAACAAAATTTAAAATGGAAAGATGTAACTAAAACTTTTGAAGAAGAAAGAAGATATTATAGAAATACTTATTTGGAAAAATGTGAAATATTACCTGATGGCATCGAAGTAAGCAAATTTATCGCTTTATCAGACAACGAAAAAGATGAAATAAATTTCGGTATTTTAAACGGTGTTACTTATGTCCCTAAATATGAAACAGACGCTCGTTATCGTCAAATAAAAAGAGAAATAAAGGCTGAATATATAAAGAATAAGAAACCTAGTGAAGATTTTGTAAATAGTTTTGCCAAAAAATATGATTTAGATATTTTCAACAGTGTATTTAATTGTGACGATATGTTCAAAGCCATGTTAAATTGTTTTGACAGATTTGATTCCATAGAGCTTTAATCAAATAACATAATATATAGATTTAGAAATAGATATCAACAATATGCCAATAAATTACCCAACATTTTTGAAAGAAGTAGATCAATTAACATCCAGATTCAGTGCTGATACACTGAAATTATTTATTCATGATATTGCACGCACGACACCAGAGAATAATCGACAGCAATTTCTCGCAAAGTTGAACGATTATTGTAAATCTGCGAAAGAAGCTTACATTGATGAAAAAGAGGAAGAAATTACTCTAGATAATCAAATAAATACAATTTACAATGTGCTAGATGAAATTCAAACTGGCAAAAGAGAGCTTAAAAGTGAATATAACTTAGAATGGGATGGATGGTATGATGACGATATATATGAATACAATTTCTCTGATCCAAATGACATTCTTGATGCTGTTTCCACAGCAATAGAACTGCTTCACAAATGTCTTGATCATGAACAATATGAAAAAGGTGCTCAATTGGCACTTATATTGTCCTTTTTAAAAGTTCAGGTTTCTGGTGATTATCGTGATGGAACTTTAGGAATAAAAGATCTTATATGGTTTAAACTGCTAAATATTGATTTGGATAAAGTAGCAAAGGAAGCCTTGTACCTAGCGTATATAGGCAACAAAAAACAAGATCGTGCTGAAACAATGCTAGCAATAATGGATAATTTTAATTTTTATTCATTTTCCATTGAGGAAATTCTGAAAAATGGTTCTAATAAAATTAAAAATAATAACCTGAAATCTTTTCTTCCATTTTGGATAGAAGCTCTAGCAAAGAGACCTGAAATAAAAACAGATAAACTTCTTGAGGAAGCACAGAATTTGCAACAAAACCCAAAAGCTGTTTTGGATAACGCCAGCCGGTATGCAGAAAGCCATCCAATTCTTTACAGGAATATATTGGCAAAAGGAAATACTGTTCCAAAGGAAATGTTGCTTATTGGCCTGCGTGCCTTAAAGGAAGTTCCAATTAATTATCGTATGAGAAGCAGTATAGCCAATTTAACCGCAAAATATGCTTTAGAAATGCAAAAACAAGAAACTGCTGAATACTGCTGGCTTGAAGCCTTTCGCTCTTCTCCGACAGTAGCAAACTATTTTCAAATAAGATTGCAGTCGCAAAATTGGGAAGATTATTCTAATAAGGTTCGAGATATTTATTCGTCATACTATGATTCAAAAGACTCATGCTATAAAAAGGAACAAATAGCACTAATGTTCTTTGAAGAACGATTTGATGAGATAATTAATAAGTTTATGAATGCTGGAGATGGAATCGGCTGGTCTTTTACCTTTATGAAAGAAGGTATTGCCCTTATGCTGTTGCTGTTAAATTCTGGAAAAACAAGCTTTCCTGGATTATCGGAAATGATAAAGATAGCTATTGATGGCTGTTCTTTTAAAGTAGATTCATATTCTGAAAAAGAAAGCTTGAATTCTAAACCATCAGTTTCAGCAAAATTCTCTGAATACTTTAAAAGCTGGAAAGCCCAAATTGTGCTTCCAAAAAATATAGACGAATTATGGTTAGAAAAAATAAAACAATGGCTGACACTCCGCATTTCTGCAATAATGAGCAATAACAGGCGAAACAGTTATGAGGAGTGTGCCGCTTTTGTTGCAGCTTATGGAGAAGTTCTAGAATCTAGAGGGGAATCAGGTGAAAAAACAAGAATTATGCAACAATATAAAATGAATTATTCAAAAAGACATGCTTTTCATAAAGCTTTGAGAAAATTTGGAATGAATTAAACGCTCACTAATTGCTTCAGTAGTGCCCTTTTCTTCAAAATCCCTTTCTGGAATTTATAGAAATATATTTGCCAACAGCAAAATAAAGCATAAGCTGTTTTTCATTTACAGATTTTGCAGCCTCATATTGACTTTGCAATATCGATATTTTTATAAATTTTACAGCATCGTTGTATTTTTGTAATTCACTCATTTTATGCCTTTATTAAGTTTTTTTCTTAATTCCTTGAAAGGTTAATTAATAAAGTAACGCAATCTATTAGCTCTTACCCATTTCATTAATCGTTTTTTATTATAGGGTTATTTTACAATATAATTATTATTAATTTGAATATATTGAATCTTAAAGCATTATTTTTCTTTCAAAAGCAATCTGTATCATTATAACATGGAACTAATTGCTACTGGTTTTGATTTTGATACTGCTAAACGAATAAAGGGAAGCTAATATAAATATAATTTTAAGTTTTGTTTGGTGTGGGGTGTGGTTGTTGCGATTGTCGCTAATGTTATTTATTGCCAAAACCTTTATTTAGAGCCAGTTAAAACTGGCTCTAAAGATATAATTAGAACACAACTTTAAATCTCAATTTTTCACGAAGGTTTTTCTGCATTTTTATATTTAAGTAGGCTCTGAGAACGATTATTAGTAATAATATAATTGAAAATATAATAAAATAATAAATATTTCTTTTCATAGATTAACCTCATTTTTACTTCGATAATTAAAAAGAATGGTATTTAACTACAACAGAAACTTTACCTGCTTGATAGACCTTGCCTTTTACAAAGGGTTTCCCTCCTATTGTCACAGAATCAACAGTATTTTCTTTTGTAATCCAACCAGTTGTAAGGTATCTCATTGCTTCTTGATTTTTGGAATTATCAGTCAGTTCTTTTTCTAACTGTTCAAGCTTTATTAATCGTTTTTCTTCTTTACATCACTCTTTGTCTAAGCAAAAAATGTCTTTAAATAATGATTCTACTTGCTCTTTATAAAAAACATATTTTCATCGCTGTTTATTTGATCTAATAAAGCCCGATAGCTTTTTTCTACTTCGTTATGTCTATTTTTAAACTCTTTTAACTCATTTTCCTTTTTTAATATATTTGTTTTATAAAAAAAATGCCAACTAAAGAAAAACTCCACAAGCAGAATAGCATTTAAAATAGCCATAATAGAAGCTGATAAACTTAGCTCTATTTCAAAAATAAATTTTAAGTTTCTTTAAAATTTTAGCTTTAGAAGAAGAAACACTCAAGATTGTCAACGACAAGCTTGAGTAAATGGCATACCATTTACGTTTGCACACTCCTTCCTGCAACGATTGAGTTTGGGTGCGTATCCCGAGTCTATTTGGTTATAAGTTGCCTAAGAATTTGTTAATATAACAATCTTTTGTTATACTTAGATTATAAGGAACAAAGTATATGGCTAACGACTATTCAAAAACAGATAAAAAGACTCTCCAAGAGCAGTATGATGCAACAGTCAAAAGTCTGCTTTCTGAAAAATATATATTAGCCTGGATATTGAAAGAATGTACAACAGAATTCAAGTCTTTTGATATTAAAAAGATAGTGGAAGAAGCTTTTGTCGGAGAGATTAAAGTATCTAAAGTGGCTGTTAATCCTGATGAAGACTATATAGAAGAACCCACAAAACTAGACACTGCTAACAACGAGGACAATTCCAAAAAGAACGGTCCTATCGTATATGATATACGTTTTAATGTTGTTGTTCCTGATTCTGATTTTTCTGTAGCTTTGATAATAAATATCGAAGCTCAAAAGACTTCTGAAACACCTTATCCTATTTTAAAGAGGGCTTTGTATTACTGTTCGAGGCTTATTTCTTCTCAAAAGAATGTAGTTTTTGTGAATAGCCATTATGAAAAGCTACGCAAGGTTTATTCTATCTGGATTCAGATGAACACTCCAAAGAAACAACAAAATACAATGAACCGTTATAGAGTTGTAGAAGAAAATCTTGTCGGTCAATATCACGATAATTCTATAAACTACGATTTGCTAAACATTATAACAATAGGTTTAGGCAAAGTTGAAGAAACAGAGCCGAAGACTATTCTGAATATGCTGGACACTCTGCTATATTCAAACAAACCTCCAGAAGAAAAACGTGAAATTCTAAAAAACGTCTATGACGTTGTTATTTCAGATTCAATAATAGAGGAGATTAATACTATGTGTAACCTAGGTGAAGGACTCTACGAAAGAGCTTACAATCAGGCTTATAATCAGGCTTACAATCAGGCTTATAATCAGGCTTACAATCAAGCTTACAATCAAGCTGTTGCAGACGAACAAGCAAAACAGGCTATTGCTATGCAAAAGTTATTAGAAGAAAAAACAAAAGCTTTGTTAAAAGCTGGTTTTCCTCAAGATGTAGTAGATAAAATAATGAAAGCAAATTAACTATGTATGTCGTCTAATCATCTCATCCACAGGGGAAAAACTCTTAGAATAGCTTATTTGTTCCTATAGCTTATTTCATCTTCTTGGAAAACTGTTACAATAGCTTCAAATTCTTCATCACATTGAGAGTATATCAAACAACGTTTGATAACTAGCAGTTTATTTTCAATATCATATATAAGATTGAAAAGATGAGGATTTCCTTTGTGATATTTTTCGTTGGTCTATAATGATTATCAAGAGTTTCTTGCTCTTCTTCAGAAAGAGTAATAGTCCAACAACAGTGTTCTTCACCACAATTAGGGCAAATAGGGTTTATTCTATATTTACGTTTTTGCATAATAATTGTTTTGTTATAATAAGTTAAAGTTAATAATAGAAAGATTATATATTAGATTCCTTAATTTGTATTTAATACTTTTATTACTTTTGTAGCAATGAATTCCATCCCTTTATCTCCAGGATGTGTTGAAGCAGCAGAACTTACTTTTATTATTGAACCATCTGCCAAATAACAATCAAGCCCTGTTTTAGACTGATATTCAGGATTATTAATAATTTCAGACAAATCGACAAATTTACAATTTGTATTGTTTGAAGCATTTTGTCTAAGTTGATTCCGTTTTATATTCCACCAGTCTCCTATTATTATAATTTCTGCTTTTGGCGATATTTTTTTCACATAATTAATCAAGGATTCCAAATCCTTTTGATATGTGTCAATGTAATTACCACAATTTTCTCCCAACTGTATTGTAACTAAATTAAGTTCTTTTTTTAAAAAAGGCTTTAGTAAATCTAGAGTTGAATCTCGATTTTCCGCCCTTTCCCATGAAGCAAAATTGTACGGATAAGCAACAACTTTATTATGTTTAGATTTTAGATATTTTAATAAAATATTGTAATAGTCATTGTCAGGTTTAGTAGAGCATATCCCTCTTCCCCAACTAGGTATTAAAGTTAAACTATTGCCTATAGCAAAATAATTAAAAGAATCACTTTCATATTTTGCAACAAAATCATAGTAATCTGAAACCTGTTTAATTTTATTTTTAAGATAACTAACTTGTCCGATTAAATTTCTTATTTTTTTATTTTGAGCTATTTCATGATTTATAAATCTATACCCAAGATAAGTAACAAAAGAAAAAATAAGTATGAATAATAATATGTATTTTTTAGAAATCATAAAAGGTTTAATAATATTCCTTCTTATTTACAACTTTTAAAGGCAAATTATTTTATAATTGGAGAGTTATTAATCTTATCTATGTCAATAGATAAGATTACTCGGTATAATACCGAGCGGTTTTGAGAGCTCTTGTATTCCTAATTGATGTACAGCCAGAAATAATCTAAAACAAAATAATGAAAACAAAGTCTTTGTTATGTTAATATAATCATACTGACCTTGAATCAAATCTTGTTCAGTTGTTTTCAAAAG
>CAJOND010000139.1 GCA_905236675.1 Candidatus Rifleibacteriota bacterium | reverse complement strand
GAGTTCTGTGCCTTCTTCCATAATGGTAAGGTCGGCAGAATATACTGTATCGTAGACTTTCTTGAATCCGAGCTTTCTTAAAGCAGCAACCATCTTACCTGTGGTTTCTTCATTAGATGGAAGACCGAATTCTTCACCGATACCGACACGAACGGCTGGAGCCATGTGAACAACGCAGGTCTTGGTTGGGTCGTCGAGGTTCTTCTGAACTTCACAAATGTTCTTCTTAACAGTGAGAGCACCTACTGGACATACAGCAGCACACTGACCGCAGTTGATACATTCAGTTTCAGCGATTGGCTTGAAGAAAGCTGGGGTTACAACAGTGTTCTTACCACGACCAGCGAGGTCGATAGCGGCTACACCATGAATTTCTTTACAATATCTTACACACTGACCGCAGAGAATACATTTTTCTGGATCTCTGACGATTGCATAAGAAGAGTTGTCGATTGGATGTGGTTCGGCAATCTTTTTGAAACGGACTTTGTCAACGCCAAGCTTGTGAGCGATTGCTTCAAGTTTGCAGTGACCAGCCTGATCGCAGGTTGGACATTCAACTTTGTGAGAAGCAAGAAGAAGTTCTACTGCAACTTTACGGATTTGGCGAAGTCTTGGAGTATGGGTTTCAATCTTCATGCCAGGAGCAGGAGCGGTAGTACAAGCTGTATTAACCATTCTCGCACCGTTGGGCATGATGTTTTCAATTACACAAAGACGGCAAGCACCGTAAGCCTTGAGCATTGGATGATAGCAAAGAGTTGGAAGGTCGATTCCAGCTTTTCTTATTACTTCGAGAAGATTTTTTTCGTTTTCAAAAGCGACTTCTTTTCCATTTATAAATAGAGTTTTTTCAGCCATTATACTGTTCCCCCAATTACTTTATTGCACCAAATTTGCAAGTCTTCTTGTTTATATTTTTTAGTCTTAGGGAATAGGCTAACGAAACTTTAAACTTATTAGATTGTTACTTAAGCCTTTTCTACTTTTTACAACTAACTTTATTGTTATAAAAATGATTATTCAAAGCTTTATGATTATTGTAGATTATTTTTTCTGAGTAACAAGACAATAAGTATTGCCAATGAAGTTAGTTTGTTGAAAGCACAAAAAGCTGATTACATAAAACAAACAATGGGTGAATGTAATCAAAATGATGAAATTGTGTTACACTTTAAACAGTATTATTATTTAAAATAAGACTAACTATTTAACAAAAAAAATACTCTAGGAGTTAAAAATGAACTTTTCCAAAATGAGTGGATATGAATTTGAGGATTTCATAGCAAATTTGCTTAGGCAAAAAGGTTTTAAGGTTACACAAACAGATTATTCAAATGATGGGGGTGTTGACCTTATTGCCGAATATTTCAAGCCATTGTTCTCTGGGAAATATATTGTTCAATGTAAGAATTATACTAACAATCTTGTTGGGCAACCTGAATTAAGAGACCTTTATGGGGTTGTTATGAGCGAAAAAGCAAACAAAGGAATCCTTATAACAACTTCTGATTTTACTACCCAAGCTAAGAATTTTGCTAAAGATAAAAATCTAGAATTAATCAATGGAAGTGTTTTAAATAGTTTGATTGAAGGTGTAGATATAAAAGTCGAAGAACCACAACTAAAATTTTATGAAATGCCTAAATTTGACAAAAAGACTTATGAATTATTAAGAAAACGTCAAAAAGCAAGAAAAAGAAAAGCAGAGGGTTATTTGGAATTATTCTATTTTTTTAATAGTTATTCGTAAATGATGAATACAAAATTTGTAAATCAGGTTTAATAGATGAATATCATAAAGTAATTGAAGAAGGAGATATAAATTTAGACTATAGTTGGGTTAGTAATTTTGATACCGGATTATATCCTAATTTATATTTTGTAGAAGGTAATTTAGCACAAGCAACAAAAGAATTAATTGAAGAAAACTTTTTTTATTTTTCTGAATACCCGTCATTTCTTTCACTTTTTGATTATACTCGTAAATGTTGTGGAAAAGTTTCTAAATATGATGAATTTAATCCTAAAAATTATTCTTGGACTAATATTATAAAACTTCCCTCGTTTTTATCCTCTTATAGTGAAAATGATTTAAATGAAATGTTTAAAATGCGTGAAAAGGATAGTTTTTTATCAAAATTAAAAATACCTATATTTCATTATTGTTTTGAAACAAGATGTTTTTGGGGATATTCTTATAAACTTGCACTTTATTCAACTTATAAACAGATTGGGTTTGAAGAAGGATGTGCTGAAATGATAAAAAATATAAAAATACCAAAATCGATAAAAGATTTTTCCTTTGATGAATTGTCTGAACATCCTTATTTTTATAACTTATATCATAATTATATTGAACTTGAAATAAAATCTTATAATGAATTCCTAAATGGTGCTTTTGATAATATTTTTAATCCAATCTGGCACGACAAGTGCTATAAAAAATCAGACCAAGAAATAATTTCTGAAATAAAAGAAGTTTTCAAAAAATACAATATAACTGTTGAATGATTAATTTTGTTTTATTGAAACAAAATTAATTATTCACAAAAACAGTTAGATATCATAATAAATTTAATGTATTTAGATATAAATAACAATTAAATTTCTCTTTTAATTATTTTTACTATTGTTTCAAAAATCGTTTCAAAACCAGAAAAATCCATATTATTATAGGGTGAGATTTCTTTACTTACTAATTCTGCAAATTCCTCTTTAGATAAAGAAATATTATTATCTTTATCATCATATACTAATGAATCAACTATTTTAATTATTCCTCTATTGTGTGCATCAGAAATTGTTGTATTTGTAGAATTTATATTGTGATTATTTATTAATCTGTGAGAATGATTAGAAAATTCATCTGTTAAAAATAAACGTCTACCTTCTTCGTTTGTTTTATACAAATCTTCCCTTCTATATAATAACTCGACAGATATTTCGTTACTATAACCTTGTGTGTCGAAAAGACTAAAACCATAAACATTATTTTCAAATATTTTTATGTTTGTATATCGTTTACCTGTTGAAGTATCATTATCAAAAATACCAACTACAATATTATTTCTTGGAACTCTACATAAGTTTCTAAGCAAAGTATCAAGCTGAGTATCTCCTAAAACTGTATCATATTCTAAAAAATTAATTTCTAAATCCTGAAATTTTCCTATCTCTTTCAATTTTCTTAAAGCTGTTTTTAAATGTTTCCAATCGGTTTTACCTTCAGTTATGATTAACGGTTTATTAGTATTTTTCTCTATTTTTAAAATAGACTCATATTTAGATAATACAGCTTTGTAAGTATCATCTACCAAAGAAAAACAATTCTTAATTTCGGAGAAAAATTCTACATTATCTAAAATAATACCATTTGGCATAGTTAGAAACTGGCAATTACTTCCAAATTTTTCTTTCATACCTAATAAGAAAAATGGAGAGTGACTAGTAACAATAAATTGAATATTTGGAAATTCATTAAACAATTCTGGTAAAGCATATCTCATTAAGTCAGAGTGCAAGTGAGCATCTATCTCATCAATTAATACTATTCCCTTAATCTGACTGAAATCTAATGTTCCCATATCGGATATTCTGTCATATTCTTTTAAAATTGAAGCCATCATTCCGAATAGCATTACCTCTCCAGATGATAAATTAGTAAATCTAGGAACAATTACTTCTTCTTCGTTATTGTTTTTTTTACCAATTATATTTATTTGTCTATGAAGATTATTTTTTGGAGAAACACCTACCCTAGTAAAAACATAACTTTTATATTTAAAAATGATAGTAAGTACTTTATTAATGGCACTATGTATATTGTTATTTTTGCCTTTATAAATTGGATTAATAGTCTCCTTATTTTGTCCAACAAGATATCCATTTGTTTCGTATAACATTTCATCAACAAGAACATCTAGTATCCAGGAATTAATATCATTAAGCATATTATAACTAATTATTCCGGAATTACTTTGTCCGATATAATTTTCATTATCAGTTATATATGACAGTTTATCATTATTTTTATTTTCCCAAGTTGGTACATAATATCTTTCAACAGGGAAATATAAGAATATCTCTTTTTCAAACACATTATTTTCAGGGGGAGTTGTATTATAAAAGAAACCATTATTTTGTAATTCATTGTTTAATAAATCAACATCAGGATATTCAGATGGATTCCAATTATTTTTTAAATAATCATAATTATTAGTCATCAGTTCAGTATATTTTATATCATCATCAAAAATTAATTGTTCATATAAAGCATTAAAACCTGTTTTAATATAATTTAATGACCCAACACGATAAAAGTTATTGCCAGATACTTCTGATATTTCACGATATTTACTTCTTTTCATTTCAATTATCGAATGTAAAATATTCGATAACAACAATGTTTTCCCAACTCCATTTTGACCTATAAGAATAACAGGCTTGGGTTTGTTTACTTCCGTAAAAGGGAAAGAATAATCTAAATGTTCTATTGGTCCATAGTTTTTTATTACAATTTTTCTAATATACATAATTAACCTTTATTTATTATTTTATTATCAAATTTTATGTATTCTTTTTCTTATACGGAGCAAACCTATGATCTTTATCTAAGAATACAATATAGAAAACATTTTTATTCTTTTCATCTTTCTGATTGTTCAAAAAGACACCGATTAAACGTCTGGCACCAGTAATTCTAAATCTAGCCCACTTAATAGCTGTTCCAACAAGATTTTGAGGAATAATAAAATTAGAATCATTTGGAAAATGCGAATAATATTCCAAAGTTCCATCAAGAAATAACTCATTACAAGTTTTTCCAGAAAAATGTTTAAGTTTATTGTTTAAATCAGCCAATATTTGCTCTTTTTGCCAATCTTCAAAGCTTTCTCCACCTTTTTCACTATAAGTAAAAAACTCAAAACTAAAAGATATATGGTCTTTGGTTTTATCAATTAAATCAAATTGTTTCCCTATATTAACAATAAATGCCGTTTTCTTAGAATTATTTCTAGACATGAGGAATTCCTCCTAGTAATCCAGCTTTATATAACGGCTCTAATGGTCTATCGTTTCTCAAATCTATATTATTGGGAAGTTCATCAATACGATAGCAGAAGCTTTCACCATTTTCTTTTGCAAATAAATATGTTCTGTATTTTTTCATAAAGTCTAGTAAAGAAGAATTGTGGGCTGTAAAAATAATCTGAGCATGATTATGGTTTATGTTGGAATCTAAAAAAAATGTTAATAATTCAGGTAAAATTGATGAATGCAAATGGCAATCAAGCTCGTCTAAAATCAATAGTCCACCTTTTTCAATAGTAATATAGAAATCTAATAAACGTTTGTATAAAATCATTGTTCCCATTGATTGAGATAATAATTCCAAATTTTTAGTTCCATCTTCCGTCTTATGTTTAAACGTAGAAATATAAGTTTTCTTTCCATCTTCTGTTATTGCAGGTTTTATTTCGATATCTTCAATGCCTGTATCAAATAACTTAATTTTATCAACTACTTTTTTTAATAAATCTGGTGATTTATAATAAATTTTTGCTACGGAATCTATATCTTTATTGTTTTCAATACCAAAGCGTCTTACATCATATACTATATTATTAAATAAAAAATAAAATGGCATTATAGATTGAATATTATATAGAAATAAAGTAGAAATAAATGAAACATTTGAACGCATATTTATGATTTTTTGAGGGAAATTAAAAACCAAATCTTTTTCAACGATATTTTCTTTTCTTGAAAATATTATTTTTTTATTCTTTTTTAATTTTTCTGAATTTACTTTATCTGCTGTTAATTCATAAGTATATACAGTGCTTACATCATCTGGTAGACTAAATTCAACAAAGAAATCACTTTTATTTACATTATTAAAGTATGAATCAAAAAAAATTTCATCTTCTGGTTTTAACATAAATGAATTTGTACAAAAAGAAGCAATAAAACTCAGTATTCTTAAAGCACAGGTTTTCCCCGAAGCATTAGCACCTTCAAATAACAAGGCTGGAACAACTCTAACACCTTTGAAACCATATTCATCAGGAACATTTTTATTAATACAAAAATCTATTTCACACCATTCTTTAAAAGACCAACAATTTTTTCCACCAAATTTCCTTATCATAAAACCACCAAACCATGTTAATTTTTGTCATAGTTTATTAATTATATAAAATATTGTCAAGAAAATTTGTAACTTATATGAAATATTAGCTTTTCCTTGTCTTTCGCTTACGCATCGACTTTATGACCTCCTTGTCGCTCGCTTGCATAGCGACCCCCTATTGTTTATCCGTCAGCCTTTGGTTGAAAACTCTCTTCAAGGAGCTTGTTTAAAAACTCGAAATTTACAAAAATTTTAGTGCACGGTCAATTGTTCTTACACCTTTTTTTTAAGTTGGATTAAGAGGGAATTCTAAAATAATCTATTTTTGGGCTAAAAACCTAGTATTTAGATAACCTTTGCGAAAGAGGGTTAAGACAACAAAACCAATCACCTCAACAATGACGGTTGTTGCACAGACTTATGCAGAAGCACAAACTAAAACAATCCCCTTACCTCTTTTTCTCTTGCCTCTTCTCTCTAAAACAAAAAAACTCGGTAGATATCTACCGAGTTTTTTGTTTGCTAATTATCTAAAATTACCACGTTTTGCGTATTTGGTGTGGAGCAGGTGGTGAGCTTTTTCACCGCAGGGGCCTTCGGGAAGAACCTTCTTGTAGGTTTCGATGATTGAAGGATTGTCCTGAGACTTTCTT
>CAJOND010000138.1 GCA_905236675.1 Candidatus Rifleibacteriota bacterium | reverse complement strand
ACATTAACAAAACAGAATATAGTTATGGCTGTTAGCAGAGCTTATTACAATTGGCTATATTCACGTGAAGTTGAAAATGTTGGAAAAATGGATTTGGATTTGGCTCAAGCTCACTATGATTTGGTCAACAAAAGATTTCAGGCAGAACAAACCTCTAAATATGAACTTCTTCGTGCAGATGTTAGATTAGCACAGTTTAAAAGTTCATATTTAAGTAACAAAAATGATGCTTTGATGGCTAAGCTATCATTACTAAAGCTTTTGTCTTTGCCTATGGATACTGAACTTGATACTAGTGCTAAACTTGAAATAGAAGATATTCAGCCAGATGTTAATGAAGATTTAGCAAAAGCTGTTGAACTTCGTGAAGATCTTAAGATTTCTAGAGCCCAAAAGAAAATTGCTCATCAATCACTTGTTGCTGCAAGAAGTAACGGACAGCCATCTGTAGTCTTAAATGCTCAATGGGGTTATGATAAGCCTTCTCAAAGACTAGCTAGTGGAAGAAATGCAGATGACACATGGAATGCAACCATAGCTCTAACAATGCCTGTTCTTGATGCAAGTCTAACTAAAAGTAAAGTAAAGGAAGCTAAAGCTGGTATAAAAGAAGCTGAAAACAACTACAATGAAAGTGTCGAAAACACTGAATTAGAAGTTTATAGAGCTGCTCTTAGCTTGCAAACAGCTATAGAAGTTCTTGCTTCTCAGAAAGAAAACTTAAAACAGGCTGAAGAAACTTTAAGATTGGCTAAAGTTCGTTACGAAAACGGTCTTTTTACTCAGATAGACTTGTTTGATGCTGAAAATGCCTGGTCAAATGCTAAGCTGATTTATTTGCAGGCTATTTTCAATCATCATAATGCCAGACTTGCTTATCAATTAGCTGTTGGTAAGCTTGGACGTGATATAAAGGGGTTTTAATCAATGTTAAAACAAAATAAATCAGTTAAAGCACAACAAACAAATACTAAGTCACAGCATTGGCTATTGAAAGTTATTGTTGTATTTACCGTTTCAGCAGGTATTTTCTTTGGAATCAATTCCATTGGTTCCGCTGCTACAAATGCTACTCAGACTGCAGCCACTAATACCAAAGCAGTAAATACTACATCTAATAAAGAACAAGCCACTCCAGTTTTTGCCGAATATGTTAAAACAGCAACAATCAATCAAAAGATTAAAACTTCTGGTGAAATAAAACCTTTATTGGGTGTAAGTCTAATCCCAGAAGCTTCGGGTAAGATTGAAGAAATATATGTTGATGTCGGTGACTTTGTTAAAAAAGGACAAAAACTTGCTCAAATAAATGATGAAACCCAGCAGGCACAGTATGCTCAGGCGAAGGCAGCTTTGAATGTTGCTAACGCTGCTATTAAAATGCAGGAAGTGACTATTGAAAGTGCCAGATCGTCTTTGGTCTCTGCAAAAGCTGCTGTTGAAGCTTCTGAATCTCAATTAAAGAATCTTACTGTTACAAGAAAACGTTTGGAAAAACTTTTTTCTGAAGGTGCTGTTTCCAGACAAGATGTTGATGATATTATTACAAAATATGATAATGCTAATGCCGCTCATATTTCAGCTCAAACCAATGTCAAAAGAGCCAATGACACAATTCAGACAGCTCTTGTTACTTTGGAAATGAGAAAAGCAGAATTAACTCAGGCAACAGCAAATCTTAATGCTGTAAAAGTTAATTTGGATAAAACTATTGTTGACGCTCCTTTTGATGGCGTAATAACTGCAAGATATGACGATCCTGGGGCTAATGCTAATCTAACCAAACCTCTTTTCGATATCGAACAGAATAATCCTGTTAAGATAATTGGGACTCTTATAGAAAAAGATTTATATCAAGTTGTTGCTGGTAAGACCAAAGTAGTTATAACTGTTGATTCTGTAACAGGTGATTTTAAAGGAACTATAGATAAAATTTATCCTTCAATAGATAATATTAGCAGAACAGGGAAAATAGAAATTCATTTAAACAATAGTGATAATAGATTAAGATCAGGCATGTTTGCAAAGATTGATGTCCTTATTACTACTCATGAAAACTCTGTTGTTGTTCCTCGTGACTCATTGGTTAAATATGAAAACAATTATCTTGCTTACGTTGTTGAAAAACAAGGTGACAGAGAAATTGCCATAAGACGTGATGTAAAAGTAGGAATTATAGAAGATGATAGAGCAGAAATTTTAGAAGGTTTGAAACCAGGTGAAGTTTTTATAAGCAAAGGAACCGAATTTGTTCGTGAAAATTCACCTGTTAGCCCGAATATTAGTGGAGAAAAAAGATAAATGAAATTTTCTGAATTTGGGGTAAAAAATCCTGTTACAACATCTATGATATTCATAGCTATTGTTGTATTGGGTGCATTTGCATATACTTTGGTTGGTATTGATTTGATGCCTAAATTTGATGTGCCTGTGGTAATGGTTGTTACACAATATGAAGGTGCAGGACCACAAGAAGTTGAACAACGTGTAACAGAGTTAATTGAAGCCAGAGTTTCATCAGTTGAAAATGTTGACGAAGTTACTTCCACCTCTATGGAAGGTATTTCTCTCGTTAATGTCAAGTTTAAATGGGGTATCAATATGGATACCGCCACAAACGACATTCGTGACAGAATAGATCAGATTAGAAAACGACTACCAGATGCTGCAGAAGCACCTTTGCTCATGAAGATAGACGTGAGCATGATTCCTGTTGTTATTTATGGTGTTACTGCTAAAGAAAACTGGAATAAAATCGAAACTATTACAGACGATAAAGTAATAGACCGTTTGAAGCGTATTCCAGGAGTTGCTACGGTTACAGGTGAAGGTGGTGCCAAGAGAACCATACGTGTTAAGTTAAATCGTGAACGACTTGAATCTATGGGTATAACTGGTACTGAAGTTGTAAATACTATTAGAGCACAAAACCTTACCAATCCAGGCGGTCATATTAAGAGTGGCGAATTGGATTTCCTAGTTAGAACTCCTGAAGAATTTTCTTCTGTTGAACAGGTTGGTGAAGTTGTTCTTAGACATACTCCCAACGGTGTAATTAAAGTTAAAGACGTTGCTGAAGTCGAAGATGGTTTAAAAGAACTTACTGAAGAATTCAAAATTAACGGTGAGTTGTCTAGAGGTATTATGATTCAGAAACAGTCTGGTGGTAATACCGTCGCTGTTGCCGATTCCGTCAAAGCTGTTGAAAATAAAATCAAAGAATCTTTGCCTAAAGATATGAAACTAATAGAGTTTATGGATACTTCAACATTCATTAAACTTACTGTAAGTAATCTTAAAGAATCGTTAATCTTTGGTGGTGTCTGTGTTTTATTGGTTATTCTCTTTTTCTTAAGAGACTTTAGAGCTAGTGTAATTATTGCAATCACTATTCCAACTTCATTAATCATTACATTCTTGTTGATGTTCCTTAATGATTACACTATTAACCAGATTTCGTTATCGAGCTTGGTTATAGCCATTGGTATGGTTGTTGACAACGCTATCGTTGTTATAGATAACATTAAACGCTATATAGAACGTGGTGTAAAAGTTAGAGAAGCTGCTGCTTGGGGTGCTTCTGAAATGACAGCTTCTGTTGTTGCTTCAACTCTAACTACAGTTGTTATCTTTTTACCCATAATGTTTACCACAGGTATAACCAAGATATTCTTCGGACAGTTGGCTGCGATTGTATCTATGGCTTTGCTTGCTTCGTTGATATCTGGTCTTTTGCTTACACCAATGTTAGCTTCTAAACTTTTAACACCAACCTCAGAAATAAAAACTGGTGTGTTTGCTCTTTTTGAAAAGTTTTTGACGGCACTAGAAAATATTTATGTAAAATTATTAAAAGTTCTTCTTAATTTCAGATGGACAATGATTATTACAATGTTAACGCTTTTGGTTCTATCTTTTGGTCTGATTAAATTTGTCGGTGTTGAATATATGCCAAATCAAGACCAAAGCCGATTTACTGTTAATATAGAGTTGCCAACAGGAACAAGATTCGAGAGAACAGGCGAAGTTTGTCAACAAGTTAGAGATATTATCGTATCAAAATACAAAGACGAAGTTGTTTCATACTTATTTTCTTATGGTATAGGTGAAAGTGCTGAATCTACTGCTTTTAACTCTGACAGTAAAGGTTCTAACAAGGGTCAGGTTCAGATTAGGCTTCGCACAAGAGATGTTAGAAAAATTCATGTTTCAGAAATTATAAATAATGTCAGACCCATTATGGAATCATCAATTCCAGGGGCTATTTTCAGATTTGAAACAGTCCGTACTATGGGTAATGCAAAAGACTTTACGCTTAACGTATACAGTGATGACCTTGAAGCAGGGGTCAAATACTGCAACCAGTTGGTCGAACAGTTTAACAAAAGGATAACTGGGCTTAAAGACCTAGATATTAGTCAGAAGTTAGCCAGCCCTGAACTTACTGTTAATATTGACCGTGAAAAAGCTTCTAGTCTAGGCATTAGTGTCAATACTATAGCTAATTTGGTTGAATTATATTTCAGTGGTGATACCTCTGTTAAATATCGTGAAGGTGGCGATGAATACGATATCGAAGTAAGATTAAGATACGAAGACAGGGAAAAAATCGAAGACTTAGGTCAGGTAACCATTCCTGATAGAAACGGTAATCTTGTTCGTTTAAACAATATTGCTACTGTTAAACAGGTTTTAGGTCCTACTAATGTTAAACGTTATAATCAGCAGAGATATATTCAGATTACAGGTTCTGTTTATGGTACAGACGCTGGTTCTGTAGTTGATGCCGCAACTGAAATTCTAAATGAAATTCCGTTACCATCAGGAATTGACTGGGAATTCACAGGGGATGAAAAAGACAGGAAAGAGTCTTTCTTGCTGTTAGTTGAAGCAGGTTTGCTTGGTATAATGTTAGTTTATATGGTTATGGCTTCTCAGTTTGAATCATTGCTTGCTCCATTCATCATCGCATTCAGTATTCCATTTGGTTTCATCGGGGCTATTGTAATGTTGATTCTTGCCAATAGCAGATTGTCTGTTGTTTCTCTTCTTGGTGCTTTGATTCTTGTAGGTATCGTTGTTAACAATGGTATCGTTCTTATCAGTTATGTTAACATTCTGATAGCTCGTGGCTATAAGACAAAAGAAGCTTTGATTGAAGCAGGTAAGAGCAGACTGAGACCAGTTCTCTCAACGACTACAACTACTGTCTTGGGTATGATTCCAATGGGTATCTCTACTGGTGACGGTTCTGAAATGTGGATTCCAATAGCCTGGACAGTTATCGGTGGTTTGACAGTATCAACTTGTATGACCATGACAATGATGCCTGTAGTTTATAGCTTGTTACAGAGGTGGCTGGTTCCCGAAGACCAGAGAGATTCTGCATAAGATGATCATTAAAAAAACTGACTAATAGGCAAAAAAGGCTGTTTAATTCATAGAGATTAGAGGTAAAGAGGTAAGAGATATAGAATACTTACAAAAGCTAAAACAATCCTCTAATCTCTATTCTTTAAACTCTTCTCTCTAAAAAAGCTTCTTAGTATTTATTGCTATATTTAAGCATATAATTTTGTAAAAAATACAAAAGTGGAGTAAAAGATAATGGAATTTTTCTTTATAGTATGTAGCACAACAATGGGTGCAGATGTTATCTTGCAGTTTAAAAAGCTAGAAATAAATAACTTCACCCAGATTCCTTTGGTTAATGGTTCTGGTGTCGGAGGTGGCAAAAAGTTCGGTAACGACATTTGGCCTGGTGACAATACCGCTTTCTTGGTTGTTGCAGAAACTAAGAAATATGAAGGTCTTAGGGATTGGGTTAAAGAATACCGTGAACAAGACATTCGTGAAGGTATGAAGCTTATTAACCTGGCATTAAAAGAGATTGTCTGATATTTAAAACCGCAGGCT
>CAJOND010000137.1 GCA_905236675.1 Candidatus Rifleibacteriota bacterium | reverse complement strand
TTTCCCTGGCCACAAGGCATTAATTTCAGTTTCTACGGCTGTCAGAGAAATCATTTCACCTGCAATCTTAGCAAAGCGTTTGGCACGCCCTTGGATAATTACAAATCCTTCTTCATCAATCTTTACGATATCGCCAGTATCATACCAGCCGTCTTGTGGCGGTTCCAAAACGCCAGGATTGCTATCACGCAAGTAGCCAGCCATAATGTTGGCACCTTTAACAAGCAGTTTTCCGCCTTCTTCTACGCCAGGAATTTTTTCTAACTTATATTCAATTCCTGGTAACAATCTACCTACGCTGCCACGCTTAAAATACATTGGCGTATTAACTGCCATAATTGGAGCAGTTTCGGTGGCACCATAACCTTCCATTACACGCAAACCAAATAGGTCATAATATTTTCGCATGGTTTCTTCTTTAAGTTTTTCAGCCCCTACAATAGCTAGACGAACGGAGTAAAAATCATAGGGGTGAGCCATTTTAGCATAACCGTTAAAGAATGTATCAGTTCCAAAAATAATTGTAGCGTTACTATCGTAAATAAGTTCAGGAATAATGCGGTAGTGCAGCGGAGTAGGATAGAAAAACACTGGCACACCAGCTAATAGTGGCAATAAAGTTCCTACAGTAAGACCAAAAGAATGGAAAATCGGCATAGCATTAAAAATATGATCTCTTAAACCAAAATCTAATATGCTTTGTACTTGCAAACGATTTGCCTGAATATTTTCGTGAGACAAAACAACTCCTTTGGGGGTTCCTTCACTGCCAGATGTGAATAGCACGACTGCTGCGTCTTTGGGGCTAACATCGCCACGAATTTTTTTATAATAACGTCTAGGCATATATGAAGCAATAAAACCTACTAGCTTATCCCATAAAGTAATTTGTTTTTTCAAATCTTCCAAATATACTAATTTGATACCAGCTTCTTCTAAAGCCTTACCAGTAGCTTCAAGTTTGCCTTGTATCAAAAATGCTTTAGAAGTAAATACTGTGGTAATTTGGGCGGCTTTACAGCTTGCAAGCATATTTTTTACCCCAGTAGAAAAATTCAGCATACAGGGTGTAATATTAAACACACTTAATCCCCAAAACGCTACAACGCTTGCCGACATATTAGGCAGCAAAACCCCTGCTTTTTCGCCTTGTTTCTGGTATTTAGCCATTTGCTTACCTAACACAAAAACAGCTGTCATAAATTGTCCAAAGCTTAACGGATGAAGCGTAGCATCATTCATAATCTGTTTACTTCGACCAACTAACTTATAGGCATCAATAAGCGAATCAAAGAGTGTTTCTTCTAAATTGCCCGCTTCATACTTCATGTTAACCATGATGTCATACAATCCGCGAGCGGCCGCCAATCGTTTAGCTTTACCAATCAAGGTTTCATCTACTTGTAACTTTTTAGGTGCTTGAACAGTTATAGTAATTTTGCTTTGAGGGCGTGTTTTTAACTGAGTACCGAAGCGTGAAAATAACGAGAACTGGCTTCCTTCCAGATGAATAGGCACTAACAGAGCATCACTTTTAGCTGCAATCATAGCTGGACCAGGATAAATTTTCATTAGTGCGCCTGTAGTTGTAATACGCCCTTCAGGGAAAATTACCATTCTCTTACCAGCTTTTACTTCTGCTATAATAGATTTAACTCCCATAGGATTCGCTGGAGAAATTGGAATATATTTGAAAAAATGTAAGAATGGCTTTATCCACCATTGTTTACTGACTTGTGTATCAATGGCAAAATGCAATTCTGTCGGAATATATACCCACAATAACACAGCATCCAAAAATGATGTATGATTGGCAATAATTATTGCGTTTCCCTGCAAGTTTTTCAAATTTTCTAAGCCAATAACTTTTACGTCGTAAACAAAGTTGAGAATGCGTGTCAAAATCATTCTTATAATGTGATGAGGCAATAATCCGCAGATATAAATTGCAACAACAGCATTAGCCAAAGCAAATATGCCCAATACTGCTGGAATAGTCAAATGTAAAGCCAACAAACCAGAGCATATAGCACTGCCAAGAACCATAAACAAAGAACTGATAACATTATTAGAAGCGATTACACGAGAACGTATTTTTTCATCAGCTAAATATTGTAGCATAGTATTGAGCGGTACTACGTATAAACCACCACATAATGCGAAACCAAGCAAATCTATTGTAAGACGTTTGCCACCAAATGTGTTTAAAAATTCCTTCCAACCGATGAGCAGCATATCCAGAAGCTGCCCAGGCAAAATCAGCCAAAAACAGAGTCATTAAAAGAGCACTAATTGGTACATATTTACTGGTAATTTCACCTTTTACTAAAACGTTGCACAACAGGGAACCTAAACCTATACCACAAGAAAATAATGCTAGAAGCAATGTGGAAACTTGAGAGTTTCCTTTCAAAAAGATTTGTGATAAGGGTAGAAATTGAGAAGTAAGAACAGCACCTACCATCCAAAACCATGAAATTCCCAAAATGCACAAGAATATGGAATGATTCTGTTTGGCAAAAGCCATATTTTTCCATGTACTGCGAAGAAAATTTGCATCTACTTTTACGTTGTTGTCACTCGCTTGTTGAGCAGGCATAAAAAGACTTGCTAATAAACCAATAACAGCCACAATAAAAATAGCTCCTGGTATTAGCTGCTCTCCTCCAGTCAACGTATAGCCGAATAGAGTAAATTCCTTCAGCTCGATAATCATCCCGCCATAAATCATTCCTTGTAGCATGGCTGCATAAGTAGCTGCTTCTATTATGCCGTTACCAGTAATGAGTTGATCTTCCTTTAAAATATCTGGCAGAATACTGTATTTAGCAGGACCGAAAAGCGTGGACTGCAACCCCATTATAAATAACACTATCAGTAACATGTTGATACTGTTGTAATAAAAACCGATTCCAACCAATATAGCAATTATTACTTCTAGTACTTTTGTTGCTTTAATCAAAATATCTTTGCGATATTTATCTGCAAGTTCGCCTGCCATTGCAGAAAATAGGAAAAATGGCACCATAAAAAAGCCTACAGCAAGTGCGGTCAAAACACCTTTTTGATCGGGTGATAAAGAAGTTACTTTGTATGTGATATATGTACCTAGAGCTACGCGGAAAAAATTATCATTAAACGCACCTAAATACTGTGTAAAAAATAAACTTAAAAAAGAGCGATTAAAAAGAGTTTTCAGAAAAGTCATTTAATATCTCCTGTGATTTTATGAAAGAGTTTCATAAAATCCGCTGAATCGGCACATATTTTTCCCATTATTAAACCGTACATAAGAAAAAATTGCAAGTTCGTATCAGAAATAAAAATATATAAAAAGTCCTCCTTGGATTATAAGTTACAAACTATATATTGTTTTTTGAGATATTTATTTAAATTTGAAATATTTGAGGTTTAAATTAATCTTTGTTCGTTTCATGTTGTCTTTTTTATTCTGTATATTATATATTTATATTCTAAATCACTGAAATTTAAAGGCTGTTGTTTTATGAATAAATATCATCAAAGGCGTGGATTCTCACTTTCTTCTTGTTTTGCTACAGTTTTTGGCGTATTTATTTTGATAATTTGTATTTTTGGTCTTTATGCAACAGAAAGTACAGCATTGAAAAATTATCTTACCCAGGAATTTGCAAAGAAAAACTATATTGAAGCCTCAGCAGATACTATTGATGCAGATAAAGAAGGCAAATTACTTTTAATTCACGGAAAAGCTTCCACAACAAATATTCTTGTTGATACTACTTTTAATCAGAAAGTCGATAATAGTTTGAGCCTGGAAAGAAATGTAGAAATGTATCAGTGGTCGGAAACACAACATAGACACAGCTACACAACTGGATCAGGGAAACATAAACGAACTCATTATAGGTATTCTTATACTTATAATAAAGGATGGCATGAAAACGTTATAAATTCGAGTCATTTTAATAAAAAAAGTGAGTATGTAAATCCCAATGTAATGTATCACCATGGCACAACTTTTTCCCCAAAAGATGTAAAAGTTGGTGCTTTTAAAGTTAATTCCTCAAACTTTAAGAATTTAGGACCCGCCGACACCATTTTTATTGATGAGACAACAGTAAACTTGCCTGATAGCGCAATAGTAATGAACAATAAAATTTATTATAATATTTATCTTGAAACAAAATATAGAAAAGAGAAAGAAAAAAAATCTCAGGAAAATAAGAATGATAATGTCAGTAACACCACTGATTCAGCAGACAATAAGTTGTTAGAGGGCTCTTTTGATAACAATACAAGTAATACTATTGCAAAAGAAAAGCCTAATTATAATGAAAACAACCCTAAAATAGGTGATGTAAGAATATCTTTTTCAAAGCATCCTGTTTGCGAAGTTACTGTATTGGCAAAACAAAGCGGCGATGAACTTGTTCCATACAAGACAGAATATGATAGTATTTATGAAGTAACTTATGGAAATGTTAATTTCGATGAAATTTATAAAGAAAAAGCAAAAGGAATGACCATCGTTTTATGGTTCGTCAGAATATTCGTATTCTTAGCGTTGGGTTTTGCTTTTTTAATGATAAGTTCAAGCATAGAAAAAATTGGCTGCGTTATCAGCTTATCGATACCTTTAACTATAACTACAGGAATTATAGGTATTGTTTGGTTATTCTATAAACCAACTTTAGCAATTATTTCATTATCATTAATGTCTATCGGACTAATAATTACTATTGTATCAATTATTCAAAACGGTTCTGGAAATAATAATAAAAGAAGGAGCAGTTATTCTTATTAGTGTAATAATTATAAACTTTTATTTCAAAAAAATAGTATCTATATATATAAGAAATTATAATTTCTTTACGGAGAATAATAAATGATTAAGAAAATTGCAAGTTTAGGGCTTTGTATGTTTTTGGCCTCTTCAATTGTTTATGCAGATAATCCTTTTGAGAACCAGAAAGTTTCATCTGTAGCAGAATCTTCTTCTGACGAATCAGCAGGGACCTCAAAAGTTGAAGTAAAAGGTAAAGGAGAAGAAGAAAATACAAAAGGGGAAGCAAAAACTTCTCAATATACTGTAGTTAAAGGTGATCACCTTTGTTTAATAGCACGTAATTTACTTGGCGATGCAAATCGATGGCCTGAAATTGTTGAACTTAGTAAAGATAGATATCCTTCATTAGTAAGCAATCCTGACTTGATAGAAGTAGGATGGGTTCTAACCATTCCTGGAGGAAGTTCTTCTAGTTCGTCGAACTCGTCTAATAGTTCTTCTAATAGTGGAAACTCAAATTCTTCTAATGGTAATACTTCTGGAACGCCATCGACATTAGGGAACACACAAGCACGCGAATTTTATGAATTAGGTGATAGAGCATACAACGAATGGCAGGAATATACTGAAAATTCAGCAAGAGGCGAATGGATTAGAAAAGTTGGAGCAATTGTTAAGAATACCAATACCTATGGTATGAAGAAATCATTAATTATAGCCCAAATTATTAATGAAAGCGGCTGGATGAGCACTCATGCTTCAAAACTATCTGATTTCAATAACGTTTTAGGCATCAATACTGATATGGGAAGAATTAAACCTAGTATGCAAAGTTCAACCTGGTCTAAGAAGCAAACATCAGGTTATAACAATGTTACTCAATGGAGCTCTGATGGTTCTCACATTGTTGGAACTTATGAATCTATGCGACATTATGATAGTATTGAAGAATGTATTGAAGACTATGCAAATGTTATGTCTCTATACCATCCTGAATGTGTTGGCAGTAATAATCATTATCGCAGCTTCTTGGAAGGCTACACACCAAATCCAAACGCAAGCACTACAGATAAATACAAAAATATTATTGCAAAATATAACTTAGAAAGATTTGATGAATAAAAAAAGTTAAAAATCATAACTAATTTTTGAAAAATACCATTCGTCGATTTTATAGACGAATGGTATTTTTATTTTAAAGTATCACCTATATAACTAAATGAAATATATAAAAGTAATATAAAAAAGTGGTAAAATAAGTTAAATTATGTTTTATTACTTTTGGATTTTTACTATGAAAAAAGCATATATAAAATATATTTTTGTTTTTGCAATACTACTGATTTCAAGTAGTACATTGTTTGCTGAAAATGAAAAACTTAAAGTATTTGTAAGTATTCTTCCACAAAAATACTTTGTAGAAAAGCTTTTGGGCAATAACGGTGAGGTAGAAGTTCTAATCGGTCCTGGAATGTCACCACACACTTTTGAGCCTCTTCCTCAGCAGATGAGCAAGCTTTCAAGAGCTGATATGTTTTTCACAGTAGGTATTCCATTTGAGAAGGTAATCATTAACCGTTTAAAGAATATTTGTCCTAAACTGGTTATTGTTCCCTCTGATGAAAACATCGAAAAAATAAAAATGGCTGGACACCATCACCATGAAGAGCCTCATGAACATCATCATGAAGAAGCTCATGAACATGGAATGGGCTTAGACCCACATTTTTGGCTTGATCCAATTAGAGCAGCCACTATGGCTGAAAACATGGCAAAGGCTATAATTGCTTCAAAACCAGAATTATCTGATTCAGTAAAATCAAATTTAGAAGCTATAAAAGCTGATATGGTTAATTTAGACAGCGAATTAACTCAAAAGCTTATTCCATTCAAAGGAAAAACGATGCTTGTTTTTCACCCTGCCTTTGGTTATTTTGCTAACAAATACGGAATGGTTCAGAAAGCTGTAGAAATCGAAGGCAAAGAACCAGCACCAAGACAGCTTGCTGAATTAATTAGAAAATGCAGAGCAGAAGGAATCAAAATAATATTTGTACAAAAGCAATTCCCTCTAGCCACAGCAGAAACAATTTCTCGTTCAATCGGAGGTAGAGTAGTTGCAATAGATCCATTGGCAGAAGATTATATAAATAATCTAAAAGCTATGGCTAAAGCAGTTGCAGACTCTACTAATTAAAATGTCCTCTGAAGATTTAGTTATTAATTTTGAAAATGTCGATTTTTCCTACGATGGTAGCGAAGAACTAGTATTAGAAAACATTAACTTAAATGTCGATAAAGGCGATTTTGCCTGTGTAGTTGGCCCTAATGGCGGTGGTAAAACCACGCTTTTAAGGTTGATTTTAGGTTTAAACAAACCATTGCGTGGAAAAATTAATATTTTTGGACAATCTCCAGATCAAGTCAGAGAACGAATCGGCTATGTTCCACAGTTTTCAAAGTTTGATTCTAACTTCCCTGTAAGTGTATTGGATGTGGTTTTAATGGGTTGTTTGAGCAAATCATTCTGGTGGGGAAGATACTCAAAAGAACAGACAAAATCAGCTATAGAAGCTTTAGAAACAGTTGGTTTAAAAGACTTTATACATAAAAGTTTTGCCGATTTATCTGGCGGGCAAAAACAGCGTGCATTAATAGCAAGAGCTGTAATGTCTCAACCAGACTTGCTTCTATTAGATGAGCCTACAGCTAGTGTAGACATTCATGGAACAGAACTTTTCTACAAAATGTTTGAAGAAATGAACAAAAAATTTACTATATTAATAGTTTCACACGACATAGGTTTTGTTTCTTCAAAAGTTAAAAGCGTTATCTGTGTTCGTAAGACTTTGCAGATACATCCTGTATCAGAACTTACAGGTGAATCACTGCAAAAAATGTATGGTCTTGATGTACATTTAATAAGACACGATCATAGATGTAGTGAAAAGGGGCACACATGTCCACATTCATAAAAGATTTATTAGAACTACCATTTTTACAAAATGCTATATTGGCAGGCATTTTATGCAGCATAGGCAGTGGGATAGTCGGAACTTATGTAGTATTACGAAGAATTACTTACATTGCTGCTGCTATTTCTCACTGCGTATTAGGCGGACTTGGAGCCGCAAAATATTTCTCTGTTGTTTATAATCTGCCTTGGCTGAAACCAGTTCATGGTGCAATTATTGCTGCCTTGTTTTCAGCCTTGGTTATTGGTTGGATAAGTTTACGAGCAAAAGAAAGAGAAGATAGCCTAATCAGTGCCCTTTGGGCCGTTGGCATGTCTATTGGGGTTTTGTTTATTTATAAAACTCCGGGTTACAATGAAGATTTAATGAATTATCTTTTTGGAAACATTCTAATGGTTTCTACAGAAGAGCTTTATATTATTGCAGGACTAGATATTGTAACAATAATTCTGACTTGTGCTTTTTACAAACAAACTGTCGCTGTATGCTTTGACGAAGAATATGCAAGAACAAGAGGAGTAAATGTTGAATTCTACTATTTGTTGTTACTCTGTATGACAGCCTTAACAGTTGTTCTAACCGTTAATGTCGTTGGAATAATTATGGTTATAGCTTTGTTAACTTTGCCAGTTGCAATTTCTTCCAGGTTCTTCAATAGAGTTTGGAAAATAATGCTCGGAGCTACCGTTCTAGGTATTGCTTTTACTTCAACTGGTCTAATGGTTAGCTATGAACCAAACCTGCCTTCTGGTGCAGTCACTATAGTTATTGCTGGTATAGTTTACCTGGCGAGTATATTGATTCAATGTTTTAAGAGACGCAAAGTATCTTAAAAAAGCTTTCATAAAACATTAAATACCATATTTAATATGTATTTCATAAAAAAAGCTTGAGAAATAACTCAAGCTTTTTTTATGATTATTCTTATGTATATTACAGCATAGAATGTTTAACCATTTCAGTATATATTTTTACTGCATTGGTAGCTGCTCCACGACGTAGATTGTCTGCAACAACCCACATATTAAAGCCAACATCAACAGTCGGGTCATTTCTTAATCTGCCAACAAATACTTCGTCTTTGTTCTGACATTCAATGGGTGTAGGATAAACAGAGTTTACTGGGTCATCTAACAATACAACGTCTTCCGCTTTTGATAGAATTGCACGAACTTCATCAAGAGTCATTTTATTGGTTAGTTCAAGATTTACTGATTCACTGTGTGCATACATAACAGGAACTCTAACAGTAGTCGGACAAACTTTAACATCTGATTCCAATATTTTCTGGGTTTCTCTTACCATTTTTTCTTCTTCTCTATAAAGTCCAGATTCCGGCAAGAAAACATCAATTTGTGGAATCAGGTTAAAACCTATAGTATGTGGGTAAACTCCGGAAGGAATTTCTGAACCTTCCAATATAGCTTTTGACTGCTTTTTCAAAATATCTATTGCTTCAAGACCTGTGCCAGAAACAGACTGATAAGTAGAAACAACTATTCTTTTTATAGGATTAACTCTGTGAATTGGTGCAATTGCAACAATCATCTGAATAGTAGAACAATTAGGATTGGCTATAAGCCTATGCTCTTTTTTCAAAGCATGAAAATTGGCTTCTGGAACAATCAGAGGAACATCTTTATTCATGCGGTGAGCATTAGTATTATCTATTACTATAGCCCCATCTTTAACTGCTTTTGGGCAGTATTGCAGACTTGCTTCTGTTCCAGCAGAAAAGAAAGCAACATCAACGCCTTTAAAATCTGATTTAGCAACATCTTCAACAGTTATTTCCTTACCTCTAAAAGTAAGCTTTTGCCCTGCACTTCTTGAAGAGGCAAAAAGTCTAAGATTCTTTACTTCTTTTACTCTTTCATCAATAACTTGTAATAACTTAAGACCTACGGCACCAGTTGCACCAACGATTGCTAGAGAATGACCACTCATTTTTTATATCCTTTTTATTGTTGAGATTGTTTATTGCTTTTATAATGCGAATATTATACTTGTTTTAATTCTTTTCGTAAATAGGTCTTATACCACCCATTAGGGCAAACGCAAACTTTTTTAGCTATTAATCATTATTTAAGATACATTTACAATTACAAGAGGCTTTAGAGCACTCACCACACCCCACCAACCACTCACCACAAGGCTGTAAGCCTCTCAGCTTTCAATTCTCAGTTTTCAGTTTTCAACTCTCTCCTTATAATAAAAACGTCATTGCGAGCCTACGAAGCTCCCCCACGAATGGTGGGGGAGCTGTCAGCTTGCTGACTGAGGGGGCTGATTGCATAGCAATCAGAAGCGTGGCGTTGCTGAAAGCAAAACGAAGTCCATCCAGAAAATTCTCAATTCTCAGTTTTCAATTTCAACTCTCAATTTTCAGTTTTCAGTTTTCACCTTACAATGGCGTCTTTTCTCACATAATGCGTCTTCTTGCCAGCACCCATTCTGACAATTACGCCATTTTCAACAAGCTTTTTTAAAGCAGCTTCAACAGAGGAACTTCCTAAGCTAGGACAGGATATTAAAGCTTCTTGTTTAGTGAATATACCAATATTATTCAATACAAAATGTTTTACAATATCATAAGCAGAACTCTTAATACCTGATTTTCCCACAATAGTGATTCTACTTTCAAATTCTTTATAGCAAGCTAAAATTATTCCGAGCATATATTTTATAAAGGGTTTGGGGTCATTTTTCTCTTTATGCCAGTTTTTATCAGATAAAGATAATGCTTGATAATAATCTTCTTTGCTTTCAGCTATCATTTTTTCAATACTTATATATTGTCCTACTAAATAACCATTTTTATACAACATTAGTAGGGTAAGCAATCTGCTCATGCGACCATTTCCATCGTTAAATGGATGTATGCATAGAAAATCCAAAATAAAACATGGAATCAGAATTAAAGCATCAAGGAGTTCTTTATCTAATACACTTTGATAAGTATTACACAGATTTCTTATGGCATCCGGAGTTTCAAAAGGTTCAAGCGGTTTAAATAAAACTTTTTTTTCTCCATTCGCAGAAACCATAGCTATTTCATTTGCTGTGTTTTTAAAATTGCCACCATAAGAAAGATTAGTTAATTTCAATAATTCTTTGTGTAATTGAAGTATATAATTTGCAGTTATTGGAATATATGCATAATTTTCATGAATAATTTTTAACGCATTTCTATAGCCTAAGATTTCTTCCTCAGCTCTATTTCTAGGAGTTGTTTTATTTGCCATCAAACTTTTTAGTCTTGGAACTGTTGTAACAATTCCTTCTATTCTATTAGAACTTTCTATGCTTTGTATTTTTGCTATTTCAATTAATCTTGTAAGTTCAACTGGTTTTTGTCTAAAAAATAATTCTTGTTTTCCTTTATATTCATGGATTTTTGAAACATATGACAAGATTTCACTATCCCAATTTTTTTCAACAAGCTTAAAATAGTCGAATTTTCTCATTCCCTTAAAAGAAGCTCCTTTCCCTTAAATTTTACGTATTTTTAAGGGAAAGTCAATATTTTCTCCCAAAATCGATAGAGTTTTGGGAGAATAAACAAACTTTTGGGAGAAAACTTACTAGCAAAAAAGCTCGTCATTGCTGAACGAGCGATAGTGAAGTAAAGCAACCTAGCTTTTTTTAGAGAGCAGAGATAAGAGATGAGAGATTAGAGGATTGTTTAGTTCTCAAGCTAGCGAAAGTTCGAAATAAATCGATAAATTGCTACAATAAAAACCAAAAACAACGACTACCTTAATTATCTAGTTTTTGTTGTAGTTGGTTTTTAGTTATTGTTGTTTTTATTATTTAATCGAAAGCTTCATCAATAAAAGATAAAGTTTGAGTTTACCCTAATATAACAGCTATTTAGATACTTTTATACTTTTTGTAACATCATTAATTATTTTATCAAATTTTGTTTTACTTTCAGAAGGATAATAAAAATACATAGTATAAGTATAAAAACCATCATTATCCAAAATAGTTTTTCTATAATAAATGTGATTTGTAGAATCTTTTCCAGAACGGATAAACCAAGTCTTTTTAAGAACGGTATAGCTATCGGTGGTTTCTTTACTTGAATTATATTCCTTTTCTATACCATCCATATTAAAACTAGCCCATACTGCAATATAGGTTTCTGAATCAAAATAAAACCGCTGCCCATCCCCATTATCAGATTCTCCATTCGGAATCATAAAATCAGGATAATCAATACTATACCCATATCTTACATTAGTGTATTTTTTATAAGTTATGTTATTGGGTATTTCTGAAACACTTCTCTTGCCAGGAATAGCTCTTTCCCAATTATCACCAACATTTAAAAGATAATTTTGATCTAGAATAAGGACGACACGGAAACCGAGCCTCATGCGTTTAAGATCAGATTCTGCACTACATCTATAGGATGAACGGCTGAAACTAGCATTGTTGCCCCAGCTTCCACCACGATAGACACGAGAAGAGCCGCTTTTAGCTCCTGTAGGGTCTGTAACTTCTTCTGTTGGATACTCACCATATAAATCTTTACACCATTCCCACACATTGCCGTGCATATCGTAAATGCCCCAGGCATTAGGCTTTTTCTGACCTACCTTATGAGTAGTGCCATTAGCATTTTTATCATACCAAGCTACTTCATTAAGATTATGACAAGCTCCGTTTATTGTTGTCAAATTTTTCCCATTATTCAAGGTTGTATTTGTTCCTGCTCTACAGGCATATTCCCATTGAGCTTCCGTAGGCAGATCAAATTTATAACCAGATGGAATATAACGGGAATATTTATTATTTAATATTTCACAAAACTTAACGGCATCATCCCAGCTGACAGACTCTACTGGCTTGTTTGGGTCTTTGAATTTAGAAGGATTATTCCCTACAACAGCTTCATATATTTTTTGAGTCACCTCATACTTACTAATATAGAAAGGATTAGAAATTATAACTTTATGCTGTTGTTCATCATTGTTTCTTCCGGGTTCGTTAATTGAACTTCCCATTATGAAACTACCTGTATCGCATTTTATCAATTCTATTCCTGTAACTGTATTTAAATCTTCAATCATGGATTCTGCTGCTACTTGCATATGTAACTCTATTGGTTCCCATTCTTCATGATCATCAGTTGTTGATTCTATATTATTTTCAATAGATGGTATTATTTCTTTTTCAATACGATCTATTTTGGCTTTTTCATTCTCTTCTTTTGCTTTAGCCGATTTTACTCTTTCTTCTTCAGCAGCTTTTGCTTTTGCTATATTTTCTTTGTGTTTTTTTTCTTCTAAAGCTTTACTAATAAAACCAGCAACAAAAGAAACTAATAATATACATAACACTATTAACCAGATTTTTTGTTTTTCTTTTTTTTCTCTTTTTTCGCATTCCTTAAGTTTTTCTTTTGAGTCTTCGTAATCGCTGATAGAAGCAAAAATAGATATTGCTTTTTCATAGGATTTTTCTTCCATAGCCATGCAGGCATAGTTATATTTGATTTTTTTGATATTTAATCTGCATTTTTCAATGTTATTATTCGAACTTTTAAACGTACTTCCCAGATTTATCAGTGAAGAAAAAAGTTTTATTGCTTCTTCGTTTGACTCTATACTGCTTTCGCTTATCTTTTCACAGGCTTTGTTATAGGTTATGTCCTTGATTCTTGCCTTACATTCTTCAATCTTGTTTTTAGAGTCTTTGAAGTCTATTATGCTGTTAAAAACAGATATTTCTAATGAAGCAATATCTCCTTTGTTCATTTCTTCACAGCCATGAGCGTATACAGGATATTTTATATTATGTTCTATTTGCTCTAAATAACCATTTAGCTCGTCTTTGAGTTCCTGATTGCCGAAACGTATTGCTTTCCTGAAGTTTCCGCTGTTTTCAAAGGATTTCGGAAGCCTGCCTAAGTCGCTCCTGTTTTTGACTCTGCTTTCAATCATGAGTTTGATTAAATATGCCTGAGCGTTTTCTGCATCATTGTTTAAAATATTTTCTGCAAAACGGTCGGCACTGGCGAAGTCTCCGTCTTCTAGAGCAAGCAAAGCTCTTTTAAATAGCTGAGTAAGATTAATATTATCATTATTGGGAGCCAGATTTGGAGTAAATGATTTTTGTACAGAAAGGATTGGGTTATTATTTGAATTATTCTTTTCTGGTTTGAAAAAACCTGTTTTCAGCTTTTGTATCAAAGACTCATCGGCATTTGCAAGTAACTTTTGATAAAGAAGATCATTTACTATTTCTGGGAATTCATTGATTTTATCTATGTTGCTTATTTGGTGTTCTGCCATCAGCAATCCGAGACAGGCATAGGCATTGTTTGGAAATGAGCTTAGTTTTTCGGAGCATAGTTTTCCGCTTTGTGCCATTCTTCATCTTCAAGAAGCAATCTGACTCGTTCTTCAAAAGCCCATTCTAACTCATTCATAACCTTCTCCAAAAGTGTTTTATGTATAGCATTTTATTATGTTATTTCAATCTATAGGGACTAGAGCGACACAAAAACCAATTTGAGGACTACAGTTGTCTGGTGAATAATAATCACGACTAGTTGAACTACAATTTATTAAATTATTCTGACTATTGCCACCACGTAAAACTCTATAATGAATATATGTTTCGCCTAACGGAATTAAGCCATTGTCAGAATATTCACTATACCAATCATTACACCATTCCGCAATATTTCCATGCATATCATAAATTCCCCAAGCATTAGGCTTTTTCTGACCTACTGGCCTAGAAAAATATAAACCACCTTGAGAATTACCCCAATACCATGCAACTTCGTCAATTTTATTGTCTGTTCCATTATTAAAATTTGTATTTGTTCCTGCTCTACAGGCGTATTCCCACTGTGCTTCTGTAGGCAAATCGAATCGATAACCGTTTGGTATTAAATTTGAATATTTCTGATTTAATTTGGTACAATATTCTTTGGCTTCATTCCAATTAACACGTTCAACTGGATTATTAATATTTCTAAATTCCGATGGGTTATTCCCAATTATGGATTCATATTGATATTGTGTTAGTTCATATTTACCAATATAGAATGGTTTTGAAACTGAAATCAAATGTGGCTTTTCGCTATAATAAAACCCAAATGCAAATAAGTGATTAGAATCTTTTTTAACTTCTTTTGAACTACCCATCATAAAACTACCTGCAGGACACTTTACCATTTCTAGGTTTATTTCTTTTATCACTAAGGTTTCATTTTCGCAGTAGCTTGTCGTAGCGATAAAAATTAACAGAATAGCAAATAATAATAGTTTTTTCATAAAATTACCTTAAAAAACTTATTTTGGAGCCATTAAAAATTAAATTCTACACTTTTAAATATGTAAAAACAACTTTACTTAATGAACTTTCAGGGAAAACGCATTAAAAATCTTGTACTTTTCTAAGAAATATGTTTTAGTCATATATACTCCCTATAAAAAAGAGGAAAATATGGCAAGACATTCA
>CAJOND010000136.1 GCA_905236675.1 Candidatus Rifleibacteriota bacterium | reverse complement strand
AGCTGACCATCAGGAGAAAAGCGAGGTAAATTCATTTTATCTACAAGCAGTACTAAGATTTTATTAACAGGTTCATCATCTGGTAATTCAGCTCTAATCTTTTTGTTCCCGGTTGCATCCCATATTTCAACTTGCATATTCATACTCCATATAAATTTATAGTTAAGAATAATTATACTAGATTTAGAAATAAAATACAGAGATATTTTTTATGAAATAATTCTCAACTCTTATTTTTATTTAACTTATGTTATATTTATATTTATATTTAGAAATTTTAAGGAAAAATTAATAATTTTATTATGGATATTGATTATTTACTTTTTTTACAATCTCTAAGAGAGCAAACAAATCACATTTTTGATAAATTTTTTGTTTTTGTAACTGGCTATGGAGAAATGGAATATCTTTTACCATTGTTTGCTATTATTTACTGGTGTATTAACAAAAAAAGCGGAGAATTTATGTTTTTATCTCTTGCTTTTGCAAGAATGGTTAATGGCTTGATAAAGATAATTGCTTGTGTTTACAGACCATGGATAAGGGATATTAAAATTAAACCTTTGGAAAAAGGTTTGGGAACAGCAACGGGATACTCTTTCCCAAGCGGTCATACGACTAATGCTACTGCTTCTTTTGGAAGTTTTTCGGTAAAACAGGATAAAAAAAATAAATATTTGAAGATTCTTCTATGGGGCTTGGCAATTCTTGTTGGTTTTAGTCGTAACTATATAGGAGTTCATACGCCTCAAGATGTAGTTGTTGGTTTTGTTTTTTCAGTTTTAGCGATATTCGGAACAGTAAAACTTTATGATGTTATAGAAAAAAAAGTAAATGCCGATGTCTTTGTTGCTGTTTCCGGATTGATTATTTCATTGCTTATAGTTTTATATGCTTCAAATAAAACTTATCCTGTGAATTTTATAATAGATGAGGGTAAGGTTAGTGAAACTATCTATATGAAGACTGCTGATGTCAGTAAAGAAATAGAAAAAAAGGCTATAGTAAGTCCAAATTCAATGGTTTTAGATTTATATAAAAATATTGGTTACATTGTCGGAATATTTTTTGGTTGGATTATAGAAAGACGCTTTATTAAATTTTCAACCGACGGAACTACAAATCAGAAAATATTGCGATTTCTTGTTTGTTATATTTTGATGCAGTTAATGTTTACCGTTATATTACCTTTAATAAAGAATAATGGAAATCCTAAAGAAGTTACAGTACCTATAATTGCTTTCTTAAAAACTTTTTATATACTTGGAATAGCTCCAGTGATTATTAAATTAATGCAAAAATATGGCAAAGAATAACGTAAGAATACGTGAAAACTCTAATAAAAGCTTGTTTTTATGTTGTTTTTAAAATATAATTGTGTTGGTTATGAGAATTAACTGGCATAACAGAGGTTTAAAAGGTTTATAATTATGAATATTTTTGTAACAGGTGCAGCAGGTTTTATTGGTTTTCATCTTTGTTTGGCTTTGTTGAAAAAAGGCTGCAGAGTTGTTGGGTTAGATAATATTAATGATTATTACGAAATTAAATTAAAAGAAGATAGACTGTCTATTTTAAATAAAAACAGCGATTTTTCTTTTATAAAAGCTGATTTAGCTGATAAAGAAACAATAAACAAAGTTTTTGACGAAACTAAATTTGACAGGGTTATAAATCTTGGAGCTCAAGCTGGTGTTCGCTATAGTTTACAAAATCCAGAAGCCTACATTAACTCAAATATTGTAGGTTTTTTGAATATTCTAGAGGCTTGTCGTCATCACGAAACTCCACATCTTGTTTATGCTTCCTCCAGTTCTGTGTATGGTATGAATACTTCAATGCCTTTTTCTGTTCATGATAATGTTGATCATCCTGTTTCATTATATGCCGCTACAAAAAAATCTAATGAACTCATGGCTCATACTTATTCTCATTTATTTGGTTTACCCACTACTGGTTTGAGATTTTTCACAGTATATGGACCTTGGGGGCGACCAGACATGGCTCCTTTTTTATTTACCAGTGCAATATTGGAAGGGAGACCTATAAAAGTTTTTAACAATGGTCATATGAAACGTGATTTTACTTTTGTCGACGATATTGTTGAGGGTGTTGTAAGGGTTGCCGATTTGATTCCACAGGCAAATTCTTGCTTTGATACTTCAAATCCTGATCCAGCTACAAGTAAAGCCCCTTACAAAATTTATAATATAGGAAACAATCAGCCTGTAGAGTTATTGAAATTCATCGAAACTATTGAAGAAAAAACAGGAAAAAAGGCTGAAAAAATATTTATGCCTATGCAAGCTGGTGATGTGGTGGCAACTTATGCAGATGTTGGTGATTTAATGAAAGATACTGGTTTTTCGCCATCAACTCCCTTAGAAGTAGGTATTGGAAAATTTGTAGACTGGTACAGAGATTATTATAAAATCTAATCTGCGATTTGCTTACATTTTGCTTTTTGTTTTTCGTGTGGGACAAGAATTGGCTGGGTCATCAGGCCAAAAGTGTTTGGGGTATCGGCCTTTAAGTTCCCCCACAATAAACTTGTAGCTGTTTTGCCAGAAGTATGCTAAATCTGTTGTTATTTGTACTGGTCTGCCTGCTGGTGAAAGTAAGTGTATTACCAAAGCAACTTCTCCATTGCAGATAGATGGACTTTTGGCTTGCCCAAACATTTCTTGAATTTTAACAGGTAAAATAGGTTTATCACCTTGAGTGTAATCTATTTTTATATTACTCCCTGTAGGAACTTTGAACCTATCTGGAACGAGTTTTTCAAAATTTTCTCTTTGTTGCCAGGAAAGCTGATTTCGGTAAATTGAGGCTATGGTTTCTTTTTGAAGCCATTCAAAAGAAAGTGTGTCTATTGAAGAAATAGATATTAAAGTTTCTTTTAACCACTTTTCATCAATATCAGGGTAATTTTTTCCAAATGATGTAGATTTCAAGATTTTAAGTCTGCCAATGAAATTATTATTAGTTTTTTCGTCTAAGGCAAACGCTTTTTGTGGGTTTTCTATAACTGATTTACAAAAGCAGTCTATTGCATTATTAAAATCTTCGCTTTTCAGTTGACTTTCTTGTTCTTTTATAAGTAAAGAGCCATATCTGATGCGTTCTTTAACACAAACTTTGTTTGTTCTTGTATCGAAGAATATTTCTCTGCTTTTCTTAGCCATCGGACTTTGTAACAACCAGTCCAGTTCTATTTTACAAGCTAGAAAAATTTTCCCGTCAGAAGTGTCTTTGCGAAGTTTACTGTCTTGTTTTAGAGATAAAATATATTCACTTTCATTCAAAAGAGAATTTGAATCTATACTCAAACCCTGACCATTACAAAGAGTATAGGAATTAGTAGTTTTGTTTCTTTTTTTACAAACTCTATCGGGAAAAGCCTGAAATAGAACCTTTCTTAAAGCTTCTTCTTTATTCATTATTGTAAAAATTTGCTATGAAGTAATAATAGAGCTTCTGAGACTTTTTCTTTGTTCACCGCTAGACTCAATCTTAAGCCTGAATGTTGTTTTATAATGGAAGCACAGTCGTCAGCTGTTTTAATTATATTATCAACTAGATTTTTGTCATAAAGCAGACCAGAACCAACTAAAGCAATAGTTGTAAGTTCAGAAAATGTTTCAACTCTATCAGCGTTAAGTTCAGCTGCTTTTTCCCAGCAATAGGTAATTGCTTCAAAGGAGTCTGATTTGGGGTAACCAAAAGATACGGAATTGTCAGAAACTTCTATGATTGTTGTTTCAAATGGAAGATTGTGGTTAGATGCTAATTCAGCAGCATCTTGCTTTGTTATCCCGAGAATTCTCGTGTACACATATTTGTTGCAGCAGGTAATACTTTTTATTGGCACGGAATCATCACCGTCAGGACCTATAACACTTCCTTCAACATTTGAAAAACTAGAACGAACATGCAATCTTATGTTTGATTCTTTTGCAAGGGAAATAGATCTTGGATGAAGTATACCGTTGCCAAAATGTGCTAATGTAAGCATTTCATCATAACTAAGATGCCATACTTTGCTTGCTGTCGGAATTATTCGTGGGTCGGCAGTATAAACACCGTCTTCATCTGTGTATTTCTCGCAGACTTTTTGTCCTAATTCGCGGGCCATAACTACAGATGTTAAATCGGAACCGCCACGGCCGAGAGTTGTTAAGTCGCCATCGTTGGTTATCCCCTGAAAACCAGCAACCACAGCTACTGAACCTGGTTGTAAGAATTCCTCAAATTCCTTTTGACGTCCTATTTTGGTAATACAGTATTCGTTTCCAATTAATTCAGAATATAATTGAAGGTTAAAAGCATTAAATGATTTTGCTCTAATACCTAATTCTGTTAAAGCAGAAGCCATTAAAGAAGCGCTGACCATTTCACCTGTTGCCATAACATGGTCTAGTTCTCGTCTTTCTGGAAAAGTGGAAATCTTGTGGATAAGTGCAATGAGCTCATCTGTTGTATCTCCCATTGCGGAAATAACCACAACCATCGGATAACCTCTCTTGGCTTTTTCTGAAATTTTTATTGCTGCATTTTTTATTCTTTCTACAGAGGCTACAGAAGAACCGCCATATTTTTGTATCAAAACCTGACCGTTTTTAAACATTGCTAACCTCTGTCTATGATTCTAAAATCTGCTTTAAGTGAAGCTAGTTTCAAGTTCTTTGAAATTTTATCAAGAGCTATATTTAATTTTGGGCGGCTGATTTCGTTGGTAAAAAGTACAAGTTGTTGATTATCTGTTGTTTCATGTGAAACATTAGGCTGATAAATTTTTTCTATTTCTATATCTGAATGAGAAAAAATATTTAGAAGTTCCGCTAATGTATTAGTCAAATTAATTAGATTAAATCTCAAGTAGAATTTATTTTCAAAATCTTCAAGAGTTTGTATGTTTTTTAACTCTTGTTTTTCGCAGCAGGATGACAAGTCTAAATCATTAACTATGCCTCTTACTATTGATTCATGAGAAGAGCCAGGACAAGCATAAACGTGAGCCTGATTTTCTTCTGTTTTCAAATAGATTATTTCGGAACCTCCTCTAGCTTGTGCCAAAAAATACCTGTCAGGCATTATACAGGGTTCGGCTATTGCTTTAAGAGAGTTGTTTCTGTATTCAGAAACGCCTATAAGTCTTATAGACATTCCTAGCTCTTTTGCTATAGAAACATCTGTCGTTTCTAGTTTGGTAATGCCTCTGCAAAGAATATTGTCTGGATTTATAAAACAGCCGAAAATTTCTGCTATTTGCAATACCAGACGATTACGGCAACTAATACCATGCAGGCTAAAATTGCTATTATCATCGGAATCCTCCTGCCATTTTGCATCGCAAACAGCTTCGTTAAAATTTTTATTTTCTTTTTCCATTGTTGAAAGAACCAGCCCGGAAAAGGCATCATTCTGTACATAAAACTTAACTGGTTTTGAAATACTACAATCTGACTGAATTTTTATAAATGGAAAAGTTCCACCAATGGCTGCAGAAAAATAGGTTTCTTTTGAAAGATTGTTCTTTAAGCGTTCCAATGCAAAAGAAGCATTACTGGTAATTATTTTTTGGGGAAAAGTAGAAAGGGGTCTGCCTGAAAAAAAAATTCCTGTTTGAACTAAAGAAAAAAAATCGTCATTATCGAAAGCCGACCAGATATTATCAGCATTTTCCCTACCAAGTAATGGAAGTTTCAAAAGGTCTTCTCGACCCATTTTTATTAGAATTTCCTGTAAATGTTCTTTCCAAGAAGGCAAATTCAAGAAACCAGCGTTTTTCATTATGTTACCTTTTGCATTATTTGAATTGTCTAATTATAACAAAAGGTAATTCTTTAATACAAGTTTCAAAGTAAGTAAATAAGGAAAATATAACGGAAGTTTGACAGTTAGAATCTAAATTTTTGCCATCAAAGTCGCATGTGCGGCTAATTTTTTTACTAAAATTTTTTAAAATATTTGTGGCGACTTTTG
>CAJOND010000135.1 GCA_905236675.1 Candidatus Rifleibacteriota bacterium | reverse complement strand
TATGAAAAAAGTGAAATTGGCAAGGAGGGGACCCTTTGGGGAGTAGCCTTGACTGTTCCACTTTTTTCATTAAAATTCAATAATTTAAGATGGGCGGTAGAGCAGGGAATAAGATTTTTAAATAATTTTCCTGTGGTGAGCCCAGAGTGAAAAAAATTGATTGAGAGAAAGTAAATTGACGTGAAATGGGTGTGTAACCCATTAGAGGGGTGTTTATTTAATGGCTTTGACGGAAATGGAAGTAAAATTAGCTTAATTTTGGGCGTTCAGAGTGGTTTTAGGGTGTTTGGTGGTTAAAGGGTTTGACTGGTGGATTTTTAAAGCGACTGGTGGGCGGTTTTTTAGGTTTTTAGTCAGACGTAAAAAGCTGAAACGGCTCAAATAACCACCAAATGGGTTGAAAATTACGCCAGCCATTTCCCTTAACCACAAAAGATTTTTAGCAATAGTAACAGCTAAAAATATCCTAGCTCTTATTTCCATCTGTTATCTTCATTCTTCAATCTCTTTTAGTTTGCAATAAGTCATTTTTCTAACCATTAGTTGGATTATTTGTGCTAGAATTAAGTTAAAGGAGAGATTCCTATGAAAAAACTGCTAGTATTTCTAGCTATTTTGTTATTCCCTGTCTCTGCTTCTGCGGGAAATATATTTTCACATATATTCAAAGGGAAAAACTACGCACCTTTATGCTCAACTTTCCCTGCATCTTCTCCAGTAACAATAACACTTAGAGGAATCAGATACGAAAGCGACAGCACCTATATAGAAAAGAAATCTGACACTAGAAGTGAGGTAACAACAACAAAGCCTTCTAAGATATACATACAATATGCCGTCAGGAACAAAGGCAAGAAGACCGTAACCGCCTGTTATTTCCATATTAAAATATATTACAATTCCTTTGGAACCTTTAGTGAAACGCTTTACGAAGGTAATGTAACCCGAATGGAATGTAATATAAGACCTGGAAAAAAACTAGTTGATACCATACACGAGCAATATAACAGTTCAAATAATAGTCACGAACTAATAAAAAAGGGCTTTGCCGATAATGTATCGAAAATAATTTGCAAAGTTTATTTTGTAAAATATTCCGATGGCACTTCAGAAGGTTTTAAACCGGAACTATAAAGCAGGAAAGACTACCAGTATGCAAGAGGTCAATTTTCTGAATAATAGTTAGCAAATCCATTTTTAGAATTAAAACATATATATCTTCAAGGTAGATTCGAGCTAGATTAATTTTTAGCTTTTGGGAATAAAACAACTAAATTCGGGGATTAATAATTTTTTGCTTAAACTAGGGGTCATATAACGTACAATTTTAAAAATTTCATCTACAATAGCATCTAAATTATGTTTTAATTCACATTCCCAAACAACTAAGACATTCCAGCCAGCTTTTATTAATTCTTCGGTTTGGCGTTTATCTCTTTGGATGTTGCTATTAAACTTTTCTTTCCAAAAATCTACTCTAGTCTTTGGCATTGTTGCATATTTGCAGCCTTTATGCCTATGCCAAAAACAACCGTGAATAAATATAACTGTCTTATATTTGGGTAAAACAATATCTGGTTTCCCAATCATACCTGTAACATTTTTTCTATAACGTAAACCCCTTGCAAAAAGTGCTTTACGTAGTTTTACTTCGATAGAAGTATCTTTAGAACGAATTTGAGACATATTTTTATGTCTTTGTTCGGGGGTTAGAATATCTGACATAATTACTTTTTATTTACTTGGTGGAGCATAATCTACAAAGATTTTACAATAAGGGAACTTTATTATACTCAATGAATTGAATAAAAATAAAGTCATTCTTGCATTGAATATTCTAACGTAGTTATACTTAAAAATATGGGTAACTTTTTGAGAATAGAAAATTAAAATCGGAGTGATTAACCATAGAAAAGAAAGCAAATTTATTATTACCTTATGCAATAGAATTTGAAACAGGAAGAGAAGTATCTGTTAGAAGCCGTTTAGTAGATGATTATCGTTATATTTGCCCTTTCTGCAGAAAAGATGTTAGCAGAAAAGAGGGAGAGAAAAGACAACATCATTTTTTCCATTTGAAAGATGATTATCCTTGTAGTGCAACCCAAGAGTCAATTTTACACGAAAGAGCTAAGAATTTTATTCATAACGCCTTAAAGAAAAAAGAAACTTTCAATATAACTATAAAACAATTAACTTTGCTTTCAAAACAAGAAAGACTTATTCTTGAATTACTAGGTATAACTTGTATTAATATAAAAAGTGATCAAATACCTGCTACTCAATACAAAAATCACGAAGTTGAAAAGACAATAAATCAATATGATTTAAAAAATGATGGTAATTATATCAAAAGACCAGATATTTATTCTGAAAACAATGGAAATGAATTTGCCTGGGAAGTTTTTGTAACTCACGCTGTAGACGAAGAAAAAAAACTATATTATAAAAATAAGAACATACCATATATAGAAATAAAGCCGACAGCCATTGACAAGAACTATTCAAATTTTGAATTTGAGTTAATAAATTATGAAGGATTTTGTTTTACACAGCTAAATGAATCTTTTTATGATAATTTGATTACACACCATTCAACTGAAATATTTGAAATTTACCGTAAAAATATAGAAGAACAAGTATTTAACCAATTAAAAGAAAAAGCATATTCAGAAGGTTATAAAGATTTTCAAAAAGAAATGCTTAATTTAAAAAAGGAAGTAATAGATGATTATAAAATCAAGGTTAGAAGAAAATTAGAAGAAGAAAAAGACATTGAAAATATAATGAAGGAATCGTTATGCACGATTGTTGAATCAGAAGAACCTTTTTTCATAGAAAAAAGAAACCCTAAAAAATGGTGTGTTTTTAAAGAAGCTAAAATTATCTCGAAAGGAAAAGATAAACCATACATAGGTATTTATGATAAAGATAATCATTTTTATAGAATAAGTAGCAAGTCTTATCCTGAAAGACTTTTGAATATGTTTATTGAATCTTTTTATAATAACAATAGACTAATGGCTCTATTAGATAAATCAAATAAAATAATTGGTTTTGAAATTGATAACAATCATACACCAAAGTTAAGATGGTTTGATTCTAAATATGAAGTTAATAAAACTATAGAAATGGAAGAAATAAAACTTCAAACAATTTTTGAAGATGGAAATAATGGTTATAGTATGGGTAACAGATGGCATAAAATCTTTTTCAAATCTGAATTAGTATTAAAAAATATTTTAGTTGAATTATTAAATCAATTAAACAGCTATTATAAATGTTGGATAAACCCTATAAGAGAACCGGATAGAAAAACACCTTATGTTGCTCAATATTTATTTAAAATAACAGATAGAGATTATCTTATAAACACTATAATGAATATTATTGATGTTTAATAACGAATTTTTACTAAATAATGAGCTAAGTTATAAGAGATTAACTTATACCTTCCATTTCTTTTACATAATTTACAAAGTTGGTTAGAGTCCATATATTAGATCTTTTTTCTTTTGGATAATAAGTAATATATGGCTCTGGTACAACAAGAACGACTTTTTCAGATTCCATTTCATCCATTTGATATGCAGTAATACCTTGTTGCATAGTGAATAAATATTTGTTTTTGTCTCTTAGTCTGTTTGCTTCGTTTAATATTTGTCTCCATCTATCTTTACAGGTTGTTTTGGCTGCGAGAGTACAAATTTTTTCTATAGAGAAAGTTGTATCGAAATAAGCTTCTTTTGAAGGAAATAAAAAGTCAGGTTTCTTTTTCCCTTCTGTTACACATTGAGAAGTATATGAAATTTTATTACCATCAAAAATCGCAGATAAATGATATTCTAAACTTTTACCAGCTCTACTTTTACGCCTATTTAAAACCTGGTTTGCAAACACAATAAAATCTTCTACTGATTTAAAACCATTAAATACAATATTCCCATATCTTGCTTGCTCTATTGCCCTAAACAATCTAAATTCTTCTTCTGTCCATTTAAGTAAAATAGAATCAGGATTTGTAATTATTTGTTGAACATTGTTATAAACATTATTATGAATAGTTCTAGCTGCTGAAGCCATTTCAATAGTTGATGGAAAATCAACTTTTAAACTTTGTATAAAGTCGCTTATAGCTAATTTTTCTTTTTCTTCAAAATTAATTTCTTTAGATTCAATTAATTTATTTGTTTCTGCAGGAGTTAAACCAAAAAATTCCAAGAAATCCTGTATATCATCATCTGTATTAAGTATAAAGCCTTGAAAATCCTCTTCTGTATCTTTTATTAAAACAAATAATGCTCCAGTATATTCAGCCTTTAATGGTGATTTTCCTCTACCAAAACCAGTTATTCTTAATTCTTTTTTACTTTCATACCAAGTAAAAGTACAATCTGTTATATAGTCATCTTGCCATTTTATTTTTGCACTTCTTTTCTTGATATGGTTTTCTTTTAATTCTTTATCTGTAAACAACATACTTTTAGCATTAATAGAAATTAGAATACCTGATTGATGCCCTTTTGTTTCACCACTATCATTAGCAGATAAAAATTTACAATAAGCGGATCTACCTTTAGAAACAGCTTCTATAGCTTTAGTTATTAAATCACTTGTCATATAGCTACTGCCTCTTTTTCAATGTCTTTTTTAGATTTATTCTTGTTTATAACAGATTTTAAAAGCTGTTGTTTGTTTTCTAATTCGGTTAGCTTTTCAACTACTAATTGAGCCATATTACACATTAAAGGAACAACAACGGAATTCCCAAATTGTTTATATGCTTGCGTATCGGAAACAGGTATTTTAAAGTCATCTGGAAAACCTTGTAATCTTGCACATTCTCTAGGTGTTAATCTTCTTGGATTTTTCCCATTTTGCTCAATCAATATTTCAGAACCATCTTTATAATACCTGGCACTAAGAGTTCTTGCTATCCCATCTGGTTTAGCAATACCATAGCCGAAACCGTTTCCAGCAGCTTTGTGTTTTGCTGAATATTGTTGTAAATAGTTCCACAAGTTATCTGAAAGAGTATATTTTTCATTTATATCTTTTTCTAAAATATCTTTCATTAGAGGTTTTGGATTAACAGGAGTTATATCAAATTTAAAATCAATATCATTATATCTCTTTCTATCAAAACCTATTATCAGTATTCTTTCTCTGTGCTGTGGTACATAATTTTGACCGTCTATTACAGAATAAAAAATTTCATAATCCAATTCATTCAATGAGTCTGTAATGATTTTAAAAGTACGTCCGTGATCGTGACTTTTTAAGTTTTTAACATTTTCTAACATAAAAGCTTTTGGTCTTTTAGCCTTTATTATTCTGCATACATCAAAGAACAAAGTACCCTGGGTTTTGTCCTCAAATCCTGTTGCTTTACCTAAACTTTGTTTCTTTGAAACACCTGCAATAGAGAACGGCTGGCAAGGAAAGCCCGCAACTAAAATATCGTGATCAGGAATAGAAGAAGCTTCTACTAAAGTTATATCCCCATCAGGCTTTTCACCAAAATTAGCAAAATATGTTTGTTGGCAATATTTATTCCATTCGTTGGAATAAACACAAATACCACCAGCTTTTTCATAAGCGATTCTCATTCCACCTATACCAGCAAACAGATCAATAAACTTAAATCTGCTGTCAGAAGGATTTTCTTTTGGCTTATTACTTAAAAACTGCATTATTGCTGTATTAATGCAATTTTGAATAGAAGAATCCTTTTGTGTGTTATATTGTGCGTTATACTCGGAAAGAGCTTCGTAAACAGAATCTTCTAACCTGATATGAATTTGTTTAGACATTTTATTTTTGCTCCAGGGTTAAGCTATAAATATCAAACTTGGTTTTTTATATTAACAAAATTAAGATAAAATATCTAGGTTAAATTTGGTATAAAAAAAATCCCCTAAATTAAAAATATATCTATAATTTTTAGCGTTCTATTGTGACACAAATATAATCGCCTTCATCGGGAGCGCCTTTAGGGAATTTACTAACTGGGATTGCAAAAGAAACTAATTTTACTTATTATTAAAGCCAGTATTATTTCTTTTTAAGAGGCTTTATATATATGAAATGGTTAGATAGATTATTTTGGCTATATTGGCTTTTAGTAGGTGTAACATTAACTCTTTTGGGTTTTGGGATCATAAATAGTAAAGAGAATGATGATTCTGAAGAGAATGATGATTCTGAAGATTGGTATGAACGCCGAAAACGTGAAAATGATGAGGAAGAGGATTGCAGACGACGTAAAAAAGAAGAAGAAAAGAAAGAAGAAAGAAGAAGAAGGTATGAGGAAAAAAGAGAGGAAAAAGCAGAAAGACGGCGTAGAGCACTCTTAGATGATGACTAAAAAAGGAATTATATTAGTAACTATAAAGTTTTTGTTATAATTCTATCGATTAAAGAATGGAAATAATTATTTTTCTAAATCTTTAATAACTTGTGAAAGATAATAAGCTGCTTCAGCCCAATTACATGCATCCGCGCTACCACTTTCACCCCCCCATATTTGCCTAGCCTCAGCTAGTGTTTTACATTTTATTACAGCAGCAGATATTGCAATATTGGCATTATTCAAAATTTCCTGTTTACTACTAGTATTAGAGTCTGTAGCCATAAAACCGAATTCTCCTTGTAAAGTAATTTCAATTAATCTAACAAATCTTTTAACTTCTTGAAAATAGATAGATAACTTTTAGTTATAAAAACCAAAAATTTTAGGGTTTAATCTTCAAAGCCGATGCTTCTTTTTGTTTTTAGTCTTTCTTTATCTTTGTCCAACAGTTCTAATGTTTGAGCAGCATAAAAGGCAGCTTCGCA
>CAJOND010000134.1 GCA_905236675.1 Candidatus Rifleibacteriota bacterium | reverse complement strand
AGTAAAGAACTTAATCGGTGAAGTAGCTCTGCATAACTTGCAGGTCAACAGAGCTACCAGAAAGAATAGCAGAATACGTAAAAACTAGTTATCTAAAGCCCCTTACTTGAGGAGGGGTGGCAGCCGTAGGCTGACGGGGTGGTGACTGAGCTAGAGATAAACTTTGTTTAATGTTATAAACAATGATTACTACTATATAGGTCACCCTTTCGGTTACTTCGTAACCATTTCCCCTCAATGGGAAGCTTTAGAAGATAGTTATCTTACTTTATAGCTAGTTTTTTAAGGCTTCGCTTTTCTATGTACATAATAACATAGTTAAGCATTGTTTTCATCTGCTAATTTTTTATTTTGTGGAGCAGTGAAACAATGGATATCTTTGATAACCATACAAAGCTTGTTAAAGACGATTTATCAAAGACTATTATTCCTAAATCAAAATTGTCTATAGCTGCTTCCTGTTTTTCTATTTATGCGTATGAAGAGTTAAAAAAAGAACTGAACTCTATTGATGAATTAAGGTTTTTATTTACTTCGCCTACCTTTGTTGAAGAAAATTTTTCAAAAGAAAAACGAGAATTTTATATTCCTAAACTAAGTCGTGAAAGAAGTGTTTATGGAGATGAATTTGAGATTAAACTTAGAAATCAGCTTACACAAAAGGCTATAGCTAAGGAATGTGCTGACTGGATTCGTAAAAAGGTTACTTTTAAATCGAATGTTACTGAAGGTGCAGCACTTGGTCTTATTAGTGTTACTACTAAAAACCAGTCTTGCGTTTATACTCCAATAAAAAGTTTTTCTACAGCCGATTTGGGAATTTCTAAAGGGAATGATTTGTTTTGGGCTGTTACAAAGTTAGATTCCCCCTTTAGTTTACAATATCTGCAAATGTTTGACCAAGTCTGGAAAAGCCAAAAGGTCACCAAAGAAGTTACTGATGAAGTCATAGAAAAAATTACTTCTGTCTACCAGGAAAACCCACCAGAGCTCATTTATTTCATGACTTTAAATAATATTTTTAAAGAGTTTCTTGAAGATATTTCTGATGACAATATAGCTAATGAAGTAAAATCTGGAACAAGATGTATGATTTCCAAAAAGATGCTGCACTTGCTGTCATTAACAAACTTGAAACTTATAATGGCTGTATTCTTGCTGATAGCGTTGGTTTGGGTAAGACTTTTACTGCTCTTGGAGTCATAAAATATTATGAAAACCGTAATAAGAGCGTTCTTGTGCTTTGCCCCAAAAAGCTTAAATACATTTTTGCCATCTTATTTGTGAGGCTTGAATAATTTTCATGAATTCATTTGTCTAGTAAATATTGAAATATAGTTTTTGCTCTAAAGAAAAATAACTATTTAATTATAACTATTAGAATTAAATAGACAAAATGTCGAATTATTTGTATATTATTGTTTTGACTTCGTTAATATTATTTTTAAATTTGGATAAAATATCTAATTTGAGGAAAAAATGGAAAATGTTGCTACTGTAAGGATAATGAGTTCTGAAATACAGCAGTTTAAGAATATAGAATTTGGAGAGATAAAATACATGAACTATTCTAGTATTCAAAATAATGCTAGAATAGAAAACTCCGATATTGTTGGCCTTTATGGTCAGAATGGTTCGGGGAAAACAGCTTTGGTTGAAGCTTTAGATATTTTAAAATATATTCTTTGCTGTAATGAAATTCCATATAATGTTTATGCTGGCATATTACCCCAAAAAGCTTCATCAAAAATTTCGACTACTTTTTTTGTAGATTTAAGTGAATCTAAATATAAAGTATTGTATGAAGCAATTATTAGAGCTAATCAGAAAACTAATAAAATTGAATTATTCCAAGAAAAACTAATATATTGGGAAAGAGGAGCAACATGGAAAAACGAAAAAAATATACAATTTGAAAACATTTTTTATAATGTTAATGATATTATAGAAGATAAAACCGTTGAAGTTAAATCAAATCGTTTAAGTATAAATAACGAAATTAAGTTTTTCAATTCTATGCAGAGTTTGGCTATTTTTTGTTCGCAAGCTGGTATATCTGTATTTTTTAATCATCTAATTTCAGAAAAACTTTCTAAATTATCTGATAGTAAAGAAGCAAAAATACTTTGTAACATAATTAGAGCACTTACTAAATTTGGAAATGCAGATTTTCATATAATTAAGGTTAATCAACATGGAGCTATTAATGACAATATGTTGATACCTCTTAATATGAGATGTGAAACAGAATCTTCAGTCGTATATGGTTGTTTACCTATGTTTATCAATGGTCAAATAGAACTACCTTTGGAAATATATGATTTATTCTCATCTATAATTGAAGCTATTAATATTGCTATAAAATCCTTAATACCTAATTTACAAATTGATATTGAAGAAAAAAACAAAGAAAAAAAAACAGATGGGAAAGATTATATAAAACTAGAGATATATTCTTGTCGTGATAATAATCGCTTTCTTATTAAATATGAATCTGAGGGTATTAAAAGAATTGTTTCATTATTAAACTATCTAATTTCTGTATATAACAGCGAAAATGTTTGCTTGGTTGTTGATGAACTAGATTCTGGTGTATTTGAATATTTATTAGGTGAATTATTGGGAATGTTATATAAAGAAATGAAGGGGCAACTTATTTTCACTTCTCATAACCTTCGTATTCTTGAGAAACTTGGTTCAAATAATATTATTTGTTCAACGACTAATCCCCAAAATAGATATATTAGATTAAAAGGAATTGAGAAAAATCACAATAAAAGAGATTTTTATATTAGAGCAATTACCGTAGGTGGGCAAAAAGAAGAATTATATGATGAAGACGATTTATTGGCTATGAGTTATGCTTTTAGAAAAGCTGGGAGAAAATATAAAGATTCCATTAATATTCCTTTTTCAGACGATTTTTTGAAAATAAAAGAAGAAGAGGATAAAAAATAAATGTCTCTATTACAGACATAATAACATAAGGACATACTTCTTTATATAAGGCTTTACATTGCCCTTGTTGCTCTGAAGTTAATTTTTTGAAATCAGAATGAGCATCTAATTCATTTATATTATATCTTTCTTGTACAAAATTGAAAATCACATCATTAGGATTATTTTTTTACAAACTAAAGTAGTAATATTTTCTTTTGTTCTTTGAATTTTATAGTGAGTTATTCTATAATCACATTCTGCTACCTTTTTAGGATTGTTTATTGCTATTTCAGAGAACGTTATTTGCTGATTTACTCCATCTCTTTCTTGAGTTAATATTGCAGCGTTAACTAATGCTGAACTTAAATTATTAAGATTATTTTTAAAAGATGTAGCTTCATTAAAGATGTTTTAGAATCTAGTAATGTTTCTATGTAACCTCTAAAATGATTGCTTTCGGATTTAATTCTTTCTATTATGTCTCTATCTGTTCGTTCTTTATATTCACTTCGATACCAAGAGTTGAAAGCAATCCAAGCTTTAATAAAGGCTGAAAAATAATCTATTTCTATATCTATTTTTCTTATCCAATCTTTATAGCTTGCCATTATTATTCACTCATTTTATCTTTTAGGCAGTTGATTGCCTCATTTTCATTCTTTTCGATAGCTATTTCAACTGCTTCTTTTGCATAGGTTAGTAGTATTTTAGATTTTTCACGTAGCTCAAAAGATTTTTGAGCTTTTGAAGCAACTTCTTTTTGTTTGTTTAAATCTAGAATTGGTATTAACACTTCTTCTATTTCTGATACATTCCAATGTTTTATTATAGAACCACCAGAGTCTCTTTCTGCCTGTAGTTTTACTATTTCAGAATTAAGAACAACTGATAAATAATCCGGTAATACTTCATCTGACGATTTTACTGTCAAATGTAATAAAGCACTAGAAGTAATAATTTTCGCATCTTCTTTAACTTTATAAGCTATTCCAATGCTGCCATCTTTTGAGAACAATATTTCATCTTTTTGTAAATAATAATTTGAATTATCATATTTACCATTAGTTTCAAGATATTTGTCTGGTTCTGTAATCTCAAATTTAGAAATATCAGAAATTCTTATAAATGGTATTCCTTCGTTTTTATAAGCTTCGCTCCCCGGTTCTATTGATTTTTTTATATTAACGATTTCTATAAGTTTTTTATGTTTTATTGATTCTATTGCTTCAATTAGTTTGTCAAATTTTGGTTTATAGTATTCTGCATCGAGTCGGTCGGTTTTGCAGAAGCTTTGGGTAAATGATTTTACAGAAATATTTTCATCTGTGATTTTTGATATGTCGATTCCAATTTCTTGTTCTAACAATTTCTCAGCTTCGGCATATTCAGTATTGGCTTGCTGGGTTAATGTTTTTATTCTTTCTATAGTTTTCCCTATAAGATTTTCAAAGTCTTTAGAAAAATCAGGTATTAAAATTTGGTTCATATCTTCAAGTAAGTAACCCATTTGAATTACACCACGCTTGAATTTATCTATTTGGTCAAAACCATATTTTGTTTTTAAATAAATTGCTATTAAAGCAGATTTATTTTTATCATATGGTCTAAGAATGGCCAGTTTACAATTACAAGTGGCTTTATCGTCTTTTGTTACCATAGCAACTTCACCGATTGTACCGACAATAGATAAAAGAATATCGTCTTTTTTCAGATGAGAACGGTGCATATAATTTGCATTAAATGTTTCTTCATCAATACAAATCGGGTTAGAATCTTCGATAAAAAAGTTATGTATATCTTGTCCTCTATAATATGGTATTCCCTCATAAATGAATTTTTCACTAATACCCGTATGATTACCATCCGATACTTTCACCAGATTAGTAAGTGGTTTTGCAGATATATTATCTAAAAGCTTAGCTATCTCAAGGGACTGCTTTTTATAAAATTCGGCATCTATTCTCTTGCTTCTTTCTAATTCACTAAATAGTATTTCTCCACATTCCAACCCATCCATCAAAGCCTTATATTTGGCTTCATTGAAAGCTTCAACAGATGGGGTTATTGAAAAAAACTTAATCCTTCTTTCTTCGCAAATTCCGCAAATGCTTCTGCAATACCGTCCTCTGTCATATTGTCATGATTATAAAGGTCATGGTCTACAATGAAGTGATTATGGCTATCAAGTTTAATTTCACCATTTTTGTCTTTTACATATATTTTTTCACCAGAACTGTCTTTGCTAGGTTTTCTCATTGTTGCAAAGAATATTGGATAATCATTCTTTTTGGGACATAGCTTATCATCCCATTTCTGAACAAATAAAACAGATGTTTTTGTTCCTGTATGAGGCTTGAAGACATTGCCGTGCAAACCAACAACAGCAAGTATACGACATCTTTCAGCAATAAAATCACGAATGTATTTATCACTTACATTATTAAAGCGACCTTGAGGAAGAACTACAGCCATTCTACCACCTGGCTTTAAAAAGTTGAGATTACGTTCAATAAAGAGAATATCTCTGCCAACTTTATTTTGCCATTTCCCCTTATCGTTTTTAGCTAGCTCATAATGAGAAAGAATAGTTTGCTCTTTAATATCACCTGCAAATGGCGGATTTGCCATAACCAGGTCAAAATTAAATTTACTATAATCACTGCTATCTTTGGCTTGAAGCTTCTTTAATTTCTTAAATCCATCGTTGTAAGTATCATTCCAATCTTCTTGTTTGGTTATTTCGTTCCAACGAGAATAGTCTAGAGTATTCAAATGCAAAACATTTGTTTGTCCATCACCAGCTATTAGATTAAGAGTTCTTGCAACACGTACAGTTTTTTCATCAAAATCTATGGCAAATACATTATCTCTAACAAAGTTTCTTTCATCTGGTGTTCTTTCTTGTGCTGTAAAATCCTCACCCGGTTCAAGCCCTTTAGACAATCTAATATCTTTCCAAACTTTGAAAATACTATGAACAGTAAAACCTGAACTACCACAAGCAGTGTCGATAATCTTGTCATTGACAGTAGGATTCATCATTTTGACACACATATCTATAACATAACGAGGAGTGAAATACTGCCCCTTTTCCCCTTTTTGGGCTTTACTCATCAAATATTCAAAAGCATCATCTACTACATCAAGATTATTGTTGAATAACTTGATGTCTTGCAGAGTAGATACGCATACTGCAAGGTGAGATGGAGACAATAAAATCTTGCTTCCTTCAGGGAAAACACCTTCCCATTTCTTTTTTGCTTCATCAAATAAATTTTGTATTTTTTCTTTTAATTCAAAATCAGTATCACCGCTATTCCTGAATTTCAAATAAGCCGTCTTATCGTTAGCACAGATTAGTTCATCATAAAGTTTTGCAAATATAAGCTTAAATATTTCCTCAAAAGAATCTACGCCAGCACTTGCTAGAACTTCATCTTCCATTTCTTTTATAAGATTTCGTAGAGAGCGTTTTTCTTTGCTGATTTTATCACGGCTTCTCAAATCATCGTATGTGTATTTTTCACCAAAAATATCCGAGAGCTTTTGTGATGAACTCGGAATATCACTAATCATTTCAAAAAAATTAGGGTTCTTACGATTGTAACAAGAAACTTGTTCACCATTTGTCCATACTCCAATAGGAGCACCAGAGCATTACAATAAGATTTTAACTGCTCTTTACCATCAGAGAGTTTAGGCTTTTTCAACTCAACAATAATATAAGGCACTGTTGGGCGGTCTTTATCCATTATAGTAATATCTGCTCGTTTAATTTCGCGCCCAAAATGAATAGGGGACTCAAGCTGTATTCTATCAATAGGATACTTGTATTCATGAATTAATTTATATACATATAACTGCCTTACAGCTTCTTCTGGAGTTAGCTTAATTTCTTTATTTCTCACAAGACAATTAATGTAAGGAGTTTCAATCCCCTTAATACTTTTCATAATAATAGCAGATTCAATATTTTTAATAGCCTCTTCCGAAAACAGGGTATCATCATAAGATGTGTTCTTAAAAACATCATTAAATTTCATTGTATATTTGCTCCTTACTAGTCCTAGAAATGATTATCAGAGAAATAGCTGTTAGTGGCTTTGTATAGATTATAAGTTATTTATCGGCTATTTTTTTTGGGGGGGGTATATTAACTATAATAGTAAGTTTTATTATTTTAATAACATCGTTGGTAAAACAATTTGATTCAGCCAAAAGTTGAAGATGGAGGCTTGAATGAAAACTTCAAGAAAGATGATTTCAGAAAACTTTGGGGAATGATTAATCATAAGTATGTTTATCATGTAGATTACGACAGCAATTCGCTTATAGAAAAGGCTATAGAAGAAATCTGCAAAAAGGATTTTTATGTAACCAAACTGCAATACATAAGAACTATTGGCGGTCAGAGCGATAAAATGAAACAGGAAGAAGTCGATTCGGGCACTTCATTTGTTGAAGAATCTACCAAAAATTTTGTCATAGATTACCCAGCAGAAACAAATACCAAGTATGATTTAATAGGTCAGATTGCTGATGGCACACGTTTGACGAGAAGAACAATAGCTTCTATTTTGAACGGTATTACTAGAGATAAATTTAATTTGTATGCTATGAATCCTGAGGACTTTATAAAAAGAGCTACAAAAGCAATCAACGAAGTTAAGTCTAGACTTATAGTTGATAACATCGTTTATCAGCAGACTAACGATGTTTATACAGATAGAATTTTTGAGGAAAACCTTGAAAAAGATTACAAACTTGCTATTCCTACAAATAAACATATATCAGATTTCATTTTTAAAGGCACTCAATTAGACAGCAAAATAGAGGAAGATTTTGTTCATGCTTTAGAAAAAGCCGAAGAAGTTGAAGTCTATGCCAAACTTCCTACTTCATATCAAATTCCAACACCTGTAGGCAATTACTCTCCTGACTGGGCTATCTGCTTTAAAAGAGATGCTAAGAATATCAAACATATTTATTTCATTGCCGAAACAAAAGGTTCAGTAGAAGCAAGTGATTTAAGACCTGTGGAACAGGCAAAAATCTCTTGTGCCAAAAAACTATTCAGCCAGATTTCCAACGAAGAGATCTGCTATCATGAGGTCAACAG
>CAJOND010000133.1 GCA_905236675.1 Candidatus Rifleibacteriota bacterium | reverse complement strand
AAACTCAAATTCCCTTTTAAATTCAGAGTTTTCTTTTAAAGAATCGACTATGGATAGAAGATATTTTTCTAATTCTGGAATAATAACTTTTTCATAATTATTGAAACAATAATTATATTTATCATTAAGATTATTGCTGTAATATAATAAATATAACCACATCAGTTGACGCAAAGGCGGTTTTTTTCTATTAAAAATTTCTTTGATTAGAGAACAAACTCTAGGATATTGGTTCTGAAAATACCATTCTTTAAAGTTTTCTATATTTTCTGGATGTTTTTGACACATCAAACCTATTGAAAATGGTAAATCAAATTTATTTTGAGTCAATAATATTAATTCATTTGGATCATCCCATCTTACAACATATTTTCCATAGAAAAATGCGATACATTCAGTAATTAAATCTCCCATTTTCCCAAGATTTAAACTATTACAAAATTCAGAAAAGAACCTGTTTCTATAATTGTTCATTGATAATGATGATTTTGAATTAATAATGTTTATATTAATTTTAAGTTTCTTTAATTTATCATTTAATCTATAACTTCTAGATTTTAGAACTTGGTAAACATTATTATTAAGGGCTAGTATGCCACAATTATTAACTCTTGCTCTTTTTTTATATAAATTCAAGAGTTTGTCAAAAGTATCTTTTTTTTCTTCTGAATTGTCATTATCAATATTTTTATTCTTTAAATGTCGAGATATCAACCTGTTTTTGTATTCTTCAATTTGATTTTCTAATTTGTCTTTATCTTTATTGTTTAAGGTTAATTTAATATTGTTTCGATACTTTTGTATTGACTGTATATAATTAGTTTTATTTTCTGAATTAAAATTTTCTATGGCACAGTCAAGCAACGCTAATTGATGTGAATGGGGTATTGTTTCAGATTTCGTTTTAAAATCATAGTTATAAATCGGATTTAAATATTTGAGAGTTGTATTAATGATTTCATCATCAGAGGCTTTTATTGATAACAAATTACATATTTTTTCTAATAATTCTATTTCTTTATTTGTTAAATCTTGACTTATAGACAATAAATATATTAACTCTGTTGGGTGATTAAAATAAAAACACAATAACTGTGGATATTTTTCTCTTATGCTTTTATTCGTAATAATAAGATCAAATAAATGATTTTCTCTTATGTTCTTTGTTGCAATAGCAAAATCTGGACTCTGACATCTTACAGCTTCTTTTATTTGTTCATATAAATAATCTGAAAGTTTCCCACAGTCTTTTAATATATTTATTAATTCAGGAATTAAGGTATAAAATCTATATGTAGAAAAACTATTTTTAAAATTTAAAAGGAATCTAATAAAGCTGCTTTCTGTATTATTCTTTTTTATGTTAGTTGTAAAACTAATGTAAGCTACTAAAACTATTCTTAATTTAGTTATTGATTCATCTATTGGTGCATATTTTAAAAAGTTCTGCCAATAAGATATTCCTTTGTTTAAAGTTACATAAAAAAAAGAGTTGAATTCAATTTGTGTAGGTATTTCTCCACCAACAGATAACCAATGTATTATTCTACTTTTTGCTTTATTAGTAGCTAATTCTCTTATCCAATTATCTAATTCTATTATATCATTAAAAAATACTACATTTTCTGTTTCAGTTATTTCATTTTTGTTTTCATAAGGGAAAAAGATATAATCAAAACCCATCTGTATAACTGCTTCTGACTTTTCTTTTGCATATTCTATTTTTTTTATAATTCCAAACTCATCTACTATTCCTGTACAACAAATTTTGGGTAAAGAATTAAATAAATGCTTATGGTTTTCTAGCAAGATATTAGTGACAAAGGCCAAATCATAAGATTTACCATCTAATTCTTCATATAATGATATTTCTGGAATATATTTATCTATGATTTCTATATTTAATTTACTTTTTAAAGCCATTATAGGCTTTTCAAAAAAACTATAATTCGATTCGTCATTGTGAGCTATCATTAGACGGCGTGGCAATCCATTATCTGTATTTGTATAATTTTGTTTTATATTATTATCAAGCTTAGTGAAACTAGAAAAACTGACCAAAGGTAAATATTTATTTTTCCTTTTTATTTTTATAGGAAAATAAACTTTTGAATCTTGTTTAGGTGTATTTTTTATTTTATCTATGGCTTCATCGTCATATTGAGACTGGAAATATTCTTTTAATTCATTTTTATCGTAATAGTTTTTATTTAATACTTTGATTAATCTATTTCTTTCTGTGTTATATAATTCTTTTTCTTTATTAGAATCTAACCAAAATATCCTTGTTGGTCTTGCTTCCCAATATAAATCATCATTATGAGATAAATTTTCTTCTTTCGTTTGTTCTAAAACAGATAAAGCTTGCTTTTTGAATGATTTGATTTCTTTTCCATTAGAATCAAAAATATTAGGTAGCCAATTATTCTTTGAATTCAATTTTTTCAAAATTTTCTAACCCTTCTTTTAGATATAACTTCCCTCTCAGATTAGAGTTCATTTCTTTGATATTTTTATCTTTGTAAGTAATTGTTAAAGTGAATTTTTTATTATTAAAGAGTTACTTCCATCATCTATTTTTGTTACTTCAAATAGATTAGAATAATAGTTTTTTAAATATTCTTTCAAAGCTGAATAAATATCTTTTGAATCAGCTGCTAATTTAAGTTCTTCATTAGCTAGAAATAAATCATTATAGCAGATTGAAAAAGGTTTTCTTTCCGTTTTGTTAAAAGGTATAACATTATTTTTTGAATTATTATTGTCTAATTCTGAAAGCTGTGTGCTAATACTTAAACTATTATTTTCTATTTTTTCATTAGCAACAAACATTTCAAAGAAAGATGCAGACATTTGATTGCCTTTGCTTTTTTCTAACTCTCTAAAAATCAAAATGCTTTTTGTTGATTTAGTAATTTTAGGTTGATTAATTAATTTTTGTTTAATTATTTTTAAATCATCGGATGCAATTTGACCAAAAACATTATTTATCGAATTGGCTAATATAGGTCTGTCGTTCCACCATTCTATTAGACTTGGTAATCTAGTAGGCATTTTACTTGCAGGTATTATTATGTCGGTTTCTTCGTCTATATCATCGTCATGAGGAGAAATAAAAATAGGTGAAATTCTTATAAAACCATCTTTTTTTAAGTTTGAAACATCTGTAATTAATACAAAAGCAGAATTAGAAGTATTTTCTATTTTTATTCGACAAACCACACCTTCTTTTATTTTTTTGGTATCTAACTTATGATAATTGTTCTTCCGGATATTGTCATTGCGAGCCTCGAAAAGAGGTGTGGCAATCCATAAATTTTTTAGGTTAGAGGTTTTTTTTAATTCTTCATTAATATTAATAAAGGAATCCCATAATTTTGGATTACCTAAGATTTCGCTGCATTTATCACAAGTTTTAGCATGATTTACCAATTCTTGCGGAACCTTAATATTGGGATTCTTTTTCGTTTCTTTTATAAACTTTAACAAATCATTTACTGGACATTTACTTTTCATTTTACTTCACCTCTGTAGTATCTATATCTCTTTTCAAGATAAGCAGAGTATTCTTTAATAAATATACTTTGGGCTTCTGCAGTCAAATCTGATAAAACACTTTTCATTGCTGTTAAACCTTGATTTTTTCTGTAATGAGCAGTTGTTCTTCCAATAGGTTTTGATTTATTAAAGTTACTAAAACCTTTATTATTCAAAAATTTTTCTATACAACTTGTTTCTTCTAAATTCATTAATTCATCAGTCAGAATTTTTTCATGGAAATAGTAACCTGAAGTAGACTTATATAAATATGCTAGTAAAGCCATCTCTGTTTGTTCAACAGCTTTTGATGACTTTTGAATCTTTATAAGCTCGTTCATACTTTCTATTGCAGAAATATTCGATATAAAATCTTTTTCTACTATTATTTCATTCTCTGAATAATCTTGTTGCTTTTCGTTATCTTTAAAGGGTTGAACAACCTTGGAAGAATTATTTTCTTCAAAAATTATTCTAGCTATATAACTAGAAATGTCTTTGGGTAAAAAATTAAAATCATAATTTGTTTGTAATAAGGTTAATATGAACTTTTTAGTATTTAAATTGTCTTTTGCTTGTTTTGAATCAAGTTCATTAATAAAATTTATGTTATTTACTTTTGGATTAAAGATAATGGTATTGCTTTTACTTGCGGAATAACGACCTTTTATTGTTTCAAAAATAACACCTTCTTTAGTCAGGTCTTTTAGATATCTTTTCACATTATTATTTATAAGTATATATTCTTTTGAAACAGCTTCAGCGTTCTTCTTTAGAATGGTTAGAGCTACTTTATATAGATAAGAAGTAATGCTTTGGGCTGGTTTTTCTTCTAATAAAAACATTTCTCTTATTTTGGAAGAAACATATAGTTCAGATTTTAATTCAGATAACTGTTTCTCTTGGTTTTGTTTTTTTATTTTCGTAGAAGATTGTATTTTATCTATTAAAGTTTCATATTTAGAAGGTTCTGTAGTTATCTGTTTTAAAAGATCGGCTTTAGTTAAGTCTATTTGTTCTTCTGTTACTACTTTGCTAATATTACTGTTTCTAATAACTTTTTTTAGAAGGTTTAATACAGATTTGCTCATCAAATCGTAAAAATTAATTGTTTCTTGCTCTACATTAATTCTTGAATTTGGAGTTTTTGAAACTATATTTAAATAAGATACTATTATATTGCCTAAGGAGTTTTTACTTTTTTGTTTTGCCGATAACATCTCTTAACTCCTTTATTTTTGTTGGACATAGTTCAGAATATGAAGTCCCTTTACTTTTATCTATCATATCAAAAGAAGTAGGTATATATGTATTAAGCAAAAATACCATATTTTTTTTGATTATTTCACATTCGTCTTGGTTTACAAAAAAATTATTTTTATCTTTTTTATCTCTATTACTTAATTGACTAGAACCAAAAGCAACTCTGTCTCCCGCTTCTGAAATACTTAAGCCTGGGTGAGAACCTCTTTTTTCTTTAGATTCTTTGTATTTATAGCCTAGCTTCCAAAATTTCTCTTTTATAAAAGCTATATTTCCAAAAGGAATATTATAGTCAAGAACTACTTCAAAAGTAGCGTTGCAAGAATCTATATTAGCAAGTGTTGCTAACGAGGCTAATAAATAATCATCTGTAAGGTTCATAGTTAGTATTATAACACATTAAAAATAATTTTGAATGAAATTTATATTAGAAACTTTTTATATATGAAATTGAAACGAAAGAGGGTGATTAAAATCACAGCAAAAGATGTTAAAGATGTTCTCGAATTTGGTGCTAAGGTTGTGGATGTAATAGACAAGGCTAGGAAACTAGCTGATAAATTTGGCAAATAGGAAGGAAGGTGATTATCGCAAAAACTCTAAGATTTTCTAAGAAGATTCCTCCAACTGGTGTTCCTGTTCTTGATACTGTTAAAACTGTTATTGAAGTAGCTATTATGGCAAAAGAGGTTTACGATTTTTTTACAGATGATAAGAAAAGATAAGTTGATAAGTTTTTCAGATATAGTTTTATTAAATAATTATTTTAAAGCCTGTTGAGGAAACTCAGTAGGCTTTTTTGTTGTGAGCATTTGCGTGAATAAAAGTCAAAATAAACTAGTATTTTGTAAGTTCATAGAGTTACAATTCTCTGAAAATATGCAAGTTTGGGTTGAAAATAGTCTGAAAATATGCAATAATATTTTCAGGTGGTATAAATGTTAAAACGAAAGATTTATGAAGAATTAAAAACTTGGCGTAAAACCAAAAAAAATGAATGTTTACTTGTAAAAGGTGCAAGGCAAATAGGAAAAACTTTTATTATAGACTTGTTCGGAAAAACAGAATATGAAAGCTATATAAAAATCAATTTTATAGAGAATCCAGAGTTAATAAGTCTTTTCGATGGTGATTTATCAGCTTTTGAAATCAGAAAAAGGTTGTCGTTAACTTTTCAGAATATTTCTTTCATAAACGGTAACACATTGTTATTTTTAGATGAAATACAGATGTGCCCTAATGCTAGAACAGCATTAAAATTTCTGGCAATGGATGATTCTATAGATGTGATTGCTTCAGGTTCTATGCTTGGAATTCATTACAAAAACATAACTTCTGTTCCTGTTGGTTATGAAAAGCAAATCACAATGTACGGTATTAGCTTTGAAGAATTCCTCTGGGCAAATGGCTACAATGAAGACAAGATTAAAGATCTTTATTCATATTATGAAGAAAAAGAAAAAATATCTGAAATAATTCACAAAAATATGTTGAAACTGCTTAGGGAATATATGGTTGTTGGGGGTATGCCGGCTGTAGTTCAAGCTTATATCACTAATTATAATTTTGGAGAAGTGCAAACTCTTCAAGAAAACATTCTGGCAAGTTATATGGATGATATTTTAAAATATGCTTCAACTTATGAAAAACCTAAAATTAGAAACTGCTATTTATCAATTCCTCGCCAACTAGCGAAAGAAAATACCAAATTTCAGTTTTCGATTGTTGAAAAGAAAGCTACAGCAAGAAAATTTGAAAACTCTATGGAATGGCTTAGAGATGCCGGATTGATTTATTGGTGTAATGCTGTTTCTATACCGTCTTTCCCTTTAAAAGCTTATGAAAAGGAAGGCTTTTTTAGAGCTTATATGGCTGATATAGGGTTGCTTATCTCTTTATATGGTTTTGACATGAAAAAAGCCATTATAGACAATAGTTTAACAGGAGCAGCAAAAGGTGGAATTTATGAAAATCTTGTTGAAATAATGCTGATAAACAATGGTTGGAAGCCTAATTATTATCTTAGTCAAGATGGAAGCAAAGAAATAGAATTTTTAATATCTAAAGAGGGCTCTATATTGCCTATTGAAGTTAAAGCCAGTAGAGGCTCTACGAACTCTCTAAATTATTTCTTAAAAGATGAAAAAATTAACTATGGAATAAAACTATCTGCTGGAAATATAGGTTTTGAAGACAAAAAACTAAGTCTCCCGCTTTATATGGCTATGTTCATTTAATAGTTTTTACCCCCTTGGAAGATTTATAAAAGTTGCTCTCTTCTGGCTAATCTCCGAGAAGTGGGGAATACTGCTCGAACCAGATGAAAGGTGGTATATTGGGTGGCAGTCGTCTACGGCATCATCTTTTATAGGCTGGGAATAATAGTTTATCAAATCTTTTTTGAATGCCTAGTTTATAGTATTCTTTTCTTGATTTGCTACACACCAGTGAGTCATTATATTTTTCAGGAATATCATCTATAAAAGAAAAAATAATAGGTAGTTTTTGCTCAATGATTGGAATTATCTTTATCAAAGCTTCTTTTAAATCATTATTGTCAAAATTTAAAAGTTTTTTAGCTGATAAAGTTTTACCATTATAATCATAAGCCGTTCTTCCACCAATAAGTCTATTTTCTAGATCTTTTTCTTGTAAATATTTTTCTAAATCTTTTTCGGAAGCTTTATTAGAAAAAGAGTTCCCATTGTCATAAATAGGTGCTAATCTGTATTTATCTGTATCTGAATTATATAGTATTCCCCAATTGCCATTATTTCTGTCATTATTGTCTATTAAAATATCAATAACAGCGGTTTCCCAAAAGCGTTGAGTTACAGCAGAAACTTTAGATAAAATAGTATTGTTTTTAAGATGCAATAATAGCTCTTGTAATTGAACTCTATCACCTGTAGAAGAACTTGTAAAAGAAACATTTTGATAAATTTCTGCTAATTCTCTGTTAGCTGCATTTTTTATCTTATTCATTTCTCTGAGATCTTCATTTTTCTTTCGAAAATCTTTGCAAGCTACAACAATTTTGTTGTTTCTATAGCCTAATATTGTTTTATGTACATCGTAACCTAGAATCTCATAGATATTACTTCCAATAAATTCAGATAAAGGGGAAGAAATATAGCTGACCGATAGATTGGTAATAAACTGTTTTGATGACTTAGGATATTTTACAATCCAAAACTCATTGTTGAATATAATGCCGTCTTTATCGCCAGCCATACCTCCATACGAGCCATGACGGTTGCTGTATTCACATTTTGTCAAATCGTATATTTCCATAAATTCAATAATTTATTATACATATGGATATTTGCTAACAACTATTTCCCATTGCTTTTTTGTGAATATGCCATTAGCTACATAATCTTTGCATAAAACATCTATTGCGTCAGCGACACAGGAATATTCTATGTTGCCTTCGAGATCAAGTTCTTCAGCTTCTTTGATATCGTTTTGTAATGTTGGGGGAAGCGGAAAATCGATAATAATGTCTTCTCGAATCCATCTAAATTTGCTCATACTTCCTCCTTCTTTTTATTATTATACCAAATCAGGTTATTCTAATCAAATGAATTGAGCCATTTAAGATATATGATATAAGACCAGAAATTGAAATATAAGCTTTAAGTTACAAATTATAAGTCAGACAAGAGCAACATGGCGTAGAGCTGAGCGAAGTTTGGGTTTCAATCCCCGAGAATGGGGTAATACCCTTCGAAGTTCCAAAATGGAAAATCGTCTCAACAACAATCAAAAGTTTCAATCCCCGAGAATGGGGCAGAGCCAGGCTGAGCCTGGCAAGGGAGAAGAGCTTAGAGCTTATGGAGGAAGGGATTAGTTTTAGTATCTGTTAGAACTGTCATTGCTGTAAATGTTAATCAATTAGTTACATTTTTACGAAGTTATATAAAATAAAAAAGGACTAAGTAAAAATGGAGATAACGAATAAGAAT
>CAJOND010000132.1 GCA_905236675.1 Candidatus Rifleibacteriota bacterium | reverse complement strand
AAATTGCATTTACTCTTGCAAAACTTGCATTTAGTTATGCAAATTCCTGCTTTTATCCAGTTTTTCAAAAAGTTGCATTTACTTTTTCAATTAACCTCTTTTTTTATAATTTGTCATTTAATTACTTAATACCTATCTATAGCGATTCCAATAAATATAAGAAAAGCCTCTTATGTTAAATAGTTACTACATTTAAACATAAGAGGCTTTATTATTTTATATTTAAACTATTTTTAAGAATCTCTATATTAATCTACTAATCGAGGACAATTTTCGTCTGCCTTATAAGCCGCTATATATTCACACATCCATTTGTAGTATTTATCTCCATGACCACCTTCCATAGGTTCTATATCACGGCTATATTCCATAGTATAGTTATCAACGAATTTATTTCCTTCAAAACGTTGTGCACACCATTCATTCCACCAGGTTAAAGTAACTACTTTAGGTCTTACATCAAATGCTTTTTCCCATTCTTCGTAAAATGTTAAACCGCCTCGACGACCAGTTGCAGAAGAAGAATTGCTCATATAATCAGCTTGAAGTGCTGTACATACACATATTTGTTCTGGATTACCATTCGAGTCATATGAAGCCTTATTTGGGTACATCAAGAATGACCATTCACTAGTTGCAAGGTTTGGATTAAGACCCCACATTACACGTGTAGTTATATCTGATCTTAACCCGCTGAATTTTTTAGTTGTAATAATAAAGGGTTTACCATTCCAATAAATCCAGCAACCTTTATATTTACTCTTAGTATAAAATTTATTGTAAATAGAATTTACGCAATCGGCACTTCCACCAATCCAATTAACAACATAGGGTGTAGGCTGACCATTTGCACGCATTTCGACAATAGTATCAAGTAATGCAGTGCATGGTTTATCAACCATTTCACTCCAATAACTTCCGTTTTGCCAACTCATATCAACATTTGTATTATCAAGTATTATAAAATCTATTCCTGCTTTGTTAAGCATAGTCATATGCTTTTTAATAATGCTTTTGTTTGTACTTTTATAGAAACCCAAAGCAGGTTTTCCCCAATAATGGAAAGAATTCATACTTCCCCACCCTCTTTTACCATCAAGACAGTCCTGAATTATAGGTGGATTAGAATTAGAATTTATAACTGGGTCAAACCATGTTGAGTAACAAATAGCTACAAGACCCTTTTTATTTGCAATGTCGAACTTCCCAGTTCTAACACTTCCATTATCATCATTAGCAGTGGTAGAAGAATTGTCTGAAGTATCAGAATCTTCCTGTTCCTCTAATTGTTTTGCACCTTCTTTTGAAGCTTCAACACCTTTTTTTAAGGTCAAATATCCTCCTGTCTTTGTATTACCAGGATAAGAAGGAATTTTTAAAGAAGCTTTTTCTTTGGAAGTAGAAATATAGCTTTTGTGCATATAACCTTGTTGTCCATCTACTTCAACAAGGTAAAATTCTCCTGATTCACCCAATACTTTAACAATTGTACCCTTGTTGTATTTTTTTACTATAGCACCCCAAGGCCATGATCTTAATCTAAGGTTGTCCTGAACTATTTTTCCTTCAATCGGGTAACCTTCATCAATCTTTTCTATTCCTGCTACCTTAGCAATACTTATTTCCGCTATTTCTGTAGAATCATCATCACTTGATTCAGTATCAGAAACTTTTACATCGCTAGAAAAGGGATTATCGCAAAAACCAATTGTAGTGAGCAAAGAGAATAATAACGCAAGAAAAAAAACACCTTGCTTTACCTTTAGAGCATAAAAAAACTTCATTATTTATCTCCTTCTTTTTATAAAAAAAGAATTATTCTTTATATATACTTTAAAGTTATAAAAAAGTTTTAGATATTATGCTTTTTAACTAGTAAAAACTATACTAAAGAACTAATACTTCTTATAAAACAAACTTGCATTTAACTTGTATAGTTATTTAATTTTTAAACTTTTTAAATAAGCTTTTTGCTCTTCTGTTATTCGATAGCTTTCTATAGCTTTTTGAATTGTTTTATTATGAGTCCATTTATCAAGCTTTTTATTTTCAATGTAAGGTAAGACATTTTTATACTGCTTTGCTAAAGCTGTAGCAAAATACCAAGCGATCATCATATTTATGTAATATTCATCTGATTTTACTTTAACAACTATTTCAGGATATTTATTATCAAAATCTTCATCTAAAAAATGCTGCATTAACATTCCAATAGCAAATCTAACTGTAAAAGTCTTTTTTGAAGAAATCCAATTTTTTATATTTTTTAATAAATCCTTTTTATTTTTTTTAAATACTTTTGGAGATAGCTGATCGCAAGTAGCCCAGTTATTTATATAAGGTAAAAATGCTTTAACTTCTTCTATACATTTTTCATAATCTTTTCTTTCAGATAAAATAAAAGCATGAAGCTGGTCTTCATCAAAGTATTTATGAGGAAGGTTATTTAAAAAGCTTTCTATTTCTTCTAATTTTTCGAACTTTTTTGCTAGTTTTCGAAGTTCAGGTGTTCTTACCCCTATCACTGAATCTGGTTCTATATTAGGAATTAATTTACTTTGGAAATCACGGTATTTCTTATCTTGTAATTTAAACAATTCTTCTTTAATTTTTTCTGTAATCATTTTTTCTTCCCTTTATTTTTTTTGCTTAATTATATAAAATTTAACTAATTTATTCCCTATTTTTCCCAAAAAATTATTGTCTTTATTTAATACCTTAAATATTTAAATTATGAAAAGACATTCTCTTTATATTAACAAAGCAAATTAATATACAGAAATTTAGATCAACTTTCACTATATGAACAAATTTAGACAAACTTTCAAACAAATTGTATAATTAAGAAAAGGAAACTATGTCATTATGAAAAAAGCAATAATTAGTATTATTTGTGGTATCATTCTAATACTAATTCTTATGTTTATAGCAGATCAAGCTACTTTTTCTATTGCTGTAAATGGAATTAATATAGTCGACTTATTTTATTTAGCCATTTTTCTTTTCATCGTTTACTTTTTTGTAACTAAAAAATCATGGCCTCCAAAAAAGAGAAAAACAATAATTACTATTATTATTATCTATTGTTGTTTTAATGTCTACTTGGTTACTACTAACTTTGGTATTAGTTGTATAAAAAAAGTAAGACCTATGGGAAAAATAAAATCTTGCTGGAGCAATATTCGCACTATTGAGATTGGAATAGAAGACTATAATATAGACCACAATATTATGATGACAACTTCATTAGACTTCCCTTTACTTATTAAAGAAGGGTATCTTAAAGCTATTCCAAAAGGTTCAGAAGAAGATTGCAGATACTATATTTTTGGCGATATAACAAAAACAGACAATGGTTTTGTCTATTGTATTAATCATTTAAGACCTGATACTAATGCAAATATTATTGAGAGCTTTTCAATGGACTCTTATTATACTACAGAAAAAATACCACAAAGCTTAATAAATGAAATAATTAAACATAAAAAAGAAGTCCGTAAAGAAATTGAGGCAAAAAGAACAAACAAAGACAGATTACTTATTTTTTTAAAAGATAATTTGCCAAAAATAAAAGCAATATTTATTCCACTTCAATTGTTATTCTTCCCATTTTCTCTTCATCCACTTCGGGAATAAAACTGAAAAACCTTTGTTTCTTAATTTGTAGCCTTTGTAAAAACTATACACCTAAAAAATACAATTAGTATTATTTGACATCATGACATAAAATCCATATAATTACCTACTAATTTGGTAGTAATTTTGTAAGAGTAGATAAAAAACTTCCTCAAACTAATCTTTAGAATAACTCAAATAACTTTGCTATAATATAGCTTTAAAAGAAAGCATAAAAATGAAATGGACTTAAGACATAAAAAATTAGAAAAATTAAAAGACTATCTGAAAAGTTTAAAATCTATTGCTGTAGCATTTTCGAGTGGTGTAGACTCAACTTTTCTATTAAAAACAGCTCATGAAGTATTAGGGAATAACGTTATAGCAGTAACTGCAGAATCTGCTTCTTTCCCCAAAAGAGAGAAAAAAGAAGCAGAAGAATTTTGCATAAAAGAAAACATCAGGCATTTTCTTATTAAATCAGAAGAGTTGCTAATTGAAGGATTTAAACAGAATCCTCCAAATAGATGTTATCTGTGTAAATCAAATCTTTTTAAAGAAATAAAAAACTTAGCTAAGAAGGAAAATATTGATGAAGTTGTAGAAGGGTCTAATACAGATGATAATAATGATTACAGACCAGGATTACAGGCAATAGCAGAACTTGCAATTAAAAGTCCTTTAAGATATGCAGGATTAAGTAAAGACGATATAAGAATTCTTTCTAAAGAAATAGGTCTTCCAACCTGGAATAAACCTTCTTTTGCCTGCCTTGCTTCAAGATTTGTATATGGTGAGGAAATCACAGAAGAAAAGCTCAACATGGTCGATAAAGCTGAACAGCTATTGTTAGATCTTGGATTCAATCAAGTCAGGTGTCGTATACATGAGAAAATGGCCAGAATAGAATTGAATCCAGAGGAGTTTAACAAGATTCTAGATTCTACAATTAGAGATGAAATATATAGTGAATATAAAAAAATAGGTTTTACCTATGTTACCTTAGATTTAAAAGGTTATAGAACTGGCAGTATGAACGAACCACTTTTGGCAAAACAAAAGGAATAAAAACTATATACTATTCCAAGTATTTCTTTAGAATCTTTTTATGTTTAATCTACTTCAAATATAGTTAATTCATCTCTTGATTCTGTTTCAGTAGTAAAACCTAGGCCATTAATTTCATCATCTGATTTATATAGTTTTTGTTTTTTAGTATTCTCAAAGTAATGTATATTTAGAGCATTTGCCAAAAATTCAGCTAAGATTGAATAATCATAAAATTTATCAAAATTATACTTACCAGATTCTTTTATTATAAAAGCCTTGCCGTTTTTTAACAGCATCAATATAATGGATGATTTATATGACCCTTTGTCTTCAAAACTGACTCCAATATCAACTATATCATCAAAATTGAACAATTTTTTGTAATAATCTTCAATAACATGTATTTTATAATACAATTCTTTTTTATCAAAATCTAATATTAAACAATTGGTAGTAATATGATTTCTTATTCCCCTAAAGAAGGTATTTATAATATATATAGAAATGCCCAAAAAACCTGTTGTAGTTAAAAAGTATGCAAAATATAAGTTAAATAAAGGTATAGAAAGGAATAAAAAGAGTGCAATAATAAAGTAAATAGTAGAATATTTATTTCCATTATTTAATTTAGAATTTAATGAATTAGGTAATGCCGTTTTTATTAATATTTTACCTGGCTCAAATTCTATTTCCCCTATACTTATGACATTAGAGTAATTTGGTATAGTATCAAAGTTTAAATTTAAATCTTTGAATTCTTTTTTATTATTTTCATCAGTAGTCTTTTCATTATTTGTTTTATTATTACAATCATCACTACTCTCACTATTATCATCACTTTCATCATCTGTTTTCTTTTCATATGCTTTTTGTATATCTTTATATAATTTTTGTTTATATAATTGATTTATATCAGGATAATCTTCTGTAAAATCATCTGTATAAACATTTCCCTTGGTATTGAAATCATATGAATCATCATAATAGTTTCCTCCGCTATAATCACCCTCATCATGGTAGCCATCATCATTGTAATTACCAAAGGATTCACCACCAAAATCAATATTGCTAGAATTATTTTTTGAAAGACTACTAAAATTTGTTTTATTAAAGGATTCAAAGTCGACATTTTCGTTTGAAGTCGAATTATTTGATTCTTTATTTATAACAACAATATCTTTATTCATGATTCATCATTAATAACATATTATATATTTAATAAAATTATCAATTATCATTTATAGAGATATTACCAAATAATTTATAGAATATAAATAATATGAAGAAAATTATTTTTTCCCCTTTATATCAATCATTTGCGATGATGGTTAATCTCATTTCTCAACTCTCTTCTCTATTGCTCTTCCGCTCTCATGCTCTCTTCCTTCTTCAATCTTCAATCTTCAATCTTATCTCTAATCTCTAAAACTATCAACAATCAACCTATTTAAAAATGGCTCAGATTTTGATATAATACGCCACGACTTACAGTATAATTGTCTGTAAGGAGGCTGTGCGAAATTGCTTCAAGAATATTTCTAAAGCTTCCCCTCGAGGGGAAGTGGTTCCGAAGGAACCGAAAGGGTGACCTAACTAGAGTAAACTTATGTTTATTGTTATAAATCATTGAATTAAACACTAAACAAAAATTATCACTGGTTCGGTCACCACCCCTTTAATTCCCCTCATCAAGGAGGCTGTCCAAAAA
>CAJOND010000131.1 GCA_905236675.1 Candidatus Rifleibacteriota bacterium | reverse complement strand
CCGTCTTGAAGAAGTCAAACACGCTGAAGAAGAAGGCGTTGAATTTATGACTCTTCACAACCCAATCGAATACATCGCTGGCGAAAACGGCAGAGTAGCCAAAGTTCGCTTGCAGAAGATGCAATTGGGTGAACCAGATGCTTCTGGCAGACGCAAACCTGTTGAAATTCCTGGTGCTATCGAAGAACTAGACGTTGATATAGTCGTAGTTGCTATCGGCGTTTCCCCGAATCCATTGATTCCTTCTTGCTTACCTGAACTCAAGCAGGGCAAGAAAGGCACAATCGAAGTAAATCCTGAATCAAATCAGGCTTCTATGGAAGAAATCTTCGCTGGCGGCGACATCGTTCGTGGTGGTGCTACAGTAATTCTTGCCATGGGTGACGGCCGCCGTGCCGCCGCAGGTATGGATAAATACCTGAAGGAAAAATACCTGAAGTAAGCAAAGACCCCTTCAGTCACTACGTGACAGCTTCCCCAACAATGCCAAAGGCATTTTGGGGGAGCATCTTAGGATAAAAAGAACTTCCCCCAGAATGCTTAAGCATTGCTGGGGGAAGAGGATTTTGCGAAGCAAAAGACGAAAGGGGTCTTAAAAAAGCGGTTAGCATTAGTCTAACCGCTTTTTTGTTTGGTTGATTGGTGTTGGGTGTGGTTGGTGTGATTGTTCTAAAGGCTCTCCTTAAAACTTAACACCAAACATATCACAATAAAAAGGCTATATAGATTGCTACACTTTCTAAAAACGGCTTATAATAATGGAAACGTAAATAAAATGATTTATTTCAAGTATTTATCTAAAATTTCTTGTTTTTGTTGTTTTGAATTGTCGATTATGCTTCGAGCTTTAGCAATTTGTTTTTCAAGCTCTTCTATTTGAGATACAATTTTTTGTTGGTCTGAATATTTTGGTAAAGGTATAGTTATTCCAGAAATTCTTTCTAAAGAAGCCCTTTTTGCTCTCGAAAAACCTATTTTTTTACCCTCTTGGATCAGAGCAAATGATAAATATTTTTCTTCAAGTATATTATCTTTTTTTAATCTTACAACTCCACAATGGTCTGTCGGATAAAATTTGATATTTTTATTAATTGTATTTACCATCCAATCTCCATCTATTCCCCATATTATAGAAGTTTTATTAAAGTCTTTTATGAGTAGCTTATCAATGTATCCGAAAGGTTCAAAAGGGTTTGCACTATATACAGGTATTGTTTTTTTATCTGATAATTCCGCATTTAAAACTCGTTTTCCAATAAATAGACTAAATACATCATTATCGCTTAATCTTATTTTATCATTTGCATTATTGTATAATTTAAGTAATAAATCATTTATTTTATTATAATTTGAATTGAGTTCAGATTTTTTTTCTATTTCTATCAACTCTATTTTTTCAATTTCATCAACAATTTTTTGTTGAATATTTATTGGAGGTATAGGCATTTTTATATTTTCAATAGTATCTGGATTAAGCTCTATTTGACCGCTTTGACCATCAGCCATATTTTCTATAGTTTTAAAACCTATATTACAGTATAAATAATACAAAACATATTCTGGTAAAAGTTTTTTGCTATCTAATCGACAAATTGAAACATGTGTATCGACCACATATTTTCCTGATAGTTCAAATATATTTACTCTACCTGCAGTTCCTACACCTGTAGAGTTTATCAGCAAATCTCCGTTTTTAAGTAAACGTTCATTTTCTAATTTATCTTCTGCAGAATAATATATTTTACTAAAATCATACTCCCTAAGTCCTCTAATCTGCCCAGATTTGATGATTTTAACATCTGATGCATTTGTATATTTTGGTGTTTTTCCTCTTTTTACAGGAATTAATAAATATTTACCTAATTTATCAATATTCCATTTGCTTTCAATTTTTACTTTTTTTTTAGTATTTGTATTTATATTTTTTTCAAAAAAAGCTCTATCAAAAGTCATCATATCAAGCAAATCAACTCTTGAAACTTTATCTTTTAATGATTCATCAATAGCAAAATCAAAATCATTTTCAAATGCTTTATAAATATAAGTGCTTGCTTTTTGTGGATTATCAATCGAATTTATATCAAAGAGTTTTGTACATTCATCAATAGTTTTATTTTTTTGTATAGCATGAATACCCTCTGAACCTCTACGATTTGAAAATTCATAACCTAAGAACTGTTTTTCTGCATCTTTTTCACCTGTTTTAACTATCACAAGCTTTTGAGGGTATGCAAGAATGAAGTAATTAATTTTTTCTTTTTCAATATCTATAACTTTATTCCAAAATTCTTTATCTGTTTTTATTTGGTTTGTATATTCTTTAAATAAATCATGATTTTTTATTTTATCGTTTGGTTTCTGGACTAATAAAGTTAAATAATCATCGAAAGACAAACCTTCCCAAACATAATTAACATATTTTGCAACAGGTGTTTCAATGCCATTTATTGTAACATCTGTATGATTTAAGAAAAATTTATCAACGGATTTTTGTATATTTATATACTCATAATTATTTCTTCTGCGTAAAAATAATACAACGGTTTTTGTGTCTGTTGCCATAAATGTATTTGAACCCAATTCTGTTACACCAACAAATTCAAAATACTTTAATAGTAATTCTCTTGTTTTGGTGTATATACCAGCATTTGTAAGTATTGAACTTGGTAAAATTACACCTGCAATACCACCCTCTTTTAGCAACTGTTTCGCTCTTTCAACAAACAAACATTCGATTTCCGAACTGTTATCTGTTAATTTGTCATATAAATCAAAATCTTTTTCTGTATAGTAATCTCTCGTTGTTTGTCTGAATGCTGAAACCGAATAAGGTGGATTACTTAAAAGAATGTCAAATTGTTGATTGTCTTTAGAATTATCATCATTTTGTTTATGTAATTTACCCTTATAATCCTTTGTTTTTACAAAATTACCTAATCCATCGCTTAATATTACTTTTGCTAGACCGTCACCATGTAAATAACAACCTACTTTACCTACTTTAACAAGTCTGTAATCTTTTTCTACGCCATAAACATATTCATTTGCCCAATCATAAGGATCTAATTGCCAATTTTTAATTTTCCTAGAAGTTTTTTCTATATATTCATTAGGTATCTTTTTAACTATCATATTTTGGATTTCATGCATATATTCTGTTATGAAATGACCACTACCTGCAGCGTAATCTATCATATATGGCAACAATTCACCATTTCTTGAATTTAATTTTTCATCAACAATTTTTTCTAAAGGCAAACTCTTGATAATGAATTGTGCAATAGGAACTGGTGTAAAAAATTGACCTGCCTCTTGTTTTAAGCCTGTAGTTAATAAAAGTTCAAAGAAATCTGACAAATACTGCTGCCTTTTATTGTATCTAATGCGATAACCTTGTAAAAGTTCAACAACTTCTTTTACTATTTTTGCATTTTCTATAAATGAATCGTGGTCATAAACTTCTTTTATTGCAAATTCGTTATTTTTTTCAAGTCTTAATTTGTTTACTTCTTCTAAAAAATATTTCTTTGTCTCTTCATTCAAATCACTACATCTTGTTTTAAAATCTTCTTCATTAAAATCACTGACCGTCCTTGATAAAAACACATCCATACCTTTTTTATACAAATCAGTTAAACGTAACTGAAATTTTACATGGTCGTCAATACCATCTTTCCATTGAAAATCAAGTTCTTCATCGTCTTGTTTTGATGTTTCGTCATATACCTTACATAAAAACAAGGTAAATATTTTGTTGAAAGCATTGCCCTTATCTGAAATAACATTATGTCTTAAAATTTCAAGGAAACGATTAAATATAAAACTCGAGTCTTCTTGATTAATTGGTTTTAACTGACTTCTAACCAATGCTTTACTTTCAAAACTGTATGGTTTAACCCAAGTTTCAAAAATACCATTATCTTTTGTTAATTTGTTCCATTTATCGTAAAAATCTTTGACATCACCACTTCTATAAGCTTCTTCAATTTTTACTATTTCATTTTTATACTCAAACTTCTTGCCTTGAAATTCAGATGCATAAAGCATTATAACATCGGCTTTATTGCTGAATTTAAAATATGTAAATAATTGTCCACCATCTTTTTTTAATTTTGTAACGGCTTTATCAAATTCTTTTCCATAGGTTTTACATTCTATAAGTAAATATTCAGAACCATCATCACGAGTAACACATATATCAAGTCTGCCAGATGTACCATGTCCCGCTGCCCATGTCTTTTCTAATATTATATTTTGGGGTTTGTAGCCTTTTTCAAGAAGTCTGTTTACACACTCTAAAACAACCCAATTTTCTTCTTGTGAAAAATTTTGAGTTGTTTTGCTATCGGCACAAATTAAATCACCATAACAAATTTTTTCTTGAGAAAAATCAATTTTAATAGAATAACCGTGTTGTTCATATTCTTTTTGAAAAATATCAACAACACCGTCTTTGGGACTAAAACCAAGAGTATTTAATCGTAATTTGTAATCTTTATTCATATATCCCTTTTATCATATAACAATATCATTTTTCACAATAAATGTCTATTTTCTTTACCTAAGATTCATAGCCAATTTAAATCTTTAACTATCAATTAAAGCTGTTAAATGGGAAACGAATTGGATAAAGATGGTAAGGACAACAAGTTTCACCTAGCAATAGCTCTTCAACTCTGTAATAGAATCTTGTAAAAAAGTTATCATGACCATAAGTTCTTGTATCTGTGTGGACCGCCCAATAATGTCTTTCACTATGTAAGGCTACAGTTATAATATTTTCTCCATATTGGTTTCTTTCGTTTATATCAGCACCAGCTTTGATTAAAAAATACAAAACGTAACTTAATCCAAATTCCCTTGCAATTATGTATATGGGTGTTTCTCCTTTATTGTTCTTTTCATTAACATCTGCTCCTGCTTTCAACAATTTTTTTACAATTAAAGAGTTATTTCCATAGCAGGCCTTTATTAAAGGAGTATTCCCTTCTTCGTCTTTTATATTAACTTCTATTCCTTTATCAACAAGAAATTCAACCATATCTGGTTTTACATAATAGTATTGGTCTAACCAGCCTCTATCACCATATTCACACAATAATAAGGCATTTTCACCGTCATTGTTTTTTTGATTTATATCATATTTGTTGTGCTCAAAAAGATATTTTGCCACTTTAAAATTATTTGCTTTTACAGCTAGCATAAAATCAGTATTGCCAAATTCATCAACATAACAATTCTTTTCGTTATCAAATTTGGTTTTATTATATTCATTAATAATCTTTTTGAATTCATTATTTAGTTTTTCGTTCTCACTTAATTCTTTTTTTGGTTCAACTTGTGACTCAAAAATGTATTCATCGTCATCTATATGAATATCAATATATTCGTTATAAAAATAAGTAAACAACAACAAGAAAAACAGAGGTAAAAAATCGATAAAATATAAGCTTCTATCCATAATAAGACTCCTGATTAAATTAAAATCTTACTCTGGCTATAAAATAGAAATGCCTGCATAAGCAAAAATGTTGTTGAGCCAAAGTTTCAATGGATATTTATAAAAACAGCCAATCAAGGGTAATTTTAACAACAAAATAATTAAAAGCTGTTTATCAATTTTTATAATAATCACATTTGTGCTAATTGTCAATGAAGTTTTTCACATATGTAATTATGTATAATAAAAGTAAAAGACAATCATATTAGAAATATTTTAGAAACACTAACATCTAGACAACATTTTGTTTATTACCTCAACTTCACCGATATAGCCCCTTTTAGCTCGGCACCAAGTTAAAGTTTCGAATATTTTATTCCATATTTGTGGAGCATCAGGAAATTTATCTTTTTCTATAATATGAACTGATAAAGTAGCTTTATGAGGTCTTGAAAGAAAAGTTTCAAATAGATTTTTATTAAAGAATCTTGTTTGTCCATTTGACAAAGCAACATTAATATCTTTGGTTTTATCATCTAAAAGAAAAGATAAACTAAAATTTCTACCTATATTGTCACCAGAATAAACTACTTTTTTCAAATAAAGAATACTTTTGTATTTCATAAAAACTCCATAAAGTTATCACTATTTTCATAGGTAAAAACAATAGTTAATCTAAAATATTTTATAAACGTTTCATCAATTTTATTTTAACAAAACAATTTATATAGATACAATAATGAGTTATATATTTTTAACGAATACATTTATTTCTGTATTTATAGAATTATAACGACAACAATAATTTATATTTTTCAAGACTACGAACGTTTGAACGGCATTGAACCCAAGCTTCCAAAAATGGCTTACCAGAACTCAAACAGGGCAAGAAAGGCACAATTGAAGTAAATCCTGAATCAAATCAGGCTTCTATGGAAGAAATCTTCGCTGGCGGCGACATCGTTCGCGGTGGCGCTACAGTAATTCTTGCTATGGGTGAC
>CAJOND010000130.1 GCA_905236675.1 Candidatus Rifleibacteriota bacterium | reverse complement strand
GCATAATCTGTATCAAATAGCGATTGTACCTTATTTTTTAAGGAGTTTTTTTTGAAAATTTACCACTCAGATGAATTTGAGTTTTTAGACAGCCTCTACAAAAGGGGAGTATTTTATGGTTTATTCCATCTTAAAACAATAACTAATTTATTAACATATACATTTGTAAAGGAGTCTAGCATGAAAGTCATTGTATTGCCTCTTAAAGAAAAAGATATAGCTGAATGAAAAAAAGGTATGCAAGAGGCTTTTCAAAAAGGAGCCGAAGAAGAATTCGGCAAATTAGACGTTGAAATCCTTAAAGAAAAAGATATTGATTGTTCATTAGGCAAAAAAGGCTCTTTTGCATATAAAGCTGTAGTTGAAGGAGAAATCGTTGGTGGTGCTATTGTAAACATAAATGAAGAAACCCAGCATAACCACCTTGAATTTCTCTATGTAAAATATGGAACTCAAGGCAAAGGTATTGGCAAGAAAATATGGGAAGAAATAGAATTGATGCACCCTAAAACTAAAGTTTGGGAAACTGCTACACCTTATTTCGAAAAAAGAAATCTTCATTTTTATATAAATTGCTTAGGTTTCCATGCTGTAGAATTTTACGATTCTCACCATAAAGATCCTAATTCTCCTGATGATATGATTGGCGGAGATTACTTTTTTCGCTTTGAAAAAATAGTAAAGCCTATTGAACTAAAATAATTAATCAAACTATATTCCACTTTATTGTTTTTGTTGTAGTAATTAATCGATTTTATTTCAACCTGTCTATTGCTTGAAAACTCTCAATTTCTCCCTCCGCTCTCTGCTCTATTGCTCTATGCTCTCTAAAAAGGTTAGTAATAATAACATAATTAACTTAATAAGCCAGTTATATTATGAACATACACAAGCTAAAACAATCCTCTAATCTCTCTTCTCTAATCTCTTATCTCTAAAAAAAACTGCGGTTATCCGTAAAAATTTCACGAGGCACAATAATTACATCTTTATATTCACTAACCAGTTATTCAAATTTTTAATATCTAGATATTTATTATAACTATTAGACATTGTTTTATATAAATTTTATAATAACAATATAAAACAATAAGGAGTAACTATGAAAAAAATATTGTTAATGGTCTTAGGCTTATTTTTTGTAAGTGCAGGAGTTATTTTGGCTCAATCTAATACTCAAGAAGCAAAGGAGAATTCAAAAATGAACAAAAAAATATTGGTTGCTTATTTTTCTGCCACAGGAAATACCAGAAGAGTTGCACAAAACTTAGCTAAAGCTGTAGACGCAGATATTTATGAAATAAAACCAGCAAAACCTTATTCTGACGCTGACTTAGATTGGACAAACAAAAGTTCAAGAAGTTCTGTTGAAATGGCTGACCATAGTTCCAGACCAGAAATGATAAAAGATGATTTCTCTGTTAAGGCTTATGAAACAATATACTTAGGTTTCCCAATCTGGTGGTACATAGCCCCAACTATAGTAAACACATTCTTAGAAAAACACGATTTTTCAAATAAAAAGATTATTCTATTTGCTACTTCTGGCGGAAGCGGTTTGGGAAAATCAATAGACAATATAAAAACCAGTGTTTCTGATTCAACAAAAGTTATAAATGGTAAAGTATTCAATACAAATATATCTGTTGAAGAACTGAAAAATTGGGTTGAAACATTGAAATAATATTAGTTTTTATTGTAGTTGGTAGTTGTTGTAATTATTGTTGATAAAGAATGTTTCAATACAATTGTCATTGCCATAAACAACAAAATATATTATTTTAATAAAAACTTAATATAAAGGTAAAAAAATGAATAAAAAACTTGCTACTCTTATTGCTGCTGCTTTTATAAGCCTATCTGGTTTGGTTTATGCTGGAGATACGACTTATAGTGAAGATTGTAAACCACAAAAAGCCAAGGTTTATTTTACTAGAGATCTTTCCCCTAAGGGCATTTTAAAAGTTTATAATGCTATTAATTCAGAAATATCTGGAAAAGTTGCTATAAAATGTCATACAGGTGAACCTCATGGACCTAATATTATTCCACCTATGTGGGTAAAAGAAGTTCAAGAAGCTATTCCTAACAGCACTATTGTTGAAACAAATGTTCTTTACGAAAGTCCAAGACAGACCACAGAAGGGCACCGTGAAACTTTGAAAACCAACGGCTGGACATTCAGCAAAGTAGACATTATGGATGAAGATGGGACTGTTTATCTTCCGGTAAAAGGTGCAAAACATATTCCACAAATATCTGTCGGCAGTCACATGCTTAACTATGATTCTATGCTAGTTTTAACTCACTTTAAAGGGCACGTCGTCGGTGGTTTTGGTGGCTCTTTAAAGAACATTGGTATTGGTTGTGCCGATGGCAAAATAGGCAAAGAACAAGTTCATCATCATATTGCTACTGGTGAATGGCCTGGCAAAGAACCCTTTATGGAAAGAATGGTTGAATCAGCTAAGGGAACTATTGACCATTTTGGTAAGAAAATAGTTTTCATCAACGTTCTTCGTAATATGTCAGTAGATTGCGATTGTGCTGGCGTGAGTGCTGCTCCAGTAAAAGCAAGAAATATAGGCATTTATGGCTCTACTGATATTCTTGCTGTAGATAAAGCTTCTGTTGTTGCTGTTTATAGACTTCCCGAAATCGAATCTCATGATCTAAAAGAAAGATTTTTGTCTAGAAAGGCTTTGAGACAGCTTTCCTACGCAAAAGAACTTAAAATGGGTAGCGATAATTACGAAGTTATTGATTTAGATAAGTAAAAAACCTATATGGTTGAATCGAATTATTGAACGAAGCTATAAGGCATTATATTTATTTTTCTGATTAAAAAAGTTCCGGCTATTTAATTAGCCGGAACAAAGAAATGCGAAATTAGTTGAAAAAGATGTTAGAAATTAGTTAAATTATTTTAAATTAGAAGCCTCTAACCAAATTAGATTATCCTAATTTAGTTAATTTGATTATACGAATAGAAGAAAAGATTGGCAATACCTATTTTTATTTTTAAAAGTTTGTTATTTTACTAACATTCTAATAACACCAACTCCAGCTTCAACAAAAACTAACTACTATAAAACTTAAAAAATATTTTTAACTGAATATTTTCAATGTATTGTAAAGGCTTTGCTAAAACTTGTAATTTGATGAAAAATTAGTATTTATTTGTTTGTAGCTTACCCTTTGTCATAAACGTATAACTCTTAGAGATAAGAGATAAGAGGCAAGACGACAAACAGGATGTTTGGAGTGCAAGCGAGCGCCAGGATGGCAAGCGAGTCGCAGATAAGGGAATTATTTGATTTGTAATACTACGTAGGTCAAGTGCTAATATCTCATTACTACTGAATTATAAAGAAACTTATAGTTAGTCGTAAAGTAATAATTTTCACGAAAACTAATAATAGCAGTAATAACATTTAGCGAAAACACTCCTCTAATCTCTTTTAAAATAGAAAGCCCAGAGGCTATACTTTTTATGACAAATGTGTAGGCAATTAGCACAATCAGATTTGGACTTAAAATTTAGTTTTAGCACAGCATCTCGTAGTTATTCTAATTTAGGGGGGTTGACATATAGTAAATAAAGTTTTATAAAAGAGTCCGAATAAAAAATAGGAGGTGAATATAATGGACAGTTGCGACAGTTCGGAGCAAAGTAATAGTTGTGACGGTTTTGAGAGAGCAAATTTTAACGCAATCTGTCATTGTATTCATTTGAATCTCTTGTAAGATTGCTTTTATAGATTTGCTTTTTTCTGTTTAAATTTTAATACCCATAGAAAAAGGCATAAAACATGGAAAACGAATTCACTATAAAAGAACAAGATATCATTAATGAGTTAATTTCTCTTATTCGCAGTAATATCAGCCCTAATGATTTACTAGATAAGCTTGATAATTACCACGATAACGATATAGCAGGAGCTTTAGAAGAACTTTCCGTAGAAGAACGACAAAAACTCTACCCGATTTTAGGTACCGACAGGCTGTCCTCAATCTTTTCTTATATCGAAGAACCTGAAAAATATTTAAAAGAAACTTCCATAGAAACAACAGCAGAAGTTATTTCAAACATGGACTCAGACGATGCTGTTGACATTATCGAAGAATTAGATGATTCGACTAAGAAAAAGCTTGCTGATTTAGTTGATCAAGAAGCAAAAGAAGATATTAAGCTTATTCTTTCTTATGAAGACGATGAAATAGGTAGTATTATGACAACAAACTATATTGTCATAAAAACCAATATTTCTATAAAGGAAGCTAAGGAAGAACTAATAAAGCAGGCTGAGGAAAATGATAATATTTCAACTGTTTATGTTACTAGAGAAGATGACACCTATTGCGGTGCAATAGATTTAAAAGACTTGATTATAGCAAAAGAATCTAATCTGCTTATAGACCTTATTTTATCTTCTTACCCATATGTAAACGATCACGAAAAAGTAAGCGAATGTATAGACCGAATCAGAGAGTATTCTGAAGATTCTATTCCCGTAATTACAGAAAAAGGTTTAATAGTGGGCGTAATCACTCCTCACGACATTGTTGACGTAGTAGATGATGAAATGAGTGATGATTATGTTAAATTAGCAGGTTTAACAGCTGAAGAAGATTTGAGAGAAACAATTACTGAAAGTATGAAAAAAAGGCTCCCCTGGTTAATTGCTCTACTTTTCCTTGGGATGATAGTTTCTTCTGTTGTCGGTGTATTCGAAGCAGTTGTTGCTGTTTTGCCAATCGTTATTTGCTTCCAATCAATGATTCTAGACATGGCAGGGAACGTTGGAACGCAATCACTTGCTGTTACAATCAGGGTTTTGATGGATGAAAACGTAGATACTACTCAAAAAATTAAACTTATTTTTAAAGAAATAAAAGTAGGATTTGCTAATGGTCTATTCTTAGGTATCCTGGCTTTTATTTTTGTTGGTCTTTATATTCATTTTCTTAAAGGAAACAGCATGTCAGATTCATTTATTATTTCAGGCTGTGTAGGAATTTCATTGTTAGCTACAATGATAGTCTCCAGCTTAGTGGGAACAATAATACCTATGTTTTTTCATAAAATAAAGGTTGACCCTGCTGTTGCTTCTGGTCCTTTGATCACCACAGTAAACGACTTAGTAGCAGTAGTTATATACTATGGTCTTTCATGGATACTACTAATTAACATTCTTCATAAAGGTTGAGGATACTCAATCACTTGTTTAAATATAAAAAAAATAGTAATATACAATCCATTTAAAAATAGCATGAAGTATTTATTATTATGGAAACAAGTGTAAATCCACCAGATAAAATAGAAAATGAATTAACTGAAGGAAAAATATATCCGGCCTTGGTTAAATTTACTATACCAATGCTGTTAGCTATGTTTTTGCAAGCTTTGTATAGTGGCATAGATCTGTTAATTGTTGGTCGATACGCAGAAACTGCTGATGTTTCAGGTGTTGCTACTGGTAGTATGTTAATGATGACGGCAACCTTCACTATTTGCAGCTTAGCTATAGGAGTAACCATTCTGGTTGGAAGAAAAGTAGGACAAAAAAGACCAAAACAGGTTGGAATGGTTATAGGCAACGGTATCGTTTTATTTGGTATAATAGCCATATTAATGACAACAATTACAGTTTGGAAATCTGACTATTTGTCTGAATTAATGCACACTCCGAAAGAAGCTTTTGCACAAACAGAAGATTATATAAGAATTTGTGGTTGGGGAACTGTTTTTGTATTGGCTTACAATTTATTAGGTGGGATTCTAAGAGGCTTAGGCGATTCCAAAACGCCTTTGCTAACTGTAGCAATAGCAACAATTATAAATATTATCGGCGATTATGTGCTTATTTCATATTTTAATATGGGAGCTAAAGGAGCGGCTTTTGCTACAATTTTTGCTCAAGCTATTAGCGTGTTAATAACAATATTAATTATTAAAAATAGAAAAAATCTTCCTTTAATATTTAGTCTTAAAAATATTGAATTCAACAAGAAAATAATTTCCATGATTATATTATTAGGAATTCCTATTGCTCTTCAAGACTTACTTGTAGGTCTTTCTTTTATGGTAATACAGGTGCTTGTTAATTCCATAGATTTAGTTTCTTCTGCAGGGGTGGGAATAGGCGAAAAAATATGTCACTTTATTATGCTTGTTCCAGCAGCTTTTTCTCAAGCTTTGGGAACTTTTGTTTCTCAAAATATCGGAGCAAAGAGAATAGATAGAATTATCAAAGCATTATGGTATGGAATATATACTTCGGTTGCTGTTGGCGTTATAATGGGATATATTACACTTTTTCATGGAGATCTTCTCTGTTCTTTCTTCACAGAAAAGAAAGAAGTTATTATAGCAGCCCATAGTTATTTAAAAGCCTATTCAATCGATTGCATTCTTACACCATTTCTTTTCTGCTTCTTAGGTTACTACGTAGGTTATGGAAAAACATTTTTCTTGATGATTCAAGGAATTTTTGGCGCAATTTGTATAAGAATACCCTTTGCTTATTTCGCCAGTTTGAGTCCTGATGCAACTTTGTTTCAGATAGCCTTAGCCACACCAGTAGCAACTTCGATACAAATAATTTTCTGCTTACTATATTTCGTAAGAAATAAGAAAAAAGTTTCAACTATGATTCAGATAGAACAGAAGAAATTGAACAATTAGTTAATGGAGTAGGGGAATAATAAAAATAATTGTATTATAAAGCTTTGATTTTATGGGGAACAAAGAAATTTGATAAATCAACTTTTTCTAGTTCTAGCAATTTTATTTTCTTGTCTATACCGCCTGCATAGCCTGTCAGACTTCCATTAGCTCCAACAACTCTATGACATGGAATTATCAACGAAATTGAATTATGAGCTACGGCATTTCCTATAGCTTGTGCTGACATTCTGCTTAGACCTTTTTGTTTTGCGATTATTTTAGCTATTTCCCCATAAGTCATGATATGCCCATAAGGGATAGTTAGCATTATTTCCCAAACAGATTTTCTAAAATCAGAAGTTTTCATTCTTATTTTTGGAGTGTAATCAGGAATTTTACCTTTGAAATAAATATCAAGCCAACTAACGGTTTTATCAAAAATTTGCAGATATTTAATTTCATATTTTTTTTCTAATGAATCAGCAAAATACTTTTGTTCATTAAACCAAAGGCCTGTTAAAGATATACCATCGCTGGCCAACGTAATATCACCTAGAGGCGATTTATAATTATAAATATATTCCATTTTTCTGTTTTTTGATTAAATCAGTAGTTTTTAAATTGTTAAGTGTAAGTGCTTTAAATAGGGCCGAAGCCCTATTGCCTAACTTTATACAGCCCATTTTAATAAATATTGACAAACGTCAATGAAAGCCTTGATTTTATTGCTTTCAAAAATAGCTGTTAGCATCTGTTCTTTTGTTGATTTAAATCCATCAAATCTCTTAAGAATATCGTTTCGATCTGCTTGTTTTTTACGGCAAAGTCTGGTGATTTCTGCTTTGGGAAGACCCTTTAATGTTTGTAAAGCTTCTTTGTAGAATTGGTCATACTGTTGTTCCATGATCTTTTTGGTATTTTTATAACCTTCTGTATCTTTATTCATTTTTACCCTCCTAACAGGTTTGAATTATTTTCATTAAGTAGCTAGGAGGAATAATGTTCAAAAAAATATAATAATTATTTCTTAATTAATATATATAAACAGCAAATATAAAATTTTTAAGATTTTGCATATTTAAATGCTTGAAGTAAATCTCTATGATTAATTAAACTAACATAATGAGTTTTTCCCCTTTAATTTCATGATTGATCTAATGGTAAACTTTTTAATTTATAACCTTCTTTTGTCGATTCAGGAATAAAATAGTCGTAATCATTACAAATATATAATGGTATATTCCAAATATTAGATAATCTTTTTGCTATTAGAACAGTATCTTGATAATCATCCATAGACATCCCAAGATTTATGAAATCTATCAATTCCCCATTTTTTAATAAAAAACTTACAAAATATTGCTGATACTGATTTGTTCTTGGATTGACTCTTAACTTTTTTCCTTCATAATTGCCCATTCTATCTAGTTTTTTATGATCAATACCAATATAACAATTATTACATACTGTTTGAATTTCTTCTACTTTAATAATACTATATTTAATATTAAAAATAGTAACAGATTTATATATACGATTATTTTCGAAGTCTAAAACATTACAAGGCTTAGCCAAATAAAGCAATACAAAATAGAGAATAAAGTAAATTGGAAACCACATAAAAATATTATTTATATCATATTCAGTAGGAAACTTCTTCGATAATAAATAATATTCATAAATAAAAAGAGCTAAAATTGGGACATAAATAAAAGCAACAATATTTGTATCATAATTAAAAATAATTTTATTCTCTGATAGTTCAATATATTTTATATCTTTAATTGTTTCTAGAAATTTAAATTTTTTAATATAATTACTATTTTGCAATTTTTATTTCCTTTATTTTATTTTATATCTATTTTCATTTCTTTTTTTTACTATTTATTAATGAAATTAAATTAAATAATATAATATCATAATTAAAGAATATGAGACAAGTTAGCTAAAGCATAATTTCTATGAATTAAATAGAATATTTTATGTTATTAATACTGTGTTTTATAGAAGAGGGAATTATAATAATTTAATTTTAAAATAATTAAATAGTTTTATTGTTTATTAACTTTTTATTTAATTTTAAAATATTAAAGAAAAACTTTTGATCTAGGGAAAAAGGCTAAGAGAGCTAAATCTTGATTTTAATTATAATGAATACAGATATGAAGTTTATAAAAAAAATAAATTATTTTTTACCATTAAAAGCTAAAAATTCAATTAACTCGAACTAATTTACTATTAAACATTTCTTGTTAACTCAAGTGGGGCCTAAGAATATCTTTCTCTTCATGTTTCTTAACTATATTTTTTAAAATTTGTAACAAATGTTATAATTTTGTTGACTTATATCTATATTTGCTATAGTTTGTAATCCAACACCTTCTCCCTATGCCCTAACCCCTAATCTATCGGAGATAAATATGAGCTTAAAACATAATACACACACATCAAGTCGTCATTGCTGTATAAGTCAATCAATTAGTTACATTTTTACGAAGTTATATAAAATAAAAAAGGACTAAGTAAAAATGGAGATAACGAATAAGAATTTAATATCTAGCAGCTATGCAA
>CAJOND010000129.1 GCA_905236675.1 Candidatus Rifleibacteriota bacterium | reverse complement strand
ATTTTTAAAAATTTAAATCAAAATTGCAGGACTAAATGCAATTTCTATTTTTGCAGAACTAAACGCAATTTAACTTGCATTTACTTTTGCAATTAACATAAAAAAGTATCTTATAAGCCAATTATTGACTTATAAGATACTTTTTTTTAGTTTTTATCTTTAATTAATACCTAAAACCAGCTCGTCTAACAGCAGGATGTCTTGGTCCTGAACGAGGAGGAGGGGGTGGCAAATGTCTAACAGGAGGAGGAGCAATATGTCTGTGGTGATGATGATGTCTATGATGAATAACCCCCCAAATCATTAATCCCAACAAAGGATCGCAGACAGGCTCTTCTCTAACAACGACAGTTTTAGTTACCGGAGCAGGATAATAATATTCATTTTTATAAACTATTTGAGTATCTGCATTCGGAGTATATGCGGAAATGGTTTTTACTGTAGAAGTAGTAGTAATACCATCGTTATAAACAACTTTAGTTTTTGTGGTAGTAATACCATTGTTGGAAACTGGAACATAATCAACTGAATTCGAAGTTGCTTTATAAGCAGCCTGACCGCAATTAGAGCAGAAATTAGCTGTATCAGGTAGTTTCTTGCCACAATGAATGCAATAGGAAGCATACAACGGAGCAACAGAAGATAAAATCAAAGCAGAAAGCAAAATATATAGTTTTTTCATAAACATCCCCTTTCTGTTATTTAATTCTAAATATATTGTATCACAAATTATGTACATAAATAAGACCTTGCAAAGTAAAAAATAATATATTTTTCTTAAGATTCCTTAATACATCCATTAGCCGTTTTGCTACGTTACCACTTTTCGTTAGATAACTCTTTACGAAGCATCTTTTATAAACCCAAGAAGCTTTTTAATCGAATCATCTATATTTGCAACATCAACAAAGAAAACTCTGACTGATGTATTAATCAGATCTGTATTCAATTCTTTATATTCAATATATTTTTCTATATATTCACGCATTTCAGAATTTAAAGGATATAAAAGCCAAATATTTTCAGCTTTATATTTTTTTGAATAGGCATACATCTGATACATATCACTTTGAGAAATACCATAGTTCTTATTTGGATTATTATTTAAAGCTTTCCATTTTGTATCTAGAATTGCTGTTTTATCGCCATTAATATTTTTAATAACTATATCTGGTTTTAATTTAAACATTTGTGGATCATCGAATAAATACTTAGTATTTCCTTCTGCTTGTGCATAAACAGTCCAACCATTGGGAGTAAATATATCTTCGACCTTCTTAGCAACATATCTTTCAAAGACTTTGCTCATATAGAAAAGCAAAGCTCTGTTTTTCCCATCACCAGAGAAATTAGTAAAACTCTTGTTAAATAGGATAACTTAAAGTATTTCTATCTATTTTTACTTTGGAAAGCTCTTTATTATAGTTGAGCGACTCATCGACCATTTCAAAGTCATTAAGCAGCATCTTAATTTCTTTGGAATTTTCCCAATTTGTGGTTATTCTTTGCAATTTTATCAAAGAAGCTTTAATCAGTTTGTTTTCTGGGCGGTTCAGGTTGAACTCGTCATAGGCCATATAAAATCGTTCTTTGTGGCAAAGGTTATGTTTAAGATGCTGATTAACCAAAAATTTCCCCTTAAAATATGGAACATTATCTTCGATGGTTATATAAGAAGATTTAAGCCCCTGCTTCACAAGATTTTTAACTTCTTCAACAAATAATTTTATGAATATTTCAAGAATAGTGAAATCTTTAATATCAATACTAGAATCCGAAAATATCTTATAAGGGAAATCATCTAGATATTCCAGCATTTCTAGAAATACTTCTTTAGTTTTAGTAATCGGATCATCTTTGTTATCAGACAAATCAACTTTCGGCAATATTTCTATCTGGAAACCACTTTCGAGCTGAATCAACCCAACAAAATTTTTTACGCTTATTGTGTCATTAGTATGAAATTGAAAACAATTCCTTAAGTCGACCTCTTCACATTCGTCTATATTATCTAGTTCATTTAATTCTTCAGGCTCATATTCTTTTATAAATCTTTCTAAAGCTTCATAATTATCTTTATCTAAAGAATATAATCTTTTATTATTCTCTGTTTTTGTTTCTTTATTTTTATCAGATTTATACAGATATTCGTATTCTCTTAAGGTTATTAAGTTGTTGTTTTCATCATTCATTTTGTTTTTCCTGTTATTTCTTTAATTTCTAATTACTCATTACTAATTGCTAATTATTTAAAGACCCCTTCAGCTTCACTTCGTTCAGCAGCTCAGCGACTCACTGACCTCCTATCGTTCGCTTGCACGCCGCCATCCTTGGCGGCAGCCCCAGCAATGCTAACGTATTCTGGGGGAGCATCTTCAAGGTGTTAGCCATCAAGGAGAAGCTTTAAACTACTCTTACTCATAAATCTTTTTATATGCTTGTGCTTCAAAAAATACATTATTAATTTTATATCTATGAAGCTTCATTTCCTCACCAAATAATTTTTTGGAATTATTCGTAATTTCTTCAATAAATCTGTATGGTTTGTCTTGATCCTTAATCCGACTATCATTATCACCAAGCACCAACTGAATCTTTGAATAATCATCATAGAAATATTCTTGCAACAGCGGAATTATCTTATTCTTAAAGATTTTGCCTAATTCTTGTATACTATTTTTACCTTCTTCTTTCAAAGACATGAAGAACGCATGACCAATAGTATGTTCTCTGTCATATAAAGCTTCAATACGATTATTCATTGTTTCAAGCATTGTTTTAATATTTATACCTTGAATATCGAAATCCAATAAATCAGGTCTAGGCATCATTTCCACGAATTCAAATCTGCGTCTTAATGCAGTATCCATTAAAGCAATAGAACGGTCAGCAGTGTTCATTGTGCCGATGATGTAAACATTATTCGGAACACCGAATAGTATTTCTTCTTCATTTGTTTTATTTTTAGAATATGGAAGCTTGACTTTTAATTCTTCCTCATTTCCAATTCTCTTACTTTCTTCAATTAAAGTGATTAATTCGCCAAATATTTTAGAGATATTCCCTCTATTGATCTCATCAATAATAAAAACATATTTATTATTATTATCTTTTTCAGCATTTTTACAAAATTCTTTAAAAACACCATTTTCAACGTTATAAATAACGTTTTTATTTTCATCAATCGTTGGTTTTATGCCTTCAATGAAATCTTCATAACCATAAGATTGATGGAAAGTGATAAATTCGATACGACCTTGTTTTTTAAATTCATCAAACTTTGATTTTAAAAGGTTATATTTATCCTTATCTTTACCTATATTATTATCTTTTTCATTATTAAAAAAATCATTCAAAGTTACTTTATTTTTATCGTCTTGAATACATATTAATTTTGAATCTATTTTTATATCTTGTTCATTATTTAAATTATTCAATATATTAGTTTTTTCTTCATTATTTATATATTGAAGAATATTTTGATTATTTAATATTCCTTCAATTATTGATGATTTATTATTTTGTTCTAATTCATTTTTTGATTCTTTTATCTTGCTATTTATCTGTTCATATAATCCAGTTAGCATTATCTGCATAGCCTTAACAACAGTATTATAAGTTTTACCTGTTCCTGGAGGGCCGTATAGGATTTGGTTCAGTGGTTGGGGTTCAATTTTTTTCATATTATTATCTTCTCCATTGGTATTACCTTCTTCATTTTCTTCCTCATCTCCTACACCGTTAGAATACACACTTTTATAAAATTGATAAGGAGTTCCTAATTTTTCATGACATAAATCCTGTATTTTTTTAAAATCGTCATAATCTTTTATTGATCTTGTGTCTTTCAGTTTGCCTTCATAATATTTAAAAAAGGAAATTTCAGACAAAGTTCTTCCACAATTATCATCTAACGGATAATAATCTTTGGGGTTACAAAGATACAACATTGTAGAAAGATTACTTGCACTTATCCCTGTTCCTTCAACTTTATCATTATTTTTATATGTTGTAATTCTATTAAATATTTCTTTTAAATTATTTCTACTCAAATCGTTAGACAATTTCCATAATAATTCTACAGTATTATCTTTATAATTTTTAAGTTGATTAAATAGATATGTATTTGGAATATCTTTATCTTTAAAATGTTTTTTCAAATCATCAACTTTAACCTTATCATCACATTTACTCCAAAAATTTTCTAACCTTTTTTTTCTATCATCTTTAGAAGAAATTAAATAACTTATAAAAGTTAAAGGATCTACTTCTTTTTGTCTTTGTTTTTCTTCGATTATTAATTCATTTTTTTTATCTTTATATTTTTCATAAATAAATTTTAACAAATCACCAAAGAAGTCACCCCAAGGTGGTTCTTTTCCGTATATTAAAGAAGTTGATGATTTATTATCAGCATTAGTAGTTTCATCCATAGATTCTTGTTCTTTATTAGTTTCGTTTTCTGCCATTTATATTCTCCTCGTTCTTTTTTGCAATTACTTTTGTAGCGTCTTCCAGACGCATTTAACAATGTGCCTATACCTAGGGCGTTTTCAACGCCCTAGGTTATTAAAGTATCGTCCTCACGGACGATTAAAGAACTGATCAAAATATGGGGTTTCGCACATATTTAAAAGCAACTGAAAGTCGCTACTTTATTAACCTTCTTATATCTAGAACTCTAGTTCAAGTTTATTATTTCTGCTTGAAGCTTGCAACAAGCAGTTTAAAGCTTCATATTAAGTTAAACGATAAGGCTTGATAAAGTCAACGAGTTTATCAAGTCTAGTATATATACTAGAACTCTTTAAATACCCTGTGTTGCATGTTTATACCCTCTCTAGATGAATTGTTACTTTACTATTGCTGAAACCATATATTTCATTCTAAAGCTTCCCCTTGAGGGGAAGTGGCACGTAGTGCCGAAAGGGTGACCGAACTAGAGTAAACCCCATTTAGCGTAGCGTATTTCCGTCATCGCGAGCCTCTGAAAGAGGCGTGGCAATCCACCCCCTTTAGCAAATGGGGATGTCAGCCAAAGGCTATAGCAATAGTAAAGCAACACACTCTCTAGATGCGGCCCATTTAGTATAAAAATTTTGTTTGTTTAATAATCGTTATCTTTCTAGCATCAAACAAGATATTTGATGTTTTTGGTTCAATGTACAACTTGCTATAAGATAATAAATATTAGATATAATTCGAGGGAATGAATTGCAAGATTACAACACAGTCTTAGGCTGATGCAAACTCGATGGAATCTTTCGGCTAGCTAGAATAGCCACTATCTGTGATTTATTGAAGAGGATGCACGCATTCTTGTAAAGCAATAAATTGACATTCGTTTTACATTTATTTATAATTATTCATAATGAAACAAAAAAGGAATTTATTTATGGCACAAGTAATGGTTAATTTTAGAATGGACGAAGTTCTTAAAAAAAGTCTGGAAGCAGTCTGCAAAGAAATGGGTATGAGTATGACTACTGCTTTTACGATATTTGCTACAAAAGTTGCGAGAGAAAGAAGAATACCATTCGACATCACTGCCGACCCTTTTTATTCAAAATCTAATATCGATTTCTTAAAAGAAGCTATAAGAGAATTAGACAAAGGCAACGGAGTTGAACACAATCTTATTGAGGAAGATTGATATGAGACTAATTTGGTTCGAAAAAGCTTGGCAAGATTATTTATATTGGCAAGCAACCGACAAAAAAATATTAAAAAGAATAAATACTTTAATTAAAGATATTGACCGACAGGATGGGAAGGGATTAGGTAAGCCAGAAATGCTTAAAGGGGATTTATCTGGTTTATGTAGTAAAAGAATAGATGAAACCCATAGATTAGTTTATAGAATAGTCAATAACAGTATAGAAATAGCCTCTTGCCGTGGACACTACGATTGAATTAAATATTTTTTCTTGTAAAATATGATTGTAATGGCAAGTCTTAAAATGCTCTTTTAAATCAGAGATTGTGCGAAAACTAATTTTTAGTCCAAATTAGAATCTGCTAATTAGCTACACATTTGTCATAAAAAGTATAGCATATGGGCTTCTATTTTAAAAGAGAGTAGAGTGTAGAGGTTAGAGATTAGAGGATTATTTTAGCTGATATTCTGCTATTCAAAGGTTATTATGCTAATAGAGCATTTCAGACCAACCTTTCTGGATTGCCACGCCTTCGGCTCACAATGACGGTTTTGCAAAAAATAAAGCTTTTCTCTAGCTCGGTCACCCTTTCACTTACGCAATGCTTCGCATTGCTCCCCCTTCAGTCTCGCTTCGCTCGCCAGCTTCCCCGCTTATCGGGGCAGCATCTTCCAAAAGATGCACACAGTGGTAACTTTTAGACACTACCAACAACGCCAAGCTACGCTTGGCTTTACTTAAATAAACATAGACATATATATAGGAATATGTATTATGCCATCTTTTATCATCAAATCTTTTTGATAAAGTATATATTTTTCGCCTAATCTTTTCCCAAATTTATCTATGAATTTACTTAACGAAGAATGACTTCTATAAGCAGAAGACTTAACTTCAACTGGCTGTATTTTTTGATGATTAGAAATCAAGAAATCAATTTCCATAGTATTTTGTCGATTTTGGCTGTCAGATCTTGAGTAGAAAAAAAGCTGATAACCTCTGCAACGAAGCATTTGTGCAACTATATTTTCCATTAGCATACCCTCGTTAACGTAAAGTTTATCTAGAAGTATAGACTTATAAAGAGTATTGTCAGCAAATTCATCATCTCGAAAAACCTGTGATACTAACAATCCAGTATCACCCATATAGCATTTTTGAGTTGTATGATCACAGCTCATTGCCAAGCCAACAGTGGGGTCTGTAGCATTAAGACATCGGTTCACAATCATAGATTTACTTAACCATATAAATGCATCTTCATATTCTCGATTTCTCGCTTTTTCTGAAACATCGGCCAATTTAAATTTTTTTCCCTTTTTGGAGAGTTGCCCAGCAATGTTATCAAAAAGAGCAAAAACTTTTTGTTCTTCTTTTCCAGCATACTTTCCAATATCTTCACGATAAAGAGAAAGAATTTGTTTCTTAATCTTGTCAACCGATTCAAAATCTTTTGTTTCAATGTATTTATTTACAGCCTGTGGCATACCTCCTACCAAAAGATATTTTCGGAAATCATTCATAATTTTTCGGTGAAGTTGTTGGCCTAATGGCTTTTTCCTTTCAAAACAAGTTTTTAAAAAAGGAATTGTTGAACTATCACCATTAGCTAATAAAAATTCTTCAAAATCTAATGGAAACATTTCGATATGGTCTTCTTCAGATGGAATCAAAATATCTTTTACATTTTTACGTAAATTAATAAGAGAACCTGTTTCAATATAATCATATCTACCATCTGCAACTAACTGTTTGATAAACTGTCTAGCAATCGGATACAACTGCACTTCATCAAAAATAATCAGGCTTTCACGAATAAATAGTTTCTTGTTATAAATTGCTGATAATTTAGAAAAGAATAAATCTAAATCGTAAATATCTTCCTTAAAACATTCTATTGTTCCTGGTTTTGGATAAGAAAAATCAATTAAAATATAACTTTTATATTCATTTTTAGCGAATTCTTCTGCTATATAGCTTTTTCCAACACGCCTAGCTCCATCAATAAGCAAAGCTGTTGTTCCTTTGGAACTTTCTTTCCATCGTTTCAGACTATCGTATATTTTTCTTTTCAAGCCAATCTCCAATATATTTTCACGAAATGACACTTTATTTTAATCAAGTTTATCACAGAATGACACTTTATTGCAATTATATTTTTCACGAAATGACACTTTCTAAAAAACCAGATCTTGACTTCATAATTAAATTATTCTAGTTATTTAAATAAATATCCACCCGCATAGCGGGTGGTTTTTCATTTTCGGGCATAGCCCTAATACTACTAGCTACGCACAAGTGCGTTTTAGATTGGCCTGCCAG
>CAJOND010000128.1 GCA_905236675.1 Candidatus Rifleibacteriota bacterium | reverse complement strand
AAAAGAAAGGAGGGCTATTATTTTTTTTATTTCAAAGGGGAGTAATTTTTATACCCCCCTATATATAAATGTCCTTGACATTGGGTACACTTCAGAGCAGAGAGCCGGCGAGGCTGAAGCCTCTTAGAGCTGAGAAAAGAGTTGAGAGTTGAGAAATGAGAATTGAGAGAAGAGACGGTTGTTATTGTAGTTGGTAGTTATTGTTATTAGAATGTTAGCAGAGCAACGAATATTTTAAATAACCGATACTTTGAGAGGCTTAAGCTAAACAATAAAACCCAAAACCAATCACAACAACCATAACCCTATCAAAAGAGATAAGATTGAAGAAAAATAGCTTACTTTGATAAGTCTAGAATTTTTTCTTGAGTTAAACGATAGACTGTCCAATCTTTCATTGGCTTAGCACCTAGTAAAAGGTAAAAATTAATACTGGACTGATTCCAATTAAGGCATGACCATTCCATTCTGCCACATTTTCGCTCAACTGCAATTTTTGCTAGTTCCTTTAAAAGAGCCTTACCATATCCATTGCCACGATATTCAGGCAATACGAACAAATCTTCAAGATATAAACCAGCTCTTCCAACAAAGGTAGAATAATTATGGAAAAACAGAGCAAAGCCGACTTCTCGACCATTTTCGCACACAAAAATGACCTCGGCTTTTTTCTTTTCAAATATCCACTCACGCAACGAATCTTCAGTAGCAATTACTTCATCAAGCATCTTTTCATAAGTAGCTAATTCCCTTATAAAATAAAGAATCAAAGAGCAATCTTCTTTTACGGCATATCTAATAGTTGGCTCACTCATAATCATTCACTACTTTCTATATTCTACACTTGTTCAAGTTGGAACAATACGATTATATCTTTCGAGAAATTCATTTTTGAAGGATTTTTGCATTTCTTTTGGCAAAAAAGAACGAGAAATGGCTTCGTCAAGGTTATCAATTGCTAACTTTAAAATGGCATAATAATTCTTTTTAAACTGAATATCGTTTAAACCAATATATAATGCAAATTTTTTAAAATGATTAAAAGTAAAATTAGCTTTTATTCCACACAATGTCAGAGCTAATTCTTCCTTATCGGCTGGCATAACAAGTTTAACAGGCACCAAATCATAAGCTGGCGACAATTCCCCAAAACTCTTATTTCTATGAATTAAAGAAAAATTCTTGAGATGCATATCTGAATTCCCAATTAAAAAACAAAAAACAGTAATTTGAAAAAATCTAATTAAATCCAAGCCAAAATTGTCAGAAAATTTAACAATACCTTTGGCAATCTGCTCCATTGAGCCTTGGTATTTCTGGCTTGTTTGTTTATTTGTAAGCTGGCAGAAATCTTCCATATGAATAAGACCAGTCTTTGTTCTATCCATTCTTTTTGTAATATAAGCCAGTTTTTCATCTTTTAATGGAATTAAACCAAATTCAGCTGTATCAATATTACAAAGCCTGGCAAAAAGCATTGCAAAATGCTCAGATTCTGGCATAAAAGGCCAATCAGGTGTTTGAGGCTTCAAAATATAATTTCCTTCCAAGCCAACTAAAGTAAGTCTGGAATTAGATTTGTTCCCTTTTTCCAAGTGTAATGAAAGCTTAGGCTGAACTCCAGGAACAGAAATACGATCAGTTATTATTTTTTTTGCCAGCTCGTTCAAATCTTCCTGACTGTAATTAAAAACAGGAATTTTAGTAGAATTAAAAAGTTTTTTTAAGCAATTAGCATGATAACTTTCAGATGAAGTTCTATTCTTCTTCCCACAAATATAGCATCTTTCAGACATTTGAAACCTCAACAACAGACACAGCCCCAATACAATCCTTGCAGCAAGCCAGCAAAAGCCCCATTCTATCATCAGCATCAAGTTTCCAATTCTTTTCAGCTATATCTAGCAACCAGCCTTCAGGAATCAAGCCATCGAAAAATGGGAATAAAACTCTGTCTCTATATTCTTTTTGATTTAATGGGAAAAGTTTGCTTATCGGAACAGCTTCATCGAATGCTATATACTCATCATTGTATTTAAAGGTATAACCATTTTCGTCTTCTGTTAATCTGCCTGCCAGATTGCCATAAATATAAATATCTGCTGTTCTCATAAGTATTATTCCATTTTAAGTTTTACAGGTCCAAGACAGTGACCAAAGAGAAACAGAACATCATTAACCTTATCAATGCGAAGAGTAGATTTACCTTTTTCTAATTCCCTTATAAAGCGGATTCCAACACCAGCTTTATCTGCTAATGATTGCTGAGTCAGTTTATGCAGTTTCCTATTGTATTTAACAAATTCTGATATGGAAGAATTATTGTTCATTTTATACCCGTTCGGTTATATTTTTAATTATCATCAAGACAATTATACCCGATAGGGTTTATTTGGTCAAGATATAAGATTTAAGATATAAGACCTAAGATGGAGATAGAAGAAAAGGGTATAGGGTGTAGGGAAAAAGGGGAAGAAAGAGCTATAGAGCTGAGAGCGGAAGAGCAAGAGAAAATGAAAGTTGAAAACAGAAAACTGAAAGTTGAAAGATAGAAGAATTAGGGGTATAGGGTATAGATAGAAGGAAACAGAACTTTGAGGTGTGGTAGGTGAATGGCGATGGTGGTGATTGTGTTAGAAAGGTAAAAATGTTAAAATATTTTAATAATAACGCATTAAGGGAATTATATGCCTAATATTGTTGTGTCTGGTTTAATCAATATTGAAACTTCATGCCCTATAAAAGAGTTTCCAATAAAGTATTTTCCGATTGATTACCCCTTTTGCAAAGTCAATTCATGCATTTCAGGGGTTGGGTTCAATTTAATTTCAAATTTGAAAGTTCTTGGTGCTGATATAACATTCATTTCTTTGGTGGGAAGCGATTTATTCGGTAGACTTATTCTAAAAGAATTAGAAAGCAATAAACTGCCCGTTAAACATATATTTACAAAACTTTCAGCAACTCCGCAATCAGTTATATTGTATGACAATTCTGGGAAACGTGAAATTTATTGCGATTTAAAAGATTACCAGGATGTTAATATAGATTTTTCAGATTTAATTGAGACTTTAAAAAACGCTGATATAATCATAGCCTGCAATTCTAATTTTAATAGGCCTCTATTGAAACTGGCTTCTGAATTAAATAAACCTGTTGCTACTGATGTTCATGTTTTTTCAAACCTTGATGACGAGTATAACAGAGATTTTTTAGAAAAATCAAAAATCTTGTTCATGTCTGATGAAGGCCTGAAAGACAGAGATATTAAAGAATTTGTTACAGAGGTTCATAACCGATTTAACAACCAGATTATAGTTGTCGGCTGCGGTAAAAAAGGGGCCCTGCTATTCGAAGCCGAAAACAAAGAATTTACAGAAATTCCAGCAGTATATACAAGACCAGTTGTTTCTACATCAGGTGCTGGTGATACTTTGTTCTCTTCATTTATCTATTTTTATTCTAAGGGGAAAAAGCCCAAAGAAGCCTTGCAATTAGCTTGTATTGCTGCTTCTTATAAAATTGGGGAGGCTGGTTCATCAAAAGGGTTCTTAAACGAATCTGGAATATTGAATTTTAAAATATAACTATATGTGCTAAAATATTGATATGTCAAAATACACCGAACTAAAAAAGAACTTTCTAGGGATCCGCGATCTTTTGCGTCAATTCATAATCTACGGTGATATGTCTCGTTCTAAATTGCCGGGCAATTCTTCGGTTAGAAGTTTTGACGATGATTTAAGAAGAATAAAAAGCTGGCTTAAAAATATAGTTATTTTTAAGTCAGTAAATGGGGAAAAACGCTATTCCGTCTTTGTAGACCCATCTGACGTAGAAATCAATCCTTTTTTTGAAACTTATAAATACAAAAGTTTTACAGAAAAAGACGTAAATCTTCATTTTTTATTGCTTAATATTCTTAAAAATAAAGAACTTTCAGTAAATGAAATATCTGACGAAATTTGCAGATTATCTGGAACTGCAGACTTTGAAACAAATACCATACGAAATAAATTAAATGAATATGTAAGTCTTGGTCTTATTAAGCTTACCAAAAAAAATAAAAACTATTATTATAAATTAGAAAAAACTGGAATTAACGATTTAATAAAGCACAATAAAAATTTGCTAGAAGCAGTAAAATTCTTTTCTTCAATAGCTCCTGTTCCAACTGCAAGCAGCTACATTATAGACAAAACCGATTCGGCAGTAAAAAGCGGTATTTCCTTCCGACACCAGTTTCTTGCAAACTGCCTTGACGATATAATAATTATTGATTTATTAAAAGCTATGCAGTCTGATTCTTTTGTTGAAATTACCAACGACAGCCCAAACACAAATAAAATAACAAAAAATAAACTGTTCCCATTAAAAATATTAGTAAGTCTAAATACTTGCAGAAGTTATATAATGGGCTATTCAACACGTTATAACAATTTTTCCTTTTTCAGAATAGATTATATTAAAGAAGTTAGAATATTGGAAAAAGCAGATAAAGCAAATAATTATAAACAGATTACCAATGAATCAATGCCTTACTGCTATATGCTGAACATGGATCTTACTCGTAAGATAGAAAACTTTGAAATGACTCTTAAAATTAATGAAAAAACCGAAAAACATATTCTGAGGAAACTTAATCAGGAAACACGTGGTGGAACAGTAACAAAAATTGCTCCGAATACATTTGTATATAAAAGACAGCTCTATAACACTCAAGAAATAATGCCTTGGGTTAAATCATTTATAGGAAATATAATAAGTGTTACAGGTGACAATAAAAAAGACATAGACTGTTTTTACGAAGATATAGAAAAGATGGCCAATATTTATGAATAATAAAGATATTATTTTTAACGAAGTATTTAGTGCATATTATACAGTTTTGCGTGAAATAATTAATTCAAAACCAATGGATAACAAAGAGCTTCAACTTTTTATTAAAGCTCGCAGTTCAGACGAAAGCAATTTATTTTTATTAGATAATTTTGAAAAATATTCTTTTTTAGAAGAAATTAATGGGAAATGGCAATCTAAGTTGGAAGGGAAAATTGAGCAGCCTTTTACTGATTTAGAGAAATCCTGGCTTAGAGCTGTGATTTCTGATCCCAAAATTAAGCTGTTTGCAGATGAATATGAAATCAATATATTGGATTCAATGTTAGGTGATGTAGAGCCTTTATTCGATTGGTCATTCTTCCATTATTTCGATCAGAATTCTGAAAAAATAGATTTTAGTAGTGAAGAATATATTAATAAATTCAGATTATTAAAAAAGGCCATTGAAGAAGAAAAAGCAATCATTCTTGATTACACAAATATTTGGGCTGAAAACTATATAGAAGAGGCAATTCCTTTAAAAATTGAATATTCGCTTAAAAGCGACAAATTCAGACTGCTTACTGTAAGATTCAGGAACGGGAAAAAAGAGCTTAAAGCATATAATATTAACCAAATCAACAAAATAGTTGAAATAAAAACATACAGCGATAAAAGTATTAACAGAAATCCCTATGCAGATGAATATTGCGAGGAACCAGTTACTGTAATTGTACATAATATGCGTGGAGCTGTTATGAGGTTTATGATAGAATTTTCAACCTACAAAAAAGAAAGCATATTCGATAATGAAACAGGTGAATGTACAACAACTTTTTATTATCACACAGAAGAAAAACATGAAATCATCAATAAAATTCTTTCTTTCGGAGTTTCGGTAAAAGTTCTTTCTCCTTCAAGTTTAATAGAAGAAATAAAAGCACGGATAAAAAAGCAGATCGAGTTGCTGAAATCTGTCTAAATCCTATTTTAAAGGGATAATAATATTATTTCTTTTTAACTAACAATTCAAGATTATACGTTTTGAGATCAAAAAAATCAACTGTAAACTATGGTTACTTAGAATATAGTTTTATGGTATATTTCAAAAAATAAAAAAATACGCAAAGGAAAACTAATTATGTTAACAATTGGAATAAAAGCACCTGATTTTGAATTACCTGATCAAAACGGTAATGTACATAAACTTTCTGATTATAAAGGTAAAAAGATTATACTTTATTTCTATCCAAAAGATAATACTTCAGGCTGTACAAAACAAGCTATTGCATATTCAGAAAACAAAAAGAAATTTGAAAATAAAGGCGTAGTAATATTGGGAATTAGTAAAGACAGTGTTGATTCTCATAAGCGTTTTGAAGAAAAACAGAATCTTACAATTACCCTACTTGCTGATCCAGAACGTAAAGTTATTGAAGCTTACGATGTTTGGAAAGAAAAGAAAAACTACGGCAAAGTCTCTATGGGTGTAGTTAGAACAACTTATCTCATTGATGAAAAAGGCAGCATAATAAAAGCCAACGATAAAGTTAAGGCAGCAGAAGATTCTGAAAATATGCTGAAAGAAATAGCATAATGCGAATAATCCTATCACCTGCTAAGCAGATGAAAAATGAGTTTGAGATTCTTGAGCCAACGTCAGTTCCAATATTTATAAATAAAACAGAAGAATTACTAAAATGGATGAAATCTCAAACTCATGAAAATTTGCAGAAAATGTGGAAATGTAATTCCAAAATCGCTGAACAAAATTTTGAGAGATTAAAAGATATGGATTTACATTCCCAATTAACTCCAGCTATTCTTGCTTATGAAGGAATCGCCTATAAATACATGGCTCCATCAGTATTTGAGAATGGACAATTTGAATATGTCCAAGAACATCTTCGTATCATTTCTGGATTCTATGGAGTCGTGAAACCTCTTGATGGAATCACCCCTTATAGATTAGAAATGGGGGCAAAAACTAATTTGAAAGGCTATAAAGACTTGTATGATTTTTGGGGTGATAGTCTATATAAATCAATAAGGGCAGAAAGTAATATCATAATTAACCTTGCCTCAAATGAGTATTCCAAAATAATAGAAAAATATATAAAACCAAATGATACTTTTATAACAATCAATTTTTGTGAAAACTCTAATGGAAAACTAATTACAAAAGGTGTTTATGCAAAGATGGCTAGAGGTGAAATGGTTCGTTTTATGGCAGAAAACAATATCGAAGATCAGAAAGAAATAAAGAAATTCAATAGATTAGGCTTTTTTTATAGAAATGACATATCTTCTGAAAAAGAATATGTATTTGAGCGAATTACGAAGAAAAGCCATATTCTCAGCGATTAATTCAGATATGAATATATAATTAACAATCTTAATATTATAAAGGAATAAAAATGTGCGGTTGTTTTTTCTGGAAAAAGAAAAAATGCAAACAAGTTGAAGAAGACTTGAATATTTCATATTCTTCTCTTGAAGATTCGTTGGAAGGTGATATCACTCCAGGGACTTCTCCTTTAATAATTACCAAACCTACGAACTTAGCTGTTACCGATAATAACCCCTTAGAAGTTAAAAAAATGTTTTGGGGTATTCCTTCTAAAGACAATAAACTTATTATTAATGCGAAATCAGAAAGTGTATTAGAAAAGCCATTCTTTTATGATGGAATAAGAAATAATAGATGTGTCATTCCTGCAATTTCTTTTTATGAATGGAACAAAGATAAAATAAAAGTCACTTTTTCCAAAACAGACAATACGATTTTCTATTTAGCTGGTTTTTATTTAATTAAAGATAATAAAAATTATTTTGTAATTCTGACAACAAATGCAAATAACTCAGTAATATCTACTCATCATAGAATGCCATTATTTTTTGAAGTAAATCAAGTTAGAAAGTGGATTTACGAAAACAATCCCCAAAAATATCTAAATCTACAGATGCCTGAACTAGTAAGTTCTCAGAAATGCAAACAACTAACACTCTGGGATTAGTAGACTCACAACAAAAGGTTAACAACAAAAATATGATTTTTCCCTAAAAAAAACTAACTTTGTTAATAAAAAGTTATTTTTAAGCTATACAAAAATAAAAAATTTTTATAAATTTATTATAGATATATTAAAGAAAGAAATATAAGTTGCCGATTATATTGACGAATTGTAATTTCATTAGCGAATTGGAGGCCTTAAATTGAAGGAAGCAAGTGATCTGAAGATCAGTGCGGCTATTAGGAGAGAACTGTCAAGCCGTCGTATTGATTTATCAAAACTGAAGTTTCCTGTCAAAGCAGGCATAGTTTCGCTAGAAGGTGAACTTATATTTGTTGGTTTAGAAAAAACTAATGATGAAATAGCTATAGAACTCAAATTCATAGAATCAAGCATTAAAAATGTTGATGGAGTTTCTAAAATAAACTTCGAACTAACAAACTGGAAAAAGAATGATTCTGGAATCTGGGAACCTGTTGGAGTTTCACCAAGTTCTTCTTTTAAACATATTGATGGTGAAGGAATAGTTTGTCCAGAGTGTGATTTTGTTATTAGATTCTGCCCTTGCTGTGGGAAACCACTTGCAGCTGGAGCAAAACCAGGAATGCATAAAGGTGGTCTAACTAAAACTGCTATAAAAAAACCTAGCATTCCTCCAATAAAACCAATTATAAGAAAACCACGTCCTGTTTTAACGCCTTCTGTTTTACCAATCAGTTCTACCAATCCTAATCCGGTAGTTAATAATAATTCAATTCCAAAACCAGTAACTCAACCTAAAGTTGATATTCCTTCAACTAATACTGAAAATAAAACTTCAATATCAAAACCAGAAATTAAACCAGCCACTCCAATTGTTAATTCCATTCCAGAAATTGCTAAACCTGTTGAAAAACAAGAAATTAAACCAGCTGAAAATACAAATGTTTCAAATGAATTACCCAAACAATCAACAGAAAAGAAACCTGTTATTGCGCCAAAACCTTTGAAACCGTTAAAACCTCTCAAACCATTAGCAGGTTTAAAACCATTAAACAAAACCAATAATACCCCTGAAACAAAGGTTGAAACACCTGTTTCAAATGTAATGAATCAAAATTCTAAGCTAGATACAGCTAATTCTGAAGTTTCTTCTATTGAAACACCAAAATTTGTTGAGGTTCCTCAATTTACTTCCATACCTCAACCAACTTCATTAGAATCAAATATAAACAACAATTTAGATAATACTCAACAAGCCGAACCTATTAATACTAATCAGAATCAGGGGAATAATTTTATACCTTCATCAAATTCAAGCAATACACCATTGCCAGACTTTATGAAGAGTGAAATTACAGATACCCAATCAGGTTTAAATCTTAACCTGACCTCATATGAACCACAAGTTCCAAATATGAATTATGATTTAAATCCACTTGCTTCAGAAATACCTCAAACTCCAAATTTTGAACAGGATTTTAATAACTTAAATGCTGGATTAAATCAAAGTCCAAACTTAGACTTAAATCTTGATGCATTCGGAGCAAATCCTAACCAATCTTCAGAACAAGTTCCTGACTTAGATTTGGGTAGAGGTTTTGATACTAATATACCTACAACGCCAATTCCTAGTTCAATACCTGATTTAGGTTTAGATTTAGGTAACAATAATATTGGTTCTTCTCTGCCAGAACAAAATTTAGGTATTGATTTATCTGGATTGCAACAAACAGCAGATAATTCTCAAATTAACCAACCATTTAATTATGATGCAAATGCAATACCACAAGATAATAATTCGAATTCATCCGATGGTATTAGTGGCTTAGATTTAATTGGAGGAATATTATCAACAGATTTAAATGGAAACGATCTTAATGGTAGTAATAATAATCCAAACACATTAAATGATGTTCAACCATTTGATGACAGTCTTTTACCATCATTGAAATCGTCTCAGAATAATCAAAATTCTGGTTTTTCTCTTGATAACCTTGAAGATGATGACACACCATTGCCTCCTATGAAAACTGCTCAGCCAGCAGCTCCTAAAAAAGCTAAAACAAAAACTAAATCTGACGATATTTTTGCATCATTGTTTAGCGATTCAAGTCTAGGTGGAAATACCGACGATGGTTTAGGGAATGATAATAGTTTAGGTAACTTTGACCTGAATCTTGATATTTTCCCATCTAATAATGGTCAAAAAACTCAAAGTCTACCATCTACTCAAAATAGTCAACAGACCGATGATAATCCTTTCAGCTTAGGCGATAGTGTCTTAGACCTAGATTCAATGCTTGGTTCTAATACAGGTTCTGGAGAAAAAGACAGTTCTGGCACTTTCAATCTAGACAATTTTGATATAGATAATTTTAAATTGTAATATCTCTTTCTTATAAAGACACTTGATATTGCTTTAAAATATTAAAGATAAGTATATTTGTACATCACAAAATTTACTCTTAAAAAAGTTAAATGTTGGAAAATATCTTATAATTCTTTCAGATTCTAGGCAATAAAAAACCGTTAATAATTGATTATTAACGGTTTTTTATTGCCTAGAATTTTTTTTATTTAATTAGTTTTTATTATTTTATTTATTAAAAAGGTTACTTACTGATTCTATAAATAACTGAATTGTGCTTTTTTGATTAGAAATTCCGTCTTTATTATCCGAATCAAACCATGGGTTTGGAAATAACATAATCTTATACCTCCTAAAAAATTCTTTCTTTATATTTTTATCGACCTATATTTTTAAAAATTCAGAAAATATTTATACTTATTAATAAAACAATCTTCTAAGATTTAAGAATCTTGAAAATTCAAAAGCATTAAATGATATATAACAGTTAATTTCCATGAATAACTTAAAAATTATAAGCCCGACTAAAAAACAAAAAATCCGCATAAATCGCGGACTCTTGTTTTATATATTATAATTTTTGCTACTGAGTGGAGCTGACCGGGATCGAACCGGCGACCTTTTGAATGCCATTCAAACGCGCTCCCAACTGCGCCACAGCCCCTTATGGAGAAGCCCTGAATGCTGTTCGCATTCGGGGCTTCATAGACCTGGCGGCGACTGACTCTCCCACGGAGTTGCCCCCGCAGTACCATTAGCATCTTGGAGCTTAACTGCTGAGTTCGGAATGGG
>CAJOND010000127.1 GCA_905236675.1 Candidatus Rifleibacteriota bacterium | reverse complement strand
TGCCTTTTGAAGATTTTTTAGCTCCATGCCCCAAAAATCCAGAAGAATATTGTAGATGCAGGTATGGAGATAATTATATGCAACTTCCACCAGTTGAAAAAAGAGTTTCTTGTCATGATTACGTATTTGTAAGTCTTGATGAGCCTTTCATAAATTTTAAAGGTAAGTATTATTGAATTTAATGATTTCAAAAGGAATTAAAATATTTAAAGCAAAGGTATATTATAGATTAAGGAGAATGTAATGGCTACAATAGGTTTGATAATAGCTGGAGGTTCTGGTGCAAGAATGCATCAGGATTTGCCTAAACAGTTTCTGACTGTAAATGAAAAACCTGTAATTGTATATACATTAGAAGCCTTTCAAAAACATCCAGAAATAGACTGTATTTCAGTTGTTTGTATCAAAGGGTGGGAAAACATTCTTTGGGCTTATGCAAAACAATTTAATATAACTAAGTTAAAATATGTGGTATCTGGTGGTGAAACAGGTCAAGAGTCCATACGTAACGGAGTTTTTGATTTAGAGAAACATTTTAAACCTGATGACATAGTTTTGATTCACGATGCTATTAGACCAATGGTTTCTGCAGATATAATTTCAGACTGCATTGTCAAAACTAGACAGTATGGTAATGCAATTACAGTCATTTCTTGTGCGGAAGCTATGATGCAGACAGAAGATGGCACTATTTCTGTAGGTAGCTACCCTAGAAATAGGTTGAAAAGGACTCAGACACCCCAAGGTTTTACTATCGGTAAAATTTGCTCGTTACACAGAAAGGCAATAGAAAAAGGAATAGTTAATTCTGTGGCTTCTTGTACATTAATGATTGAACTCGGCGAACAAGTCCATTTCTCAGCAGGCTCTGAAAAGAACATCAAGCTCACAACAGTAGAAGATTTAGATATTTTCAAGGCTCTTTTGCTTGCTAAACGTTCGGAGTGGCTCAAAAACTAGATTTGCTTAAAGGTTAAACAAATGATTCTATATGATTGCATACAATGGCTAGACGATATCGATATAGTTTTAAATAAACTGTCAGAACTTGAATGGTTGGAGAATAATTCTATTCTAATAACTGGTGCAACTGGTCTGATCGGTTCGTCTATTGTTGATTTATTAATTAGGTATAATGATACACACGGTCATAAAATCAATATATATGCTGCTGGACGAAGCAAAGACAAATATCATTCTAGATTTGGCTATTTAACTGGACGCAATGATTTATCTTTTGTTTTTTATGATGCTTTGCAGGAAAAAATAATTATTGAGAATAATATAGATTATATTATACATACAGCTAGCAACGCTTATCCAGAAGTAATAATTAATGAGCCAGTAGAAACGATAGCAAGCAATTTCATTGGTTTGAAATCACTTTTAGATTTTTCAAGATGTAATAATGTCAAACGAGTTTTATATGTTTCCAGTTCTGAAGTCTATGGTAAAAAACAGAATTCAGAGCCATATTTAGAAAATGAATATGGATATATAGATATTTTAAATCCTAGAAATTCTTACTCAATTGGGAAAAGAGCAGCTGAAACACTTTTGGCTAGCTATAGCAAAGAATATTCTATTGATTTTGTTATAGCAAGACCTGGACATATTTACGGACCAACAGCAAATAAAACTGATAACAGAGCTTCTTCAGCATTTGCTTTTTCGGCGGCAAGAGGTGAAGATATAGTTATGAAAAGCGATGGTTTACAGTTGAGAAGTTATTGCTATTCCTTAGATTGTGTTTCGGCTATCATTAAGATTCTTCTTTTGGGTGAAAGATCAAAGGCTTATAATATTTCAAATCCTGATTCTGTAATAACTATTCGACAAATGGCAGAAATTTTGGCTCAATCTGCAGGAGTGAAATTGCTTTTTGAAGAAGCATCTCCTGAAGAAAAAAAATCATTCAATCCTATGAATAATTCTTCTCTTGATTCCAGTAGTCTTATCAAACTTGGTTGGGAAGGCTGTTTTGATGCGTCAAAAGGATTAGAACACACTTTCAGAATCCTTAAAGAACTGCAATAAATTTTGAAAAAGAAAGAGTGTTTGTATGCTAGAAGAATTGAAAAATAGAGTTTGCAAAGCAAATATTGAACTTGTAAATCACAAACTTGTCATAAATACCTGGGGCAATGTAAGCGGAATAAACAGAGACAAAGGACTAGTAGTTATTAAACCATCAGGTATAGCTTTTAATAGTATAAAAGCAGAAGATATGATTGTTGTGGAGCTAGAAACAGGGAAAACTATTGAAGGAAAATGGCGTCCATCTTCTGACACAATGACACATTTAGAAATATATAAAAATTTCCCTGAAATAGGTGGAATTACGCATACGCACTCTATTAACGCAGTTGCATTTGCACAGGCTGGAATAGATATTCCTGTATTAGGAACAACTCAAGCTGATTATTTTTATGGGGCGATACCATGTTCAAGAGAATTATACCAGCATGAAGTTGATAAAGACTACGAGTTAAATACTGGAGTTGTGATTGTGGAAACACTAAAAGGAAGAAAAATACAACCTTTAGCGGTTCCTGGAATAGTAGTAAGAAATCATGGACCTTTTACTTGGGGCAGTGATATTGAGAAATCTGTTGAAAATGCTATTGTAATGGAATGTGTGGCGGAAATGAATCTTAAAACATTATTGCTTAATCCAAAAGCTTCTATAAAACAATATGTTTTAGACAAACATTATTTTAGAAAACATGGTAATGGAGCTTATTATGGACAAAAATAAAATAATAAATCTAAAAATTATCAATTTCTTTTTTATAATTATTATTTTTAATTTTATTACTATTAGCTGTTTAGCTAAGGGATTTAATTTAAAAAATAAGGTTTCTGATTTATTTCAAAAAATAGAAAAGAAATATGATAGTCCAAAAACAGAAATAGATAAACAAGCGGATATAAAGACAAATATTTCAACAAATACTGAGAATTTAATAGCTTCTGCCAGTAATGATATAAATTTTGAAAAATATGGTTTTCTCAAACAAGAGCAGGTAGAAATAAAACTATTAATGACACAGAAAATCGGAAAGAATTTTGATTCAGAAAATGTTAAGTTCATTGGTTGTCAAGGTTTTACAACAGATGGTGAATATTTTTATGTGGCAATATTAAGTTCAGGAAAAGAAATTGATAAGCATACAAAGATTCTAAAAATAAGTATCAAAGATTTGAAAATAGTAAAAGAACAGGATTTTGGAACAATAGGACACACAAACAGTCTTACATATAATTCCAAAACCCAAAAATTATACACAGCACCTTTATATAAAGAGTGGGGTGGAATCTTTGAATTTGATACAGATTTAACTAATTTAAAGAAAATACAATTATTGAATAAGGATGGTTCTTTTATTGACAACCAACAATTCAAGTCTGTAGCTTACTCGAAAGAATTAGATCAGTATATTGTTAAATATAATGAATTTACTTTGGCTTATTTTAGTTCAGAATTTAAAATTTTGAAAACTAAAAAATTAAAAGTCAGAATGGCTTTAACAACTACACAAGCTTTATCCACCGACGAGGTTAATCTTTATTCGGTAACTAATGATTATAATATAAATCCAAGAGTAGTTAAAAATAATCATATAATAATCTATGATTCGAATGGAAATTATATTGGTAGATACGTTTTTGAAAAAAAACTTGGAAAAGGCGAAGAACTGCAACAGATAACATTTGAAAACGGAAGTTGTTACGCCATGTCTTTTTGGAAAGGTAATTTTAGAATTTATCAGGTAATGCTAAGAAGCAAATAAATAGGATTGTATTGTGAACAGAATATTACAGATTAATGCTGGTTCAGATAGTTTTAATTCGAATTCCATCAACTTTGGAGGAGTTGAAAATTTTATAATAAATATTTTTAGAAATATTAATAGAGAAAAATATGTATTTGATTTTTTAACAGTTGGTAAAACTACTTATGGAAAATATTTTAATGAATTAAAATCAGCTGGGGCTAATATTTACGAATTAAAAGTAGTTAACAATAAAGTTCTTCGTTTAATGCATTTCTTTATAAGATTAGTAATTTTTTTGAGAAATCATAAATACAAAGTGGCTCATATCCATACTGGTGCATTGTATTTACAAACAGTATCTGTTTTAGCATGTTATTTTGCAAGAATTCCAAATATAATTTCTCATTCTCATGGCTCTAAAAAGTATAATTCATTGCTTTCAAAATTATGTAAAAGAATAGTTTCAGCTTTAAGTACCGATAAAATTAGTTGTTCATTAAACGCATGTAAAAGTATATTTGATTCAGATACAATCAATCGTAAAAAAGTAAAGATTATAAATAATGGAATCGATGTAAAAAAATATTCTTTTTCAGAAAAAGCTAGAAATAAATATCGTAAACAAATAGGATTAGAAAACAAATTTGTTGTGGGACATGTTGGCAATTTTTATGAACCTAAAAATCACTTACTTTTAATAAACATTTTCTATGAATTACAAAAAATAAAAAAAGATTCCTTTTTGGTTTTAATCGGAGATGGAATACTCAGGAAAAGAATTGAAAACCTAATTAATTCTCTTGGTATGAAAGACAAAGTATTGTTATTAGGTCATAGAGACGATATTCCTGAATTATTGTCTTCTATGGATGTATTTGTTTTTCCATCTGTTCACGAAGGTTTCCCTTTAACATTGCTTGAAGCACAAGCTTCTGGTCTTAAATGTTATATTTCTGACTCCATAACTAGAGAGATTGATATAACAGATTTGGTTTGTAGAAATAATATTAATTTAGATCCAAAATTATGGGCAGAAAATGTTTTAAATAATTATAAAATTTGTGAGAGATCTGAATATAACAAAGAACTGATTGATAAAGGGTATGGTTTAAGTAGAACTGCTAGTGATATTCAGAATATTTATGAAAAAATCCATTTTTGAATAAAATAATTATTAGGGAAAATTTGATTTACTATGAGTATAAAAGTTAATGAAAAAATAATAGATAATAAAATAAAACATATTTTTCTGTTTATTACGTCTATTATTCTTTTTTGGGGCTACATATATCGTTTTAAAATTATAGGATTCCCTTTTTCAACTAGTCAAATTCTGGCAATTTTAGGAAGTGCTTTTTTATTTGTAAAAATATTTTTAAAGAAAAAAATAGTTATAGATTCAGATTTATTTGTTTTTTTTATAAGTTTTATAATACCTTTCTTGGTTATTTCTATTACCTCATTAATCAATAGTGAAGCAGATTTTTCTATAATGAAACATTTTTTAGGCATTCCTTGGAATTTATTGGCTTTTTATTCCTTTAAATCTTATAGAAACAAAACTAATCAGAATTTATCATTTAACGATGTGGCATTGCTATTTATCATAACGGGTCTTATACAATGTTTTATTTCATTAGCAGGTTTTTTAATCCCTGATATAGGAAGGTTTTTAATAAATACTCAGGTTTGGGAAAGTGAAGCAGAAAAAATTAGAGCAGGTAATTTTATTTTAAATAGAAGATTGATTGGACTTGGAGCAAAATATTTCGGAGGAGGAATCATTTATTCTATAGATTTAGTATTGATAACACATTTGATGTTAGATAAAGAAAATAGTAAAGAAAAATATTACAAATATCTTCCTTTGTTTTATATGATTGTTTTTTGCTGTGGAATGATGATGGCTAGAACCACACTGGTTGGTCTGTTTTTCTCTTCATTATATTTCATAAAAAGTTCTATAAAAACCATATTAAGAATTTTAAAAAATATTGTACCCTCTGTATTGTTTTTATTCATTGTATTTTCTATATTGTTTTTCAATTATGGAAATAGAATTCAGAAAATAATTAATTTTGGTTTTGAAATATTTATCAATCTTTCAGAAGGAAGAGGTTTAAATACCAGTTCTTCCGATGGAACTATAAAAATGTATAAATTCCCAGGAGAATATGATTATAAAACATGGTTAATAGGTGATGCATTGTTTTTCGACAAAACTGGGCATTACTATAGGAGAACAGATGTTGGTTATTGTAGAGCAATTTTTTATTTTGGTTTATTGGGTTTTTTTGTTGTATGGATTACGCAAGGGTTGATGGCTTTCATAGTCGCCAAACGAATTGAAAGCAAAAATAGATTTTTCTTTATTATTATGTGCTTAATGTTCGCTGCATTTAACTTAAAAGGATGGGCGGTTTTGCATTTATATTTAATTCCTTTTTATTTTATAGATAAACCAAATTTATTGAGGAATTCAAATGAAGGGAGCTATAACTATGCCTAGAATATCTGTAATATTGCCTATTTACAATGCTTCTGAATTTCTTTACGAATCTCTTGAATCTTTATCTAACCAGACTTACACAGATTTTGAAATTATTGCTATAGATGACGGTTCTACAGATAATAGCCTTGATTTATTAGAAGACTATGCTAAAAAAGAGCATCGTCTTAGAATAATAAGCCGTTATAATAAAGGCATAACAAAAACACTTAACGAGGGTATTGAATTAGCCAATGGTGAATATATAGCCAGAATGGATTCCGACGATATTTCATTCCCTCTACGTTTTGAGAAACAATTAAAATTTCTAGAGGAAAATAATCTTGATATATGTGGTTCTCAATATCAAGCATTTGGAAGTAAATCTGAGATTTCTAATATGCCTATAAAAAGTGAAGATTGTTATGTTAGATTACTTCTAGGATTTTGTATTGC
>CAJOND010000126.1 GCA_905236675.1 Candidatus Rifleibacteriota bacterium | reverse complement strand
CGGCATTATAAACTCCTTTAAAGCTAGGATAATTATAGCATAATCTGTATCAAATAGCGATTGTACCTTATTTTTTAAGGAGTTTTTTTTGAAAATTTATCACTCAGATGAATTTGAGTTTTTAGACAGCCTCTCAAGGGAGGGCTTTAGGACTTAGTCTTTCTCTTCACTTATTCTATTTTCAACTTTCAGTTCTCAATTTTCAATTCTCAATTCTCAATTCTCTGCTCTTCTGCTCTTCTGCTCTAAGAGGCTTCAGCCTAGTCTGCTCTCAGCTCTTTTCCTCTCCCTCCTCCCTTCTTCCCTCTTCCTTCTTAAATCTTTTTTCTTAAAATAAAAAAATAGTTAAACAAAATATAACTTCTGCCGATTTTAGGTTCAAGTTCTATTTACTTGTAAGGGGAATAATATGAAAAAGGTTGTTAAAACCCTGTTAATAGGTACATTTAGCCTTGGTTTGGCAGCTCCATTATTTGCAGCTGAATCGGCAGGACAAGCAGGGGCTTATCTTAAAATGGGTGTTGGTGCCAGAGCTCTTGGTATGGGTAGTGCATTTACTGCTGTAGCAAATGATTCAACAGCAGCTTTTTGGAATCCTGCTGGGTTAGCTAAACTTAAAAAGCACGAAGCTTCATTTATGCATGCTAATCTCACTGATGATAGAGATTACAACTTTTTTAACTATGCTCATGTTTTGAATGGGAAAGATGGTAAAAACAATGGTACTCTCGCTCTTTCACATATCAACTTCGGAATAGACGGAATTCCTGAAACTCGTGAAGATGGAGCAGGTAATCCTGTATTAGATGCTAATGGGAATGTAAGAATATTTAGTTACTTTGAAGACACAGAAACTAATACTTTTATTTCTTATGGCAGAGCAGTATCAGATAAATTTTATGCTGGTCTTAACCTGAAATATTTAAAACAAAAACTTTTTACTAATAAAGCTGATACAATGGGGCTTGATTTCGGCTTAATGTATGATTGGAATGACACTACGGTTGGTCTTTCAGTCAGAGATATTGGCGAAAGTATGGATTGGGATACCGCTGCTGGTACAAAAGATGATGTTCCAGTAACAACAACTTTGGGTATTTCACATCAGTGTAATGATAAACTCTTGATTGCAGCAGATCTTAACAAAGTTGAAGATATGGATGTTAAGTTCTTCTGTGGAGCAGAATATCAGATACACGACAATGTTACTTTGAGAGTTGGATCTCATGATAGCGATTTGACTCTTGGAGCAAGTTTTAAACTAGACAGTTGGAGATTTGATTATTCTTACGCAGACGAAACCTTAGGTGATGCACATAGAATATCAGCTTCAAAAACATTTTGATTAGAAAAATAATCTAACCCCATTACAAGATTCCTCATCTTTTGCTTGCAAACAAGTGAAAGATGAGGTATTTTTTTAGGAAGTTTTTTGCAGAATCGAGGGTTCGTAATGGATATCAATTTAACCGCTAAAACAATAGCAAACGGTATTTGTATAATATCATTACGTGGTGATATTGGCGCAGAAACTGTTGGTGATTTTAAGACCAAAATAGATGGAATTATAAATAGCTCCATAAAAAAATACATAATGGATTTTCAAGAAGTGAGTTATTTAAATTCTATAGGTGTTGGAGTAGTTGCCGCGGCATTGAAAAAAGTAAAAAAATTTCAGGGAAATATTAAGCTGATCAATGTGTCGCCTGCAGTTCAGGAACTATTTGAAATGACAAGGCTCACAAAAGTCTTTGAAATTTATGATACTGAAGAAGATGCTGTGAAAAGTTACGATACTAATTGAGTTTTTTCTGTAATTGAAATGGCTATTTGCTAGAAAAATAATTAAAACTCTTTTTAAGCTTTTCCAAACTTTATCTGATTTTTTTTATAACCCCAACATTTTTATTTTATCTACTTTAAACATATATGAGCAATATTAAGGCATCGACTTCATTATATGCTTTGATTGGTTATCCTGTAGAGCATTCTTTAAGCCCTATATTTTGGAATAGAGCTTTTGAAGAATTGAATCTCGATTCTATATATGTTGCTTTATCTGTTCATCCAGATAATATTTTAAAATCCCTGGAAGGTTTAAGAGTTTCTGGTTTTAAGGGATTAAATATTACCAGGCCTCATAAGAGTTTTGCGGCAAATTATTGCAATACTTTGCATGGAGCTGCAAAAGATACTGAGATTGTAAATACTATTCGCTTTTCTTCAGATAATGAGATTGAGGGGTGGAACACAGATGCTACAGGTTTTTTTAAACTTTTAAAGAATTTTAAATTGCCAGTTACTAGTGCGGTTGTTTTAGGAAATGGCGCATCGTCAAAATCAATTATCTGGGCTTTGAAAGAATATGGAATAGTAAGAATTTCTCAAATTGCTAGAAAATTTGTTGAGTTTTCTGAGGAAAAATGCGAGTTCTATAATAGTAAAAAAATATTTTTTAGAAAATTATCATGGAATTTGAAAAATTTTACCAATACTGTCAAAGAATCTGATATAATCATAAATACTACTCCGATTGGTTGGAATGAAAATGATGATATTATCGGTTTAGAAGAATCTTTAGATTCGACTAAAAGCTTTGTTGATCTTAATTACAATAAAAAGTCTAAGTTGCTTGCAATTGCTGGAAAAAAATGTGGCAATAGTATAGATGGTCGCGAATTATTATTTGAACAAGGCATTGAAGCTTTTAAAGTTCTCACGAATTATGCTCCACCTGCCGAAATAATTAGAAGAACTATATTTGACTAATTATGTAATGAATTGTAGAATTATTTCTTAAAGAAATTAGGAAGGAATTGCTGATATGAATCAAACTATACCGCCTGGAGCACCTGTTAAGCCTGGTGTTAATATAAAAACCAGTCCTACAGGCATGCCTTTAGCTCCTACAACTGCAAGACCTGGTCAGCCTGGAGTGCCCGCGACTGTAAGACCTGGTCAGCCCGGTGTGCCCGCAAAATCTTCTGCCTCTTCTTCAATTCTTTCTAAGAAAATGCGTCTTGGTGACTCTCTTATCGCGGAGGGTTTGATTAATGAAGAACAGTTACAACAGGCTTTAGCACTACAAAAGAAAAGTGGTAAACGTCTTGGTGCAGTTCTTGTAGAAATGCACCTTGTTACCGAACAAGATATTGTTCAGATTCTTTCTAAACAGTTAAGAATACCATTTATTGATCTGTCCAATTATTTGATAGATCCTGTTATTGCTAAATTGATTCCTGAGCATATTGCCAGAAGACATATGCTTATTCCTATCAATAAGGTTAGTAATAAGCTGACTGTTGCAATGGTTGACCCTCTGAATATTATCGCAATAGATGATATTCAGTTAATGACCGGTTTGATGGTAAAACCGGTTGTCGCCACTAATACAGATATTACAAAAGCTCTTTCTGATGCTTACGGTGCCAATGCCCAGCAAGACAAACTTATGGATGACTTGCAGGATATTGGTAATGCAGATGATGAAAGCGGCGATCTTGACAGTCTTGGCGAATTGGGTGAAAATGACGCACCTATCATTCGTCTTTGTAACCTTGTTATTTCACAAGCTGTTCAAAATGGTGTATCTGATATTCATATCGAACCTTTTGAAAAAGAACTACGTATAAGATACAGACAAGACGGTGCTTTACATGTTGCTATGTCACCGCCAAAGAAAGCTACTGCTGCGATTACTTCTCGTATTAAGATTATGTCTTCGTTGAATATCGCAGAAAAGCGTCTGCCTCAAGACGGTCGTATTAAAATTAAAGTTCTAAATCGTATGATCGACCTTCGTGTTTCGGTTCTCCCTGTTATTTGGGGTGAAAAGATAGTTATGCGTATCTTGGATCAGACTTCTTTGAAGGTTAATCTTGAAGATCTTGGTTTCGAACCGAAAACACTTGAAAGATTTAAATCTGGTATTGCAGCACCATACGGAATCATTCTTGTTACAGGTCCTACAGGATCAGGTAAGACTACAACTCTTTATTCAGCTCTAACGTCTGTTAACTCAATCGATACAAACGTTATGACAGCAGAAGACCCTGTTGAATATATGTTACATGGTGTTAACCAGGTTCAGTGTAAACCAGAAATCGGTCTTACATTTGCTGCTGCACTGCGTTCTTTCTTGAGACAAGACCCTGACGTAATCATGGTTGGAGAAATTCGTGACTTTGAAACAGCAGAAATCGCTATTAAGGCTTCAATGACTGGTCACTTGGTTCTTTCAACACTTCATACAAACGACGCACCAGGCACTATCGGTCGTATCGTTAACATGGGTATCGAACCTTTCATGGTTACCACTTCTGTTATTCTTGTTCAGGCACAACGTCTTGTTCGTAAAGTTTGCAAAGACTGTAAATACGAAATTAAACCAAGGGCAGAACAAATTAGCCAGTTTGGTATAACCCCAGAATTGTTAAGACGTCTCGATTTGCCTCATATTAATGAAAGAAATATGATGTTCTATAAAGGTAAAGGTTGCGAATCATGCAATAACAATGGAACAAAAGGTCGTGTTGGTATTTATGAAGTTATGATGATGTCGGAACGTTTAAGAGATATAATTCTCAATGGTGGTTCTACAGACGATATTAGACGTCAGGCAATTGAAGAAGGTATGTTGTCTTTGCGTGAATCAGCTTTGCGTAAGGCTTTAACAGGTGTTACCACTGTTGAAGAAGTTGTTCGTGTTACTATGGGTGACCACTAATACTAATTAGCTAATTAGTAATTACTAATCAAAAATTAGGAATTATAAGGTAAAAATTTGTGTGAATTTTTTGCCTTATAATTCCTTTTTTTATTGACTCTATTAAAATCTCAATATTAAAATAGATAATTAAGTAAATATGTATCATTTTTTTACAAAAATTTAGATTGGATTCTAATATTTATATGATACTATATGATACAAACTTTTTAAGGAGAGCAATAAATGTTTGTTCTTAATGATTTGCTGAATCTTGTTATAGAAAACGGTGCTTCGGATTTGCACTTAACCGTTGGGACACCACCTGTTATCCGTGTTGACGGTGAATTAATACAGACAGACCTCGATGTTTTAACACCGATGGATACAAGATCTTTGATTTATAATATGCTTACTGCTGAACAGCAGAAAGAATTTGAAGAAAATATGGAACTAGACCTTTCTTATTCTGTTCATGGATTTGGTCGTTTCCGTGTTAATGTTTATAAACAAAGAGGTTGTATCGGAGCAGCTTTCCGTATTATTCCAACAAAGATTCCTACTCTTGAAGAGTTGAGATTGCCAGAAAAACTTCGTGATTTTACAAGAATGCGAAAAGGATTAATTCTTTTTACAGGTCCTACAGGATCAGGTAAGTCTACATCTTTGGCATGTTTGATTAATATCATAAATGAAACTCGCAGATGCCATATTATGACAATAGAAGACCCAATAGAATACTTGCATTATCACAAACGTTCTATTGTAAATCAAAGAGAACTCCATATAGATACAAAATCTTTTGATGAAGCTCTTAGACGTGTTCTTCGTGAAGACCCTGATGTTATACTTGTAGGCGAAATGCGTGACCTTGAAACAGTATCTGCAGCTTGTACAATGGCTGAAACTGGTCACTTGGTTTTCGGAACTTTGCATACTACTGACGCAGCTCAGACAGTAAACCGTATCATAGATATGTTCCCACCACATCAGCAAGGTCAGATAAGATCACAGCTTTCTTTTGTTCTGAGAGCAGTTGTAGCTCAACAGTTGCTTCCAATCGCAAGTGGAAAAGGCCGTGTTGTTTGTAATGAAATTCTAATAGGTAATCCTGCTGTTGCAAACTGTATAAGAGAACAGAAAGTTTCAGGACTTTATACCGTTATGCAGACTAGCCATGATGAAGGTATGATGACATTTGAAATGTCTTTGAGAGACTTGTATCTAAGAGGTGATATTACTCTTGAAGAAGCTATGGTTCATACTATGCATCCAAAAGAACTAGAAAGAATGTTAAAGGGTGCCTAAAACTAATTATCAATTAGTTATGATTAATTAGAAAGTAGTAAAAAAATAAAACAGCTTAAAAAGCTGTTTTATTTTTTTAGGTAACAGGAATAAAGAACAGTTTTTTTAGATTAAAAAAACTGTTCTTTATTGTTTATTCCTTGTTGACGAGATACTAATCATAAGACAAAAATTGTGTACATAAATTTTTATTTTGATACTTGACACAAAATAAAAATTTAGTTATATTTAAAGTGTCCTAAAGTTTTAAATTATTTTTATTATTAATTATTTTTATTAAAGGAGTCCTATTATGAAGAATCGTAAAGGTTTCACTCTCATTGAACTCATGATTGTTATCGCAATCATCGGTATCTTGGCTGCTATGGCTATCCCTAACTTCAAAAAAGCTAGATGGTCTGCTCGTCAGAAATCTTGCTACTCAAACATCCGTGTTCTCCAGGGTGCTATCGAAATGTATAACATGGATAACAACACTATGATGTCTTCAAGCCTTTCATTAGAAGGTCTTAAAAATGGTAACTACATTAAGAAAGTTGAAGATTTCCAAGGTAACAATACTCCAGAAACTACTTGTTCTTATAGTATAAGTGGTGATATTACTTCTGAAGGTCAGGTAGTATGTGGTTATCATGGTGCTGTTGACAGTTCAGTAGTTGGTAACGTAATGTAATTTAGACAAAAAAAAGAGCAACTTAAAGTTGCTCTTTTTTTTTGTCTAAAAAACTTGAATTAATTGTCAAAAAAACTTTTAATGTATAAATATAAAAAACTAAATAATATATTGTTTTTTTAAAACAATAATTTAAGGATATATCTATGCCATACACAGAGTCGATGCATTTATTTTATACTATATTTTTCTTTATTTTTGGAAGTCTATTAGGAAGTTTCAGTAATGTTGTCGTTTTGCGTATGGCAATAAGTAAATCTGTTATATTTCCACCTTCAGCTTGTCCAAAATGCGATCATCAATTGCATGCAATAGATTTGGTTCCTATATTTAGCTGGCTTTTTTTAAGAGGAAAATGTCGATATTGTAAGGCTCCTATTTCGGTTCAATACCCTTTAGTTGAGTCTTTTATGGCGATTATTATCTGCTTTTCTTTTTACAGAACAGGACCAGGATTGGATCTTATTTGTTTAGCTTCTGGTATGGCAATCTGGTTTATTGTTAGCACTATATTTATCAGAAATGAAGTTTTAAGACACCAGCCTTTTATATGGGCCGTAGTTTATACTATTATTCTTAAATATCTAATTTCAGGAAAAGCTATGTTTAACAATGATTTTATTATTGTTTTGGTAGCTAGTATTATTGTTGGATTAGCTAGTTGTATAAAAAATAATAATGTGGATTTTACTAGATGGTTCTGCTTGGCCTTTTTACCTTTGATTTATTTACCAAAAGAATTTTTGCCCTATTTGGCAGGTATATTTATTTTAATAAGTATAATTTATAATATATCTAAGGCTAACCGTAAAAAAACTATGTGGCTTTTTTATATTGCTCAGTTAGTTTTTATATTGTTAAATATTTATTTTAAACCTCCATTTTCGGCTTTTTTTGATTTTTAATTGTATCTATTATTTGTAAAAGTATAATAGGGTTGATTAAGTCTCTATTTATCTATTCAACGGTTAATTGAAAAAGTAAATGCAACTTTTTGAAAAACTGGATAAAAGCAGGAATTTGCATAACTAAATGCAAGTTTTGCAAGAGTAAATGCAATTTTTT
>CAJOND010000125.1 GCA_905236675.1 Candidatus Rifleibacteriota bacterium | reverse complement strand
CCTTTTTCTCTTCAATGGCAAGGCAATAAACCTTTTATCTTCTTCTAACAATTCCTGGTTTTGCCCAAAATCGCCGATTAAGTCGCCAACGGTTAAGCCTAATGCTTTGGCTAAGGGTTCTACACTAGAAACTTTTGGAACAGCATCTTTTGTAAGCCAACTTGAAATGGTAGTCTGTGCCAATCCAGTCATTTCTGCAAGATCTTTTTGCTTTAAATTCTTTGTTTGCATTATAAGCTTTAACTTTTTTTGAAAATAGTTCATAGCATTAGACTGTTAAAGTTGACTTTTTAATATTTTAACGTTATTTTAGATTAGTCTTATAGAACAATAGCCTCATTCAGATTATTAATCCAAATGGGGCTATTAGTGATATTCGACGAGAAAACTGAATCATTAAGCGGTACTCCGCAAGTCTACTTGGCGGTAAGTTGCGGAATACCTTGCAAAACACAAGTGGAGCCACTTCTGCTTTGTTATGTACATCATAACATAATCAATCAGAATTTTCCACCTGTTGTTTTTTGTTTATACACACAAAGCAAACAAATGGAAAACAATGGTTATAAATAATGAATTAGAAGGGGTTGTTAATGATAATCACCCCCCGCAACAATCATATCCAGTAAGAACATATAAAAATCTCGTTTTACTCACCTTTTCCATCCTCTTCTACACATGGGGCGAACCTGCCTTTGTTCTAATAATGATTTTATCTATAATAGTTAACTATTCTTTTGGCAGATTAATCGACAAATTCAGAAACAAAGAAAAGCTATTTCTTTGGCTTTCAGTTGTCTTTAATCTAGGTATATTATTTATTTTCAAATACCTTTGTTTTACATTAAACAACATAGGTTGGTTTATAAACAAAGATTTCAGCAGTATTAAAATTGCTTTGCCGATTGGTATTTCATTTTTCACATTTCAAGCTATGTCTTATGTGATCGATGTTTATAAAAAGAAAGTAGAAGTTCAGAAAAATCTCTTTAACTTAGGCCTTTATATTTCATTTTTTCCACAGCTTATTGCTGGTCCAATTGTAAGATATGAAACAATAGCCAAAGAAATAGAAAACCGCAACGAAAATTATGACGACTTTGCCGAAGGTACCGTAAGATTCATTCAAGGCCTTGCCAAGAAAGTTATTATTGCAAACAATGTTGCTTTAGTTGCAGATGCCGCTTTTGAAACACCAATAAATGAGCTTTCGATGGCTTTTGCTTGGCTAGGAGCAATAGCCTATACATTGCAGATTTACTTTGATTTTTCAGGTTACTCTGATATGGCGATTGGCTTAGGAAGAATGTTCGGGTTCCATTTCTTAGAAAACTTCAATTACCCATATCTAGCTAGTTCCATAACAGATTTCTGGAGGAGATGGCATATCTCCTTAAGCAGTTGGTTTAGAGATTATGTCTACTTCCCATTAGGTGGCAGCAGAGTAGATTCAAAAGCTCGCCATATTTGTAATTTGTTTATAGTATGGCTACTTACCGGAATTTGGCACGGTGCAAACTGGACTTTTATAGCTTGGGGATTGTTCTATTTTGTTTTACTTGTAATTGAAAAACAAACAGGCTTAGACAAGAAAAAAGCATGGTGGGGTCATATCTATACGATGTTTTTTGTGATTATTGCTTGGGTCTTGTTTAGAGCCAATTCTATATCTTTTGCTTCTCAATATATTAAAGCTATGTTTGGAATCAGCGTTAGTTCATTATATTCTGAACAGATAGAATTACATCTCTATGATAGTTGGAAATATATTGTCTTAGGTCTTATATTCATTTTCCCATTTAATTCCATTGAAAAATTAAAAAATGGGAAAATGTGGCAGCAATTAACTTACAGTTCACTCTTACTTCTCTTATTCTTACTAACAATAACTTTTATAGTTTGTGATAGTTACAACCCATTTATATATTTCAATTTTTGAGAACATAATTTATGAAAAACAATAAAATAATAACTTATATTTTCCTACTAATAATATTTGGAATAGCTGTCGGAATACAAATTAATTATCGTGAATCTAAAAAGAATAGAAACAAAGGGAATACCACTTTTAGCCAAGAAACTTCTTCGCACAAAAATATTAAAGTAAAAATACTTAATAAAGAAAAAATAGACTTTGCAAAGAAATATCCATTAGAAGGAATCAAAAAAGAGAGTGTATATAATAATTTCATAAATAAAATATATAAACGTTTTTATAGAATTAAAATGAATTTTAATCATCTTGACGATATGGTTAAAATTCATTTCCCATTTAGAATACCAATAATAACATTTAATAGAAAAATTACAGGTGCTAGAAAATCTTTCTTAAGTCTAGATTCACTAGTTTGTCTTAAAGATGAATATTTTGCCTTCACAATTAACAGAAAGCAGAATTTTGAGGAAGAAGCAAAACGAGTAGTTGAATTTAGCAAAGATTTAAACAAAGCTGGTATCAAATTTTGTTCTGTTACTTACCCGTCTAAATTCTCAAAGTTTAATCCTGATTTTCCACCAGGTATTGTTGATTACAGCAACTACAATGTAGATACTTATTTAAATGTTTTAAAAAATAATAAAATAAATGTTTTAGATTTGCGCGAAAATGCTAACAAGCAATTTAAAGAACATATTTCTCTATTTTTCAAAGCTGATCATCATTGGATACCTGAAACTGCATTTTGGGCTACAGGCGAAATTTTAAGATATCTTAACACTAATTTAAATATGTCTTTTGACACTAGTATTTTAAATGAAGATAACTTTAAATTTTCTACCTATCCAAATAGATTTTTAGGTTCACATGGGAAAAAAGTAACTTTAGCTCTTGCAAAGCCAGATGACATTACAATCATCGAACCAAATTTCCCAACAAATTATGAAACTAGTGGACTAGATAAAACAGAAATAAAAATAGGGAATTATTCTGATGTTGTCTTAGATTACTCAAAACTCTTTTATGAAAATCTTTATGAAGGAGATGCCTACAATACCTATAGCAGTCCAAGTTGTATAGTTAATACATCACCCAAAGCAAAATATAAAGTTTTTATAATTGCCGATTCTTTTTCCATACCTGTAATTCCATTTTTATCAACTGTAACCAAAGAAATCACTCATATAGATATTAGATGGGAAAATAAATATAGCGTTGAAAAATATATCTTAGATTTAAAACCAGATCTAGTAATTCTTGCTTATGCAACAGACCGGTTTAATTGGGATAGAGACCCTAATCACATGGAAAACATGTTCATATTTAAATAATTCATAATGTTTTAATAAAATTGGAGAGATAATGGTATTTTCAAACACAACATTTTTATTTTTATTCTTGCCTCTAGTAGTATTTTTCTATTGGCTACCAGATATTTTTATAATAATTAAAAAAATATTTTATATAATACTATCTAAGAATAATTCTGAAAAAAGTAAAGTAATTAATTTAGATAGGGGAAAAATAATTTGTAATACTTTGATTTCGATAATTATATCTATTCTTTTATTGTCTACATTTATATATTTTTATAGATATTGGCTTTCCTTAGGAGAAGAAAACCTTACAAGAACAAAGGATAATAATTGGTATCCTAAGCAGTTTGTTCATAATATGGAAGAAGGTTTTGTTTGGTTTAATTTAGACAAAAACGGATATAACAATTTTTTTCCTAAGAAAAAAGATGAAATAGATATTCTTTTAGTAGGCAGTTCTCAAGTTGAAGCATATCAGGTTGGAAGTAATGAAAATATAGGTTATTTGCTTAATTCTTTATTAAAAAATTACTACACTTATAATATTGGAACCTTAGGACATTTTTTACCTCGAAATGTAACTGACTTATCTAAGGTATATTATTTGTATAAACCTAAAAAATATATAATATTAGAAACTGGTGAAACAGGTGGAATAACTTATAATCAAGAGGAATTAAAAAGTTTTAATTCTAATATAAAAACAAAAAAAGAGAAAAAAATAGATTATATTTTGAAAAAATATATTCCTCTAATGAAAACATTCGGGAAATTATTAAAAACGTTATGGAAAAGAATATATAGCCAAATAAATCTTTGGAAAGAAAAATCTTATAATACCTTTATAAAAAACTCTATTTCAAATAAATTTAATAATTCACTAGATAAAAAAGAATATTCAGAAACATTGAATAATTTTCTTGCCTTTGCTAGAAATTCAGTTCCGGATAATCTTCCTATTATTATTTTCTATCACCCAAACTACACATTACAATCAGATGGAAGCATAAAAAACAATACAGATAAATGGGCTCTAGAAGCGTTTGAAAATGCTTGTAAAAACAATAATATATTTTTTATAGATACAGATAACGAATTAAAGGAACTTTATAATACAAAACATATTCTTCCTTACGGATTTATAAATACTGCTATTGGCTCAGGACACTTAAACAAATACGGTCATGAAGTCATTGCAAAACGTTTAGCGTATGAAATTACTAAGTTGGAAGAGAATAATTATGGCTCTAAATAACTTTTTCTTTATTCCTTTTCTTTTTGTAGTAATATCTATTTATTGGCTTTCTACAGTCATACTTAAAAATTCAAAACATAGAAAAGAAATATTATACATAGAATTAATAATTGCTAGTTATGGCTTTATTGGCTGTATAAACATTTATTATGCAGTAATTTTATTTATTGTCAGTTTGATTAGTTATTTTTCTGCTTTAGGAACTGAAAAATACGAATCAAAAAGTAGCTTAATTGCAAATTCAACAGTTACTATTCTGCTTTTAATATTAGGAATCTTTAAATATTATAATTTCTTTGTAGATTCGATAAAATAGCTTATTGGAAATGGAACTAATGTTAAAATAATACTTCCATTAGGCATCTCATTCTATATCTTTTCTGCAATAAGTTATATTATTGATATTTATAGGAAGCAATACCATGCTAACAAGTCTATATTAGAAGTTCTGCTTTTTATCGGTTTTTTCCCTAAACTTCTTGCCGGACCTATAATTAGAGCAGACCTTTTTTTTAAGCAAATTGCTAGCATTAACAATTTAAAATGGTTTAACTTCGAAATAGGCATACAACTTTTTGTTGTAGGCTTATTTAAGAAAATGGTTCTCGCAGACAGAATCGGTGTTTTCGTAGACGATATATTTTACGCACCAGTAGCTTTCAATGGTATGACTTTACTTTGGGGTGTAATAAGCTACTCGCTACAAATTTACTTTGATTTTTCAGGCTATTCAGATATGGCTATTGGTGTTTCTAAGATTTTTGGCTTCGATTTTCCAGCCAATTTCAACTACCCTTATCTTTCCAAGAACGTTACAGAATTTTGGAAAAGATGGCATATCAGTCTTTCCAGCTGGTTACAGGAATATCTTTATTATTCATTAGGAGGGAACAAAAAAGGAAAAATCAGAACTTACTTTAATCTATTTCTTACTATGCTTCTCGGTGGTTTATGGCATGGTGCGGCTTGGACATTCGTAGTTTGGGGAGCAATGCATGGTTTTGCACTGATTACCCATAAATTATTTATGCAATGGAAAGAGATAAAATTAGGAGATAAGAAAGCCACAAATTTCGCTTGGAGCATTATTTCTATCGTTTCTACCTATTTCTTTGTAGCTTTCAGTTGGATATTTTTCAGAGCAACAAGTTTCAATAATGCAGCAGAAGTGATAAATGGAATAGCCAAAATGCAAACTGGTATTTTTCAACCTTACACCTGGTCTATGTTTGGACTAATATTACTCGTTATAGTGTCCTTTGCTCATAATAAAATTTCTCAAAACAATAATAACTATTGTGGCATTCCGATACAGAATTTGACTACTATTAAAGGTCAGACTATATTTTTTGTTCTTTGCGGTCTGACTATAATTCTAGCTTATGTTGGCAATACTGCTTTTATTTATGGAAATTTTTAAGTTATGAACCTAGATTAAACTATAAAATAAACAACTACCTGCTCTCAAAGCACCCTATAGGTAAATTATATTCTAACCACTTATGTATAAAAGGATAAGCGACTTTTTTGTAATCATAATCACTTGGCGAAACCACAACCACATCACAATAATTTTTTATAAGAATATAAAAGAAATAATAAGCAGAATTAGTCGGTCGGCCGTAATATAGAAATTTTAACGGATAATTTGTTTTTTTTGCCTCTGGAATAAGCTGCATAATTCTGTAATATTTATGGAAGAATTGCCCAACAATATACCAGCCTTCATTCATATATGTGTTACAATCACCAGGTCTAGCATATCTTTGATACTCACCAGCCAAATTAACCAACATTTCACGAGCGTAATTCAGTATTCCGCTTAAAGTACCTAAATCTATAGCAGCAAAAAGCTTATAAAAGAATGAACCATATCTATATTCTTCAGTTTCATCCATTATATCGTCCATTTTTTGCATTAAACTTTGATCTTGAGGAATAGTATCTAGATAATCTTTATCTATAACCCCGTTTAAATAAGCTTCATAAGTATATCTTTTTATAAAGTTTACAGATTTTTCATCAAAAGTATTTAAACAAGCTATTAAACCATGATTAAAAGAATCCCTTTCATTGAGGGGTTTGAAAAAGTATTCGTAATCTAAATTCATATTAATTTCCCAATAGAAACTTATTTTTTGTTTATAGATGCTTTTATCTTAAACTATATCATTTATAAAAAACAATGTTTAATATTATTTACTTAGCATAAAAAAAGGCTCACTTTATGTGAGCCTTTTTTGTTAATTACTTAGCTTAGAAATTGAAAGCCTGATCTTTTACAGCCATGTAAAGGATAGCCATCTTGATAGCATTTTCAAATGAATAGCTCTGAGCACCGCCATTCTTTGGCATAGCATTCATAACAGCGAATGTTTCTTTGTTGATTTTTGCTTCCATATGGTTGCCGCTGAAGAACAAGCAGTCGTCTTTTTCTTCA
>CAJOND010000124.1 GCA_905236675.1 Candidatus Rifleibacteriota bacterium | reverse complement strand
AAAAATTGCATTTACTCTTGCAAAACTTGCATTTAGTTATGCAAATTCCTGCTTTTATCCAGTTTTTCAAAAAGTTGCATTTACTTTTTCAATTAACCCAAATTATTAAAAACTATTCTTTTTATATAAATGTTGTGGTAGAATTAGCCGCAGAAAAATAGTGGAGGAAATAATGAAAAAAGTTTTTATAATATTTTTTCTATTTATGATTATTATTATGGCGACAGGTTGTTGTAGCAACAGTCTTAGTCGTAAAGAATACACCATTGCAACAGGTTCAAAATCAGGAGTTTATTATCCTATAGGTGAAGTTTTAGATAAAATCTTGAAAGAACAGTGTCCTGATGTAACTATAAAAGTTTACGAAACAGATGGTAGTGTTGATAACCTTCAAATGCTAGCAGAAGGGAAAGTAGACATGGCTTTGGTCCAGAACGATATAGCTTACTATGCTTGTAATGGTGAAGCAATGTTTAAAGATAATAAAATCTCAAATATTTCGGGAATTGCGACTTTATTTCCAGAAATCATTCAATTTATTGTGAGAAGAGAATGTGGAATTAATAATTTGAAAGATTTAGAAGGTAAAAAAATAGCTATTGGCGGAAAAAACAGCGGGACTCGTTATAATGTCGAACAAATTCTTGGAGAAATTGGGATATTAGATAAAGTAACCTGCATAAACATAGATGCAAAAGATGCTATGGAAAAAATGAAAACAAAAGATATAGACGGATTTGTTTTTACTAGTGGTTTACCAAATCCTTCAATAGTTGAATTATCAAAAACTGTAGATATAAATTTGGTTCCTATTGATCTTGAATTGATTCAAAAATTAGTTAATAAATATTCTTTTTATTTCCCTTCTATTATTCCTCCCGGACAATATTCTGGACAGACAACAGAACTTAATGGTTTGGAAATTAATGCGATTTTGGTTTCTGGCCCAACTCTTACAGAAAATGATCAATATTTATTGACTAAGTATTTATTTAGTAAACCAAACGAATTAGGTCAGGCACATCCAAGATTAAGTAAGATGACTAAAGCTACTTTAAGACAGCAAATGCCGATTAAATTGGGTGAAGGTGCTCATAGGGCACATTCTGAAGCAAATAAACAATAGAATGTTACTTGAAAAGGGCTTGGATTTATCTAAGCCCTTTTTCTTTAGGTATGACAATAGGTTAGGGTCTACATACCTTTGGCGTGAATGGTTTTATTGTTTATTATTATGAATCCGACTGCTTTTGCCGATAAAAAGGTAAGCGGTCGAATTTTTTTTGATAAGGAGCAATTACAAATGTCTAAAAAGGTCGGCAAAATTAAAGTTGGTATTATTTTTGGTGGACGTTCTGGTGAGCATGATGTTTCATTAGTTTCCGCTGCTTCTATTATGAAAGCTTTAGATAAGGATAAATATGAAATTATTCCAATCGGTATTACACGTACTGGGGTTTGGCTTACTGATGTGACTACTGAAATGATGCAGAATTATAGCAAGACCAGAAACAAATCTGCTTTAAAAGGTGCACGTAAGGTTGTTTTCAGCAGCGATACTGAAAATACTGGTTTAATCGTTTTAAATGATGACGGTAAGAACGAATTGATAAAACTTGATGTAGTTTTCCCGATAAACCATGGAACCTATGGAGAAGACGGCACTTTACAGGGTATGCTTGATCAGGCAGATATGCCATATGTGGGTTGTGGTGTTATAGCATCTGCAGCTGGTATGGATAAAACTATAGCAAAAAAACTGTTTAAAGATTCTGGTTTGGCTATTGCACCTTATGTTGAAATTTTGCGTTGTGATTGGAGATATGAACCTGACAAGGCTATTGCAAAAATTGAAAAAGAATTAGGCTATCCATGTTTTGTAAAACCTGTTAATTCAGGTTCTTCTGTAGGTATTACAAAAGCCCATAATAAAGAAGAATTAAAAAAAGCTATGTTTGAAGCTTGTAAATATGACCGTAAAGTTTTAGTAGAAAAAGCTATAAATGCTAGAGAAATAGAAGTTTCAGTTATGGGAAATGACCATCCGAAAGCTTCTTTACCAGGTGAAATTGTTCCTTGTAATGAATTCTATGACTATTCAGCAAAATATATTGATGATAAATCTAAACTTGAAATACCTGCAAAATTACCAGAAGATTTGATTCGTAAAATAAGAGAATCAGCAGTAATAGCTTATAAATCTCTTGATGGAGCTGGATTGGCAAGAGTTGATTTCTTTGTTGAAAAAGAAACAAACCAGATAATAATTAATGAAATCAATACACTTCCAGGTTTTACAAGTATTAGTATGTATCCAAAATTATGGGAAGCTACTGGTTTGCCCTATGGAAAACTTCTGGATGAACTTATTGAACTTGCTATGGAAAGATATAAAGATAAACAAGAATCTTTGGCTTCAGTTGCATAATTAACAGTGGGTCAGTTATAGATTTCTTACTACTGAGGCGGATTAAATAATAATATGGAAAAAGCATTAAGAAAATGGTTCCCTTTGTTTGTTTTGCCAACGCTTTGTGCGTTTATAATAGGGTTCATTATTCCTTTTGTAGAAGGAATCTATCTCTCATTTTGTGAATTTACAACAGTTTCTGACGCAAAATTTATAGGATTTGCCAATTATATTTCAGCATTGAAAGACTGGTCTTTTTGGCGTTCGTTTTTGCTCACAACCGCTTTTGCGATTGTTTCAACTTTGGTAATCAATGTTTTAGCATTAATTATAGCATTGGCATTAACGGGTAAAATTAAAGGGACTAATGTGTTCAGAACAATATTCTTCCTGCCTAATCTAATTGGAGGAATAGTTCTAGGGTATATTTGGCAGATTCTTATTAACTGCGTGTTGTATAAAATAGGTCAGCCTTTGTTAGCTCTTAATTCTCAGGCAGGTTTTATTGGTCTAATTATTCTTACAAGCTGGCAGCAGATAGGTTATATGATGATTATCTATATTGCAGGCTTGCAGAATATTCCAGATGCAGTTTTGGAAGCAGCAAAGATTGATGGCGCAACAAAATGGGAAACTTTAATTCATGTTAAGCTGCCTATGCTTATGCCATCAATTACAATTTGTCTTTTCCTTTCTATAACAAATGCTTTTAAGCTTTTCGATCAGAATCTTTCTTTAACTGCTGGAGAACCTGGTCATCTTACTGAAATGCTTGCAATGAATATCTATTCTACTTTTTATTCCCATTCAGGCTTGCAATGGATGGGAATAGGGCAGGCAAAAGCTGTGATTTTCTTTGTTATAGTTGTGGCAATTGCACTTGTTCAGCTAAAAGCAACTCATTCTAAGGAGGTGCAACAGTAATGAAGAAAATAAATACAAACCTGATATTGACTATATTGTTTTCAATAATTTGTATTTTTCATATGTATCCAGTAATGATGATTCTTTTTAATTCTTTTAAAAAGGAAAAAGCAATCACTACTTCTACTGTATTTGAACTACCTACTGCTGAATCATTTAACGGTTTGACTAACTATGTAAATGCAATAGATTCACAAGGCTTTTTGTGGAGCTTGTTTTATTCTGTTGTTATTACAGTAAGTTCTGTAGCATTGATTCTTGTATGCTGCTCAATGTGTGCCTGGTATATAAGCAGAGTGAATAGCTGGATTTCAAAGCTTATGTATGCTATGTGTGCATTTTCTATGGTTGCACCGTTCCAGCTTGTAATGTTTACTCTTTCTCAGACAGCGGACAGATTTCATATTGGAATGCTGAGATTCAATTCTCCCTATACAATATGCTTTATTTATCTAGGGTTTGGGGCAGGGCTCGCTGTGTTTATGTTTACTGGATTCATGAAGTCTATTCCTGTAGAAATGGAAGAAGCGGCCATGATTGATGGCTGTAATCCATTTCAAACCTTTTTCAAAATTGTTTTCCCAGTTTTAAAACCATCTATGATTTCTGTTGGAATACTGGAAACAATGTGGATATGGAATGATTACTTGTTGCCAACGCTAGTCTTAGATATAAAGCAGTATAAGACTATTCCTATGCTTATTCAGTATTTTAGGGGTAGTTATGGAAGTGTTCAAATGGGGCCTATGATGGCTTGTGTTGTTTTGACCATTGTTCCTGTGATTATTATCTACTTAATCGGTCAGAAGCACATTATCAAAGGCGTGCTTTCAGGAGCCGTAAAGGGATAGAGCCCAAAAGGCAAAGCCTTTTGGGCAGGGAAAAGGGCATAGGGAGAAGAGGGATTTTAGCTATCGTATTAAGAGTATAGCTTAGAGCTAAGCTTTGTTTGGCTTTTAAAAGCTAATATCTGTGAATTGTCCTTTTTTGAACAGTCGGCTGACCCTTTCTTCCTTCGCTAATTTGTCATATTCTTCGCCAAGTTCTGCTCCTACCTTTGACAAATAAGCCTGTCTGATAACATCCTGGACACTTTCAAAATTGGCTTTAAATGCACCTAGTTTATTCAAGCCTTCCCTAAGATATTTAATTCGCTTTTTTATTTTGTATTGTTCTGGAGCAGCTTCATTCTGCCATGGGGTATGATTCTTAGGAACAAAAACAGAAAAAGTTGCTGAAAGAGATGTTATTGAAGGAGCGACTTTTATGACTCTGTTTATGAAATCTATTGTAGCATCTGTATCTTCGTCTTCTTCATCGGGTAAACAGCTTACAAAATACATTTTTATATGTTCAAAGCCATGTTCAAAAAGAGATTTTACTCTTTCTAAAAATAAATCTTCGCTCATAGGTTTTTTCATTGCTTTTCTTAATTTTTCGCTTCCTGTTTCTGGAGCAATGGTTAAGCCTGTGATTCCTGATTTTTGCAGTGCATTAATGATGTTTTCGGAAAGTTTTTCCCATTTTACAGAGGAATTTCTTATTTTTATATTTCTATCTTGAAGCATAGAAAAAATATGTTCTACTTCAGGATGGTCAAAAAGAGAAGGCGCTACAAGGCCTAAATCTTTACATTGAGGATGATTATTTAGCCAATTCTCTAATATTATTGCTTTTACTGGTCTTGGTGGTGCATAAATGCATCGAGCTAAACAGAATGAGCAAATTCTGGGGCACCCTCTCATTACTTCTATCATATGTGCACCACCAAATGAATTGTATGGTGAAACTATATGAGAATAAGCTGGTTGTGTGTTGACATCGTGCATTCCTTTTAATTCTGGTTTTTCGTTTGAAACCGAGGGCACCCAAACACCTTTTATAGAAGCTATTTTTTCTTTTTCGAAACCTTCATTATGTAATATATCTATAACTGGTATTATTGTGGTTTCGGCTTCTCCTGGAATTATAATATCAAATATCAAGCATCGGGATTTGATGCTATAGCCGCACCGCCAGCAATGAGTAGAGGGTGATGTTTGTTACGGTCTTTTGCTAATACTGGTAAACCCAAAGATGCAAAAATGCCTGGAATCTTATCAAAGTCTCCTTCAAAACTGAATGAGAACATTAAAATATTGAAATCGCCCAAAGGACGACCTGTTTCAAAAGAATAGTATGGAGTTTCTAAGGGTGTGTCTGGCTGAAGAGCAGGGAAAAATCTTTCTATCCCTACATAAGGAATTGAACTTATTAGTCGGTGCACGGTAAGATAACCTAGATTACTCATACCAAGACTATATAAGTTAGGATAAATCAAAGCTATACTCAGGCTTCCAGCATATTTGCTATTTATATAGTGAAATTCTGAATTTTTTAACTTATTTGTTACAGATTCGTAATCAAAACGATGTTTAAGTCCCAATGCTTATATCCTTGTTAAAATTTGGTAATAAAAAACAGGGGAAGAAATAAATCTACCCCTGTTTTTAACTATATTTTATATGTAATTATTTTTTCCCTCTGCGTAAGAAAGCTGGGAAATTATGGTCATCACTATTGTTATTGCGGAGAATTGCAGGAATATCACTGTATTCTTCTGTTGCGACAGGTGCATTTACTACTTGCTGAACAGGTCGTGGCTGTTCTATCGGTCGATTTGAACGAACAGTTTCAAGAATTCTGCTAGAACCGTTGTTGTTCAATGATCCGCGTTCTTCTTTTCCAAAACCGGTTGCAACAACAGTAATCTTAATGCTGTCACCCAATTCGTCGTTTATATTATGTCCGAAAATAATGTTTGCATCATCATCTGCAGCATCGCGTATAATGCTCATAGCTTTGTTTACTTCCATAATACCAAGGCTGCGGGAAGCAGAAATACTTACTAGAACACCTCGTGCACCCTGAATAGAAGATTCAAGCAATGGGCTGTCGATAGCTTGCTGTGCAGCTGTTACTGCACGGTTTTCGCCAGAAGCAATACCTATACCCATTAGAGCAGAACCAGAACTCTTCATAATGGTTTTTACGTCTGCAAAGTCAACATTTATAACACCATTGATTGTGATAAGATCGGATATACCCTGAACGCCTTGTCTTAATACTTCATCTGCTTCTCTGTAAGCATCTTCCATAGTAAGTTCTTCGTTAGCAATTTCAATAAGTTTATCATTTGGAACTACAATAATAGCATCTACTCGTTCTCTAAGATTTTTAATACCTAATTCAGCACTGCTAGCTCTCTTTTTACCTTCAAAACTAAATGGTTTTGTTACAACAGCTATTGTAAGAGCATTCTGTTCTCGGGCAACTTCTGCTATTATAGGAGCTGCACCAGTTCCAGTGCCGCCACCCATACCAGCGGTAATAAATACCATGTCGGCGCCTTTTAACTGTTCGGCGATTTCATCACGATCTTCTTCTGCTGCTTTTTTACCTATTTCAGCATCAGCACCAGCTCCGAGACCTTTGGTTATTTTTTCACCAAGCTGGATTTTTGATTTTGCACTTGAACTCTGCAAAGCCTGTGCATCTGTATTGGCTACAATAAATTCAACACCAGAGAGATCCGCTTCAATCATTCTGTTGACTGCATTTGATCCGCCGCCGCCTACGCCAATAACCTTTATTTCCGCATTTGCGTTACCCATATAATCATTGTCAAACACTATTACCCTTGCCTCCTAAAATATAACTACTTTACCTTTTATTTTTAATATATGTTTGCTAATTTACTATATATTTTTTAATCAGTAAAGAACTTAGCGAAAAAATTTTTAATTTTTTCAAATATACCACTAAACCACCCTGATTTTCCAGTAGGTTCACGATAATTTAGTGCACCGTATCGAATTAAACCCAGTGCGGTAGAATATTGAGGTTTACAAACCTGTTCCTTTAAACCGCTGATCTGTATAGGATTACCTGTTCTTACAGGAACCCCGAAAATACCCTCTGCTAACTCCGTGCAACCTTTAAGTAATGAAGAACCTCCTGTTAATACTATACCTGCGGGGAGAGAATTTAAAGGAACATTTTTTTCAATTTTGTTTTTAGCAAGCCTGAAAATTTCATCCATTCGACTTTCTATTATTTCAGCTAAATATTTTTGGCTTATTGTATCTGTCTTTTCTCCACCTGCAATAGGAACTTCTATTTTGATCTGTTCATCAGCCAAATCAATTTGTGCAACACCATCGTTGACTTTTAATTCTTCTGCTTTGTCAGTGGATGTTTTTAATACAAAGGCTATGTCATTGGTTATATTACTTCCAGCAATATCTATACTGCTAGAAAATTCAACGTGCCCATTTTTATACACTATTATATCTGTGGTGCCCCCACCTATATCGAGTAAAACGACCCCTAAACGGCGTTCATCTTCTGTTAAAGCAGAAAGACTCGAAGCATATTGCTGTAAAACAACTTCTTCAACGTTTAGTTTTGCCATTTCACAACTTTTCATTAAATTTTTTATTGCGGTGACTGCACCGGTAATAATGTGCACATGAGCTTCTAATCGACTACCAACCATGCCTTTGGGATTGCTTATTTCTCGTTGTTCATCAACAACAAATTCTCTTGGTAAAATATGTATTATTTCTTGGTGTGCAGGAATCTGAACTGCAGTTTTTGCATTATCAACTGCTCTATCTAAATCATCTGAAGTGATTTCGTTGCTTGCACCTTTTATTGCTATTGCACCTTTGCTGTTCATAGAATTAATGTGTGCACCAGCAATACCTACATAAACGGAATCTATAGAAACATCAACTGATTTTTCTGCTTCTTCAATAGCATAGACTATAGCTTCCGTAGTTCTTTTTATATCGACAATAGCTCCTTTTTTTACTCCATCGGTATAAGAACATGAGCCAGCCCCTAACACATTGATTGTGCGATCTTCTTTTAATTCACCAATAACAGCACATACTTTTGTTGTGCCTATATCCAGACCGACAATTATATCATCCACCAGTTGTTAAACCTCTGTTTTCAGAATTTGTTTGCGATAATTTTTTGGGTCGAATAACTATAGCATTCAGTGCCCTCATATCTAGATAAAAAGGTTCTACATTATTCTTACGTAAATTGTCAAGGAGTGCACGCAAAAAAACGTATCTATTTTTAAAATCTTCCGCATTTCTTGGGAAAATTTTTTCACCTGTAAGCATTATTATATATGGATTTTGGCAATTAGAAAAGTTAATTTCAGAAATTTGTTTTATTATTTTTTCATCTAAGGTTTTTAACCAATGTTTTGCCATATAAAAATCATCATTATGAAAAATAGAAGAACCTAAGTTGGCATTTTGTAATTTTAATCCTGTTATGATTGGCAGGTCTTTTTCTCCCATTCCTTCAGTATTGATTATAACTCCATCATCACTGATTTCATAGAAAGCAATACCATATTTTGCATAAATATAAGGCTGACGTTCTACAATATCTATTTTTAATTTATTTAATCCTTGTAGTTCAACTTGAGCTTCTTTTATTAAAGGTTCACCTAATAATCTCTGTTTTATTTCCTCACAATTTATATTAAAAACATGTTGTGCTGGAGAAATTCCAGATTTTTTTATGATATGATCATTGTTTAATACAGAATTTCCTGAAATTTCAAATTCTTTCAGTTCAAAATATGAAGTTGAAAAAAATATATATTTTAACTGGGTTATTACTAGATAGGATAGTGATATAAATATTAAAATAAAAGCAATTACCTTAAGAGGTATTATGACTTTTGATGCTTCTTTAAATCTTGATTTATAACCTTTTGCACGCAGTTTATCCTCAACTTCTACGGATAATGTGTTATCTGGAAGTTGAGTAGAAAGGCTTCTTACAGGAATATATACCTGTTCTTCTTCATCTTGTTTTTGTTTAAAGAAAGACATAATTTTATTATAATACCACTAGTTTGAAACTAGTACAAGTGAAGATTTATTGTTTTGATATTAAAAAATCCCTCGCGTTACGAGGGATTTTATTGCCATAATTATGTTAGATAAAATTTTAATTTCTTTTATCAACTCGTTACAATATTACTTATTACAAGTAAGATTGTTGTTCCAAATCAACCATTCTCTAAAGAATACAAGAAGACTTAAATCAAACATTTACTTGTACCTCCTTTAAAAGAATTTGCATTATTGTTGTTTTGAATTTAATGCACCTACCTTAACGCAAACCTTATGCCAACTTGTTAAAATCCTTTGTTGAAGCTTATCTTGAAAATATACTTGTGAAATTCATCACAAATTTGTCTAAAAAGGGTACAAAACCGAATCCAGTAATTGTTCATTTTTTATACACTTAGTCATAAATTACTGTTTTTATTTTATTATAAAAATCTTACGTTATGGTGAGAAGCTGTGCTAAAACTAATTTTTAAGTCCAAATTAGATTGTGCTAATTGCCTACACATTTGTAAAGTATAGCGTATAGGCTTTAGCTCTGAAAGAATTACGATTATGAAAATGTGTAGGTTACAAACAAATAAATACTGATTTTTCATCAAATTTCGAGTTTTCGCACAGACTCGTGAATCATAATAATGTAGTTATTAAACGTAGAATAAAAAAGACTGTGAGTTTTTTTTATGTCTCACAGCCTTTTTGTTGTTATTAAGGTTATTTATGAACGGTTATTTTTAAGTTATCCGTCTATAGTAATTTGTTGAATAAGTTCTTCTAATACTCTAGGTGCATCTTCATGTGCTATCTGGCAGGTTCCAGCTGCGTTATGACCGCCTCCACCATATTTAAGCATCAATTCGCCAACATTTGTTTTGGATGAACGATTAACAATTGATTTACCTGTTGCATAAACTGTATTTTGTTTTTGGAAACCCCAGAGAACATGTATAGAAATATTGGTTTCTGGATACAATGCATAAATCATAAAACGATTTCCTGCATGAATTATTTCTTCGTTACGTAAATCTAGGACAACAAGATTTTTATATATCTTAGAACAGCGTTTTAACTGTTCTTTAAATAGTTCTTCCTGTTCAAAATAAAGTTGAACACGGTCTTTTACATCTGGTAATTCCATTATTTCTTTTATCGTCATGTCTTTGCAGCAGTCGATCAGATTCATCATTAACTGGTAGTTCGATATTCTGAAGTTTCTAAAACGACCTAAGCCAGTGCGAGGATCCATAAGATAATTTAAAAGAACCCAGTCTTTGGGATGTAAAATATCTTCCATAGAAAATTGTGCAGAATCTGCTTTATCTACTGCTAACATCATTTCTTGAGAAATTTTTGGGAATTTTTTTGCTCCACCGTAATAGTCATAAACAACTCTTGAAGCAGATTGAGCTTCTGGATCAATAATGTGATTAGGTTTTTGACCGCCAGCTCTGATTGTTTCACTTAAGTGATGGTCAAATACTAAATGAGCACCTTCAACATAAGGCAGGTTTGTTGTAATATCTCGTCCTGTGATTTCTATTTTACCATCCTGCATATCTTTAGGATGAACAAATTTTATGTCGTCTATCATTCCCATGTCTTTAAAAAGAACAGCGCAAACTAAACCATCAAAATCACTTCTGGTTACTAATCTGAATTTCTTGTTTTCCTCAGTCATTTTATTCTCCATAAAGAAAGATAATTTATACTATCATACTTTTAATAGTATTAAAAGTTAGCACAATGGATTTTATATTATTATTGATTAATCACTATCCATGCCATGCTTTTTTAACTGATGTCTTAAGGCGAATCTAGTAAGGCCTAGAATTTCTGCTGCCTTAGTCTTTTTACCGCCTGTTTCTAGTAATACTTCTTCTATAATTTTCTTTTCAACAGAATCTATATAATCTTTAAAATTGAATCCTGGTTTATGCCAAGGTTTGTTATTATCATCAAAAGAAGGTAACTGATCCAATTTATTATTGTTTTTTTCTTTTTTGAAACTCTGGTTGGGAAGAGTTGGTTTTGATTCAACTTCTGTTTCAATTATGTTTTCAGCTATTTTTTTGTTTTTAATAAGTTCATCTGGTAGATTTGCAGATCTTATAAGATTGGAAGTTTCAAGTAAAACAGCTCGTTCGATAATATTACGAAGTTCTCTTACGTTGCCAGGGTAATCGTAAGATTGCATAAGTCTTAAAGCTTCTTCCGAAAATCCTGTTATATTTTCTTTAGAAAATTCCTTGCGATACTCGTCTAAAAAGCTTTTGGCTAATAATACAACATCGTCTCTACGTTCTCTAAGAGGAGTGAGAGTAATTGTAAATACGTTTAATCTATAATATAAATCTTTACGTAAGGCGCCTGTTTGCATTTTTTCTTCAAGATTAGCATTAGTGGCAGAGATAATGCGAACATCAAAATGAATATCTGTTGTGCCACCAACTCTTCTGAATTTTCTTTCCTGAAGAACCCTTAACAGTTTAACTTGTAATGAAGCGGCTAAATCACCAATTTCATCCAAAAATAGAGTTCCGCCGTTGGCTAGTTCAAAAAGACCTTTTTTCTGTTTTTGGGCATCTGTAAAAGCACCTTTTTCATGACCAAAAAGTTCTGATTCTAATAAGGTTCCACTGACGGCTGCTGCGTTGACATCTATAAAAGGCTTATCTGCTCTTGCACTTTGAAAATGAATCTGTCTTGCAACTAATTCTTTACCAGTTCCAGATTCTCCTCTGATTAAAACCGTAGTGTGGTCAGATTTCGCTGCCATTGCAATGTGTTCTCTGAGAAGTTTTATGCTGTAGCTTTTGCCTAGAATCCTGGAAAAATGTGATTCAAGTTTTTCCTGGTAGTGTTGAAGCTGACTTTTAACTAAGTTTGTTTGAATAATTTTTTTAATTAAAAGATTTACTTCCTCTATACTATATGGTTTTGCCAGATAGTCGGCTCCCTTTTTCATCGCTTCAACAGCTGTTTCGACATCACCATAGGCTGTCATGACAACAACAATACAGTCAGGATCAATATGGGTTATTTCAGGAAGAAGTTCCAATCCATTTGCATCTGGAAGTCTGACATCTAAAAATACTATGTCAGCCCCTTTCCCTTTAAAGAAATCAATAAATTCTTTTCCGGTATTAAAGGTTTCTACTTTGTATCCTTCTGATTCCATGGCTTCTTTTAAAGTCCACTGAATCATTTCCTCATCATCTACAATTGCTATATTTACAGACATTTTTAGCTCACTATTCCTGCTCTGCGAACAGCTTCAACTATATGGGGCCGCATTGATTCACTTGAATTCTTAAACATGGTCAAAAAACACTGATACAGGATTTTGCTTTTACTATCAAGCATTTTTGTCAAAATAAGCTTTTGTAAATCAGATTCTTGATTTGCAAAAGAATTTGTAATTTCTTTTAATGCGTTGTCAGAGCCGATAGCCATAAGACAATCTACTGCATTGGCTCTTGCACGTTTACTGGCATCGCCTAAACCTTCTATCAACATATTAAAATATTCTGCTTTTTTAGTTTCTTTATAGAAGATACTGTTTGCTACTACTCTGACAATAGAATCAGGGTCTTTTAACATGGCTTCGATATGATTTAGAGATTCACTTCCACCAAGTTGATATAAAGCCTTGGTTGCTGCAAGTCTAACTTTCCAGCTGCTTTCTTTTGTAGAACCAAGAACAACGGGGAGTAGACTTGGATTACCTGCATTTCCGAAAGCTTCAATTATTTTGCTCTTTATGTCTGCATCTGTAGCTTCTCTTAATCTGATTTTCAATACTCCATTCATTTTTTCGCTTCCGATAAAGCTTATGGTGTTAATAGCTTCATAGGCAACATTTTTGTCTTTGTCAGTTAAAAGCTCAATTAATGGGTGAGTATCTTCAAGTTCAAAATACCGATAAGCTACAGCTACTGCACGTCTTGCTGAAGGATCTTCATGTTTTACATAGGTAGCGATTTCGTTTGGCTTATTCCAGCCAACTAATTCATAAAGTGGAATTGGGGGTAGGGTAGTTCTGACTACTGTCGGTTTCCATTCCCTGAAATCAAACAAAGGAATAATTGCGTTGTGAATGTTGGAATCAACGTATATTCCAAAGTCTCCAACAATTTCGGCCAAGGTTTCTGCCATATAAATCGGCATCCCTACCAATGTTGGCTCTGAACTTACACCTCTATTAATAAAAGTCATGTCTCCAGCTGAGACACCTATTGCTATTCTTACTCTGTTTTCTTTTAATAACTTGTCACTTTCTAGAGCTTTTCTAAATCTTATTGTTGCTTCATAGGCATCAATTAAGGCTTCTATTATAATATCTCTGTCTTCAGATGGTTCAAATAACCATATTCTATTAAATTGAGGGGCCTGATAAGTATTAAAGGGGAAAGTAAAATCTTTTTCTAAAACCTTTTCAGCATGAGCAAGGATTTCTACAAAGTCTGTAGAGTTTCTCATTACTTCATCAGGAAAACGAAGTTGCACAACTGCTGCAACTGATTTGCTCTTTTCAAATGAAACAGGTTGGGGTAGTTTTTGTTTCATTTCTAAGCGTAATCTCAAATCTTCTTCACTTCCAACTTCTAAAAGAGGAATATTCGATTCGACAGGCTTATTTACAGAATGAATTCTTGTAATTTCAGCAGGTTTTATAATCTGCTTTTTTTCTTCTTCGTCAGAAAGTTGCTGGAACATTGAATTAGAATCATCAAAAGCAACAATGTTGTTTTGAGGTTCTTCAACAGAAATTTCTTCTATAACTTTCCCGTTTTCTGTTTCTTCTTGTATGTTGTTTTGAGTTCCTTCTTTATCTGATTCTGATTCAACTTTTTCAGTCTTTGTATTATCTGTATCGTCAGCTAGATAGCCAGCTTCATTTTCTGAATCATCTGCTACAAAAGCATAAAAGACTAAAATAAAAAGAACAAGCACGATAACTGTAATAACAATGTAGTTTGTCACGGATTAGTTACCTCTTATATCCCAAACGTTTTATCCAAAGATCATCATGTCGCCAATCTTGCCGAATTTTGACCCATAACTGTAAAAAAATATCACGTCCTAGCATTGTATTCAACTTTTCACGGGCAATTTTTCCAATTTTTTTTATTCCCCCTCCGTCTTTCCCAATGATAATCCTTTTATGAGCTTCTTTTTCAACATTTAAAGTTGCTTCTATATATGTTTTTCCGTTTTCTCTTTCTTTAAACTCTTCGACCTGAACAGCCACAGAATGTGGGACTTCTTGATTGTAAAGTCTAAGAATACATTCTCTTATGGTTTCTTCAACTATTTCACGCTCTGTTTGACTAGTATAATCATCTGCATCATAAGCATGTGGGCCTTTAGGAACAACTCTGCAAAGAGCATTTAAAAGTTGTTTCAGTCCTTTTTTCTTTTTTGCAGAAATAACAAATATTTTTTTGAAAGGGTAGAGGCTTTCGTAAGCTTTTGTTGCTTCCTCTATTTTGTTTTCTTCTACCAGATCGCTTTTATTAAAAACAAGAAATAGTGGCATCTCTGAAGATGGGTCTAATTGACTAATATATTCCTCATCTAAATCTAGTTTTATGTCGGAAAGATCTGTCAGATAAAGTCCTGCTTGCAGACCTTTCATTGTCGACATAATTTCATCGTTCATATATGCATCTAGTTTGTTTTTTATAGCATGAAGGCCAGGAGTGTCACAAAAAACAAGTTGAGTTTCGTTTATTGTCAGAATACCTAGTATGCGTTTTCTTGTTGTTTGCGGTCGATTTGAAACAATTGATACCACTTCACCTACAAGAGCGTTTACTAGAGTTGATTTACCGGCGTTAGCCCTTCCAAAAACTCCTACTGCACCAAATTTTGTAGTCATAAATCAGCTATTTTTCTTTTCTTCTTTAGATTGCTTTTTGGTTGCAGTCTTTGCTTTAGTTTTTGTTGCGGTTTTCACTTCAGTTTTTGCTGGTGCTTTAGCTTTTTGTTCAGGTTCTTTTACTGGTTCAAAGAAAATCTTAGTAGATGGAGAAACTACTTGAATCCAAACCTGACCTTTGTTGGCAAATAAGTATTCTTTGCCGTTAGCATCTAAGTAAGTAGTTTTTGCTCTAGGAGTTGCTTTGTGCCAAGTAACAGCAGTTCTTTTGCCGTTTTCCAATATCCAGGCTGTTCCGCTACCAATAAAGCTTATTTCCTGTCTACCGACAGAATCAACTACTCTCATTGAGGCAACCTGCAAAACTACTGCACTAGCTTCTAAAGGTTTCTTTGTTTCACGGTCTAAATGAAGAATATTATTCATATAACGGTGGTAAACACCTTTTTCTTCTTTAATAACTAGAGTATAGTTTCCATGATAATTAATTTTTAGATAATTCCCAGATTCTGTTCCTAATTCATTTCTTACGCCGTAGCTTAAAGGAACTGGCTGTGTCTTAACGCGCATATCTGTTCGTTTAGACATATATCTGTAAAGAGCTTCACCATTGCCATAAAGATTATGAGGTGCTTTTCTGATCTTATCTCTGAAGAATGGAGGTGAATTCTTGATTTCATCTATGCTTCTAATCTTTGTTTTGGCAATATATGCATATCCCATTGGGCTTCCACCACAATGAACATACAATGCATCAACTTCTAAAGCTCTATCTACAAAGTATTCTCTGCAACTTCTTACTGGACCTATTAATCCGGGCATTTTGGTATAAAGTCCCATGAATCTAGTGATTCCGCCTTCTACTGGTATTTCATATACTACATCTGCTGCGTATAAACCACTTTGTGGTCTTGCCTGATTGTGGTTTTCTATCATGATAGCCATTGGACGCATATAGTCACCTGTCGAAGAAACTTCTGGCTTAGTGGCAACTACTTCTTTTGATGGTTCAGTTCAGGTTTAGAAGGCTTGGTTTCTTTTTCTGTAACCTTTTCATTTTCTTTTACAATATCAGAACTTTGAGGTTTGGCTTCTGTCTTTTTTTCTGTTGTTTCGGTCTTGTTTTTGTCTATTTTTTCTTGAGTTACTTTTGTTTTTTTTGCTTTTTCTGCATCAACAGATTTAGCGGTTTCTTTTTTTGATTCTACTGGTATTTGAGGAACTATTTCAACAGTGCTAAAATCTTCATTTAAAGGTTCTCGGCTTGCTAATGTTCTGAAATCTATTGAGTTAAAATAAGGATGAGCTATAGTATCATAAGATACTGGTGGAATTACTTTTACATCTTTGGGTTTTGATTCACGTTTTGCCTTAATTAGCGGTTTTGCTTCAGCAAATAGTTTAGATGTTTGATCAAGTAAGCTATTTAATTTTTTTACATAATGAAATTTAAGCTTGCTATCAGAAGCAGCATACATACTTACTCTCTTTTTCATGAAAGTAATAAAGGATTCTAGTTTGAATTCAATCTGGTCTTCATCAAAAAGCGATGGCATGTTTTGGGAATTCAAACCCTTTTGCATTTCATCATTCATTAGCTTGATAGTATCTCTTATTTCAAAATATCCGTTAAGCTCCTCTATGCTTGCGTAGCTTGTAGATGCTACTACAAAAATAAAAAACATAATAAGTAAATTCAAGAACCGATTATTCATATATTTAAATTTGCCCTCCACTAATGAAAGCTTATTATACTAAATTTTTTTTAGATTGTACAGAATAAGATTTAAGATTGAAGAATGAAGAGGGAAGAATTATGATAGAAGATTGAAGAGGGAAGAATGAAGAAGGAAGATTGAAGAATGAAAAGTATTATATTTCTTTTATCGGAGAACAAATAGATAAATTTAAAGATACCAATAAGGAAAAGAATATGAACGAGTTGATAAATATTGATTATATTAATAGAATTCCAAAGTTAGAATTAGTTTCAAAAAAATATTTAGAAGACAATTATAATCTCGAAAAACTTAGTATAAATGACTATAAAAATAAATACGTTAAAGATAGTCTGAACACTGCGATAGAAAGTCTAAGTGACTCTGAAAAAGTTAATCTGTATTGTTATTTGGCGGATAAATTTTATAAAATACTTTTCTTAGAGAAAGCCCTGCCACTTTCTAACAATAATATTGAAATTGCTTATAATTTATTTGATGCTTACTATGAATCTGATAAATTAGCAGAAGACGAAAATGGCGTAAAAATTGCCGAGCTTTGTATTCAATTATCTGACAAAAAAGATATTAAAAATGAATTTCATAAAATTTATGAATATTTAGGGAAATACTATTATAATATTGATGTTAAAAAATCTTTAATATATTTAAACAATGCAATAGATTGTTGTGACAAAAATACTTATTTTTATCAGGAAACAAAAAAATTAAAAGATAGACTTTTAGATACTTTTGATAGTTTAAGATATTTAGAAAATGAGAAACAAATTGAATCTTTGAAATCAGAAGATAATAACCCTGATTCAGCAAATAAAGAAAATTCTGAAAGCAAAAATAATAAAGCTCCACTTCATTCTGAAAGTGTTTATGCAGAGGCACATAAGCATTATTTAATAGCTGAAGAATTTGCTAAAAAAGGTAATATTCATGGAGCAATCTTTCAATATAGCATGGTTAAAGAGATGCTTCCAGAATATGCAGATCATTTAGATAAGCTGATAAAAGAGCTTCAAGGTTCAATAGATAAAATAGTTGCTGGTAGAAATGCTGATGAACTTTATAATAAAGGATTGGATTTTTTCAATAAAAGCGAATACGAAGAAGCATATAAAAAGTTAAATTGTGCTCATTCTTGTAATAATAATAATTTAGATTACATTTTTGGTAAAATATTAATCAAAGAATTATATGTATTGACTTATAGAGAAGAATATAGTGATGATGAAGATACAATAACTGACGAAGCTATTGAATTATCTATAAAAAACAATAGTTTTAGTTACTTGCCATTTTTATTAACTGTTTTTGGAGATAGTATGGCTTATGAATTCTCTGATAACCTTAAAGAAGCTTTGGCAAATTATGAATTAGCTATATACTTTTTGAATTTAATTCCAATACATGAACGGTTTGCTGCTCCATATTATAAATTAGGACGTTTGAAAGAATATTTTAATAATTATAAAGAAGCTTTGCTTCTGTATGAACAAGTTAAAATTATAGATGCTTCTTATAGAATTGAAGATGATATAAACAGGGTTACTTCTCATTTACAAGATGGTGGAGCCGCGAATAAAAGACAAGAAAACTATTATTTAGAGTTAATGAATAAATCGTTTTCTTCGCGATTGTTTGATGATGTCATTATTAATGGGAAAAAAGCTTTAAGTTATAATCCATTCAATGTTGAAACCTATTATATCATTTGTCAAGCCGCAGAATATAACAATCAATACGATTTAAAATGGGCTGCGAAAGAGGGGCTTTATTATTTGTTAAGTTCAGACGATGACTTCTTTTTTGATTACTTCTATTTTATTTTAGGAAAATGCTGCTTATATGAAAAGAAAATAGAGCAGGCTAAGTATTATTGGAAGCAATTAATTGAATGTGAATCTACAGATAAAGAAATAGTTGAAAGATGTAAAGAAGAATTAGCTATTTTATATAAAAATTGAGGCACAATTTTAATCTCTCTTCTTTCTAATCTAAACTCTTAGATTGTCTCGCGTCTCACTGTCATCCACAATTAATTCGTCACTGTGAGCCTCTGAAAGAGGCGTGGCAATCTATTAAAGTTTAATCAATAAAAGATAAAGTTTGCGTTTGCCCTGCTTTGAGTGATTGTTTTTCTTATAAACCTATATTATAGTGTTTAAATACTTTTATACAGCTTTAATATCATTTTGTGAGGCGACAGTTGGTTTGACAATTTTGGGAAGAGATGGGATTTGGTGGGAAGTGGTGGAATGATGTGAGTTTGGGTGGAATTTTTGGATTGCCAACTTGGACACATGGTTTGACAATTTTTTGGCGAAAAGACAGATGATTTGACAATCAATTAAAATCATTTATTTATGGTTTTAATCAGTATTTTAAGCTTTTTTTTGTTTCAACTACGTCTAACTTTATGTAACAAAGTTAGACGTTTAGTTTCAAAAAAAATAATAAGTTCTATCTTTTATAAAATCTAATTTATATGCTGTTATGGGATAACTTATTACAAAATATTCCAACTTTATTTTTTGAAACTAACTAGAGCTACATTTTTTTAATATCGTACCCTCTAAAAATTTCTCGGTCGGTTTTGAAATGTTTTTTATATTTTTTTTACTTTATTGACAATATGGTATATATACCATAAAATTATATAAAGGCGTGAAAAATGTTTGAAATAATTTACCATAAATTAGCTAATGGCGATAAACCAGTTAAACTTTTTATAGATAATCTTGATTCAAAGCAAAAAGTTAAAATGATGTTCTCAATAAAGTTGTTAAAAGAATTAGGATTCAAGCTTCGAGAACCTTATTCTAAGCATTTAGAAGATGGTATTTTTGAATTAAGAGTGCAAGCAGGAAACAATATATCAAGAGTTTTATATTTTTTCTATGTTGGCAACAAAATAATTCTTACTCATGGCTTTATTAAAAAGACACAAAAAACACCAAGAGAAGAAATAGAAAGGGCTAAAGCCTATAGGAAAGAATTTTATAAACAGGAAGGACAATAAACAATGGACGATTTTGAAAAACACTTAGAAGAATCTTTAAAAGATGAAGAATTTAAAAATCTATGGAATGAATCAGAGCCAGAGTTTCAGATAGCTAAACTTGTTTATAGCTTGCGTAGTGAATTAGGATTGACTCAAAAGGAATTAGCCGAAAAAACAGGAATAAACCAGAGCAATATAAGCAAGTTGGAAAAAGGGAATGTTAATATAACTATAAAAACTTTAAATAAGCTTTTTAATAGTATGGGAAAAACTCTTTCTATTAAAGCTATATAAACTTCTGGATAGCATCAACCAGAATCGGCTTTTATAGCTTCAATGATTACCGATTCAATATTTAATCTGATAACTTCAACAAAATAGCCTTAAATAAGGTTTAAAAAGCCTTTTAAGCTAGAAAACTTAACCAATACCAAAATAGATCTTTAGAAGCTTC
>CAJOND010000123.1 GCA_905236675.1 Candidatus Rifleibacteriota bacterium | reverse complement strand
AGATACAAACGGCTTTGTGATGTTAGATCAATTTCGTTCATATTTTCCAACAGCCAAATCAATGCTAATGACTTCAGAAATTGTTAAAGAGCACAAAGAGATGTGGGTTAATGAGGAAAAACAATCTATTAGAGAGTTAACTCATTTAACTGTTGATGAAGCAAACACATACCAAGAATTGATAGAAAACAAACACACAAACTGTCTACGTTTAGAACAAGAACGAATTAATTTTTCTTTTGTAAAAGAATTTTTAAATAGTCTATAAATAATACTATTTTTTACTTTTGGTTTTAGAGCTGGTTGGTTATGGTTAACGATTTTCTTTTTAATCCTTTTTTATTAAAATATAAAATGACAGGACAAACGCAAACTTTTTTGCTTGTAGTCTATGTTTCCAATATGTCACTAGCAATCTATTTATTTTTAGATTTCTATTTTGTTCCGTCTATACATTGTCATAAACGTAATTCTTTCAGGACTAAAGCCCATACGAATTACTTTTTATGACAAATGTATAGGCTATCAATAATGGTTATCTGAAAAGCTTCTTCAATAAAGAAAAAGTTTGCGTTTGCCCTGTATAAAATGACAACCATTATTGACAATTTCAGTTTATATTTTTAAAACTATCTTAAAATTTTACTTAAAATATTGCTTAAAATTAATGTCTAGTTTATTATATAAATAATAAAAAAATTAATTAGAAGGAGTAACAAATATTTATGGCTGTGATTGCTCCAGTATCAGATCTTCGGAATTATAACAATGTATTAGATAAAGTGTCTGTTGGATCGCCCGTATATCTAACTGTTAATGGCAGAGGCAAATACACAATTCGTGATATTGCCGAAGATGAAGAATTTGAAAAAACAAAAGCTATGCTTCGTCTTATGTGTGAACTAAATGAAGGGAAACGCTCTGGTGAAGATGAAGGATATGATACTTCCGAAGATGTTCGAAAATATTTTCACAATAAAAAGCCATGAAATATAAGGTAAAATACTCTAAGATTGCGATTCGTGACTTAGACCGCATTTGGTCTGAAGTTTTTGAAGCTTCAAAAAGTCAGAAAACAACTATAAAATACATTGATGATTTGATGGATAAGATTGAATCAAAAGCAGAATATCCTAAATCTGGTTCACCTCTATATTATGAAAATAGATTTACTGGTTACTACTTTGTTGTGTTCAAAGCTTATCTTGCTTTTTATAGAATAGAAAATAATTCAATGTTGGTAGATAGAGTTCTTCTAGGTAAAAGTGACTATTTGAGAATATTACATCTTAAATATGATTGAAGGAACAAGCCACAAAAGATTGAAAGTTTTCGAAAGGGAAAATTGCGATTCAACAAAACTTAGCTAACAACCGCCTCTGAGTAACCTCAGGTTTAGCTTGATTCTTATAAAGATGTTCCTCTAGAGTATGCTCAAAAGGAGTTTTTATATGAAAATTGATACTTAGAACTTATCACATACAAAATGGAACTGCAAATACTATATTGTTTTCTCACCGAAATTCAGAAGAAATGTAATATATCAGAAAATAAAAGCTGATATTGGTGTAATACTAAGAAAATTATGCCAAATGAAAAAGATTGAAATAATAGAAGCTGAAGCTTGTCCTGATCATATTCATATGTTGGTTAGCATACCCCTGAACATAAGTGTTTCTCAATTTATGGGATATTTGAAGGGTAAGAGTTCTTTAATGATATTCGATAAGCAACCTCTAATGTTGCTTAGAGGTTGCTAAATCTGTCGAGGTGATTAAATTTTTTGATTAACTTATTGCTTCGACAAGTAAAAATTGAAACTTCAAAATAAATAGCGAATAATATATAATATAGTTGTCTGGAGATTAAATATGGAACAAGAAAAAGAGCAATATATAACTTCATCGTTGTATACCTTTGAAAATATGCGTAACGGCAATTATCTTTACGTTGACAAGACCGAATACCTATGGAGATTGATACGTCAGCCACGTTCCATGTTTTTTTTCTCTCGTCCACGCAGGTTTGGAAAATCACTTACGATTTCCACATTAAAAGCAATTTTTCAGGGCAAAAAAGAGCTTTTTAAAGATTTATATATAGAAAACCGGCCTTATGACTGGAAAGCTTATCCTGTAATTCATTTGGATATGGGGTCGGACTCCGCCGACACACCAGAAAGACTAGAATACAACCTATTGGAAAGAATTAAAGACATTGCAAATGATTTTGGATTAACTTTTGAATGTAAATATTCTAGTGAAGCTTTTGAAAAACTTATAAAGAAATTGCACGACCGTGACGGCGAAGTCGTTGTTTTGATAGACGAATACGACAAGCCCATTTTAAACAACATAGAAAACGAAAAGATAGAAGAGTTTCATAAAATAATGAAAGGCTTTTATAGTGTTTTAAAGACTTGCGAGCCTTATGAAAGGTTTGTGTTTATCACTGGGGTAGGTAAGTTTCTAAAGGTTAGTATTTTCTCTGATTTAAACAACCTTAGCGACATAAGCGTGAGCGATGATTACGCAACCCTGTGTGGTTACACAAAACAAGAAATCGAAGATAATTTCCAAAAATATCTGACAAAAATAGTAGAATCAAAAAATATTAAATACGAAATATTATTAGAGAAAATTAAAGATTGGTATGATGGGTATAAGTTTTCAGAAAACTGTGAAAACGTATATAATCCTGTTTCTTTCACTAAATTTATAGAAAATAGCGGTAAGTTAAAAAACTATTGGTTTGAAACAGGTAGCCCTTCAATATTGGTTAAACTTATAAAAAACAACCAGATAAACATTGAAGAAACTATTGCTGATACATACAAAGAGGATATTTTTACTGCCTTTATGCCATCGCATATTTCATTTATAGCTTTAATGTATCAAACAGGTTATTTAACTATAAAAGAGACAAATATAATCGATGATATAACTTTATATAAGCTAGGTTTTCCAAATTATGAAGTTGAACAGTCTTTCTATCAACGTTTAATAACAAACGCAAGCATAGAAGAAACAGTATCGGCTTCTTTGTATTTAAAACTCATAAATGCCTTAAGAAACAACGATGTAGACAGAATGATGGAAACGGTAAACAGCTTCGTTGCGAGTATTCCATATAACATCAACATAAAAAGTGAGAAATACTACCAAACCATTTTCTATGCAATGTTCAGGCTTGTGGGCTATTCTATACATACTGAGGTTTGCACAAACAGAGGCAGAATCGATGCGGTTATAGAAAACGGCAACAAGGTTTATATCTTCGAGTTCAAGCTGAATCAGACAAAAGAAGCCGCATTTGACCAAATTATGGAGAGAGAATACTACAAAGCCTATCAGCACTCAGGCAAGAAGATAACGCTCATAGGTGCAAACTATAAGTTCACCGCAAAAAAGAAACCCTTTAAATGGAAAAAGATAGAGCTGGAATAATAAACAACAAACCAACTATGCTCTTTAAATTTTTTTCAGAAAATTATAGCAGGCTTGTTTCTATGAATTATTACTTCGGCAATGAAATATCGAAAATTTGTGTTTTTGATTTTGTTATTGCGAGCCTCTAAAAGAGGCGTGGCGTTGCTTTAAGAAAACGAAGTCCATCTAGAAATTTTCGATATTTAACCACCAAAGTAATAATTACAAAACTCTCTAGCAGTTACTATTTTTGTCTTTTCAAACTTTAGTTTCCATAAGAGAAATTTTTAAATTCAACTTCATTCATTGTAGTTTACCTTCGATGCTTTTACCTATTTCTATTCCTATATATTGCAAGACATCTACAACAACAGAATTGCCAAATTGTTTGTAAGCCTGAGTTGAACTTTTACTAATTTTATAAGTATCAGGATATCCCATAATTCTTGCACATTCTCTAGGGTGAAGTTTTCTTGTTTTACCATTAATCAAATAACCACCTGTTTTAGAGAAAACTCCACCACCATAAGCAGAAAGAGTTATTGCTATTCCCTTGGTGCTGTAGATTCTTTCTCCTTGTCCACCTTTATTTACAATGCCCAATCTGATAGATTTGTTACTATATTTGTTATCTTCTATTCCGTTAAAAACAGTATCTGGTCTATTAATATAAAGGTTTTTAACCAAACTTTCATCTTCTAATAAGTAATCTTCAACATGTTTTTTTAATGGAAAAGGTTTGGGATAAGAAAAGTTTTTAATATCCAAATCTTTTCTAAAACAAATCATATATATTCTTTCTCGTTTTTGGGGTACACCGTAATCAACAGAATTTAAAACTTTTTGAAAAAAAATATAACCGAGCTCTTCCATTGTTGCTTTAACAACTTCTAAAGTGTGTCCATTATCGTGAGTAGCAAAGTTTTTCACATTTTCCATAAAAACTATTTTAGGTCTTTTTTCTCTTACTATTCTTGCAACATCAAAAAAAAGGGTTCCCCTACTATCTTCAAAACCTCGTTGTTTACCACTAATTGAAAAAGCCTGGCAGGGAAAACCAGCACATAATATGTCGTGATTTGGTATGGATTTTTCATCAACTTTAGTAATGTCACCTTCAGGAACATCACCAAAATTTTCCGCATATACTTTTTGAGCAGCTATATCCCACTCATTAGAATACACGCATTTAGCTCCTAAAGATTCTAATGCTAATCTGAAACCGCCCAAACCTGCAAACAAATCTATAAAAGTCATCTCTTTAAGGGAAGTGTTTTGTATTGCAATCATTTATATGTAGTTCTCCATTTTTATGGAGTTTTATATGAGTTTATCTATAAGCACAATAAGCACTATGCGCTATAAAGTCAATAGCTAAAATTTTTTAATAAAGGAAATATAGAAAATTTATTTATGCCGATTAATAAATAATACTGTTTTTATTATTTATTTGGAGAGATGTAAAATGATACCTGGTGAAGAATTTGAAATAAAATGCTATGAATTTTTAAAGGAAAAATATGGGAACAATATTATTGTTTTTAATCTTGAAGGTGGGATGGATTCCACAAAATCAGATATAGTAGTAAAAATAAAAAATTCTACCAGATTTTATATTGAAGCAAAAGATACTAATGCTCAGTCAGGACAATTTGTTCTTGTACCCAATGAAACAAATAGAACATTTATATTTTCATCTAAAAATAAAAGTCAAGAAAATGAAATGACAAAAATGATAATCGACTATATGAATAGTGATTTCGATAAATTTAGTAATGCAGGTACAGCTGGGAAAATACTAGATATTGAACCTTCTATTTTTTCGGAATGGATAATAAATCATTATACTGATAAAAACGTAAGATATTTTATAAGTTACCTAAATGATTTTGTTATTATACCTATTCGCAAGTTTTCAGAATATTTTGAAGTTTCTTCTACTTACCGTGTCAAGAAAAGTGGTTCTGCTAAACCTTCACAAAAAGATGTTTCTACTATAATTAAAAAAATCAAAGAAAAATATTCGCTTGCTTCGTTTTCTTCTATCGATGAACGCCAATTTGTAGAAATAAAAGAATCTATTGTTGATAAGAAGTATATAATAGGTGATTATACTTACTATCTTTCTGAAAAAAAGCCTCATTTCTATGAAATTAGAAAATTGTCTAATACAAATAATATGAATGTTATATTTTCAATAAAATTGATAAAATCTCAAGATATATCCGATTTAAAGGAGTTTGAGCTGGATTTAAAGAATTTGAGCTAATTACTTTATATAAAAGTTCTTCCCTTTTTCTTTTCGTATGTAAAGCAAGGTCAAAAACATTCTAGTGAGGACAAGCCAGCCGAGTCACAAAAGATTGAAAGTTTCCAAAAAGGAAAAATGCGATTCAACAAAACTTAGCTAACAACCGCCTCTGATTAATATCAGAGGTGGTTTTGTTTTAGCTTTTCTTTGGTTATTGATTTTTGAGTAGTATTTACATCCCCACATTAGATGAGATGTAAATAGTAAAACATTGATTGTTAGCGAATATTTACATCTCACTTGAAATTTTGCGAAGTGAGATATAAATGAATAAAAAAAAGCCATAAAAGGTTTACTATCAGAAGACTCAGGAAACAATAAAACAGCTTTTGTTTTTATTATAGATGAAATAAACCGTGGTAATATTCTAAAATATTGGGTAAGCTGTTTTATTCAATAGACCAAACTTACAGAGATAAAAAAGATATAAAGATAACAACCCAGTATCAGAATCTTATAATTGAAGAAGATGACCCATTCAAAAATGGATTTTATGTTTCAGCTCAAAACTACCAAGCTATGCCAAATATAATTAATTTTGAAACTCGTAAAAATAGATAAAGTGTTTTGGTTAATTTGTTCAGGTAATTATTATCTAGACAAAATGAAAACAGCTCGTCACCGTGATGAACTTATTAAGTTTTTGAAACAAAGGTTAAATAATTAATCCAAAGATAGTTGTAAAAAACTTAATTTAAGGAAGCTTATATATTATAACTTTTTATATTCTAAAAATAATACTTTTATATGCGACTCGCAGATTCATTGCGGTACTCGTTTGATCTCCAAACCTATGTTTGTTGTAATCCCTTTTCTTTAAGCTCTTTTCTCTAGTAGCTAAGATTTACTTGGCTATACAACGGCTACTCTGCAGCGCTTTTTATAGCAGGCTATAACAAACTTTCTGACTACATAGGTATCTTCGTCATCGAAAATTTTGATATATCGATTGTTTTCGATTTGTTTCATCCCCTCGTCAAGAGCTTCCTGGAATTTTTTTGGGCTTTCTGCGTATTTAAGTTCTATTATTATGCCTATAGTATAGCTTGGAGTGTAAAGAATAAGGTCAGGATAGCCGTAACCAGATTCTTTGTTTGATTCAACAATAAGTTTCTTGTTGTTTGGGGTTAATAAACCCAGCAGAAGACCATGGTAGAAGTTTTCCTTGTAATCTTTCTTCGCCATACTGTCTCTGACGCTGATAGACTGCTCCAGAATTTCAGTAAAAGCCTTTTCAACTTTTTCTGCATTTCCATCATATAAACCGTCATAGAGTTCATTCATAAGAGGCTGTTTTTCTATGAAAGAATCTTTCATCCATTCCATAATCTGATCTTCATAAAGAACTCTTATTTCTCTATTGGGAATTCTTAGACCGAAAGTGTCGTTA
>CAJOND010000122.1 GCA_905236675.1 Candidatus Rifleibacteriota bacterium | reverse complement strand
AAGCCTGCCTAAGTTGCTCCTGTTTTTGACTCTGTTTTCAATCATGAGTTTGATTAAATATGCCTGAGCGTTTTCTGCATCATTGTTTAAAATATTTTCTGCAAAACGGTCGGCACTGGCGAAATCGCCGTCTTCTAGAGCAAGCAAAGCTCTTTTAAATAGCTGAACAACATTATTATTTAATTCTGGCTGTGTTTGGATATTTTTTTCACTAGAAGACTTGTTGGCGATAGTTTCATTGTTTTCTGTTTTTGCAGCAATAGTATTTACATATTTATTGTTTGAAACAATTTCTAAGTTTTGCTCATTTTTATAGACAGATTGATTAATACTGTTATTTGTATCATTTATTTTTTTACTACTCTCTTTTTTTTCCATATTAGAGTCTGAACTACTTTGTTTCATTTTTATAAGTTGTTCACTAATGACCTTATATATTGTTTCACTGTCAGATAAGCATTTAAAAATAATTTCTCCAAAATTTCCCAGCAAACAAATACCACTCATTGAGGTCATTGAAACAGCTAAAGGAATGTTTACCGGATTACCATAGTTTGTTTTCCCAAAAATTCGTTTATTGGTTACATGAATCTCCATATTTGTTAAAGAGTTTTTAGATATAAAAATAAATATTATCAAAGGAGATGAATAAATTAACCACCAGAGCAAAGAATAGTTATTTGCGCTAATTAAGTTATCTAATAAAGCATTTTCCAAACTACTAAAACGTGCCAAAGAAGGACTGCGACCAATCACTTTCAGGACTCCATTCGCTTTTGTACATATCGCAAATATAGCAATACCAACCAATAACAACTGTTGCTAAAACAGCAATCATTAAAAAATTAAAAATATATTTACTCGAGTAAGATTCACTTTCTGCTAATATTTTTTCATTATCATCTAATTTTATATCAGACATTTTCTTTCCCTTCAGCTTAGTTCAAAATCTTATCTTTTTTGAAGTCTACAACATTAAATTAATAAAAACAACAACGTCTATTTTTCTTAAAGATAACATTAGATCACTCTTTGAAATAAACGGAATAATTTAGTGACTTAAGTTTATACAATTAATAAAGTTAGAATATCATATGTTGAATGTTAATTCAGGTATAATTGCTAAAAAAGGGAATAATCGTTCCTCTCGTTGGCAAATAAAGAAAGAATAACAACCTATGAGTCTGCTTTCTGAAAAATCTTAGTAATTTATACATGGTAGGGTATATTCATGGATGAATCAGAAAAAAAATATTATTTGAACGTATTTATAGTTTCTTAGAAAAAAAAGAATGGGAAAAAGCTGAAGATTGCTGCGACAGGATTTTAAATTCTGATCCCCATAATGCTCAAGCCTATAGGGGATTATTGTTGTCTTCATTAAAAGTTTCGGACATTAGTAAATTACCAAAGGGAGAAATATTATCGAGTAACAAGTATTATAAGAGAGTAATGCAGTTTGCTGATGATGATTTCAAAAGTTTTATTCTAAGTATTATTAACGGTAATTCTAATTTATCTAACGATACTTCTAATTCGTCAAATACTTCTACTTTAATAGACGATACCACAAAAAATAAATCTCAAAGCAGTATTGGTGGTATATTAACAATCTTATTCCTTATTGTTGTGTTGGTTGGTTATTATATATGGGCTTATGATCCATTTAACAATGGACCAAGATATGAAGATGCTAAAAAGTTTGCATTGGCCAGTGGTGGAAGGCTGATCAATCAAACTGATACCTGGGTACAATATGAAATAAGTAGTATAAACATGGATATGATACGTTTTTATTTCAATGGTAGAAGTATAAAGGACAATCCTCCTGTCGCCGGTTGTTCTATTATGCTCAAAACAGGAATGTATATTTCCGATGATTCTATACAATTCACAAGAACTATCCTGGAAGACAATAAAGTAATTCCTAAGGGGTTGCCAATAAGAAAATTAAGCGTTTGGGGCAGCACATGCTTTGAAATAGGCAAAGTTGACCATTGATTTGTGGCTCATTTGCATTTACTGCAAAACAGAAGTCACCTCTATAAGAAAACCTAGATAATTAATACAAGCTGTGATATTATTCTCTTTTGAAAAATAAACTGATAATAACAATGTTGGTTGTTATTATGTGGATTACATGGCTTTGAGAAGCTTAGCAATAACGGTTATGGCAAGGACTAGCGATTAGAGTTAACAATTCCCTAATCCCTTAATCCTACGCCCTAATCCCTAAATAGATAACCGGAGGTATAATATGGCTTTAATGCTTTATAATTCAATGTCTAGAATGAAAGAAATTTTTAAACCTCGCGAAGAAGGTTATGTTGGAATGTATGTTTGCGGTCCGACAGTTTATGGTCCTCCTCATCTTGGCCACGCAAAAAGCTATATTACCTTTGATGTTTTAGCTAAACATTTACGCAACTCTGGCTATAAAGTCAGATATGTTCAGAATATTACAGATGTTGGTCATTTAACTGACGATGGCGATAATGGTGAAGACAAAATACAGCGTCAGGCTCGTATCGACAAGGTTCATCCATGGGAAATCGTTGACAAATGGACTCGCCAATACATGCATGATATGGAAAAACTTCGTCTTTCTCATCCAAGTTTTTATGTCAGAGCCAGTCAGCATATTCCAGAACAAATAGAAGCTATTCAAGGATTAATCGAAAAAGGTCATGCTTACGTTACCGAAAACGGCAATGTGTATTTTGATGTTGAATCATTCCCTCAATATGGCAAGCTTTCTGGTAGAAAACTGGACGAACAGAAAGAAGCAGTCAGAGTTGAAGAACGTTCCGACAAGCGTAACCCTAGAGATTTTGCTTTGTGGAAAAAGGCTGAAGCTGGTCACATACTTAAATGGAATTCTCCCTGGGGCGAAGGTTATCCAGGCTGGCATATTGAATGTTCTGTAATGTCTAATAAATACTTAGGCCAAACTTTTGATATTCACGGTGGCGGATTAGAAAACAAATTTCCTCATCACGAATGCGAAATAGCTCAATCAGAAGCTTTGTATGGCGTTCCTTTCTGCCGTTACTGGGTCCATAACAATATGGTAACTGTAGATGGCGTTAAAATGGGAAAATCTTTAGGTAACTTCAAAACCTGTGAGGAACTGCTTTCTAAACATTCTCCTGAAGCCATTAGAGCTTTTATTCTCAGTACTCACTATCGTTCACCAAGCAATTACACAGAAGAAGCTATTTCTGCAACATCAAGCGGTATTGCAAGATTGGCTCAAATTCAACAAGCTCTTATTGAACTAATAGACAAAAATGTTGGAGCCAGTGCTGCTGATTTAGAAGCTTCAAAACTTGCAGATGAAGTAAGCAACAAAATAAAAGATTGTTTAGATGACGATTTAGATACTCCAGGTGCTATAGCCAACATTTATTCTTTTGTTACAAATGTAAATAGATTTATCAGTTCAAGTTCCATTTCTTCGGAAACAGCAAAGAAAATCTACGATGTAATTAAGCTTTGGGCAGGAGACATTCTTGGTATTCTTCCAGAAACTAAAAAAGATGATTCTGGCTTAGATATTGCTCCAATTATGGATATGATTATCGAACTTCGCAAAGAAATGAAAGCTCAGAAGAAATATGATGTTGCAGATGCGATAAGAGATAAACTTAAAGCTGCCGGTATCGTTCTGGAAGACACCAAAGAAGGCGTTCGCTGGAAGAAAGCCTGAGTCTAAAAACATAACTTTATCAATCAATTCATAAAAAACAATTATTTAGTTGATTTTCTATTTAAATTAAATAGATTCATATTAGATAATTGTTGGAGTTTTTATGGCAAAGATTGTATGTGAAAACTGTAAGTTAGATATAGAGGTTCCAGAGGATTATTCCGCACCTTTCTTACGCTGTCCTGATTGCGGAACGATACAAAAATATAAAAAAATCTCATCTGGAGAACCAAAATTTAAAATTTTAGACGAAAAAAGTCGTAAAAAGGTATCTAATATAAGTTTTATAAAAGAAAACAATAATCCTCCAAAGGAAATAATTTCAGACGTTCAAAATCAAACAAATATAGAAACCACCAATGAAAATGCAGATGATTCTGATGAATTAGTTGATGAAAAAACAGAATTATTAGATTCTGTTGGAGAAGAAGTTTTACAAAAAGCTTATAAACTAGTTTCAAAATATATCAATAGTTCTTCAGATAAAATAAGGAAAAAACAAAGAGCCAAAGCCATTCAGAGTCTAATGAAAGAAAAATACCCAATATCTTTAGCCTCTAAAATTATTATATTTGCTGAAAAAGCACCAGAATCACAAAATTATGCAAAAAACAATAATATAGTATTTTACGTAATAATAGGAGTAATAGCTTTAATAATTATAATCGCCTTAATATCATTCATTTAAAAAATTAATAGTGTGGCGGTTTTTCATTATGGGGACGATTTTCTAGTAATGGCGATTGCTCGTCTTTATTTTTTAATTCTATTATCTCTGTTTTCAAGGCCTCAATTATCCTATCCTGATTGATAACCACTTCATTTAATTCTTCAACAAATCGTTCTAGATAAGCCAAGCGTTTTTCTATCTCGAAAAATCTTTTTTCTTCCATAAATAACATGCATTTCCTTCTTTATTTGAAAACAAATATACAACATTTTTTTATTTATTAATAATATTATATTTTAAGTTAGTGTAGTTTCCCTTGATACTGTTATAAAGAAAGATTCTACAGCAACTGCTTGCCTAAAAAAAAGAATCTCATTAAAATAAAATTATCAAAAAAAATAGGGAAAAACTGTGAATTAAATTGCATATGAAAAATAAAAGATACTTAAAAATTATAATTGCTATAATGCTGATCATTTTAGCATTTGTTGGTTATAGATTTTATATAGCTTGTATTTTCTATAGACAATTAGATTGCGATATAGTTAGTAAACCAACTTATGATATTGATAAAGGTGAATATCCACCTCCTGAAGATTGGTATGAACATGGCGATAGTTGGAACTTTGACTGGGATTTACCTCATGAGGTAAAAAAAGTTGAATATGTCGAAGAAGTTAATTTTGTTAATTTATTTAACTCCGATGAAAATTACTCTTCTGAGATTGAGTTATCAGAAAAAGATTAAAAAAGACTCGGGCTAACTCTAGAAACAGAACAAAAAAATTCAGAAGATTATAATACATTATTTAAAAATGGAATACCCCAATCCTTTATTACAACAAAAAGCGACAATGGCATTAATGATTATAAATCATGCAAAATTAGTTCTTTGCTGCTAATACCTCTTCATAATTCTGAATTATTTGGTTCTGAAAAGGAAAAAATATTATTAGAAAATATAGAAAAAATAATACCAAATATCTCTAACGATCTTAGAATTAAGTTTGTTCCAACTATTAAAGAAATGATGTCAAAAAAGGAATTGAAGAATTTACCCAATTTGCCCACCAGAGATGCTTTTAAATGAAGAACCTGAAGAAATAGTTCCCTTCGACAACAAAAATTCTTGCAAGAACCCTAACCGATCTGTTGTTTGTTACTATGAAAAAGATGAAAAGCTTTACAGAAGGCTTCTTAAACTTGACAGCGATACTATTATTCTAAAAAAATACATGGCTGTTGCTGGCTTCGATTTAAGCCCAAGATTGCAAACAGACTTAAAAAATCAAAAATTCAATATTTTATTGAACAGAATGATTGATGTTTACAGAGCAACTAATGGAATAAAGATTCTGCCAAATTTTCGAATAGGTGATTTGGAAACCTTAGATTCACTTTCAACTTATCCTGTGGGTAGTTGCTTTGCTGTAGGGACATTAGATTGTTCTTGTTGGAAAGTTACAGAAGCCGATTTGTCTTATATGATGGCAAAGTTACTATACATAAGACCGAGCAAACTGTTCATCTATGGTAAGTTGAAAGAGGAATACAAAAGAATACTGGAAAAGTTTTGTAAATGAAGCTAAGAAATTAGATAAGCTTTATATTTTAGATAATAGACCTAAAGTTAATAATCAAATTTTACAAGGCTATCAAGAAGCAACAAAACAAGCTTATATTTACCGCCTTACTACTAATAACGTAAACCTTTGTCTATGCTTATAATCAATTCTTAATTTTATCAGTGTAAGTTCTTATAATCAGAATCTACTTGTGGTAAGTTGATTGGAGTAATAGTAGGTTTTTCTAATTCTTTTAATTGTGAATTATCCAAGCTTTTTAAAACAGCAGAAAAACGTTCTTTCTTTTTCTTGGTTTTATAATAGGTAATTATAATGAAATTACCTTTATCAAAGTTACGAAATTCTAGTTTTTCATTAGATTTCAAATTTGATTCAAGTAATTCCTTAAAGCCGCTCAAATCAAAATATTTTCTAGCTATACAAAAAAGTAAATCACCTTTTTTGTTATTTAACTCTTCTTTTTTCCAATTATTTCTAATTATATTTAAAATTGTTAGCGGTTTATGATCTAGTCCGACAGAAACTATTTTTATACTAAAATCTTTAAACAAATCATATATTTTGTCTGATATAGTCAAACCTTTTTCAACCATAATACAGAGAACAGATTTTAATTTCTTGTCTTTTAATTTGTTTGTTACCATCAAGAATTTTCTATCTATCATAAAAAAAATCCTCTAAATTAACATCTGGAATAGCCCCGAATCGTCCTTGTAAATAAGCTTTTTCCGCATTTTCTGTAGCCCTGATAGATTCATAAGCACCAAGACTATATAAATCAGTAACACCGGTATTTCTGTCTTTATTTGTAAAATAAATCTGATCTCTTCTAAAAATATCTAAAGAAAGCAAGTTTGTGTTATGGGTAGACACAATTAGCTGTGCACCCTTTTTATTTATTTCTTTATTCTTAAACAGGGAAATTAAATATTTTACTATGAACGGATGAAGACTTTTTTCTATTTCATCTATAATTATAGTTTTGCCATAATCAAAAGCCTTTTTCAAGAATGGACCGAAGGCAAAAAGTTGTTGGGTTCCTAATGATTCATTCCCAAGCAACAAATCATATTCTTTGGTTTTTCCATCTTTATCTTTTACTTCATGAGACATTTTTACTTTAACTTCAACCTGCTTAGTTGGCATCATGTTGTTAAAGAAAATTCCAAATGGGAAACCTCTTGTTTCTTCTTGAGATAATTCTCTTGTTTCAATGTCTATTTTTGTAATATTAATATTGGCATTTTTTAGTAAAGCTTTGGTAAAATCAGTATATTCTTTATTTTGTTCTTTACTGTACATATCTAAGGCAAGATGATGTATATCGACTAAGTTTGTGTAAGTATCTATTCCCAAAGCTAACCATTCAAAAGCTGGTTTTGTTATTTCAATATTCCAACTGGTTGCGGTAGAAAGAAACAGTTTGTTAGGAGTATTACGCTTTGCTACTAATTCCAATTCCGCTTTAAAATTTCTTGGAAACTTGTATTCCTCATTATTATTATTTATTTTTCTATCGAATATTAAACTAGGTTTCTTTGAATTATATACATAAAGATATTCTTCTTCTATTCTAAGCTGTGTTGCAGAAAAGCCATAAACATATTTTTTATTGTCTTTTGCTATGAATAAAAATTCGAACTTAGAAGGTTTATTTCTGCTATATTCATCGAAAAGGAAAGGAATTATAGACAAAAGTCTGTCTGTTATCTGAAAGTTGTTTGAATTTCTAATGGTTAACAAAGCGGTTGTTATTGCTTTAAATAGATTTGTTTTTCCTGAAGCGTTTGCTCCATAAATAGCAATAGAATTAAGAGCCTTTGATTTATTTATTTTTATTATGTTTTCCTGATGTTCTTTATAAAAGTCAGGAATCAAATCTAAGGTCAGTTTTTCTCTTATAGATAAAAAATTTTCAACAGAAAATTGTAACAGCATATTCTTTCCTTTAAAGAGCAATAAAATTCTATTACATAGTATATAAAATATTTTGTTTTTAAGTCAATAAAGAATTATTTTTTGTATAAAATTTTCAAATAATTAATTCATTTTGCTATAAATATCACTTTAAACAACAAGTTTTTAATAATATTTCAATCCTATTTATTCTAAAAAAGCCCCCCTCAGTCAGCAAGCGAGTCGTAAATGGGGCTTTTTTTGAATTAGGAATTTGCAATAAGGAATTAACCAAACGAAAGTCTCTGTTGAAACCGTCATTGCTGTAAATGTTAATCAATTAGTTACATTTTTACGAAGTTATATAAAATAAAAAAGGACTAAGTAAAAATGGAGATAACGAATAAGAATT
>CAJOND010000121.1 GCA_905236675.1 Candidatus Rifleibacteriota bacterium | reverse complement strand
GTCATCATCGATGCAGACTGTTTCACCGTCCATCTGCTCATAATAAGAGTTATCATCACTATTTTTGAAGATAAATGTTTCGTTTTTATCACGTTTTAATTTACCTTCTTTGATTAATTTTTCTTTTTCTTCTCTTATTTTTTCTAATAATTTATCTGCCGGCTCATCATTCAGATCCTGTGGAACAAGTTTGCCTTTTATTGCTAAATCTAAAACTTTTGCTTTGGTTTGCTTAATTAAATCGGATAAATCTAATCTATTTATATCAATATTTTCTACAATACTTAATAAGTTTTCTATATATTCAGCAATTCTTTTTTGTTCAGACTTAGGTGGTATTGCCACATAAACATCCTTTACTGTATCTGATTTTAAATTTTGTACAGTTGAACCTTTAGCAGATAAAGCCAATAATTGATACATTATGTCAGAACTTAATAAATAGTATAAAAAATCTTGATTAAAAGCTTTAAAATCATCATTTATAACCAACCAACCGTCATGAATACAGCCATCAGTTTTTAAAATATATGGTCTTCCAAAACTCATTGAATTTGTTAATAAAAAGTCTCCGGCTTTTACATATCTTGATTTAGATATTCCTTCTGGTTTTATTTTTTCTTTCGTAGAATATATGTATTTCTCGCCTTTTTCAGTATCTCCGATTTTTATCCAATTAATACCATTTTCTGCATTTGTTAAGTATGCCTCAATTGGTCTTGGTGAGCCACCCCTTGCAATGTTACTTATATTGCCAAATTTTTCCCACGCCCAGGATTCCGGTATCTCGAACGGGATTTCATCTTCTATGCAAACTACGCTTCCATCCGAGAACTTCTCATAATGTAACTTATCATCACCAACAAAAATGTATGATTCGTTCTTATCTCGCTTTAATTTACCCTCTTTAATAAGCTGTTCTTTTTCTTCCCTTATGCGTTCAATTAGCTTACTTGCCGGTTCGTCATTTGGGTCTTGCGGAACAAGTTTACCTTTTATTGCTAAATCAAGAATTTTTTGCTTTAATTGCTTTGTATTCATTATTCTTTAACCTCAGCAATTAATTCTTGTAGTTTAGCAACGGAAGTAACAATGGAATCTGTTTTTGTTTTTATTTCTTCTAACAATTCATTAAGAGAACAATCGGGAACTTCATCTCCTGTTTTAATCCAAGAGATATCCAAACTTGTTTTATCTCTTTTTAGAATTTCATCATAAGAATATTTGCGCCATCTGCCGTCAGGATTTTCTTCAGACCAGGTTTGTTTTCTTTTTGAAAAATCTTCTGCACAGTAACATTTTACAAAATCATCAAAATCGGATTCTTTAAGCGGATTTGTTTTACCAAAAGATGGCATATTTGAACGCAAATCATAAATCCATACCTCTTTTGTATTTCCCTTATCTTCTTTACCACGGCTAAAGAATAAGACATTTGTTTTTACACCTTGTGCATAAAATATACCAGTTGGAAGTCTTAAAATTGTATGTAAATTACATTTTTCCATTAAGTCCTTACGGATTTTTTCTCCGTCATTATCGGCGAAAAGAACATTATCCGGTAATACAACTGCTGCACGCGCATTGCCTGTAGTTTTTAAACTACGATATATGTGCTGCAAGAAGTTTAATTGTTTGTTGCTTGTTGGGAATGTAAAATCATCTCTTGTTGCACGTTCACCGCCTTTTTTAGTTCCAAATGGAGGGTTAGTAAGCACAACATCATAACCTTTTAACTGTTTACCCTCCGTTGACAAAGTATCTGCAAGATAAATTTTGCCTTCTATATTATGCAACATTGCATTCATCAATGCTAAACGGTGTGTATCATGTACCAATTCACAGCCTGTAAATGCTTGCTGAATTTGAAAATTTTGTTCATCAGTAGATAAGTCAAATAAATCACTTGTATTATTTTTTATATGTTGATCCGCAGCAATCATAAAACCAAAAGTTCCGCATGCCGGGTCGTTGCATTTTTCACCCGCTTTAGGATCAACTAGTTTTGTCATAACATTAATCAATACTCTTGGGGTAAAATATTGTCCTGCTCCTGATTTCTTTTCGTTAGCGTTCTTCTCTAAAAGACCTTCATACAAGTTTCCAAGACCTTCTTCTCTTGCAGAATACCAATCTAAGCCATCAATAGATGTTATAATTTTTTCTAAGTTTTTAGGCTCATCAATGTTGCTTATTGCGCCTTGATATATTTCTCTTATTCTGCCTTGGCATTCATCTCCCAAGTAATTTAAAAGTTCTTTATAAAAATGTTTTAACTCAATACCTTTCTTTGCAACGAGTTTATCCCATCTGTATTTTTCAGGAATTTTGTCTTCTGTTCCTGTTTCTTTACTCATTTTTAAGAAAAGAATATATGTTAATTCCGTTACATACTGATGATATGTAATACCATCATCTCTTAATACATCACATAGTTTCCAGAGTTTTGAGACAATTTCTTTATTATTCATGCGACATTTTCCTCGTCATTATATAGATATTCATTAAGTTCATCTATAATTTCTTGTAATTTTCCACCAAATCTTTTATCAATAGCATTAAATCCGCCATTAGTTCTGAATGCACCACTATTAAGAATTTGCTTATCCATAACTGTTTCTTCAAGCAAACTCTTTTCTATTCTATCCAGCCAATCTAACTGCATTTTATTAAATTCGTGATTTAATTTGATTTTTGCAACGGCATTTTTAATTCTTCTTTCGTGACTAACCAAAGGGGAACCTAATGCCTGTTGACGAATAAAACTAATTATATCTGCAGCAATATCTTCATTACTCATATGTTTCCAAGCAGAATTCAACAATTGTTCGTTAAACTGATTTTCATCCAAAATAAGTTTTAACTCTTTTAAATCAGCTCTGGTTAAATCTTTTGGTCTTGTACATACAGTATTTAATGCTGCAATTTTATTTATATTATTATTAATAAATTCCTTGAACGATTCAATATAGTCTTCGGGTCGTTTACCATTTATATAATCTCTTGTATGGGTTGTCAAAGAGTCTTCTCTTTCATCATATACCTTTGGTCGTGATGCACTTTGTTTCTTTGCATCTAAAATTATAAACGCATCTCTATATCCCTGCATAAACTCTCGAGCTTCTTTTGGAGTTTTAAAACGGGACTCCAGCATTATTTGGCCTGGTGTTTTTCCATCTGTTTTTATTTGGAATTTTTCTAATGTTTCTTTTGAAAGATTTTTTTGTTTTCGCTGGATTTTTGCAAATAATAAATCCAATTGGTTTTGTATGCGAGCATCATCTTCAAAAGTTTCTAAACCATTATACAAATCCTCAATAGTTGTTGTTACATTATTTACAACAGGTTTCATTGTATTAACAGGAGCCAATGACTCATAAACTCCGACAGGATCATATATTTCAAAATGAGTTTTACCAATTTCAGGACATAATCTTGTAGCACGACCTAACATTTGTTCAAATAATATTCTTGATTTAATTCTTCTCATAAATACAAGTTTTGTTATTTCGGGAACGTCAATACCTGTCGTTAATAAATCAACTGTTACAACAATATTAGGATATTGTTCATTTTTAAACCTTTTTATTGCTTCTGCGATTTTCTTTTTATTTCCACCTGCAACACTACCTGTGATTTTAAGTACAGCATCATTATCTATACCAAATTCAGAATATATCTTTTTCAAGATATCAACTATCATATCAGCGTGATCATCATTTACGGCATAGATAAGAGTTTTTTCTTTACCTTCAGGATTTATGTCTTTAGCTACCTCTGCCAACACAGTTTTATTAAAATTAGGAAGGACTATATCTCTATTGAATTTATCGATATCAAATTCAAGTTCATCTTCTAATTCAGCACTATTAACAATTTCTCCGGTAACAGGATTATAAATTGCAAGAGTATCACCCTTTTTATAGTGTACTCCCTCTTCACTTAATTTTGTCTTGATAGTATGCGGTGCATCATAATCTACTAAATATCCGTCAATTACCGCTTCTCTGTATGAATAATTGAATACAGGTTTTCCAAATATCTCCGTAGTATGCAATGCCGGAGTTGCTGTCAATGCAACTTTAAATGCATCAAAATATTCTATAACAGTTCTGTATTTTGAAACATAGTCATCTTGATCTCTATAAAGGAGCTCATCATCACTCATTTCTCTATCTAAAATATATCCGCGATGTGCTTCATCGACTATAATTGCATCAAAATCTGATACAGAAGGATAAGTTTCATCTTCAGGATACATTATTCTTTTAACCATACTTTGAACGGTTGCAACCTGAATTTTAGTTGTTTTATCAATATCTTTATCGTCAAGCTTATTAATATTATAGATTTGGTCTAACGACATTAAATCTTCAAGTTTTACATCCTGGAATACATCTTGAGCTTGTTCACCAAGAGCGGTTCTGTCTACCAAGAATAAAATTCTTTTAAATCGTTTGCTTTTAAGGAATCGATATATCATACCAAGAATAGTTCTTGTTTTACCAGTTCCGGTAGCCATTGATAACAAAGCCGTTTTCTTACCGTCAGCCAAAGCTTGTTCAACAGCCTCAATAGCTTTTAATTGATAATTTCTTAAATTTAATCCATCACTATCCTGTAAAAAATCATAAGGCATATTTGATAACGTATCTTCAGCTTCTTTTTTATTTTGTTCGAGCATTTCGATTATGCCTTCCGGACTTATCCAACCTTTTAAAGCATACGGAGCATTGCTTTCATCCCTCAAATCTAAAAACCATATTCCTGATTTTGTTACAATTTGTTTTAAATACTTCCTTCCATTGGTTGCAAAAACAAATGGGACCTGAAAATCTTTACAGCATTTTGTTAAACAGTATTTAGAATCATTTTCTTTTATACATCTAGAATAATCTTTGCATTGATAATCAATTACAGATGGTATATCTAGCATTGCTTTCTTAGCTTCTACAATACCAACTAGTTGTAGTCCGATAAATAAAGCATAATCTGCATATCCTGTTTTGGATACTTTTGAATTTGTCGGCCATTCTGCAATTGCTTGATTAACACCTTTTTGTGGTCTTGCGCCTTTTGAATAGCGAAGTTCTTTTGTATCAACTGTCCATCCAACTCTTCTTAATTGCTCATCAATAAAGAATCTTGTTTCATCTTCAGAAATATCAAGACCTTCTGAAACAGTTTCGGCTTGTTTTTTACGTTCAGTACTGTTTACTTCATGAACTACTTGCATTTGAACAATTTGTTCATTTAATGCATTAATTTGTGCTTCTTTTTCTTTTATAATTTTTTCATAATCGGTTGCAGGGATTTCTTCCGGCATTGCAAAAGGTTCTGCTTTGTATTGCCAATCCATATATACTTCTACAAACCAAACAGATAAGTTAAATGACATTTTTAAAAGTATTTTCGCATTTTCAACAGAATCAAACCCAGCATGTACTGCATCATTTCTTTTTTTTCTTAAAGAGTATAAAATATCATCAATGTTTTTAGGAAGAATACCTTCCTTTTTTAAAATTCTTATTTTTGTTGCTAATGTATTTTTATCTTCCGGTATGCTTAGTTTTTCAATATCAAAAACTGCATTAACAATGGTTTCACTTAAAAGGCCAAGTTTATAAATGCAAGCATTAGGGTCTGAATATAAATAGCATTCTGCAGTACTGCCCAACTTTGCAAGTTGTGGATAATATTTATTCAAATATTCAAAATTGGATGTTGGCAAAGCAGAACTCCTATTTAATACTTCCACATAATTATACTATCATGAACATGAGAGATAAAATAAGTAACACAAATTTAAAGTACGTTTAAATACAGTTTAAAATGTGTTCAAAAGATGTTTTAATATTTAACAAATAAACACATATCAACATATAATTTATCAAAAAAGTATCAATAACTTTGAGAATGGCTTAATCTATTGTTGCTTTTTATTATATCGCTTTTTAAAGTTTAAAGTCATTGATATAGATCGCCTTGTATTATCTGATAAATCAACATTTTTCCAATTTACATCTTGATAAGGTAATGTTTCTATAAATTTATTATAATTTTCTTCTTTATTAAACTTCTCTAATTCTGCTCTATTTTGGGGAATTATATATAAATAAACTATATTTGTATGATAAAATATAGCAAACATTTGCGGAACATTTTTATTATCATTCTTGCGAATATATAATTGCAAAACAGGATATTTTGGGAAAAATTTATAAGTAAATAATTCTTTGACAACAGGAAGTTTTGTTACTTCCTCATTTCCATTTATCCAATCTATAGTCCATTTATATAATTTTAATAGTTCTTTATCTTTAACTAAACCTAACGCAAATTTACACAATGCTTTATATATATTTTGAAGAACAATGCTATCACCGTTATAATGAACTGCTACGGGTACATTATCTTTAAATTCAATTTGATTTGAATTTATTTCAATTTTTTGATTACCTTTGTTTTCAATTATTGTTCCTTCAAATTTAATTTTAGGAATTCCATTTTTTCCTATAACTCCCCAAAAAGTATTCAATAGTTTTAATTGATTAATTATATCAGTTTCTATTGAAGCAGCAAATTTATGATTACATTCATCACATTCTTCAAATAAAATTAGATTTTTATTTCCAAGTCCTTCTGAAATTGCGTGAGCATCTTCATTAAATGTAGCACACGGCTTTGATTTTATAGTTCTGTGACACCAACGACACTCTCGTTTTTTCTTATCTTTTTCTCCTATGTTTATACGGTTATTTCCTTCATAATGACTTATATTATAATTATCAGTTACTGTTTTTAAAAAGGCTCTTAAACCATTATTTTCTTTACCATTAAATCTATATAGTTCTTCTCTTATAGCTAAATAAGCATCAGTGTCTATATTTAGCCAAGCGGGTAAAATACAAATTGTTTCATTATCATCAATATTTTTAAACGCTTTTTCTAAAGCATTTAATCTTTTGTATTTTTCTTTGTACTGATTTAAGAAACTTTCAAGCTGTTTTTTAAAAGAACTATATTTAACATAAGATTCCATTTGTATTCTATGTGCATTGTCTGACTCTAGTAAAACATTTACAGAAAAAGTTGTAAAAAAATCTTCAAAAAATTTACTTTCTTCTGAATTATAAAAGAGTAGTGTTCCTTCTTCATCTAATTCAAAATCGTTTGTTTTAAAGACAAACATATTATCCAATGTAATAAACTGTAATCCTAAATCTATCGTGTTATTCATAATTCCACTCCTTTATTTTTTGTTTTTGCACTTTTTTTTAACATTTAGTTATTATAACAAGCACAAGTAAATATTGACATTAAAACACATTCTGACACATAAATTATCAAAAAAGTATCAGTAACTTTGAGAATGAATTATCAGAGAGTTTTGGAATTTGTATCAGAAAGTTTTGAAGTTTTTCCCTCAAAATGCTTGTAAATTGAGAATTCTCTCAAACTTCCCCGGGTAGTATTCTTAATGTCTCTGATAATGTACACTTGTGATTCTTTACATACAGCTATTATTTAATTATAGGTACTATTTATTTAATTTCTCCTACTTTTCATGTCAAAACCGTGATACTTTGTATCAAAAT
>CAJOND010000120.1 GCA_905236675.1 Candidatus Rifleibacteriota bacterium | reverse complement strand
ACGGACTTACTCCAAAGGATTTCAGAGAAAAACTAAAAGACTCAGAAAAATCTAATAATTAGGAACTAAAATGTAACTAATTGATTGACTTATACAGCATATCCTTTCAATAATTTTAAAAATAGAAAGGAGAAGCTATGAGAAACTTCAATTACAGAAATTCTAATGATTTTTTAAGAATAAGTTATAACACTACAGGTTTTCTGAATATCCCAGTAATAAAACGACAAGAGATAAACGAAAGCAATATTGAATATATTAGTTTTGATAAAATAAAATATAGAGACAATAAAACTAACAAATCCAAATATGTTCATTTTTTTGATTGTTATCCTCTATTATTAGAACCCTATATAAATATTCATCAGTTCGATAAGAGATTATTTCAATACTTTGCTATATTTACACCTTATGTAAAAATAGATAGAAATACTCCTAAATGGGAAATAATCACTAATACAGCTATGAGTAGGTGGTGCGGTAATCAATGGCAAAATTCTAACTGCGAAGTGATTACTTCGGTAAGCTGATTAGATTGGAATACTTACGATATTTGCTTTTCTGGAATAGAAAAATATTCTTCTGTTGCTGTTTCATGCTTGGATTATGAAGATAGAGATATTTTTCTCAATGGATATGAACATCTTTACAGAAAAATTGAACCTCAATATGTATTTTGCTATGGTAAACCATTGAAAGAGATGGTTGGAAATATCATAGAAATACCAGTTGTAAACAATAAGGAGGATAACTAAAATGGGTGGTCGAGGTACATTTGCTGCTGGCAATAACGTTGCTTTTATTTATAAAACAGTAGGTTATATTGAAGGTGTAAAAGTTTTAGAGGGTATGGGAAAAAAGCATGACTTACCTGTAGAAGCCCACTCAAGCTCTGCATACATAAAATTATATCCTGATGGCAACTTTCAAATGATTAGATTTTATGATTCAGACCATTATCTAACAACAGAGATAGCTTACCATCCTGAAAAAGACTTAGATATAAGCCGAAAACCAATATTACACATACACGAATACAAACGTGATAACTTTAAAGATAGACCAAAACGTTTATTAACAAAAGATGAATATGAAAAATACAAAAAATATTTCAAAAAAGAGTTAAGATGGCAACCAAATCAAAACTAAGAGGAAAAAGCTATGATAAATGGTAATGTAGATGAATTTATAGATGTCATAACTTATCAAGATGTAGCAGTGATGTACAAAGGCTTTAGATATTTCTTTAATGGTTTATGTTTTAACGAGAAAACAAAAACTTACAAAATAGAAATATACAAAGAGAAGATAAAAGAAGGTTCTAAATATGAATATGAATTTGTAGAAGATGTATTCTCTTGGAAATCTGTTTCAAAAGACGAGTGTCTCTACCATCTTCTTAACGACAAGATTTTTGAAGGAAAATCCTTTTATGAAGTTGAATCAGAAATGCAATGGATAGATTGGTAAAGAAAGGAGTAATAATAAATTATGATAGATGGCGATGTTAATGAATTTGTTGATTGTATAGCATTTGAAGATTGTAAAGTAAGATACAAAGGTTATAGATACTGGTTTGACGGTATTTGTTATGACGATAAAACAAAAGAATATAGTACTTATATTACTAAATATGAAGACAAAGTAGATTTTGTTTTTGTTGAAGATATATTTGTTTATAGCTCTTCTTCTAAAGATGATGTAATGTTCCATCTTCTTAATGACAAGATTTTTGATGGAAAATCTTTCTATGAAGTTGAAGCAGAAATGCAATGGATAGATTGGTAAAGAAAGAGGTGATGTTATGAGTATATTAGTTGATAATAAAAGAATACTAATTCCAAAAATTGAGTATGATATTCCATTGGTTAGGAAAAATGTAATATTAGATACAAATACTTCTCTTATTGCGTTTAGTAATACAGTAGAGCATGAAATTCCTAAATTTAAAACAAAAGGTGTTCACTTTTTTCTAGATGATTTTAAGTTTATACCTGTTGTAAAACACCCCGAAAAATACTTAGAAAAGTTAAAGCAATATAAATTTGTAATTACTCCAGATGCTTCATTATACTATGAGATGCCAATATGGAAACAGTTAAGAATGGTTGGCTATAATAGAAATAGTGGCGCTATTTGGCAAAAAAAACGGACTTAACGTTATTGTTTCTGTTAGTTGGAGTAGCTATAATAGTTATAATTTCTGTTTTGATGGAATAGAAAGAGGTTCTACTGTCGCAATAGGAATGATAGGTTGTAAACATTCTAAGCTTTCTTTTATGAGAGGTTACGACAAAATGCTTGAAATAATTGAGCCAGCTTCAATTATTTGTTTTGGAAAACCTCTTCCCGAAATGAAAGGAAATATCATAGCAATAGATTATAATAAATCAAAAGTTGGTAAAAACTGTAGAAACTAGGCGGTTATTGGCGTAACCGCCTAGTAAATTATTAAAGATATGCTACACACATACCTACATACTAAGAAATTTTTACCACGCACAATTCTTTATGTCAATTTTATTTTGCTTTTGGATTCAATAAATTTAAAACGCTTAGAAAGTCTCTCCATCTCGAAATGACGATGGCAAACAGGTGGTTCCAATACGCTATCGCTAAAAAAAGTTTGCTCTGGTTCGGTCACCCTTTCTTCAACGCAAATCTAACGCTTTGCTCCCCCTTCAGTCTCGCTTACGCTCGCCAGCTTAGCGACTCGCTGACCTCCTGTCGCTCGTTTGCACGCCGCCATCCTTGGCGACAGCCCCGCATAGCGGGGCAGCATCTTCAAGAAAGAACATCATCTCTCATTTCTACTCTATAATAAAAAATCAATGATATTTTTAACTTTAATTCCTGAAATATTTGAATGTGGATATTTATCGTAAGTTATTATGTATTTGGGGTAATTATCTTTAACCGCAAGCAGTGATTTTATTTCTCTTTGCAATGTTGAATCATTATCTAGGTTTTTACAAACTTGAAAATAGACAGGTTCAGTATTCTTTATTGCTATGAAATCTATTTCTAGGTTGTTTATTTCACCTGTATAAACAGAATCAAACCTGCGTTTAAGCTCTAAATAAACAATATTTTCTAATATATTCGAAAAATCTTTGACAGAAAAGCCTATTTGAGAATGCCTAAGTCCTATATCTGAAGCATAGTATTTGCTGTTTATTTCCAAATGCTTTTTCCCTTTTAAATCGTATCTTTTACATTGATAAAATAGTCGAGCATCAGTTAAGCCATCTATATAAGCTAATATTGAGGGAACAGAAGATTTTATATGCTGATTTTTCAAATAAGAGTTAATACTCAGAGCTGTTGTGGGGTTAGAAATATTAGAATAAAAGAAATTGCAGATATTTCTTAGCAACTCAACGTTACGTATACTTTTCCTTCTAACTATATCTTTCAAAACAATAGTATCGTGAATACTTCTTAAAAACATATAAGCAAAATCATCTTCCAGCTTTTCTAATATTTTTAAACCAGGCATTCCGCCATATTTTATGAAGTTTTCAAAAAGATTATCAATAGAAGTTATATTTGGATAAAGCTCTTTATATTCACTTAAAGAAAAAGGATAAATTGGGAAATCTATATATCTACCTGTTAGCTTTGTAGCCAACTCGCTTGAAAACATTGAGGAATTAGAGCCGGTTATAGTTATGTCGTATTTGTCTGGCTCACCCGACCACGAAGCAATTGTCTTTTCAAAAGCTTCTATTTCTTGTATTTCATCAATGAATATGTAGGCTTTGCTTTTTTTATTTTTTATCTTTTTTGATACATAATCATTTAACTCTTTGTAATTAGCAATAAAATCAAAATCTAAGGATTCTTTGTTTATGTATATAATGTTAGCTGGTTTTACACCTTTTTCTTTTTGCAGATAATCTATTATCTGTTTTATAAAGGTACTTTTTCCAACACGTCTTAAGCCTGTTATCGCTTTTATAACAGGCTTTCCAATAAATGGTTCTATTTTATTTAAATAATACTTTCTGAAAATCATAAATTTCAAAACATTTAAAGTATATTTAAAATATATTATGATTTTGTAAAAATTTCAACAATATATTTAATAAATATATCGTTTCTGTTGGTCGTCGGCACTGCGTGCCACTTCCCCTCAAGGGGAAGCTTTAGAAAGACTCACTCATCATTGATGATAAGGCGGAGAAAGGCTTCTATATCCAAAAGAATGTATTTCAGCTCGTCGGAGAGGATGTTAAGGTTGATGATGTTATGCTCTTTGGGTTCGAAGTAAATTTGGCGTAAGATATTATCACCTGTATTGAAAAGCTCGCCGATGTCTGGCATAGCACCGCTGAACTCAAACTTGATATGGTTCATAATTCTGGAAATCTTGCTAATTCCTGCTTTGGCACCAAGAATTCTGACTCTGCTAATATCGAATAATCCTTTGGCTTCTTTTGGAATATCGCCAAATCGGTCTTCACATTCATCCTTAATATCTTCGAGCAAAGCAAGGTCGTTGCATCTAGCAAGCCTTGAATACATTTCAACTCTGGTTTCCTGGTCAGAAATATACTTTTCTGGGAAAAATGCTGTCATAGGAATTTCAACAGTAGTTTCAAGTTTTTGAACAGTTTCGCCATTCTTTAAACGTGCAACAGCTTCTTCCATAAGCTCCATATAGAGAGAGAAACCGATACTAGCGATATGACCACTTTGAGTTTCACCTAAAATATTGCCTGCACCACGAATCTGCAAATCTTTCATGGCTACTTTAAAACCAGAGCCAAGAGCCGTATGTTCTTCGATGGTTTCCAAGCGTTCAGCAGCTTCTTTCGTAAGCTGTTTTCCTTTTGAATAGAAGAAATAAGCCCAAGCCTGTCTTGTTGAGCGCCCTACTCTGCCTCTGAGCTGATACATCTGCGAAAGCCCAAAGCGTTCTGCTTCGTCTACTATCAAAGTGTTTACATTAGGAATATCAAGCCCAGACTCAATAATTGTAGTAGCTAAGAGTATGTCATATTCCTTTTGAACGAAAGCCAGCATAGCTTTTTCTACTTCGCCCTCGTCCATCTGACCGTGAGCAATAACAACTCTAGCTTCTGGAACAAGTTCCTTAATGAAAGCGGCCTTTTTATCAATACTTTCGACTCTGTTATAAACATAGAAAATCTGGCCGCCACGCTTCAACTCTTCTATCATAGCACGTTTTATCCAAGCTGGGTCGAAGGGAGAAACGTAAGTCTGCACTGGTCGACGGTCTTGTGGAGGCGTATCAATAATGCTTATCTGCCTGATTCCAGACATAGCCATTTGCATAGTTCTAGGAATTGGCGTAGCAGTAAGAGTCAAAACGTCAATCTGTGTTTTAAGCTGTTTAAGTTTTTCTTTGTGCTTTACTCCAAAACGCTGCTCTTCATCGACAATTAACAGACCCAAATCTTTAAACGCAATGTCAGAAGAAAGCAAACGATGAGTGCCAATTAAAACGTCAAGAGTGCCAAGCTTAGCCTTTTTGATTGTTTCTTTCTGAACAGCAGGTTTTCTTAAACGGCAAACCATATCAACTGAAACAGGGAATCCCTCAAATCTTTTCGAGAAAGTCTGATAATGCTGGAAAGCTAGCAAAGTTGTAGGAGCAAGCACTGCCACCTGTTTCCCAGAACAGACTGCTTTAAAAGCGGCTCGCATAGCAACTTCTGTTTTGCCGTAACCCACATCACCACAAACAAGTCTATCCATAGGAATGTTGCTTTCCATATCGGCTTTTGTATCGACTATAGCCTTCATCTGGTCAGGTGTTTCAGTAAACAGGAATCTTTCTTCCATCTCTCTCTGAAACTCGTCATCAGGCTGGAAAGCAAAACCCACATTAGCAACACGCTTTGCATAGAGTTCCAAAAGCTCTTTTGCGATAGCTTCAACATTTTTGCTTATTTTAAACTTCTGAGCAATCCAGGCTTTTGAATTTAAGCTGTGAATCTTAGGAACAAAGCCTTCGTTACCAATATATTTTGTTACTTTGTGAACCTGATCAGTGGGAACATAGAGTTTGTCGGTGCCAGCATACTGCAAAAGCATATATTCACGGGTGTTTCCGCCAGCGGTCATAGTTTGAATACCACGAAACTCGGCGATACCGTGGTCTGCGTGAACCACAATATCGCCAGGCACCATCTGCTCAATCTGAATAAGATTCTGTCTGCCGCTTCGCTTATGCTTTTTAACTTCTCTGTCTTGCCCAATATAAATATCGCTTTCAGAGAAAATAGCCAGTTTGCGTTTGAAATCTTTAAAGCCGTGAGTTGCATAACCGTTTAAAAACAGCACGGAACCGTATTCAGCACCAAAGGGTCTTGAAGCAGAATGAATCTTGATTTTTCGTTCCCCAAGCAACCCTTTTAAATTGTTTGAACGGTTTTCACTATCTATAACAATTACTACAGCCCATTTTGAACTGAGAAGCTGTCTTAATTCATTTATCAAAGACTCTCTCGATGAATCTGTAGGTGGCGGCAAGAACTCAATATCTTTAAAAATACTGTCCTCACGTTCCCCGAAACGGCTGTAATTAACAGGCTTTTGTTCTTCAAGCAGTTCAATTACACGATTATATTCGTGATAATAGTGACGAGGCTGACGTAATGGCGTTAAATCGCCAAGCTGATTATATTGAGATTCAAGCTTATTTCTGAATTCCTCTAATGCTAAATAGGTCTGGTCTTTTTCATCAATAATAATTCGACAATCTTTCCAGTAATCCCACAAAAAGCCATACCCCTTTTCTATAAATGGCTTCAGCTCTTTATAGTCAATACTGTCAGGGTTCATCATGAAATGTTCAAGTTTTCTAGAAAGCTGAGTGCCCCTTTTGCTATCAAGCTTCAAAACTTCGCTTTCGATGCGTTCAGAAAGCTTTTTAAGCTCTTCAGGCGTTGCCACATACTCATTTACTGGGATTACAGTGATAGAATCGCATTTATCAAAAGTTCGCTGTGTTTCAATCGAAAACTTTTTTATTGAATCTAAGTCATCGCCGAAAAAGTCTAATCTGTAAGGGAATTGGCTATCGGGTGGAAACAAATCCAACAAACTTCCTCTGACCGCGAAAGTCGCAGGTTCTTCAACCACATTTGTTCGTCTGTAGCCAAGCAAAACCAGCTTTTCTATTAACTCATCTCTGTCGCTTTCATCGCCTGATTTTATGGTAAAACAGGCTTTCAGCCATTTTTGAGGGTCGAAAAATCTTTCTAATAAAACGCAGGAAGGAGCAATTATAAGCCCACCGAAACGGCTGTCGGCAGACAAAGCTGTCAACCTGTCAGCAATAAGTTCATTATCAGCAGCGGTCTGGTCATAAACGCTTTCACGCTCAGGTAACATGCATAATAGTCTTTGCGAATCTTTTTCCAACCAGACAGAAACCAGCTTATATATTTCTTTTGCTCGTGAAACAGAACCAGTAACAAAAAGAGTTACACCTTTTTGCTTCGCTAGACTTGCCAATGTAATAGCACCTAACGAACCAGTATAACCAGAAAAGTCTTCTTTTGTTTCAGGAGCAATAGCAGATATTAGCTCTGCAAATCGCTTAGTTATATTCATTACTTGTTGCTACTACCTGTTTTTTGAGGTTAATGTTAGTTTTGTAAGCTTTTGCCTATTTTAGGGATTAGGGAGTGTAGGGCAAAGGGATTAAGGGAATTGTTTTAGCAATCGTAAGCACCTAACCCTTACCATCATTATAAGCTATCGTGTGAATAATTAGCAATCCATATTTTAAAGATAAGTAATTAGAGTATACAACTTAGATTTTAAAGAATTGTTTTTGATAAACATTTTAATTATCTTTAATCTCTTTTATCTCACCTCTAAGAATTAGAACATAATACCACTAAATCAAGCTAACAAGCAAATTCGATTAATAAAGATAATAATTTAGAGCAATACTATTCCTGTGTCACGATTAATAACATTTGAACAAGCAGAATCAAAAGCTTCTTTGGTGCTTACTATGGTCACACTATCTTTTGCTCTTGTTATACCCGTATAAATAATTTGATTAGATAATACTCTATGACCAGAAATGTTGGGAAGGAACATTAAAATATGACCATATTCTGAGCCTTGAGATTTGTGAACAGTTATAGCAAAAGCATTTTCGATTGAATCTTTAGGGAAAATAGTTAATGGGTAAAATTCAAATTTTTTATTCTTTTTTACCATAAGATAATCAGCGCCATCATTTGAAACTACAACTATTCCAGTGTCGCCGTTATATAGTTTATACATTCCCTGATTCCTAGTAATAATGAGTAATTGTCCAGGAAAATAATTAGAATTTGGATTATATTTTATGTCAGAGTTTAAACTTTGTTCATTATTTGATTCAGATGTCTCTTTGAAAGAATCACAATGAGTATTGTTTTTATTGTTTAACTCTTTATTAAATAAATATCTATAAATAAATCTATTGATATTATTTAAGCCTGTTATGCTCTGTTTTTCAGCACAGAGGATTTTTGAGCGTAAAGACATTTTCCAAAGTCTATCTCGAATTTCATCTTGCTCATTAGAGTTTTCGATTAAAGGATTAACCTTTTCAGCAATTTCACATATTGATTCGTTATCATCATAAAAGAAAGTTTGTATCCATTTTGTTAAAATATTATCTAAATTAGCTTTATAATTCTTATAAAAGTCTTTATTTATTGTCTCTTTTTTCTCTTCTATCAATGAAATGAATTTAACCTGATTCAACTTTTTATACTCATTGTTTTTTTCTTTTTCTAATTTCCAATAAATTTCATTTGAATTAAACAAATTAAAATTATCTATAAAAACATCATCAGATTGTGTTTTATTAGATGAATCAGAATTCTTTTCCTTAATTTTATAAATATATTCTTTAAGTTTACCAATATTAGAACCAGCAGTAAATCGCTTAGATTCAGTCAATTCAACGACATTTTGAGCAGAATTTAATAAATCACCAAGAACGGCACCAGCATCAACCGAAGGAAGCTGATCAATATCGCCTAGAATAAATATTCTTGATTTATCGCTAATAGCTTCTAATAGATTAGCAAACATAGAAATATCAATCATACTAGCTTCATCAATAACAAAGATTGATTTTTCATCAAATTTATTATCTTTATTATATTTAAATTTTCCTGTAACTGGATTATATTTTAATAGACGATGAATGGTATAGCAGTCGACTAGACTTAATTTTGTTATTATGTTATTATCTGAAGCAATAGAAACTCTGTTTAAGTTTTCTAGTAGACTTTCTTTTACTCTATCAGAGGCTTTTCCACTAGGAGCTGTCAAATAAATTTTATAAACAGAATATTGTTTCTGATTTAATAAAAACCAAAGAATATAAAAAACAACCGTTGTTTTTCCTGTCCCTGGGCCGCCAGTAATAATAATATTTTCATTTTGTCCTATATTAACGGCATCAAGTTGTTTATCATTTAATTTGAAATTCTTAGATTGAGTTATAGCTTCAATATCTTTATTTGTAATTATTTTTGGGGAAGTATCCAGCTTAGATTCAACATTTTTATAAAATAATTGTTTAAATTTTTCTTCGATAATTAATTTAGCTTCATAATATTTATTTGCATATAAATAATTATCTTTAATTATGAAAAGCTTATTTTCACCAATTATATTTGAGTAATTATTATTTAATAAATCATTTATTCCTGTTTCAAAAATAGCTTTAAAATCAATGCTGATATTATTTAAATTATTATCCTTAGGAATTGCATTTTCCTGAATTACGAGGCCTTCCCATTTTTTCATCCATTTTTCATATAAATTTTCAACATCTAATGGAATACGGGTATTACCGTCTTCTAATAAAGAAAAATAAACATAAATAACATTTTTTGCGTTTTCGGTTATATTTGGCTCTAATTCTGTTACCAAGTGCTTTATTATTTTTTCATAAATTGGGGAAATTGCCTTCATTTTTGAAAGCAAAGTATAGAATTTATCAGCACTTAATTTATTTTGTTCTTTTTCGTTTTCCATTTTCCTCACTCCTAACTCCTAATTCCTAACTCAGCAGTGAGCTTCTTATAGCTTTCCTCTAATGCTGAATAGCTTTTCCAAGTCTGGGCATAAATACCATTGGAACAATCAGCTCTACAGCCTCTTACAAAAACATAATAAATGCCTCCAAAATGTTTTTCAAATATTTCTTCTTCATTAAGATTCTGATAAAACTGCTTTAACCATTTTACAAGTAAATAAGAATAGAGAACTCTCTGAACAGTGTATTCTTCGGCAACCTTATCACTAAGAGCATCACCGTCGCAGTAGCTTTCTTCACTCATATAATCAGATTTCCAGTCAAGAATAGAATAATATTCATTTTCATTATCTATTCTGACAAAAAGTAAATCAATAAACCCCTTACACAACCTACTTAATTTTTTATAATTATCATTACACTGGATTGCCACGCCTCTGAATGCTTCGCAATCAGCCCCCTCAGTCTTTTGCTTTGCAAAATCCAGCTCCCCCGCCATTCGTGGGGGAGCTTCTTCAGCTCGCAATGACAATTCTTGCGACAAACTTTTTGAACGATTAGATTCTGAATCCGTAAAATCAAATAAGAACTCTACTTCGGCTCTTCTCGTCTTAGTTGGAATAGACTTTAATTTAAAAGTTTTACCTTCTATTACTTTGCTACCTTGAATTACTGGCAAATCTGCATTTAAAGTATCCCATACAATTTTTGCAGTTAATTTCATCCAATTATCGTTCTTTTTTATTGGTAACGATTGTTTTTCAAATTTTTCAATAATCAGATTGTTAAGTTCTGAAATTTCATAAATATCATTAGGGTTTAATTTACCATAATTTTCAAAGATGATTAATTCAAATATTTCATGTATAGCATTACCTAATTTAGAGCCTCTGGGATAATCAACTAAATCATAATTTTCTATATTATTAACGTTAGAAATATAATTATTACCAGCTCTAACAATATTTTCAGGTTTATCAATATTTTTAAATTCTTTTGATATAATCGAATCACTTTGATTGTTATCATCTTCGCTTAAACCATCTTTATCAAAACGTTCTCCATTTTCAGAAACGTTATTTATGTTAATTATATCTTCAATATCACTATTATCACTATCGTAAGCAATTCCAAATTTCTTTTTTATGTTTGAAGAAATTGAAGAATAAGAAAGCTGATATGTTCTTAAATTAGGCAAAGAGTTTTGAAGTTCACTTATTTGCTTTTCTGCATCTGATTTAGAAGAAGAATTATCTTTGTGTTTTCTAGTTTTATCTATAAAATCATCTATTACTTCTTTTAATTCAGTTTTTATTTTATATATATAATTATTTTTCTTATCTAATTGCCAATCAGAATCGTCGGTTCTGACCAAATCCAAATGTTTTCTTAAATTCTCAATTCTAGCCTTTAGGAAATAATAAGGGAATTTTTCAGTAGACCAGCATTGCTTATTTGAAAAATCAGGAAGAATTAATATATATTTTGCTCTTGTATAAGCAACATACATCAATCTTCTCCATTCCTCAAATACTTCTTTTTTATAAATTTCTTTGGTAAAACCTAAATATTTATTTCTATTACTTTTAATATCATCACTGGCCTTATTATAAACAAAAGGTCCATTAATTTTATTATTGAAACCTATTAAACTGCCTACCATAATAACAACTGGGAATTCTAAACCTTTAGAAGCATGAATTGTCATTATTTTTACTGCATCTAAATCATTGGTATTTTCAACAATATCGCCTTCAGAGTCACTGCTTCCAGTTTTATCAACTAACCCTTTTAAATGTTTAATCATTTCTTCAATACTAACTTTGTGATTGAAAAAATAATCAAAAATGTAATTACCAATCTGATGTAGTTTTACCAAATTTATAGAATTAGAATTTGCACAAAAAACTCTGTCAATATTAGTATCCTGATAAATTCTTTCTTTTAATTCAGCCCAATGTCGTTTTTCAGCAAGCTTTCTCCACTCAAGAATATAAGACATTGGTTCTTTTGTAGGATTTACTAGCTCTTCAGATTCAACTTCATCAATACTTTTTCTGAAAAAATCCGATAAAAGTGATTTATTAAGCATTTGTCTATTTATAGTCGCAAAATCAGGTATATCAAGTATTCTTAAAAGTGCTATCCAATCTAGACATTCTTTACCTTCAAACAAAGTTCTGTCTTTATATCTATAAAAAGGAATACCTATTTCTCGCATTTCAGCTTCGATAAAAGGCATTTCTGTTCTAGCTCTAGCAAGAACAGAAAAATCCGAAAAACTTACGTTCCTATATGTATTATCATTATTATCATAAATCTGTAATGCTGTATTACCTTTTTCATCAAGTTTGCAACATTCTACTATTTTAGAAACAGCAAATTTTGCATATTCATTTCCTTCTGATGGCTGAGCTAGCCAAATAGGTTTAACTTCATCAGAGTTTAGAAAAGCTTTATTTTTATAATTATTAATTTCTTTTGTTGGACTTTTAGATGGAGTAAAATCTATACCACTATTTCCAAAAAATTTATTTTTTTCTGATATTATTTCTGTTTTTTTATTTTTACCGCTGCCTTTAGGTTTTTCTTCATTATTTTCTATATCTTGAAATAATACATTACAAGCTTCAATCATAGCTTCAGAAGAACGATAATTATTTAACAATTGTCTACCATTTCCATTTTTCTTACGAATTTCTTCTATGGCTTTTTTATAAACATCTATTTCTGCTCCTTGGAAAGCAAATATAGACTGTACCAACAACGACAATATTATTACGGTTACTATTTAGGAATATTTTACTAAATATATCCCATTGCTTTTGGTTAGTATCCTGAAATTCATCAATAATAGCATATCGATAAGAATTACGTAAACATTCAACCAAAGAAGTATTTTTATTATCCCTGATTTTTTCATGAACCAGGTTTATCATATCTGTAAAAGTAATGAGATTATTGTCTTTTTTATATTTTTGCCATTCTGATATTATTTCTTGAAAATGTTTTAAAGCAAATTTTTCTTCGTCTGAAGTCCCATTTTCTTCTATTTTTAAATCATAATAAAGTAAATAATTATTAACAACATTTTTTAAAATTAATTTTAAATTATCTATTATTAAATTTTCAAAACCCTCTTCTTTTATCCAAACATCACGAATATATTTATCAAGTATATTATCTATCTCATTGCCTTTTTCAACTTCTAGATTTATAGAAGACTTAGTTTCAAAAGCATAATTTTTTAGAACACTTTGGCAAAAAGAATGAATTGTATAAATTTGAGCATTTCCTATTTCACGTAATGCTGATATAAAAATATTTTTTTTATTTATATTATTTTCATAAATATTAATACAATCTTCTATTTTACATCTTATGCGGTCACGAAGTTCTCCTGTAGCTTTTTCAGTAAAAGTAACAATAAGAATTTCAGGAAGAGAAATTTTTTCTTCAAGCATTTTTTCAACAAGCAATTCAATAGTATAAGTCTTGCCTGTTCCTGCAGAAGCTTCAATATACAAGTTTTGCCCTATTTTAAAATCTTTTATTTCAAATTTTGTTAAATCACTCATTAATCTTCCTCTCCTTTCCTTCCTAAAAATATGTCAACTAATGCCTTAGGGAATAGTTTTAATTGTTTTTCTTTTTCATTTCCCCATTCTTCCGTAAAGTTTGCGTCGCTGAAATCAGATACTTCTTTTACGTCAAACATTTTTGCATTATTAAAATATTGCCATGGATTATTATGTTCTCCATTAAATTTTCCTAAATAAGAATAATAATTCAATGATGAGTCTTTAAATAAATCTATTGGCAAAACTTCATGATAATTTTCAACAAATGCCTTTCTATAAATTTTATTTAAAATAACTTTAGCTTTCTTCTTCTTCTTCTTCTATTTCTAATTCAGATAAGTCAATCTGGATAGGATTACTATTCAAATTAAGAGGTATAATATCCAAAAACACTTCTTTTTTAGATTCACCATTTTCAGCAATATAAGCTAAAGACAATATATATGGACCAATATATTGTTTGGAATAAATACTGTTAACCAATTCTATTATGTGAACTTCACTATCGCTTTCTGCAACAATATTAGCTGTTCCATTAAGGTTCCAAGCAATAGTTTTTCCTTTAATCTCATTTTTTAAATCTACAGATAATTCTAGAGATTTAAATGTATAACCATCATTATAAATACTAAAAATATAATTAATATAATTATTAGTAATTTCTATTATACTGTCTTTAACTTTATAGCCAAATTTATCTTTAGGAAATTCAATATTAATTTCTTTAATAATGTCATCAAAAATTACATTAAGATTTTCTTTTTTTTGTTCATCATCTAAACGAGTTAAATTAATAAGCCCATATAAAACCAACTGTTTTTTAATAATACTTCCATCCAGATTATTAATAACAATTGGTTCAAATTCAATTTTTTCAGGATCTTCTTCCTCTGAATTTATAATTCTATCAACTCTAGCTTTAAAAGGTTCTTCCAAAAAGGATCTTAATTGATAAACATTCACCCTTTCGGGATAAGTATTTTTAGATGCGCCCCCAAAGTTTGAAAAACTGTTGGGGCTGCCGCCAAGGATGGCGGCGTTCAAGAGAGCCTCAGGATGTGAGTGAGTCGATGAGCTGGCGAGTGGCAGCGAGACTGAGGGGGTCTTTTCTTTATTTCCATTACCAATCATCATTTCATAACACTCTTTATTCCTCAAAGCACTTAGAGTAAATAATTCTTTCCAATCTCTATTTTCACTATTAGAACAGGGCTTAATTAGCTCCTTCCAGTCTTTAGTATTAGGATATTTACTTTTTAATAATTGGCAGAGATCAATAATTACAGATGATGGATAAAAGTCCTCGTCTTTTTGCAAATCTTTATTAACATAGCTTATATATAAGGCTTCGCGGACATTTAATAAATAACATAAAAGAGCATACTTATCTTTTTCAGAAGGGAATACATCACCAGCTATATATTCAGTTTTTTCTCTTAAATCCAAAGAATTTACATAGTCTTTTCTTGGAAATCTATTAGAATCTATACCCAATAACAATAAATATTTAGTAGGAATTATTCTGTTTGGAGAGAATTTCATAAAGGAGATTCCGTTTACATATAGATTGCCTGAATTATACTTAGATTTCATTGCCGAATTTAATAGAGTTTTAGCAAAAATTTTATAAGAAATATAATCAATTTCTTCTGCAAACTGCCAGATTAATTCATCTTTTGATTTTTTTATTTTTTGGAAAATATAATTTTCGCTTTCCAAACCAGTCGGAACTTTTTGCATTAAAAGCCATTTCTCAATTTTAGAAAAAACTTCATCAACTTCTGTCATAGTCTTTAATTCGTTATTATCTTTGCAAATCCACTTTTCCAAATCATCTACACATTCAATAAAACGACTAAGAGAATCATTATCACTGCTTCCAATATCAGAAAAAGGTGAAATGTCTAAAATTTCTTTGTTCGAAAGTTTTGAAAGCAATAAACGTTTAACCCCAAGCAACCAATTTTTTTCTTCTGACTTATCTCGATAAATACCCATAGAAGAAATCCAGTTTTCCCAGTCACTAATTTCGTCTGGTTCAATCCCACGAGCAGCCTGAACAACAGGATTTCTTACTAAGTCAAAAAAATCTGGTCTAGCAAGATAGCCTTTTTCCCTTAAATATAATAATCTTCTTAATGCAAGATAAGTCAAAGACTCATTATCACTTGAATCAACAAAAGAAAAAGGAATATGCAGAACAGCCTTTCTAGATTCTTTTGCTATTGCTTCTTTTTGAGCAGACTGATTAAAAACCTGATATATTGCCGATCTATACAAATCCAAATCGGGAGAGGCTACAATAATATCTTTTATTTTTGCTTTTTTATCTTTTAATAATTTACAGATATTTGAATGTAATATTTCAATTTCACGAAGTCTTGAAGGGGCAGATTGTATTATAATTGAGTTATCTAAATCGCTAGAGTTATTGGAATTGGCTATAGACAAACTCTCTTTGTTTTCAATTATAGCTTTTTGTATTAATTTCAAATCGCTGTTATTATTTTCATTATTAGAGTTTAGTGTAATTATCTTTTTATTACATTCCTCTAATCCTTCCGTCCATAAATCTAGATTTGTTTTACCAATAGTTCCCCAATTAGCTAATAAATCATTCTGTATTTCTTCATTTAAACAATCGGCAAAAGGATTAGCAAGATACAAATAGACAGTATTTTTTAAAGATAAATATTTAATTGCATTTCTGTAAAATTGGCTCAAACTACTAAATCCGAATAAAAATAATTTTAGATCACTATTATTAGGGAAAATATCATTTTCTATAAATTTCTTTCTGAATAACTGGGGCAGAGTAATATAAGAACCCAATATGCTTTCATCTTTATTTAACTTAGCAATAATATCTTTTAAGCAGCCATCTTCAGAAAAAATTTCAGAATAAATTTTCTTCTGGTATTTCTCTAATTCAAAGTCATATTCAGTAAAATAATTTTCATTTTTAAGCCAACTGTCTAATATTCCTGAATCATCACCATTTTTAATAAAATCGGAAGATCTGGTATTTTCATATTCTAAATAAATATTCGCCAGCGTATCTGAAAAATCAAAAAGCCTTGCTTCATTAATTACTTCTTCTTCATCGTCTTTTAAATAATTTCTTATTTCAGAAAATATGTTCTCATTTTCTACATCAATATTTTTCTTTAAATATGCAATAATTATATTTCTCAATATACCCGAAGTTAACGGTTTATAATCATTATTTTTATCTATTAAACTTTCAAACAAAAAATTTTCAAGCCTTTTTGTATTTAGATTTGCTATAGAGCCAAACTTTTCGACCCATCTAAATTTAAACCACTGTTCAAGCTTTAAATCAGGGAATATAAGGACAGGAGCATCAAAAGGACTTTTCCAAGCTTTCTTTATTTCTTCAATCATATCATCTGCTAATATTTCAATACTAACAGAGTTTTTAATCTGCAACATACTCTTCCCCTCTTTTTACTGATTGTTAAACAATATATCAATCATCTAGTTTTCTATCAAGCAATTTTATAGCCAACTTTTCAATATTTTATTCTCAACTATTAACAAATAAAAAAGTATCTGGTTAATTGAAAAAGTAAATGCAACTTTTTGAAAAACTGGATAAAAGCAGGAATTTGCATAACTAAATGCAAGTTTTGCAAGAGTAAATGCAATTT